>SVEF01000016.1 GCA_015057585.1 Lachnospiraceae bacterium | reverse complement strand
GTGAGTGGTCCGAAGAGAGGGCGGAACAGATTAAGGCACTGCACTTTGCTTATGAGCTTGCAGAATACCGAATGCCGGAATCGTTTGTTGTGCGTCTGTTATTCGGCGGAATTTGTGATGAGTTGACACTGAATCATGAGTTAATCCGTGAAATGCGGGTGGCACAGGGAATGACGCAGGAGGAAGTAAGTTACGGCATCTGTTCCAGAGAGACGCTGTCAAGAATTGAGAAAGGAAGAACACCAAACAGGAAGAAACTGCAGGAACTGTTACAGAGACTTGGCATCGAGAGGGAACGTTATAGCAGTTATGTGGTAACGGATGACTGGGATACGTATGAACTGGTTCGTGAGTATAAAGGGAATTGTCTGAAGGAGAATCAAGAGGATGCCAATGATATATTAAGTGATATTGAACCGAGATTAGATATGTCCATTATTGCAAACAGACAGTTTCTTGAAACAGCAAGAGTGCGACATTTAATCAGAAAAAGAGAAATCAGTTGGGAGGATGGAATTAAAAGATTGGAAGAGTTGCTTCGGTATACGATGCCGGAGTATAACGGAAAGCTTATACGAATTCCAACAAGAGAAGAGTTTCTGATATTGAACAGAATAGCATTGTCACTTAAATTGTCGGGACGAAGGGAAGAGGCAATTAGTCTATATGAAGAGATTCTTCAAAAATATCAGGCTAGTGCTGTAAAGGCGGAGCATCATTCGCATGTTATGATGTTGTTATACCTCAATTATTTGGAATTACTGGAGAGCAGTGGATATATAGAAAAGGCTGAAAAAATAGGTAGAAAGGGTTGTGCTCTTGCTCTTATTTATCATCGAGGAGACGTGTTGGCACTTCATCTTGCAAATATTGCCTGTGCTTTTGAAAAATCAGAAACACAGGCAGAAGATTCTTTGGTATTAGCTTGTTTGAAAACAAGTTGTCGCTTACTTGATTTCTTCCATATGGAAAAGAAATGCAGAGCAGTGAAAAAATATATTGAAGAAATCGATACTTAGAATATTCCAGTCTGAGGAGCATCAATTTCATCTTCTTCATCAAAAATACCGCACACACTAATCATTTCTTCCTCCGCATCCTGTGTTGCTGGCACAGAAAGAGCGAAGAGCATAGTTGCACATAATAAAAGAGCAAATAACTTTTTCATAAAGACTTCCTTCCTTTCTTAATTCTGTTTTTTGTAAAAAACGTTTTCTACCGGTGCTTTAATTGTAAGGAAAGAAGGAGGAAAAGTCTGTGCCCTTACATGAAAATTTAATGGGAGAAATAGGCAAAAAATTTTCGTGAAACGTCACAGACAAAAGGCGGACAGGTGTGCTACAATATAGTTGTTGTTAACAACCATCTTTGTATCCAGAGTTGAGCGAGCCGGGCCCGGCTGAAAAAAACGTTGCAAGTTTTTTTGCACTTTATATAGGTATCGAAACCTCCCTGCCGCGAATATACTATGTAGTAGGATAAGCGAGCGGGAGGGATTGTTGTGTGCTTCGAATCGATTCGGCCTGAGAATGTTTTTCGATGCCGTGGTAAAGGCGGGATTCTCATCGATGTGAGGACCAATGAAGAGTACGGAACGGGGCATATTCCGGGAGCCGTTAATATACCGTATGAGGAGATACCAAAAAGGATAGAAGAGATAAGACAGCTGACACGTCCGCAAATGAGCGGGAGGTCAGCTTTTCTTATTTTATATTGTGAACATGGAAATACGAGCATGAAAGCGTCCAGGGATCTGTATCGTCTGGGGTTCTCTGTGAAAAATGTGTTTGGTGGTCTGCACGAGTATCATGGGCCATTGGTGAAAACAGCGGAGCAAAGTCACCGTTGACGGAACGGGGAAAAGTCGGTACAATGGGAGTGCAGAGTGTCCGTAAAAACATTACGGATGAGAAAATCCCTAAGGAAACGGAGCAAAGAATGGAACGGTATGAATTTGTCTGCCCTTGTCACTTCGGCTTGGAGGCAGTGTTGAAACAGGAAATTTTAGATTTGGGTTATGAGATTGTGCAGGTAGAGGACGGAAAGGTGACCTTCGCCGGAGACGTGACGGCATTTGCCAGAGCAAATGTATTTTTGCGTACGACAGAGAGAGTGCTTTGGAAGGTAGGCAGTTTCCGCGCGGAGACGTTTGAAGAGTTGTTCCAAAACACCAAAGCCATCCCGTGGGAAACGATGATTCCGGCAGACGGAAAGTTCTGGGTGACGAAAGCAAACTCGGTCAAGAGTAAACTGTTTAGTCCGTCCGATATTCAGTCTATCATGAAAAAAGCAATGGTAGAGCGGATGAAGCAGTATTATAAGGTAGATTGGTTCCCGGAGACGGGAGTGCAGTATCCGGTCCGCGTTTCTATTATAAAGGATGAGGTGACGGTCGGCATCGATACATCGGGAGAGTCTTTGCATAAGAGAGGCTATCGTAGACTAACCAGTAAGGCACCGATTACGGAGACTTTGGCTGCAGCACTCATTTTATTGTCTCCTTGGAATAAAGACCGTATTTTAGTGGATCCGTTTTGCGGCAGCGGAACGATTCCGATTGAGGCAGCCATGATTGGTGCGAATATTGCACCGGGAATGCACCGTGAATTTTTGGCGCAGACCTGGGATAATATCCCGAAAAAAATGTGGCCGGCGGCAGTGGAGGAAGCAAAGTCCAAAATACGCACGGATGTGGAGTTGAGCATCCAGGGCTATGACCTGGATGGTGAGATAGTAAAGGCAGCAAGACAGAACGCGAAGATGGCGGGGGTAGACCAGTACATCCATTTCCAGCAGCGCCCGGTCAGCCAGTTGAATCATCCGAAGAAGTATGGCTTCATTATCACCAATCCGCCGTACGGTGAGCGTCTGGAAGAAAAGGCGGCGATGCCGGCGTTGTACCGGGAAATCGGTGAGGCATTTAAGCGTCTGGACACCTGGTCATTCTATGTCATTACAAGTTATGAAGATGCGCAGACCCATATCGGAAGAAAAGCGGATAAAAACCGTAAGATTTATAACGGTATGTTAAAGACGTATCTGTATCAGTTCATGGGACCGAGACCGCCAAGAAAACCGGCGGAGCATCGGGACGAAACAAATCAATAAAATCAAGCGAAGAAAAACGGCTGCCCTGCTGTCGGTGAGCGATTCACACAGACAGACGGGGCGGCCGTTTTATGGTTGTGACTTAACTGCTAAAACTATGCGGATGGCTGAAGCTTTGCATGGAAAAAGGCAATTAAATCATCGATGACATCTTCTTTGTTCAGTTCGTTTAAAATTTCATGACGCGCTTCCGGATAAACGGACAGGGCAATGTCAGAAAAACCGAGTTTTTCATAGAGACGGAACAGCTGCTCCACCTGTACGGAATAATTGCTGACCGGGTCCTTTTCACCGACAACAAAATACAGAGGCAGGTCGTGACGGGTCTTTGCAATCTTTTTTGGATTGCCGGAGCCCTGCAGGAATACCATCATATCGCGATACATGGCAGTGGTGCAAAGGAAGCCACAGTAAGGACTGTCATTGTACCAGTCCACAATGGTCTCATCTCTGGTCAGCCAGTCGGACGGAGTGCGGGTGCAGGTTTCTTTATAATAGTTGTTTCCGAACATCATGTTATGTAAGAACGGGGAACGGCTGCGCGGTCCTTTGGTGCGGCAAAGAAGGTTTGCAAGCAGTGCGCCCGCATTTGCGACAGCAGCAGGCGGCATCGTGGAGCCGCAGATAACCGCACAATCCATCTCATCGTAGGTCTGGATGACGTTGCGTAAAATCAGGGAACCCATACTGTGTCCAAATGCGGCAAATTTATCGCTGCGGCCGTGCTCTTTGATATAACGGCAAAGGGTAACGGCATCTTCAATGACACGTGCGGCACCGTCTTTTTCGGCAAAGAAACCAAGGTCGTCCGGAGCGCAGTCGTCGCCGTGACCGCGGTGGTTATATAAGTAAACGTCAAAGCCGGCCTTGTTTAAGGCGGCGGCAAAGGCTTCGTAACGGACATGATATTCCGCCATGCCGTGAAGAATGAGAATGCTGCCGAGCACTTCTTTTTCTGTCAGATGCGGATAAAGTTTGGTCTGATATCCGTCGGATTGTAAAACAGCAATGCTATTGGTATCCATAAGTAACTCCTTTCACCGATTGTATTCGTATGAATCTATTATAGCATGATTGTGGTGAGAGAATAAAGAAATTTTTGTTGTGAAATGACAGCGCTTCGTATATACTTATGATATTGGCGTTTTACATTTTAAGAAATGGATGGAGAACAATTTGGACGGAGATAAGACATTAAAACGGTTGTCACTGTATATGTTTTTAATCATGGCAGTCATGATTTGTTTTGTGGTGGCACTGGAACATCGCATAAAACCCGGACCGGACCGGGAGGAAATAGAGAAACAGCAGTTGATGCAGGAGGGCACGGAGCAGGTGGGCCTGCCTTCGCCGACGGAGGCACCGCCAAATGTCGAGGCGGTTTCGCAGGGCGGACATGCAGAGGAAACCGAAGTCTGGGAACTTTTGCAGTTGTTGCAACATACAAAGATGGAAGAACTGGTGCCTGAACTTGGGAAAAAGAGTATTTTGGTCAAGAAGCCGGACGGACCGTGCGAATATGAAATCAAAGAAGATTTGCTGAATCACAGGTTTTCTTTTTGTGTGACCGGGGAGGCGTTTCTTACGACGGCATCGGTGCTTCGCGTAGAGAAGGAAACGTTTTATTACGGGGAGTTGTCGGAAGGCGAGTTTTTGACCGAATTCGGCGTTTTGAATCTGGAAGAGGACGGGAAAAAGGTTTCGGAGATTTCGTTTCTCCCGGATGGCTATTATGTGCAGAAGGTGACAGAGAGGGATGATTACTATATCATCGACCTTTTGGAATATAAAGAGGTTTATGATAAAATTGTCGTTTTGGATGCCGGACACGGTGGCTCGGATCCGGGCGCGGGTGCGGAAAATTACAAGATCAAGGAATCGAAACTGGCACTTACGATGATGCTGTATCTGAAGGAAATGTTAGAGGAAAATACGGACATCAAGGTGCTTTGTACGAGAACAACAGATGTAAAGCTAGAATTGTATCAGCGCGTGGAACTGGCACTTGGCACGGATGCGGACTTATTTATCAGCTTCCACTGCAATGCGTCGGAATCGAAAAGCAAAAACGGAACCGAAGTGATTTACAATAAACTGCAGGGGAGCGAGGATGCGTTTAATTCACGTTCGTTTGCTCTGATTTGCCAGCGGAATATCGTGGAGGCGTTGGGGACGAAGTCAAACGGTATCAGCGACCGCCAGGATTTGCACATTGTGAGAAGGGCAACGATGCCGGTGGTACTTTTGGAGGTGGCGTATTTGTCCAATGCAAATGACTTGGCAAAGTTAAAAGACGATGCAAATCTGCGTGCGGTTGCCGCCTCAATTTACGATTCGATTATGGAAGCATACGAAGAGATGGGAGAAGAGGAATGAGAAGAATCATTTTTGCAACATCCAATGAGGGAAAGATGAGGGAAATCCGCCTGATTATGGAGGACTCCGGATATGAGGTGGTATCTTTAAAAGAAGCCGGTGTCGTGGCTGACATTGAGGAAAACGGAACGACGTTTGAAGAGAACGCCATGATTAAGGCATCCGAAATTGCAAAACTGACCGGAGAACTTGTTTTGGCGGATGATTCCGGGCTGGAAGTGGATTATCTGGATAAGGCACCGGGGATCTATTCGGCAAGATTCCTGGGAGAAAATACGGATTATACGGTTAAGAATAACTATATCATTGATAAGTTAAACAGAGTCCCTGTGGAGCAGAGGACGGCACGTTTCGTCTGCGCAATAGCACTTGCAATGCCGGACGGTACCTGTGTAACAAGAAGAGGAACCATTGAGGGGTACATCGGTTATGAAATCCGCGGAGAGAACGGATTTGGCTATGATCCGATTTTTATGGTGCCGGAATATGATAAGACAACGGCGGAACTTTCCATGGAAGAGAAAAACAAAATCAGCCATCGGGCAAAGGCACTCCTGGCGATGAAGGAAGTGCTGGTGGAGTTACAGTAGGGACCGACAGGACTTTTGGAGGAAGGGAATGAAAAAAATACTTGTCATCAGTGATACCCACGGGCGTACCAATTATCTGGAGCGCATTTTGCCGAAAGTGAAACCGGTGGATTATTTGTTTCATCTGGGTGACGTGGGCAGAGACGCGGATTATATTGAGGTGATTGCAGAGTGTCCTTGTGCTTTTGTGGCAGGAAACAATGATTATTATTCGGATTTGCCCGCAGAGCGTCTGCCTAAGGTAGAGGATACCCGGTTTTTTATGACGCATGGGCATAATTACTATGTCAATGCACACAAGACACTGCTTGCCAGGGTGGCAAAAGAGAAGGGGGCAGATGTGGCTTTGTTTGGTCATACGCATCGGCCTTTTCAGGAGGAAATTGACGGTGTTCTTTTGTTAAATCCGGGGAGTTTGTCCCTGCCGCGTCAGGAAGACCATTATCCGACGTATATGATTTTATATGTGTCCGAGGGTGGCAAGGTAGAGGTGGAACTGCACCGGGTTGAGGTGTAAAGTGGGGACGGAAACCGAGGAGAGGCCGACTTGATTTTGTAAAATTTGATAAAAAATATATTCAATTAAAAAATTTAAAAAAATTTAAAAAAGGTGTTGACTTTTACTTTGTCATCATATATAATACATCTTGCGTCACAAAGAGGAGGTCAAAAATCCTCGTGAAGCAACCGTAAAACGGGGTGTGGCTCAGTTTGGCTAGAGTGCCTGATTTGGGATCAGGAGGTCGCAGGTTCGAATCCTGTCACCCCGATTTAATTTCATAATTTTCTGATATGCGGGTGTAGTTCAATGGTAGAACACTAGCCTTCCAAGCTAGATACGTGGGTTCGATTCCCATCACCCGCTTTTGCTAAACACAAGTTGTTTGGTAATGTGTGTCAGTAGCTCAGTTGGATAGAGCAACGGCCTTCTAAGCCGTGGGTCGGGGGTTCGAATCCCTTCTGGCACATTTCCTTATGTAAGGAAAATGTATAATGGTGGATATAGCGCAGCTGGTTAGCGCGCCAGATTGTGGCTCTGGAGGCCCAGGGTTCGAATCCCTGTATCCACCCTCGAAAGTGTCACGGCGTGACACTTTTTTTTACATTGGGCTATCGCCAAGCGGTAAGGCACAGCACTTTGACTGCTGCACTCGTTGGTTCGAATCCAACTAGCCCAGGTCCTGGAAAGCATAGTGATGAACTATGCTTTTTTTTGATTGTAGGGAATACTTGTAGTTACTTTTGTTTGATGGTATAATATTTCCATATCGGTTCACGGGGGAATCGTGCTTTAAACTAATGAAAAGGAGAAAAGACATGCTTGAATTTTTAACTAAAATCCCGGGTGTTTTAGAAGTTTTTTTAAATGTTTTAGAATTCCTGGCGGTTATTGCATCGGTTATTACCTTCTTTGTTTTGATGATTAATAAGTTTTCAAAGGCTTTGAAAAAGATTCTTGTACCGTGCGGAATGGGGTTTTGGCCAAGAATTCGTGCATTATTTTTATGTAGGAAATCCCAGATAAAAAAGCGAGCTTTTATTGAATATGCATTGCTGAAAACCAATGGGTATCCTGTAATCAATTCAGAATGGAATATGATAATCAATAGTTTTCGGACTTTTTATACGAAAGCAGAGCAAGAGGGATTGAAGTATTCTGTTCCAAATTGTACTCCACTGATTGATCCGGAGTTTTCGAAAGCGGTTAAACGGTATTTTGATTATTTCTCGCAGAAAAAGGTGAGAAAAGCTTTTGGAATTTCTGAAGAGCAAATGAGCTGGGTTATGAAAATTCACATAGAAGAGGCTTATGCAACGCCTACCTGTTTGCTGACCGGATTGTTGTCCCAATATGATGAAAGCTGGGAAGAGTTTATTAAGCGCTATGTATCGACAGCATACATAACTGAAAATGGGGAAATTCAGAATAAGAATGTTCTTTCCAACGAATTATATTTTACTTTTGCATGGCTGCTTTGGGGGCCTAGTTATGAGTTGGAGTATAAAAAGTATTGGGCGGGTCTGTGTCAATTATCATACGGAGACGAAAGTAATTCTATCCCGGCAATTGCGGACACATCGTCAGATGTAGCAGAGAGATTGAAAAATAAATTTGTTGAAAATGAAGAAAGGCGTTATGGTGCGCTTATCTCTGCAGAGGTTTCTATTTATGATAAGAAGCCTTTCTTTGCAGCATTACGTTCCGGTATTAATCCGAATAATACATATTTTTATGATAAGGTTGAAAATGGGGAATTGTCTTTCGGAGTAAGAATTGATGAGTTTATTCCGTGTTTAAATTATAAAGCGAAGAAATATTACAGCACAGCTTATGTATGGATTTTATTTGAGTTAGAGGATGATGATTTTGTATTCCAGCCGGAAAAGAGCGTTGCATTCTTTGAACACGCAAATTTGGCGAATAAAGTAACCTATCAATTTTTAATCGATACATTAATCGAAAAGAGCATCAAACATTTTGAGAGTGTCTATGCAAAGGAAGAGAATGCAGGAAGAAGGTATCGTTTTGTTTGTGCAATGAATGATAAGATTGCACTTGCCTGTCAAAATAAATATAAAGAAGTGATGGCGTCAGGAACCGCAATCGGGAATATTTTGAAAGAGAAGATAGAGATGGAGCCGATACATGCGTCTTCCGAGGTTTTCTCTGCATATGATGAATTTTTTGCTCCGTCGAAATCGATGGTATATGAGGAGATTGTCTATGGCGACCGCACCTCGTTATCTGATTTAGGACAGTTTTATACAGAAATCTATATGGAAGCGTTTCCGAATGAAAACGAACGGGAAACTTTTGATCATTTCTTGGGATATTTACGTAAGGCTGCCAATGCAAAAGAATATAAGTATCATATTGTGCTTGCAAAAAATGAGCAGGGACGGATTGTCGGAGGTTGTGTTTTTAACTATTTTAAGAAGAGTAATGCAGGTGTCATTGAATTTTTGGCGATACGCCGTGATTTACAATCGAGTGGTCTTGGCTCTCAATTGTATCGGCATGCGGTATCTATGTTATCCGAAGATGCTTATGATATGAACAGGAAGCCTTTGGATTATATTTGTTGTGAAATTGATGCACCGGAGTATAGTAAGGCTGAGATAAAAAAATATCTGTACTTCTGGAACAAAAATAATTACTGGCATTTGAAGTTCAAGTATATACAACCGGCACTTTCAGTGGATCAGGATTCTGTTGAGGGGCTTTGGTTTACAATATCCCCACAAAGAGAGTGGAGTAAATCGCTTCCGGGCAATCTGATTGCGGATATTGTTTATGATTATATTAAATATGCCATGGGCATAGATAATCCGGAAAACTGTGCAGAATTTGCAGCGATGAAAGAGGAATTGTTATCTAAAAAAGGTGTTGAACTTCAACGTATAATATAGTATAATCATTTATTGGCATCACCTAAATCGCAGTTTGATTTGTATAAGAGGATGCCTATGGGTTACTAGCTCAGGCGGTAGAGCACTTGACTTTTAATCAAGGTGTCGCGGGTTCGAGTCCCGCGTAGCTCATTTTTCCGAAATAAATAAGAGCGGATGTGGTGGAATTGGCAGACACGCCAGATTTAGGTTCTGGTGCGCGAGCGTGCAGGTTCAAGTCCTGTCATCCGCAGTAACAAAAAAGGGTACCCGATAGGGTGCTTTTTTTGTTACTGCAGATGACAGTTGATGAGAGACTGTGCCGCCATAAGTTGTTATCTTCTACTAAACGTGATTGAAAATCAAAAAAAGATATGATACTATATAATTGCTAAAAGCAAAAGAGGTGATGAAATTTGCAGAATACGACAAAGAATACAAAAGATAAAATTCTGGAAAAAATTCAACAGTTTTGCTTGTTTGACGATGACTTTATGACAAAGTGTTTCGAGGATAATCTGGAATGTACAGAGTTGGTGCTTCGGATTATCATGGATAAAGCCGATTTATCATATCCAGAAAGCAATTTTGGAAACACAGGAATTGTTTCATGATGGTGCACATATCCTATACGTGAATGGTGCGTGGAAGGATGAAACACCATTAGGGTTATTGATGAGAGATTTTTCCTGTAAGAACCCAAAGGATATGCATTATAAGTTATTGGCAGATAGAGTAAAGTATTTTAAGGAAGATGAAAAGGGGGTCAAAGCCATGTGTAGAGCAGTAGAAGAATTATGTCAGGAAGAAAGGCGTGAAGCAATGATAGAAACTGCAAAACGTTTACTTGAAGAAGGAACACTGACAGTTGAAAAGATTGCAGAGTGTGTTGGACTTCCTGTGGAAGAGGTAAGGAAACTGGCAGAGCAGAAGTAATGAAAAAACAAATAAGCAACGAGCGAAAGAGTGTGTAGTGATTACGCACTCTTTTTTTCGTGCTTAGAAGGCGGAAAAAATGTACGAAACAATTTCAACAGCAAATATGTCTCGTGAGGAATGGTTGGCATTGCGCAAGGCAAGTGTCGCCGGGCGTCTTTGCGTTGGCATTGAAAACCTGGTGGTTTTGTGCTAATATGATTAGTAAGTCAAGTACAAAAGAAAACATCTTCTTGGAAGGTGAAAGTTACGGAGGACAATATGAAAAAGCATTTTGTTTTTATCAGTTATTCCACCAAAGACGCCGATGCGGCGAATTTAGTTCACAGTTATTTGGAGGGGAACGGAATCAGTTGTTGGATTGCTTCTCGTAATATTGAAGGCGGCGAAAGTTTTGCTGTGCAAATTGTGGATGCAATTGAAGACTGTTCCGCTTTTGTTATGATTGGCTCAAATAACTCCAATGATTCGGATCATGTCATCAATGAACTTTCTTTGGCATTTTCCGCAAAGAAGAAGATTATTCCATTCCGTTTGGAGGATATTGCACCTTCTAAGGCTAATGTTTACTTTTTGCAACAGGCACAATGGATTGATGCGTATGAAAATATGAATGATGCATTGAAGCATCTGCTGATTGCAGTACGCGGTGTGATTCCGGCGGAAGAAAAGGCGGAAAAGAGTGATGTAATCGAAATTACGAATGTATTCTCACAAGAGGAAAAAGTGGAGGAGACAGACGATTCACCCAGCCTTACCAGAGATGAAATAGTAGATATATTATTAAAAAAGATAGCCAAGTATCCATACTGTCTGCGTGACCGGACATACGGAACGGGGTATGATAAATTTAAGGTGTTGGCAAAAATATTGTTCAACTACACAGTGTCCATGTATTTCAAAGGCCATTTGACAGCGGGCGGTGTAGATTATGTAGATATTATTGTTGATACTCTCTCGCAGGGACAGGGTGTGTCGATTCAGGTGAAGGGATTGCCCGGATGCGCGAAAAATATGCTGTTGCAGTTGGCATATTATAAAATGTTAGAGAATTTCCGCCAGGGAAAGAGCGACTACTTGCCTTTGTATTTATCTTCCAGTTATTATGAAAAACGTTCTTATACTCAGGGAAATGCACGGAAAGAAATGACGGATTTAATTCGTGAGGAGTGCGCGGAATTCTTTACTTTTCTTAAAAAGAACGCTGAAGTTCGTCCGGTTTTGATGATAGAGGCAGTACGTGAACATATTGTTTCTAATTTTGCGCCGGAAGACGTTGTCATGGATCTTTGGCAGGGACTTGGGAAATTTAATCGTATTATTGCGGAAGATGTAGGTCTTGTGAAAAACCGGCAACGGTTGAAACGGACGATTCCGCTGCTTGGAGATGTTTCCGGATATACGTTCCAGTTTCATTCTGTGCCGATTGCCAATAAAGAGGCGTGTCTTAAAATAATCGGAGCGATACTGGCTATGTATCGGGAGAAGCATGAGGGAATCGAAGCGATTGCGGTTTATAATGCTTTACGCCGGCTGCGTTTTCCGACATTGGATATTTTTACGGTACGTCTTGTGGCAACAGAACTTTCGCAGGGACTTTCTGAGAATGATATTTCGTTGGTAGACATGTATGAGCGGCTTGCGCTGAATGAACTGAAGGGTGACGAGGAAAAAATGTTGGAAGTTGCCCATGAGTTATATGAATATGTGTTTAATGCAATGCATAACGTAAAAGATAAACCGTATAGTGCAATTCTTTGGTCCTTGCCGCATAAGCACAATACTTATCTTGAATTTATGGTGGCATACTATGCGGCGCATTCGATTTTGCATCCGGAGCAGTCGGACAGTTTGCGGTTTTTAAAGAATTCCATGACTTCTATGGGAAACCGGTTCATGGTTTCTTATTTGCATGATAACTATGTAATGCAGGAAGCGTTGCTGCAACTGGTATTGGAGCAGTACGATTCCTTTAATGTACATCAAAAGAGTAATGCGGCATATTGGCTCGGAAAATTGACTTACGCGGAGTTGACAGACGGAGCACAGAAACTCTTGGATAGAGAGTATCAGCGGCTGTTACCGTTGGTAAAAACGGACCACCGGCAGACCTTAAGCAATCGGTACAACCAATACTTGTTCCGGTCGGTTTGTCATGGTTTGATTTCGTATGGCAGGACGAATGTGTTGGATGAATATCTGTGCCTGATGATTACCAATGACATTACCAGCGCAATAGACAGGGGAACCGTGATTCAGTATATGGGAGACGGTTATCATATCGGTGGACATAATGATTTCTATTTGGACGATGATCCGAATTTGGGAGAACAGGCGATCCGGATTTTATGTTGCGGTGTTGAGGCGAGCCTTGCATCAAATCATATCGGATATGTTGAGACGGATTTGGTTTCTTTATTGCTTTTGGTACAGGCACGTATGCATACCATACCGGAAAAATTGGCGTATAATCTGACTCCGTATTGTAAAAAGTGTCTGGAATTGTTACAGGAGTACCAAAAGAGACCACGAAGTGTGATTTCAGATAAAGTACTTTATTATTTTCAGTCAGTGAGTGATGATTTAAAGGCATATGTTGAAGATTCCCGTTTTGATGCTGCCTATACGCTGTATCGCCAGATAGCAAGGATGAAAGAAGTAAAGCGTGTGCAGTGGCTGAACTATGGCATTAAGGATCCGGAAAGTGTTGCAGAGCATGCGTACAGTGCATGGATGCTGGCAATGATATTCTTGCCGGATGAGTACAATGAGCAGTATTACAGTAAGCAGGAAATTTTAGATATGCTTTTGGTACATGATATGGCAGAGTCCATTTTGGGAGACAGAGCGGAGGCACTTTCTGAGCCGACGAAGGAATTAAAGGCTCAAAATGCCTTGCTGAGGAAATTGTTCCTGAAGGGAACTTATCCGGAAGTGGCAAATATGACGCGCTATTATGATACGTGGACGAATTATTTTTCCGGACAAAATATCAACGCAAGAGTAGCAAGAGATATTAATCTCATTCAAACAGTAGATACATTTTTTGCTTCTTTTGTGGAAAATTCCAATCAGCCTCTGGAAACGGTAAAAATGTGGTTGGCAGAGGGTGAAAAATTGAGTACGGATTTGGGGTATGAATTGTTCAACCGTATTATTGTGAGAAATCCGCAGTATAGAAAAGCTGTAGACAATTTAATTGCCATGCAGTCGAAACAAGGGGACGAACGCTAGAAAGGAATTGCAGAAATTTTCCATGGTTTGTTCTTGACTGTGACCGTGCGTCAAGGTTTAAAATGGAAGCAGAATAGGAGGATAAAGATATGGGGAAAAAACAAGTATTTTTGATTGCCGCTGTGCTTGTACTGGCAGCCGGCTGCGGAAGCGGCAGTGAAGGAACGGACCCGACCAAGGCTCCGACCGGGACTTCGGCTCCGACAAATACGGCAGCGCCAACAGCGACAAGTACACCTGTCCCAACGGCGACAAATACGCCGACACCGACAATGACACCGACACCGGTGATTCCGGAAAAGGTGGCAGTCGTTTCGGTGAAAGAAGTACAGGATAATGTTGTGGAAGTGACATTGAATACGATGAGCATGGAGGTGGATGTTACCTCGATATTTGTGAGTAAGAACCTGGTGGACTGGCGGAGCCGTTCGAAGAAGACGGTGACGTTTGATTCCAAAACAGGTGTGATTTCACAGAATGCGGACGGCTATACCGTGATTACATACAGTGCTCCGAACACATCGAAGTTTTCCAATCTGCAGGACGCCATCCGGATTGCGGACAATTATATTTCGTGGCAGATGGATCACGGCGGCTGGGATAAGAAGGTAGAGCAGCAGGCGGCAAATCCTTGGAACGGAAAAGATAAGAAAAATAAATTTTCCGGCTGGGCGAGCAAAAAGGGCGAACCGCTTGGAACTATCGATAACGATGCGACCTACACCCAGATGCGTCATATTGCGGCGGTATACCGTGAGGTGCCGGATGAAAAATACCGGGAGTCGGTATTAAAGGGATTGGATTTTATTTTCCTTTTACAGTATGAATCCGGTGGTTTTGCACAGGTGTATCCGAGAAGAAGCAATTATTCGGACAACGTGACGTTTAATGACAACGCCATGGTAAGTGTATTGTACATGCTGATGGATATGAAGAACCATGCGTATCCGTTTGACTCGGATATTATTCCGGAGGACTACATGGTGAGAATTGAAGAATCCATCGATAAGGCGGTAGACTATATTTTAAAATCACAGATTGTGTCGCAGGGAGTTCTGACGGCATGGTGTGCGCAGCATGATCCGGTAACGTATGCACCGGCAAAGGCAAGAGAGTATGAACTTCCGTCCATCAGTGGCAAGGAATCGGTAGGAATTGTACAGTTTTTACTGTGTCTGGAGCAGACACCGGAGATTGAAAATGCAATCAATTGTGCAATTGACTGGTTTTATGCCGCAGAGCATAAGGGAATACAGTATATCGAAAATGATCCGAATGAAGTTTATTTTGTAGAGAATCCAAAGTCCACACTGTGGTTCCGTTTTTATGATATTGAAACGGGCGAGCCGTTTTTCTGTGACAGGGATGGAATCAAGAGATGGAGTATTGCCGAAATCAGCGCAGAGCGTAGAAACGGGTACAGCTGGAGCGATACCTATCCGAAAAAACTGCTTGAGTTTTATGAAAAGAATGGTCTCGTGTTTACGACAATAGAAGCAAAAATGACAGAAAATTAGACCTTATGTTTGAGAAACAGTACTTACATAAAGAGAGGAACGTGTATGGATACTTTTTTGTTTATTCCGGGAACGGCATTGGGATGTTATCTGATTGTTCTGTTATCCGTCCTGACATTAACAATGCAGGGCCTGCGCAGATTGTTTGCTGCCTGTCTGTCCGTGTATATTATGTGGACGTTAGGGTCGGTGTGCATGCGTCTTGGCATCGGGCCGTCGCTTGATTTTTGGTTTCACGTCTCATTGGCGGGCATCTTTTTGATACCGGCGGCGACGATGGTATTTATGGATGCATATATTTACAGCAAGATTTCAAAATTGTCTATTATTACACTGGCGGTTTGTCTGATATTTTATGCGATCAATCTTGTGACAGACGGATGGCTGGTATCTGCACCGACCGCAGTCATGACAAAAAACGGTGTACAGTTTGTCTATGAAAATTTGGGAATTCAGGTGGCGATTCCTTATGTGGGTTTTGTGGGAATTACAATTCTTCTCATCTTAAGAATGCGAAAGGGTGTGAAGGAAGGCTTTTTACAGAAACGCGAGTATATTGTGCTTGCCATCGGTTATCTGATTCTTTTGGTCGGTAACATGCTGATTACAGTAGCGACCTTTGACGGAATTCCTGTGGACATGGCATCCGGCATTCCAAATGCATTCTGTATTATGATTGTCATCGGAATGAGTCCGATGATCCGAGAGTATCGTGAAGCAGCGACTAAGCGGACAGAGATTTTCTGTCTGGTGATTCCTGCGGCACTGTCTTTGATGTGTATGCTGACCTGCGAGAATTTCGTGGCCAATTTTTTGCGTGTGGATGATCCGAAGAACAGGACTTATATTGTTACGATATTTACGATACTGTTTTATGTGGTAACGCATGTGGTAACGAAAAAACTGATGGGCAAGATGTTCATTGATGAGTCGGAACTGCAGGTAATCCAGATGACGGATTTTCAGAAAAACCTGCGGAATATGACAGAAGCAACCCAGGTAGAGGAATGCATTCGAACGACGGCAAAGCACTGGCTGGGAACCGACTTTGCAGAACTTCTGGTGTTTGATAAAAACGCCGGGGTTTATATGACAACCGACAATTTTCATGGCGGTATGTTTTTGCTCCGGCAGCAGAATGCTTTTGTGAAATACCTGATGGAAAACCGCCGCTGTGTGGTGCTTGCCGATTTGCAGTTTGATTCTTTGGAAATCGGAATCCGGCAGCAGGTAAGAGAACTCAGACAGCGCAGGATTGAACTGGTGCAGCCACTGTTTCTGGGGGATGAGTTATATGCAATCTTAGTAACTTCCGGGCGAAAGAGAGCATATCAGACGGTGGAAGGTCATAGGATTGAAGTACTTGCGGAGGCAGGAATGGATGCGCTTAGGAAAATTACAGCAGAACATTAAAAAACAAGGGAGGAAAATGAAAAATGAAATTTGCAGAAGATTTTAGGCGGGAAGCCAGAGGGGCGCTTGAGAGTAACTGGGGAAAGGCGGTCGGAACGGGATTTGTGGCAGGCCTTCTGGGTGCAGGAATCCATGGTTGGAGCGCAAGCAGCGGTAGCAATGGCGGTTCGACGGGAAGCGATGTCACATTGGAGCAATTGGTTTCGGGCACGGCAGATCCGGAGCAGGCGGCCCTGATTTTGGCGGTGCTTGGAGGAATGGCGATTATCGGTATTATCATTTCTCTGGTACATCTCATAATCGGCAGCCCGGTGACTCTTGGCTATTGTAAGTTTAATCTGAATCTGATTGACTGTAACGGTAAAGCGAAATTTTCAGATTTGTTTTCGCAGTTTAATCGCCTTGGACCGGCCGTGGCATTACAGTTATTGCGTGCTATTTATACTGCATTGTGGTCTCTTTTATTTGTAATTCCGGGAATTATCAAGGGATATAGTTATTCCATGGCGGCTTATATTTTATACGAGCATCCGGAACTGACACCGAATGAAGCAATTACAAAGTCCAGAGAGTTGATGGATGGTAACAAGTGGAGATTGTTCTGTTTACGGTTTAGTTTTATCGGCTGGGCGTTCCTCTGTGTATTCACATGCGGTATCGGTGTTCTTTGGCTGGCCCCTTACGAGGAGGCTGCCATTGCAGCGTTTTACCGTGAAATCTGGAGAGAAAAGTACGGTGAGCCGGAAGTGGTGAGAGAGGCAGGAGATTTTCCTGTGAAAGAAGAAGTCATTGTAGAGCCTTCCTCTTACGAAGCAATGGTACAGGAAACAGATGAAAATTAAAGCTCTTTTATTTGATATGGACGGACTTGTTCTGGACACTGAAAAACTTTATACAAGATTTTGGCAGGAGGCAGCAGGAGCACTTGGATTTCCAATGACAAAGGAACAGGCGCTTGGCATGCGGAGCTTAAACCGCGGAGCAGGTGCAGACAAACTCAAATCCTACTTCGGGGATTCTGTGGATTATGATGCGGTCCGGAAAAAAAGAATTGAGTTGATGGATGCGTTTGTTGCGGCAAACGGAGTGTCGTTAAAACCGGGAATCCATGAACTGCTTATCTTTGCAAAGGAGCAGGGGATAAAGACCGCGATTACGACTTCTTCTCCGATGGAACGGACGAGATGCTATTTATCACAGGTGGGGCTTGTCGATGCGTTTGACGAACTGGTTAGCGGATACATGGTAGAGAAGGGAAAGCCGGAGCCGGATATTTATCTGTATGCGGCGAAGATACTTGGCGGGAAGCCGTGCGAGTGTATGGTGCTTGAGGACTCCCCGGCGGGAATTTTGGCAGCGCACAGGGCAGGTTGTATTCCGGTGATGATTCCGGACCAGGACGAACCGGATGAGGCAACAAAGAAGCTATTATTTGCCTGTGTCGACAGACTGGATTTGGTTTCGGAATTGTTGTCATAGGCGGAGAGATGTCCGTGTAGTACGGACAGAGGAAAAGAGAAGGAAAAGTGGCGGAAAATCTGCGTAAAAACGTGGGTTTTCCGCCTTTTTTATGTTGACACTCTATCGGTTTAGTGCTACAATGGTTTAACGAACGAAAGCGTTAAAGCGCGAAAATGGGGAAGGGAAGAATCATGCCGATTACAGAATTTTTAGAGAGAAATGCCAGAGTATTTCCAAATGACATTTGTTTGGTGGAAATTAATCCGGAAATCAAAGAAGACAGGAGAGTTACGTGGAAAGAGTACGAACTCATAGAGCCGGGCGCAAAGACGAGCTACCGCAGGGAGATTACGTGGAGTGTGTTCAATGAGAAGGCAAACCGTTTTGCTAATCTTTTGTTACAGCGTGGCGTAAAAAAGGGAGATAAGGTAGCGATTCTGATGATGAACTGTCTGGAATGGCTTCCGATTTATTTTGGGGTATTAAAGACCGGAGCATTGGCGGTGCCGCTTAACTTCCGCTATTCTTCGGATGAAATCGAATATTGTGTAAATCTGGCAGAGGCCGATGTGTTGGTATTTGGTGATGCGTTTATCGGCCGAGTGGAGGAGATTGCCGACCGTATCAGTAAGGGGAGACTTTTAATCTTTGTGGGAAAAGAGTGTCCGAGCTTTGCGGACGATTATCATTCCCTGGCAGCAAATTGTTCCAGTCAGTCCCCGCAGATTGCCATCAGTGATGATGAGGATGCAGCGATTTATTTTTCCTCGGGTACGACAGGATTCCCGAAGGCGATTTTACATAAGCACCGGAGTCTGGTGCATTCCTGCCAGGTGGAGCAAAAGCATCACGGACAGACGAAGGACGATGTGTTCCTCTGCATTCCGCCGCTCTATCATACGGGTGCAAAGATGCACTGGTTTGGTAGTTTGTTGTCCGGCGGTAAGGCGATTTTACTCAAGGGTACGAAGCCGGAATTTATTTTAGACGCGGTATCGAAAGAAAAGTGTACGATTGTGTGGCTGTTGGTGCCGTGGGCCCAGGATATGTTAGAAGCAATCGAAAACGGAACGGTGAAGTTATCCGATTACGAGCTTTCTCAGTGGAGACTGATGCACATCGGGGCACAGCCGGTACCACAGAGTCTGATTAAAAAGTGGAAGACAATTTTCCCGGAGCACGATTACGATACAAACTATGGATTATCGGAATCCATCGGACCGGGTTGTGTACATCTTGGTGTTGAGAATATTCACAAGGTAGGTGCTATCGGTAAGGCGGGCTACGGCTGGGAAGTAAAGATAGTCGATGAAAACCGTCAGACCGTGCCAAAGGGCGGCATCGGTGAACTGGCAGTCAAGGGGCCGGGCGTCATGACCTGTTATTACCGGGATGAAAAGGCAACGAACGAAGTGCTTTCGGACGGATGGCTGTTCACAGGTGATATGGCGCAGGAGGATGAGGACGGATTTATCTTCCTTGTGGACCGTAAGAAGGATGTCATTATCAGCGGCGGTGAAAACCTGTATCCGGTACAGATTGAAGACTTTATCCGTACCAATCACAAGGTGCATGATGTTGCGGTGATCGGTTTGCCGGATAAGAGACTGGGTGAAATTGCGGCAGCGATTATTGAGGTGAAGAGCGGTGAGAGCATGACAGAGGAAGAAGTGAATGACTTCTGCCTGAAGCTGCCGAGATATAAGAGACCTCACAAGGTGATTTTTGCAGACATTCCGAGAAATCCGACCGGAAAGATTGAAAAGCCGAAGCTGCGTGAGATGTATGGTGCGGAGAAACTGATTGCAGAGCAAAACATGGGTTAACAGTGTCGAGCAAGCTCATCGGAGTAAGGATATGCAATGGAAGCTTGCTTCTGATTGCATATCGTTGCTCCGATGGATTGGGCTACCGCCCATCCATCGAAGGAAACCCGAAGGGTTTTCGAGATGGGATTGCGAGACACGGAAGTGTCGCAGGGATTGCGAGACACGGAGAATACAGAGAAAAGGAAGAGAGCAAATGGAAAAGAAAATCATGTTAGGTAATGAGGCGATTGCCAGAGGTGCTTTTGAAGCAGGTGTTAAGGTTTCGGCAGCATATCCGGGCACACCGAGTACCGAAATCAGTGAAAATATCGTAAAGTATCCGGAAATTTATGCGGAGTGGTCGCCGAATGAAAAGGTGGCAATGGAGGTGGCAATCGGTGCTTCCATCAGCGGAGTGCGCGCGATGGCTTCCATGAAGCATGTTGGTGTGAACGTAGCATCTGACCCATTGTATACGATTTCTTATGGCGGAGTAAACGGTGGTCTTGTGCTGGTGGCGGCAGACGACCCGGGGTTATATTCCTCCCAGAACGAGCAGGATACGAGATGTGTGGCAAGAGCGGCCATGGTGCCGGTGCTTGAGCCGTCGGATTCGCAGGAAGCAAAGGACTTTGTGAAACTGGCATTTGAGTTGTCGGAACAGTATGACACTCCGGTTATTGTAAGGACAACGACGAGACTTTCCCATTCTCAGGGGCCGGTAACACTTTGTGACAGAGTAGTGCCGGAAGATAAGGTATATGAGAGAAATCCGGCAAAGTTTGTCATGATGCCGGGAAATGCCAAGGGACGTCACGTTTTTGTAGAGCAGAGATTAAAGCAGATGGCGGCAGATGCCTGTGACATGGCGATTAACCGCATGGAATTAAAGGATACAAAGATTGGCTTTATTGCCAGCGGAATTGCATACCAGTATGTGAAAGAAGCATGCCCGGATGCCAGTGTGTTAAAACTTGGTCTGGTACATCCGCTTCCGCGAAAACTGATTGAAGAGTTTGCAAAGAAGGTAGATACCTTATACATATTTGAAGAACTGGAGCCGGTGTTTGAAGAACAGATTAAGTCCTGGGGCATTTCCTGTATCGGTAAGGAAATTTTTACGGTGCAGGGTGAGTACAGTGCAAACATGATCCGGAAGGCAGTATTAAAGCAGGAAACAGAGAGCAAGGCACCGGTGCAGGTGCCGGCAAGACCGCCGATTCTTTGTCCGGGCTGTCCGCATAGAAGCGTGTACTCCGTTCTTAATAAGTTAAAGATTCATGCAGCAGGAGACATCGGCTGTTACACACTCGGTGCGGTAGCACCGCTCAGCGTAGTGGATACGACGGTGTGCATGGGCGCAAGTATTTCGACCCTCCATGGCATGGAAAAGGCAAAAGGAAAGGACTATATTAAAAACTGGGTCGCTGTAATCGGTGATTCCACATTTATGCATACGGGTGTGAATTCCCTGATGAACATGGTATACAATCAGGGCACCGGAACGGTGATGATTTTAGATAATTCCACGACCGGTATGACAGGGCATCAGGACCACGCAGCAACCGGAAAGACATTGATGGGTGAAGTGGTTCCTGCCATTGATATTCCGAATCTGTGTAAGGCCATCGGTGTAAAGAATGTGGTAGAGGTCAATGCGTTTGACCTTGTGACATTGGAAAAAGTCATCAGGGAAGAAGTGGCAAAGGATGAGGTTTCTGTCATTATTACCAAGTCCCCTTGTGTATTGCTTAAGGGACAGAAGTTTACGAAAAAGTGTGTGGCAGAGGCGGACAAGTGTAAAAAGTGCGGTGCGTGCTTAAGACCGGGGTGCCCGGCACTTACAAAGAAGGCAGACGGCACGGTAGCGATTGATGCAACGATGTGTAACGGATGCGGACTTTGTATGGGACTTTGTAAGTTCGGTGCAATTTCGCAGGTGGAAGTATAAAACAGGGAACGGATGGGAGATAAGAAGATGAAGGAAACAAAGAATATTATGATTGTCGGTGTCGGCGGTCAGGGAACCTTGCTTACCAGCCGTATTCTCGGCGGAATTACGGTGGCAGCAGGCTATGACGTGAAGTTGTCTGAGGTGCATGGCATGGCTCAGCGCGGCGGCAGCGTGGTAACGTTTGTGCGGTATGGCGAAAAAGTAGCAGAACCGATTGTGGAAGAAGGTCAGGCCGATGTGCTGATTGCCTTTGAACGTCTGGAAGCGTTACGATACGCGCACTTTTTAAAGAAGGACGGTGTTATCGTGGTGAATGACCAGAGAATTGACCCGATTACCGTAGTAACCGGTGCGGCTGCTTATCCGGAGGGAATTATGGAAACTTTGGAAAAGGACCACACGGTATTTAAAGTAAATGCGATGGAAGAAGCAATCAAACTCGGAAATTCCAAGGTGTTTAACATTATTGTACTCGGAGTTGCGGCAAAACACATGGATTTTAACAAGGACCTTTGGCTGGAGGTCATTGAAAAGACAGTGCCGCCAAAGACAATTGAACTCAATAAAAAGGCATTTTTGTATGGTTTTGAGGTGACGGTATGATTTGGAATGAAGCAAAGGAATGTATGAGCCGGGATGAGATGCAGGAACTGCAGGGTAAGCGGCTGGTGAAACTGGTAGACAGGGTATATCACAATGTAGAGTTTTACCGCAAGAAGATGCAGAACCTGGGATTGGAACCGGGTGATATTAATGGAATTGAGGATTTACACAAATTGCCATTTACGACCAAAAATGATCTGAGGGATAACTATCCGTTCGGACTGTTTGCAGTGCCGCAGTCGCAGATTGTGCGTGTGCATGCCTCCAGCGGAACCACCGGTAAGGCAACGGTGGTAGGCTATACGAGAAAGGATATTGAAATCTGGTCGGAATGTGTGGCAAGAGCCTTTTCACAGGCGGGCCTGACGAGAGATGATATTATCCAGGTGGCATACGGATACGGGCTGTTTACGGGAGGACTCGGTGCACATTACGGCGCAGAATATCTGGGAGCAACCGTTGTCCCGATGTCAACCGGCAACACCAAGAAGCTGACGACGATGATGAAGGATTTCGGGGCAACCGCCATTGCGTGTACGCCGTCGTACCTGCTTCATATTGCGGAAACACTGGAAGCGGACGGAGACCTGGATCAAATTAAGTTAAAAGCGGCTATCTGTGGTGCAGAACCTTGGACGGAGCAGATGCGTCTGCAGATTGAGGAGAAACTGCACATCAAAGCGTATGATATTTACGGACTTTCCGAGATTATGGGACCGGGTGTGGCGTGTGACTGCCAGTACCATAAGGGACTTCATGTCTATGAGGACCACTTCCTGCCGGAAATTGTGGATCCGGACACCTTGCAGCCGATGGCAGAGGGAGAAACGGGAGAGCTGGTATTTACAACGCTGACCAAGGAGGGCATTCCGCTTATCCGTTACCGGACCAGAGACTTAACGAGTATTTCCTATGACAAGTGTGATTGCGGAAGAACACTGGCAAGAATCAGCCGGTTTAAGGGACGTTCCGACGACATGTTAATTATCCGTGGCGTCAATGTATTCCCATCGCAGGTAGAGGCTGCACTTTTAGAAATGGGTGAGACCACACCGTATTATCTGATGATTGTGGACCGTGTGGATAATCTGGATACGCTGGAAGTGCAGATTGAGGTAGATGAGAGATTCTTCTCTGACCAGATTGGGGAACTGCAGAATTTGACAAAGCGTGTGGCACATACGATTCAGCAGGCGATTGGTCTTTCGGTAAAGGTAAAACTGGTAGAGCCAAAGACAATTGAACGCAGTATGGGCAAGGCGGTTCACGTAATCGATAAGAGAAAATTAGTATAAAGACAGGGAAAGGAGAGACACTATGTTTATCAATCAGGTATCTGTTTTTATTGAAAACCGCACCGGCAGACTGGATGTGGTGTTAGAAACATTGAAAGAGGCAAATATTAATATTATTTCCCTGTCACTTGCGGATTCGAGCGAATACGGACTGCTCCGTATGATTGTTTCGGAACCGGAGAGAGCAAAGGAAGTTTTAAAAGCAAAAGATTTTTCGGCAAGACTGACACCGGTACTTGGGGTAAAATTGTCGCATAAAGTGGGACAGTTGCAAATACTTCTTTCTGAAATCTGTAAGGCCGGCATTAACATTGAGTATATGTATGCCCTGGCGACCGGAAATGACGACGCGTCGATTGTCATTAAGACCACGGATCTTGAGGAGGCGGCAGAAGTGCTGGAAAAATCGGGAGTGGAGTTAATTCATTCGGGTGAACTGTAGTCAGAGGATCAGGAAGGACAGAAAGTATGGTAATTGATTTTCATACACATATTTTTCCGGATAAGATTGCGGCAAGAACCATTGGATTATTGGAACAAAAATCCGGTCTTACGGCTGCAACGGACGGGAGACCGGGCGGTCTTCTTAAGTCTATGGATGAGGCAGGGATTGGCTTGTCAGTGGTTTTACCGGTAGCGACGAAACCATCACAGTTTGAAAGTATCCGTATGTATGCCGGAAGCGTAAATGCGCAGTATCCGGGGAAACTGCTTTCGTTTGGCGGGATTCATCCGGATTGTGCCGACTACAAACGGGAAATTGATATTATTTGTGAGATGGGGTTGCCGGGCATCAAGATTCACCCGGATTATCAGGGAGTAATGATTGATGATGAGCGGTATCTTAATATCATCCGGTATGCGGATGAACAGGGACTTATCATCCTGACGCATGCGGGAGTGGATATCGGGAAACCGGAGCCGGTGCATTGTCCGCCGGATAAAATGCGGAAAGTGCTGGATGAGATAAAACCGAAGAAGATGGTGCTGGCGCATTTTGGAGGCTGGCAGCAGTGGGACGAGGTTTCTGAATATCTGGCAGGAGAAAATGTGTGGCTGGATACGGCGTTTATCTATGGGCACATCTCAAAGGAACAGTTTTTTAAGATTTATGAAAAACATGATAAGAGCAAAATTCTGTTTGCAACGGATTCTCCATGGAGTGATGCGAAAGAAGCCGTTGCCTGGATTTGGAATCTTGGGTTGCCGGAGAACGAGACGGAAGCTATTCTCTCGGGAAATGCAAAGAGATTGCTTGGGATTGTTTAGAAAAGATAACACTATGACATCATGTAGGACCGGTACGGAGGAGAATAAAAATGATAGTAAAAATAGCTTTTTTGGTTCTGTTTTTTGCAATTATGATATTGGTTGGGGTGGCCTCGAGGAAGCACGCGACTAACGTAAACGACTTTGTTCTGGGAGGACGTGCGGTTGGCCCGTGGCTGACAGCGTTTGCGTATGGTACCTCCTATTTTTCTGCGGTTGTATTCGTAGGATATGCGGGACAGTTTGGATATAAATACGGACTTTCCGCAACGTGGATTGGAATCGGGAATGCGGTGATCGGTTCGCTTCTTGCCTGGATTGTCCTGGGCAGGAGAACAAGAGTTATGAGTAAGCACCTGACAGCATCTACCATGCCGGATTACTTTGGAAAGAGATATGATTCGAATGCACTGCGTATTGCGGCATCGGCAATTTCATTTATCTTTTTGATTCCGTATACGGCATCGGTTTATAACGGACTTTCGAGACTCTTTGGAATGGCCTTTGACATTCCGTACAGTGTCTGCGTCATTGCAATGGCGGCGCTGACCTGTGTTTATGTGGTGCTGGGCGGATATATGGCAACGGCAATCAACGATTTCATTCAGGGAATCATTATGCTTGGCGGAATTGTTGCTGTAATCGCGGCAGTTTTAAACGGCCAGGGAGGATTTTATGAGGCAGTCAGGGAATTGGCAGAAATTGAAAGTGACATTCCGCTGACCATGGGACAGAAAGGTGCATTTACTTCGTTTTTCGGACCGGATTTACCGAATTTGCTGGGCGTGGTCGTGCTGACCTCTCTCGGAACCTGGGGACTTCCGCAGATGGTACATAAATTTTATGCAATTAAGGATGAAAAATCCATTAAGTCGGGAACCATTATTTCTACGTTTTTTGCAATTGTTGTATCCGGTGGCTGCTATTTCCTCGGTGGCTTCGGACGTCTGTTTGATACAGAAGCGATTTATGCGGAAAACGGAAGTATTATCTATGATGCGATTGTGCCGAGTATGCTGTCGACATTACCTGATATTTTAGTTGGCGTGGTGGTAGTACTTGTATTATCTGCTTCGATGTCTACGCTGTCCTCTTTGGTACTGACTTCGAGTTCGACGCTGACGCTGGATTTTATTAAGGGAAATATTGTGAAAAACATGGATGAAAAGAAGCAGCTTCTCTGCATGAGAATTATGCTGGTATTTTTCATTGTAGTCAGTGTAGTGATAGCAATGGATCCACCGACCTTTATCGCACAGCTCATGGGCATTTCCTGGGGCGCGCTTGCGGGAGCATTTCTGGCACCGTTTCTGTATGGTCTTTACTGGAAGGGTGTTACCAAAGCGTCTGTCTGGGCAAGCTTTGCCGTGGGTGTCGGCATCACGGTAGCAAACATGTTTTGGAAATTTATCGCATCGCCGATTAATGCAGGCGCAATTGCAATGGTGGCAGGTCTTGTTGTAGTACCTGTTGTCAGCCTTGTGACACCGAAGATGAAGAAGGAAACGGTGGACGAGTGCTTTACCTGTCTGGATGAGACGGTTGTGGTGCACAGAAAGACTTCCATAGAAGAGTGATTTTTTGAATTTATATTATAGAAACGCCCTGCGATATTTTTCTACGAGAACCCGTTTTCGCCGAAGCGAAAGCGGGTTTTCGTAGAAAAATTTACCGAGGGCTTTTATTATAAATATAAAAAGCAACAACTCTTACAATTTAATATTTGCAAACAACGCCGCCATCGTCGTATTGGCGCTCTTGTCTTCAAATACAAAATGTTCTGCTTCAACTTCTTCGACAGACTCATCAGCCTGAGCATCTTCTTCCACAGCGGTCATACTGAGACTGATTTTACCGTCTTTGACATCCGTAATCTTTACGGTAACGGTGTCGCCTTCTTTCATAACCTCGTAAGGAGATTTGATGCGCTTTGCACACATCTGGGAGATGTGAACCAGGCCGGACAGGTCATCGCCGATGGCAACGAATGCACCGTAAGGGGCAATGCGTTCTACTGTACCGGCGACAATAGTTCCGATCGGGAGTCTGGCAATGCGGCTGTTGCGGGCTTCTACTTCTTTTTCTTTTAAAATGTCTTTCACGGAAAGCACAAGCTTTTCGTCGTTCTCATCCACGTTTAATACGATAGCCTGCAAGGTCTGTCCGACATAAGAGGAGGTATCCTCTACATAGGTCAGAGCAAGCTTGGATGCCGGGATGAAGGCGCGGATGCCGTGCAGATAAGTGATGACACCGGAATTGGTGCTCTCGGCAATCTTTACGGTAACAGGGGTCTTATCGTGCATGAGTTCTTTTAATTTATCCCATGCTAAAATATTGTCTGCCTGTTTTCTGGATAAAATGAGAACACCTTCTTTGTTCTCGCGGATCACAACGCAGGATACGGTTTCGCCCGGCTGAATATCTGCTTTGATGGAAAAACGCGGATCGTTGCTGAGTTCGTCAAGAGGGATAATGCCCTCGGTGAAATAGTTTAAGTCAACAGTTACTTCCGTATCGGAAACACCGATGACTGTGCCGGTCACGATATCGCCCGGACGGATGGTTTTAAAGGAACTTTCCAGTTCGCGTTCAAAATCTTTCATAGTCAATTCTTCGTCCATAGGAATGAATACCTCCATTGCTTTTCTTTCCCGTTTATGATAACATAATCTAATGGATTTCACAAGAAATTGGAGGCAGAATTCGTATGGCAAAAAATAAAAAGTATGAAATAGATATGTGTAACGGTCCGATTTTAAAGAAGATGCTGTTGTTTGCAATTCCGCTGATGTTTTCGAGTATTCTGCAGCTGTTGTTTAATGCGGCGGATATTGTGGTAGTCGGAAAGTTTGCGGGGGACGATTCCCTGGCAGCGGTGGGTGCGACCTCGTCGTTAATCAACCTTTTGACCAACTTATTTATAGGTCTTTCCATCGGTGCCAATGTTTTGGTGGCCAGATTTTTTGGAGCAAAAAAAGACCAGGAACTGAGTGATACCGTGCATACGGCAATGACGGTCAGTTTTATCAGCGGCATTCTGTTGACGGTAATCGGAATGGTAGGGGCACCGGTCATTTTGACCTGGATGAAGACACCGCCGGAAGTATTGCCGTTGTCCACGGTTTATTTGCGTGTGTATTTTGCAGGTATGACAGCAACCATGGCATATAACTTTGGTGCGTCCGTTTTGCGTGCGGTAGGTGATACCAAGAGACCACTCTATTATCTGACCGCGGCGGGAATTTTAAATGTAACCTTGAATCTGATTTTTGTAATCGTGTTCCAGTGGGGCGTGTTTGGTGTCGGTCTTGCTACGGTGATTTCGCAGGTGCTTTCCGCGGGACTGGTACTGCGGTGCCTGATCCGGGAACAGGGCGGTATCCATTTGGATATTCGTAAACTTCGAATCAATAAAAGGATTTTACTTCAGATTATGCAGATTGGTCTGCCGGCGGGATTTCAGGGAATGTTGTTCTCGTTATCCAACGTGGTAATCCAGTCTTCCGTCAATTCATTTGGCGCGACTATCGTTGCAGGTAACTCGGCGGCAAGTAATATTGAAGGATTTGTATATGTGGGGATGAACGCGTTTTATCAGGCGGCCATTTCATTTATGGGACAGAACGTAGGTGCCGGAAAGTACGAGCGGGTGAATAAAATTTTATACTGTGCACTCGGATGTGTGCTTGGTATCGGATTACTTCTTGGAAATGCGGTCGTGCTGCTTGGAAGGCCTCTTGTTTCGCTTTATACGGATAGTGCGGCAGTGGTGGAGGCAGGTATGGTCAGACTCCGTATTATCGGAACCTTGTATGCGTTGTGCGGTCTGATGGATGTTATGGTAGGCGCACTGCGCGGTATCGGTTATTCGATTGCACCGATGATTGTATCGCTTTTGGGGGCGTGTGCATTCCGTTTGGTCTGGATTGCGACGGTTTTCCAAATTGACCGGTTCCATACGATTGAGACCGTGTATTTTTCATATCCGGTGAGCTGGATTCTGACTTTTACAGCACATGTGGTTACGTTTGTTATTTTAAGAAACCGGCTGAAAAAGCGCTGGGGCGCTTAAAAAAGAATAGAGTTCCGAAAAACGGGAAACAGTAAAAAGAAAAAAGGAAGTTATGAGATGGATGAGAAAAAGAAAGTGTTAAGTGAGGCTGACCTGATTGCTTTTTTGGACGGCCATATGGGCGGCGGTGGTGGTGCCGTAAAGCCGAAATTTGAAGGGGGTAAAATGGTGGATGCACAGGAGATAAAACCGTTTACGGACGGACTTGATAAGGTGTGTCCGACCTGTGCGGATATTCCGAATATGATGCAGGTGCGTCCGGACAATGAGCGCGATGAGGAAGAAGACGATTAATAAAATGAGATAAGGAATGACAAAACGATGTGGGCATACGAAAGCGTATTTTATCAGATTTATCCGTTGGGATTTTGCGGGGCACCGTTTGAAAATGACGGAAAATTGGTATCAAGAATAAAGAAGGTGGAAGCGTGGATTCCGCATATGAAAGAACTCGGAATCAATGCGGTGTACTTTTCGCCGTTGTTTGAATCGGACACACACGGCTATAATACGAGGGACTTCAGAAAACTGGACGTACGGCTCGGCACGAATGAAGACTTTAAGGTGGTGTGTAAGGCGCTGCAGGAAGCCGGAATAAAAATTGTCCTGGATGGCGTGTTTAATCATGTAGGAAGAGGGTTCTTTGGTTTTCAGGATGTGCTGAAAAACAGGGAGGGTTCCGCATATGCAAACTGGTTTCATCTTGATTTTAACGGAAATTCTTCCTATCGGGACGGACTTTGGTACGAAGGCTGGGAAGGTAACTATGATCTGGTAAAACTGAATCTTTGCAATGAAGAAGTGGTACGGTATTTGCTCGACTGTGTGACCTTCTGGGTGCAGGAGTTTGGGATTGACGGGCTTAGACTTGATGTAGCGTATTGTCTGAATCATGATTTTGTAAGGCGTCTGCGCAAACATTGCGACAGTTTGAAGGAAGAATTTTTTCTGGTAGGAGAAATGCTCCACGGGGACTATAAAACGCTGATGAATGATGAAATGCTGCATTCGGCAACCAATTATGAGTGCTATAAAGGATTGTATTCCAGCTTTAACAGCAAAAATTTGTTTGAAATCAACCATTCGCTGCTTCGGCAGTTTGGACCGGAAAACTGGACGTTATATAAAGGAAAGCATCTTTTGACCTTCGTGGACAATCATGACGTTGTGCGTGTGGCGAGTGTACTGACGAATGAAAAACATCTGCCGCTGATTTATGCGCTGGCGTTTGGCATGCCGGGGATTCCTTGTATCTATTACGGAAGTGAGTGGGGTGCAAAGGGAAATAAAAATTATAACGATACGGAGTTGCGGCCGAGTTTTGAAGCACCGGTAAAAACAGAATTGACTGCATGGATTGCAAAACTTGCTGCGATTAAGAAGGAAAGCCGGGCGCTCAACTTTGGCGGGTTCCGTTCGGTTGTTCTGACAAACGAGCAGTGTGTGTTTGAACGCGCAACAGAGCAGGAACGTATATTGGTTGCCATTAATCTGGCAGACTATCCGTATTTTGCACAGTTTGATGCAGGTTGCACACAAGCAGAGGAATTGATTTCCGGGGAGACGCATACGTTTGCGGGGGGAAGAGAACTTCCTCCGTATAGTGCACACATCTGGAAAGTGAGATAGGAGGAACGAATATGGCAAAACAGACATTTAAACCGGGGAATATGGTATATCCGTTGCCGGCGCTGATGGTAAGCTGCAAAAGACCGGGAGAGAAGGCAAACATTATTACCATCGCCTGGGCAGCAACCGTTTGCTCCGCACCACCGATGGTTTCGATTTCTGTAAGGAAAGAGAGATATTCCTATGACATTATCAAGGAAACCGGAGAGTATGTAATCAATCTGACCACAAAGGATTTGGCATATGCCACGGATCTGTGCGGCGTAAAGTCGGGACGGGATACCGATAAGTTTAAGGAAGCCGGGCTGACAGAATTGCCGTCACAGGTGATTTCTGCACCGGGAATTGCAGAGTCGCCGGTCTGCATTGAATGTAAGGTAACAGATGTCAAGGAACTGGGCAGTCACACGATGTTTATCGCAGAAGTGGTAAATGTACAGGTGGACGATCAGTATATGGATGAGACCGGAAAGTTCAATTTAAATGATGCCGGACTGATTGCCTATTCACATGGGGTATACCGGGAATTGGGCGATTCCATTGGGAAATTCGGATATGCAGTAAAAAAGAAGTAAAGTAAGAGGGCATGCAGAATGCCCTCTTTTTTAGATGCTTGGATCCGTGGATAAAATCTGAATGCAGATATCTGCCATTTCTTCCGGTGTTTCTTTCCGCCCGGAAAGAAACCAGTTACGGAAGATGGAAGAAAGAGCGCCCTCCAGTGCAAGCAGCATATAGTGGGAGAAGTTGTCACTCGGAGGGAACAGGGTGGCAAGCACCGATTGCTCAAGGGGAAGCAGGGTTTTTAAGTTGCTTTGTATCAGCGGGGTCAACAACTCTGCTTTTTCGGTTGCCAGAGTAAAGTAGTCTACCAGCCATTGCCGCGGGTTTTGGATGTAGTAAGGCGAATTTAAGGAACTTTTGATATGTTCAAACAAGGAGTTCTGTATTTCTGTCAAAATATCTTCCTTAGTGGTGTAGTTCCGGTAAAAGGCGGTACGCGATACGCCGGAACGTTTTACGAGTTCTGTAATCGTGATTTCCTCTAATCTTTTTTCCTTCAAGAGTAAAACCAGTGCAGTTTGCAGACATTCCCTGGTAATACGGTTGGATTCTTCGTTTGAAAGGCGTAACTGTTCGGTTGACATAGGTGTATGCTCCTTGTATAGTCGGTTTTATTTTGGACGATACTTGAAAGGGTGTTACAAATTGCCCTGTTTTGTTCAGTCCGAGGGGTGATTGGTTGACCTTGGAAAATTACGGTGTTACACTTGTAACGTCGGTCGTTTGGAAACAAATTACCACAAAAGGAAAGAATAGTCAAATGGGAAAATGGAGGATAGTTTCATGCGTTTTATTTTGGATTCGGGAAGCAGTATCAAGCAGGAGGAGAAAGCACAGTACGGTGTGGATATTCTGCCGCTGAAGCTGCTGTTTGATGATAAAGAGTATCTGGACGGAATTGATTTGTCGATGGAAGAGTTTTATCACAAACTAATTGAGGAGAAGAAGTTTCCGAAGACTTCGCTTCCGCCGCTCGAGGAGACACAGGATCTGGTCAACGGATATACACAGGCCGGAGAGGATGTGATGATTTTCACGATTTCTTCTGAAATTTCCGGTACTTACAATACGATGTGTATGCTGTTTGCGGATAATCCCAAGGTGAGAGTAATCGACTGCAAAATGGCGGTTGGAGGGATGAGACTGTTGTTAGAAGAGGCAATGAAGTATAAGGATGAGTCGCTGGATTTTGTGGAAGCAAAGGTAAAAGCACTGATTCCGCGGATTAAGACGATGGCAATTCCGGAAACTTTGGATTATCTGCTGCGTGGCGGACGTCTGTCGAAGGCGGGCTGGATGCTCGGCAGTCTGCTTTCCATTAAGCCAGTCATCGGATTTACAGACGGTAAGGTGGATGTGCTTGCAAAAAAGCGTGGATTAAAGCAGGCAATGCAGATGTTGGCAGATGCACCGACAGAATTGAATTGTGATAAGGAATATGGTATCATTGCCTCGTACACTTACACAAGAGAGAATCTGGATAAGGTTATCGAAATGGCGGGAGAGGAATGGAAACCGTATATGCGCGTGTTTGACAACCTTGACCCGGCAATTGCCTGCCACTGGGGACCGGGGGCGTTTGGATTCATCTTTGTAAGTAAGGAATAAAGAAAAGAGGATGCAGGGATGAACTACAAGGCAGTCGTATTTGATATGGATGGTGTGATTTTTGATTCGGAGCGTCTGGTTTTGAAATGCTGGACGGAGGTTGCGGAGAAAATGGGCATCAAGGACATGGATAAGGTGTATTACCAATGCATCGGTGTAAATCTGGCACAGTCCAAGGAAATTACGATGAAGTATTACGGACCTGAATTTCCGTATGATCGGTTCCGGACAGAAGCGTCTTTTTTATATCATTCCAGATACGATGACGGCAGATTGCCGATGAAGCCGGGCGTAGTGGAACTTCTGGAGTTTTTAAAGGAGCACGGATATCGGGTGGGGCTTGCGTCTTCTACACGTTATGAGGTGGTGCACCAGGAACTCCGTGATGCGGGAATTTTGCCGTATTTTCAAACTCTGACCTGCGGAGATATGGTAACAGTCAGTAAGCCGAATCCGGAAATTTTTTTAAAGGCGTGCGAAGCACTTTCGGTTGCGCCTAAGGAGGCAATCGCGATAGAGGATTCCTTTAACGGAATCCGCGCGGCGCATCGTGCAGGCATGTTTCCGGTGATGGTGCCGGACATGGTAGCGCCGGATGAAGAAATGCGGATGCTTGCCGGACGGGTGGATAAAGACTTGTTTGAAGTGAGGGAATGGCTTTCACAGGGAGGCTTATAAGAGCCGGATGGTCGATGTTTGAAAAAGGCAGCTGACATACTCGCAGGACTTGCCGTTTTTTCTGTTCCTTAGCGGTAGTCATAAACAAGAGAGTGCGTCCCGAAACTTGCGGTCGGGAAATATAAATTCAATAAGAGGATGTTACGAATAAAGTGCGGAGCACTTTTACGAAAAGGCGATGAGCGTCTCTGGAAAACGAGTTTTCCGAGAGCGCTTACCGCCTTTTCTAAAACCGCGTCCTATGGACGCTTTTCGTAACATCCTCTTTGTTGTTTCTTTTATTACCCGACCGCATCAAACAGTCGGCTACGCACTCTCTTATTCCTACCTTCTCTACGGAACGAAAAAACGGAGTCCTGCGGTATATCCCTGCATGTTTTTCAAACATCGATCATCCCGCCCGTAAAGCCCCCCGCAAAAGCCATTCCCGAGCCCCGCCACATCGTCCTGTCGCGAAGCGATAGGACGATGTGATACGGCTCAAAAAAATTTTCAAATTAGGTATTGACAAATAAAATTAAATTGTATACAATCTAAAACACAACAAAAGATTGTACACAATCTAATTTAAAACAATTAAAAAAGGAGAGAAAAAGATGAGCATTTACAAGTACGAAGTAAGAATGATGAATGGTGAAAAAAAGAGTATGGCTGAGTATCAGGGAAAGGTTTTGTTAATTGTGAACACGGCAACAGGCTGTGGCTTTACTCCGCAGTATGACGGATTGCAGGATCTGTATGAGAAGTATCAGGGACAGGGTCTGGAGAGTCTTGATTTCCCTTGTAACCAGTTTGGAAATCAGGCACCGGGCGAGGATGAGGAAATCGCAAGTTTTTGTACCGGACGTTACGGTATTACATTTCCGCAATTTCATAAGATTGAAGTAAACGGTGCGAATGAGGAACCGCTTTATACGTATTTGAAGTCGCAAAAGGGTGGCATGTTCGGAAAGAAGATTAAATGGAATTTTACAAAGTTTTTAGTAGACCGGGAAGGCAATGTGGTAGAGCGCTTTGCACCAACGGCGACGCCGGAGAGCATGGAGGAAGCAGTGAAGAAACTTCTGTAGTCGGCGATGGCAGTGAGAAGAATAATAAGAGTCGAAAATAAGCCGAAGGACAGGTTGCAAAGAAAAGCGGGAAGTGTTACAATTTAATTGCATGCAATCGGAGAGGAGAGATTTCTCATGGAAAATAAATATGAAGCATTAAAACTCAGCAATCAGCTTTGCTTCCCGTTATACGCCTGTTCCAAGGAAGTTGTACGGATGTATAAGCCGTTTTTGGATGAACTGGATTTGACGTATACACAGTACATCACGATGATGGTATTGTGGGAATTAAACAGGGTCAGTGTAAAAGAATTGGGAGAACGGCTTTACCTGGATTCCGGTACGTTGACACCGGTATTAAAGAAACTGGAGCAGAAGGGATACATTCGGAGAACCCGTTCGAAGGAGGATGAACGTGTTTTGGAAGTAACCGTAACTCCGTTTGGGCAAGAGTTAAGGGAAGCTGCGCTTTATGTGCCGGCACAGATCGGAACCTGTGTGAAACTTACTCCGGAGGAGGCCATGCAGTTATACGGATTACTGCATAAGATATTGGACGGACAGAATGGAGAAAAGACAGAATGAGAATCCGCAGGGCAGAAAAGAAAGATATGGCCGGCATTAACCGGCTTTTGAGACAGGTTTTAATGGTGCATCATAACGGCAGGCCGGACCTGTTTAAGGCAAATGCGAAAAAATATACGGATGCGCAGCTGGAAGAATTGATTTCAGATGATTCGAAGCCGATTTTCGTGGCAGTGGATGAGAAAGAAGAAGTGCTTGGCTATGCTTTTTGCGTCATGCAGCAGCACGTGGACAATGAGATTCTGACAGATATCCGGACACTTTACATTGATGATTTATGCGTGGACGAAGCCTTACGTGGCCGGCATATCGGAAAACAGCTGTATGAGTATGTAGTTGCTTACGCAAGAGAGCAGAAATTTTATAATGTGACTTTGAATGTGTGGACACTGAATGAAGGTGCCATGAAATTTTATGAGGCCTGCGGCCTGGTGCCGCAAAAGATTGGCATGGAGAAAATATTGTAAAAGCAAATCCCCGGAAAATCAGTAAGGATTGATTGGAGAATCCATACTGATTGCCGGGGATGTTTTGTTTGCTATGCAACAGGTTCTACTCTTTGCATTTCTTCGTAGTAGAGGTCTTTTTGCTCTTCACTGTAAAAAGGAAGCAGGGTATCAGTGATATATTCTGTCCGTTCATCACCCCAATGTTCAACTTCCAACTGAGATGGCGGCATTTTGGAAGAGTCATAGGTGATGTGATAAATATAAGGGACAAAATCATAGTATGGGTCATATTTTTTATGCTCTTCTAATTCCGCCAGATTGTCAAAGCCTTCATGCATAGGAGATACAACACCGATGGTAAACACATCCTCACGGAACAGATGGTTTTCTGTGTCCAGACGGATATCATCCGCAGGTCCTGCTCCCGGAATATAAACAAGATATTCGACATGGGCATGGTCTGTGGTCTCAGAAACATAGCGGAGAACAGCGCAGACATCTTCCCTGGAGGACATGGCTCTGCAGTCTTCCAGCCAGTTTTTGACGTCATCACTGACAAATTCATCCTCAAATTCATAAAATGGCATGCTGTGAGTACCATAGCCTTCGTAGCGTGAACTGCCGGAGAAAGACAGACGTCCTGCCATTAAAGCGATAATCAAAATCACCAACAGAACCGGAACCAAAAGAACCGCAATCAGTATTTTAAACAAGGTGTTGTCCTTCGGTCTTTCCGGGCTGGTTACGTTAGTATAGGTGGTCGGAAGCGGTTCTGCACACTGTGGGCAGACCTTCCATTCCGGCTGGACCGGTGTGGCACAGCTCGGGCACGTCGGACGAAGCTTTGTGCCGCAGTTTGGACATACCATATAGGTTTCGGTGACACGGGTACCGCACGCTGGGCAATTCATGTCGGAATAATTGCTACGGACAAGCAGGTAGATAATGAGTCCGATAAAGGTCGGTGCCAGAATAGCAACAAGCATCCAAAGGACTCCGTTCATGCCGCGTTTGTTGGCGTCACGGTAAACATACACTCCGATAAAAATCGGGAGTGCGAGAGACAATAAAAAGATTGGAATAAAAGCCAAAGAAACTACCATTCCCATAATAAAATCCTCCTAAAAATATGATAGCATTGTCTGTATTGACATAATTGCCCGTAATCAGGCAGCGTTTTGTTGTATCAGTCTGCCGTGACCGGAGTGCATTAAGATGGCAAGCACTACGCTGCCGGTCAGGGAAATGATAACGTATGCCATGCATAAGGTCGCAAGCAGTGGCTGTGTTTCCGTGAGAAGAACGGCAAACACCAAAAGTAACAGCATGGAAAGAATGCCGCAGATGGCAATCAGTGTCGTTTGCTTTTTTAATTTCCTTTTTTCAAGCTCTGCCCGGAGCATGGATTCGTTTAATACGGGCGGATTCGTTTGCTCAAAATTGTAAATCTGTCTCATCTGTCAGCACCTCCTTTAATTTAGTTCTTGCTTTGTTCAGCCTTGATTTTACCGTGCCCGGCGGAATGCCGAGGGCATCGGAGACCGCATTGATTTCCATATCTTTAAAGTAAAATAAAATCACGGTGATACGGAGTTTTTCCGGAAGCCGGGCGATAGCCGCATATAAATCGGAGTAATCGGTGTGCTCCGGGGCCGGAACGGAATTTAACAGGTTTTCCTTTTCCTCTGTGGTTGCAAAGGAGTTAAGGACCGGACTTCTTGCAACTCTTCTTAAGGTGCTCCGGTACGTGTTGACGCAAATTTTTGTGAGCCACGGTTCAAAGTCTTTTGTCTTGTCAAAGCGGTCAATGTATTTGACGACCTTTAACCAAGTTTCCTGATACAAATCCTCTGCTTCATGGGAGTTGGCACAAAGGACCGTGCATAGCCCGTACAGACGCTTCCCGTAGTCGCGGATATATTGATTTATCATCCTTTTGTGCCCTCCTTTCATTAACAGATACTCCGCCGGGTGACGAAAGGTTCATTTTTATTTTGATTATATCACGCGAAAACGAAAAAATCTTTAAAAAGGGAGGGGAATGTAGTAAAATAGTCAGAAGGGGGATGCGCACGCGGTGCGTATAAAAAGACAGGAGAATAAGAGAGTGAAACAAGAAAGAAAAATGCGCAAAGGAAGTCAGGCAGGTAATGTGCCAAAAAAAATTAAAATGGAGAGGGGCATCCGAATTGCCCTGTTTACTGTTGCGGTAATTGCCGTTATCTGGTTTTTGCTGCCGCTTTGTCTGGCGGTCAGTTTGAGTATCGGAAACCTGACCGGTCTGGTTGTGGCGGTGCTGTTGGCAGCATACGCTGTGTGGATGCCGGGAGTGCATAAAATACTGGCAGAGTGGAGCAGACATAGAGTGAAAAAATGGTTGGCACGTGGTGTGTTTGGTCTGATTGGTCTGATTGCGGTACTGGTTGTAATCGAATCGACCTGCATGGCAGTCGCGGCAAATAAAAAGTCAGAGGAAGGTGCGACGGTAGTTGTGCTTGGCTGCAGAGTGTACGGTGAGCGGGCGAGCCTGATGTTAATTGAGAGATTGGAAGCTGCGTATGAGTATCTGACGGAGCATGAGGATGCTATGTGTGTGCTGTCCGGCGGGAAGGGACCGGGCGAGAGCATCAGTGAAGCGGAATGCATGTACCGTTATCTGGTGGCAAAGGGCATTGACCCTGCAAGATTATATAAGGAAGATAAGTCGACGGATACGCGGGAGAATCTGACGTATTCGAAGAAGTTGATAGAAGAGCAGGGGCTGCATCCGGCGATTACTATTGTAACAAATGAGTTTCATGCGTATCGTGCGGGACAGATTGCAAAGAGTCTTGGCATGGAATACGGTGCAGTTTCCGGCAGGACGGCACTCTGGCTGTTTCCGACGTATTATGTGAGAGAATTGTATGCGATATTGGAACTCTGGGTTTTAGAATAAATCAGAAAGTTTAAGGAGAAGAAAAGATGAAAAAGGCAAAGAAAACGGTAAAAAGGTGGATTGGAATCGGAGTGCTTGCATTTTTGGCAGTGATCGTGGCGGCGGTGATTTATGTGTGGAACGCAGTGCTTCCGAGTCTGGATGGCGGTGGATACCGTTATGTGGCGGTGAATGCCATATCGTCTTTTTTTAAGAAAGAGAGTAATAAAGAAGTAGATGAGTTTCTTGAGAAAACAGGCGGTTTTATCCGAGGTGTCTGCCATCCGAATGAGGACTATGAGCAGATTAAGGAAGCCAATATTGAATGGGTACGTTTTGATTTGACCTCGCTCCCGTATGATAAAAACGGCGAACTGACACCGGGATATCTGTCGTTTAAGGCACGCGCAAAGGGCTATGCGGATCAGGGAATGAAGGTCATGTGCGTAACGCAGTATCCGCAGGTGTACATAGAAGCAGGACTCGATCCGAGAGACCCGGTGAACAAAGAAAAGATTCAGGAATATGCACGTTTTATTGCACAGGATTTGCAGGGCATTGTTGCGGCGTTCCAGATTACAAATGAGATGGGAATTGAGCATTTTACCCTTCCTTTGACACTGGATGAAGCTGCATATTACATCGGTATCCAGTTAGAGGCAATGCAGGAGGTCAAGGGCGATATCGTAGTGGGCTTTAACCTTGCCGGCTTTACGCTTTATAGCTTCTGCGAAAAAATGCAACCGTATCTGGAGTACTGTGATTACGTAGCGCTGGATTTGTACCTTGGATGTTTTGAAAATATGTTCAAGGAAATCTGGATTTATGATTTGATTTTACGTTACATATGGAATTATACCGGAAAGCCGGTGATGTTGAATGAGTTTGGCTATATCGGTTATGGTGATATTAAGACTGAGGAGCAGAAGGCAGAAATCTTGAAGTCCTATGGCTTTGACAGTGAGGAGGCGGCAAGGGCAGACATTATGACACTAATTAATAATCTGCCGGAGGATTTTAAGGAGCATATGCTGGGACTCGAATACCATTCGGAGGAGGAACTGGCAAGCAAACTGTTTGATACGGAACTTGCAAGCCATTTATACCGGGAACTGCAGGGCGGTTATCAGTTAAACAAGTACCGTCACACAATAGAGGACCAGGCGAGATTTTTTACGGACACGATTGCAAGACTTAAGAAACTGGACTTCTTATGCGGTGCGATTGTGTATTGCTACAGCGACAGTGATGCCTGCTATATCTGTGGACAGTCGGATTGTCCGGTCGAGACGGGCTGGGGGCTCATTGATTTAAACGGTAATCCGAAGCCTGCTTACTATGCGGTGCAGGAAGCGTTTAAAGAGGAAGAGTAGGAAGTGTCAATAATGGACGTTAGAAAGAAAAGACAGGGGTATTTCGTTACAACCGTGTTATTGTTTGGCGTAGAGGTACTGATTGCCCTGTTTGTACACGATACATTTGTGCGCCCATATGTGGGTGATGTGCTGGTGGTGATGGTGATTTATGCGTTTGTCCGGATTTTTGTGCCGGAGAAGATGCGGCTTTTGCCTTTGTATGTGTTTTTGTTTGCGTCCTGCGTAGAGGGGTTGCAGGCAGTACATATTGTGGAGCGGCTGGGGCTTTCCGGTAACCGGTTTTTCAGTGTTTTAATTGGCGCAACATTTGATTTTAAGGATATTATCTGCTATGCAGTTGGTTGTGTGCTACTTGGCGGATATGAAATTCTGAACAGGAAGATGACAGAAAGAGAGGAAAGACATCATGGCATTTTGTAAAGATTGTGAACAGTGGAGAAAAAGTACGTTAGACCCGAAGAGCGAGCAGGTTGGGGTATGCCAGATTGATGGAAAGGATAAGGACGATATCCGATATGCGTGTGTATTCTTTTCGCAGAAGAAGGCATCTGCAGGGACACTGAATTTTGGGGTGAAGAAAGAGTAATTCCCCGCAGGTTTGGTGAGGCACTGAAGACTAGCGTGCTGCGTTAGTGATATCGCCATCTGCGTAATTGTTGTTTCGTGTGTTTTTCCGTAAACTCAAGTTGTAAGAAAACACAAAACAAGTTGAGAGGAGAACATGAGATGGAACTTGGAAAAAGAATTAAAGATTTACGAATGAAGCGAGGCATTACACAGGAGGCTTTAGCAGGAGCGCTTGGAGTAACACCACAAACTGTGTCAAAGTGGGAAAATGATATTACGATGCCGGATATTGCATTGTTGCCGGAGTTGTCCATTTTTTTCGGTGTGACAATCGATGAGTTATTTTCCTTGACGGCAGAAAAGCAGATGGAGCGGATTGACAACCGTATTGCAGAGTCAGAGTTGATTGACGAGGCCGAGGCAAGGCAGATGGAAGAAGCTCTGAGGGCAATTGCGCAGGAAGGCTGTCATAAGGCAGAGGCCTACAAGCTTATTGCAGTATTGCATAACCATCAGGCACAGGTGCACAGAAGAATTGCTGCCGGGGTTGCAAGAGAAGCAATGGAACTTAAGCCGTGTAATTCGGATATTATCAGTGAATATGCCAATGCGATGGGATCCTTTATCCCGGATTGGAATGTGAGAAATCATCATGAACTGATACAGGAGTTCAAGGCATTTTTAAAGGAGCATCCGGAGAGCCGGAGTGCAAGAATGTGGCTGTTTGACAATCTGATAGCAGACGGAAGAATCGAAGAGGCAGAAAAAGAACTGGAGCATCTGAAGAAGGTGGACGATACCTTCCGCACAGAGTTGTATTGCGCGCTGCTTGCAAGAGCAAAGGGTGATACGGCAGAGGAAATGCGGTATCGCAAGGAAATGGAGGAAAAGTTCGGTGAGGATTGGTTAGTGCAGTTTACGCTTGCTGATATGGATACCTGCGATGGAAAATACGAGGAAGCTTTGGCTCGTTATCAGAGAGGAATGGAATTGCAGGCTACCCCGAAATTTTGTGATGCCCCTGAGGCGATGGCACATATTTATGAAATCCTTGGTCAGAAGGAAAAGGCCGTGGAGGCATATCGTCTGATGTTAAAGGTGATGAAGGATGATTGGGGTATGATTGCCGGAGAAGAGGTTGAAAAGGTAAATCGGAGTGTGAAGAGATTGATGGAAAAGTAGTGGAGGATTGGCTATGATTATTGACACACATGTACATATTGGCGGAGAGAAAGTCGGATTTCAGATGAGCGAAGAGATGGTGCTGGAAGCTATGGAAAAGTACCATGTAGATTATGCGATTGTATCAAACGGAGATGCGGCAGAGGTAGACCATGAACAGAACCTGTTGTCACAGGAGGTACAGTTGTCACAGGAAGAGGCGCTTTTAAGAGTGCTTGCTTTTGCCAGAAAGAACCCTACGAAAATTGGCGTGGGTGTCTGGGTAAAGCCGCTTACGGAGAACGTGACTCCGGAATTAGAAAAACTAATACGAGATAATTTGGATATTATCTATGCAATAAAGTTGCATCCGTTCCATTCAAAGATTTCACCGGTGGATGAACGGGTGATTCCATATCTGGAACTGGCAAAGAAATATCATCTGGCGGTGGTTTCGCATACGGGCGGATGCGAGGAGGCAGAGCCGGTGCACCTTTATGAGACGGCCCTGAAATATCCGGAGATTCCGTTTGTGATGGTGCATATGGGGCTGGGATCGAATAATCAGGCGGCGCTTGAATTACTCGGAAAGGCGGACAATCTGTACGGAGATACCGCATGGGTTCCGATGGCAACGACAGAGGAAGCAATCCGGCGTTATGGCAGCAGGAAGATGATGTTTGGCAGTGATATGCCGATCGACGGAATTGATACGTACCTTTGCAATCCGTGGGGCGAGCGTTCGGTGTACCAGGATTATTTGCATGTATTGCCGGAGAAGATTGGCATGGAAGCATATGAGGCTTTGATGTGGAAGAATGCGGTGCGGGTGTTCGGACTTAAGCAATTTGAAGGAAGGTAATGTCAGATGGGAAAAATAGCAGTCAGTGCATGTTTGCTCGGACAAAATTGCAAATACAACGGCGGGAACAATCGAAATGAGGCGGTACTGAAATTTCTGGAAGGAAAAGAAGTGGTACCGGTCTGTCCGGAGGTGCTGGGCGGTCTTCCGGTCCCAAGAATTCCGGCTGAAATCAGAGACGGCGTGGCGTGGAATAAGAATGGTGAAAATGTAGATGAGATGTTTAAACGTGGCGTGGAACTGACGATGAAAGCGCTTGCGGAAGAAGACATTGAACTTGCAGTGCTTCAGTCGCGCAGTCCGACCTGCGGTGTCAAGCAGGTGTATGACGGGACCTTTACGGGGACGTTGATTCCGGGGCAGGGACTTTTGGTAAAGGCACTGACAGAGAAAGGATATAAGGTAATCGATGCAGAAGACATTCCGAATTTATAGGGCAAAAAAAGAGGATGCAAGGCAGATTGCGGAGCTGGCAATTCAGATGTGGGAAGATAACACAGTAGAAGGGCTGGCTGAGGAGTTCGCCGGGATTTTAGAAAATGGTGTGGTTTTTCTGGCGGAGGCAGAAGGCACGGCAGGCGAAAAGAGTGCTATTGGTTTTGCGCTGTGCCAGTTGCGCCATGATTATGTGGAAGGTACTGAAACAAGTCCTGTCGGTTATCTGGAGGGGATTTTTGTCCGTGAAGAATACCGGAAACAGGGGCTGGCAAGGAAGTTGCTTACCGCGTGCGAAGCCTGGGCGATAGAACAGGGTTGCACGGAATTTGCAAGTGATTGTGAATTGACGAATACAGTGAGTCAGGAATTTCATAAGAGTTTGGGATTTGAGGAGGCAAACCGGGTGGTGTGCTTTGTGAAGAGTTTGGAGAGATAGGAGTTTTTTTGTTGGTTTTATGGATGTTAACCAACAATATGAAGGATTTAGTAAAATTGTTGGCACAGAAAAATTGGATGCTACCAACATAATCATAAAAGGAAGAATTTGTTGGCAGGGATTCAAAATGCAATACCAATATATATGAAAGAACAGCGAATTTGTTGGAACAAGAGTAAGCAGAGACTACCAACAATTTCTCGAAAGTGAAAAAATGTTGGAATATGAATTTTAGCCTATACCAATAAATTATAGAAAAAAGAAAATTATTGGTTCATGAAGAAATATCAATACCAATAATTTTGACAAAAGGATTGATTTGTTGGGAAGGAAGAAAAAGAGAATACCAACAAAATTCAAAAAGTCTGCAGAATGTTGGGAGAAGAAAGATGGACAAGGAATTCTTATTAAAAACATATGGTGCGCAGTATGACAGTGAAGCCGGACCATGGAATCTGTCGGTAGAAAATAAATATTTGGAGTATATGTTTGCGAAATTCTTCGAGGAGAATTTTGAAATCCGGTCGGATATGCAGGTGTGCAATATCGGTATCGGAGCTGGATATTGGGACAGATATTTGTCGTACTTCCTTCCGGAGGGAGAACTGACGAGCATTGATATTGATGAGGTGTGTTGCAGACAGTTAAGAGAATGTCTGATTAATGAACATAATCCAAATCGTATCAATATCATTCATTCGGATGTGATGAAGGTGGAAGGAAAGGATGAGACCTTTGATATTGTAACTATGGTAGGTTCTGCCCGATTAGAAAGTGGTTTATTTCGGGAGATTTTAGAAAAGGCATTCCGCATGTTGAAAAAAGGCGGAGCGATGTATTACCAGTCACTGGATGAACAGGAAACAAAACAGGAAGTGCTTGAGGTTTGCCGAGAAACTGTGCAGGAAGAAGCGTATCTGTTAGATGAGACATACGGATTCCATGCGCAGTACTGGAAACTGGTCAAACGGTAAGAGGTAAAAAAACGGAAGAAACAGAACATGTAAAGCAGTAGGGAGATACGGAGGAACAACGTGGACGGAAAACTAAGAAACATGACCGCAATCTATTTAAAAAAAGGCGATAAATTTTTGATGTTATACCGGGAGGGGTCTAAGGTGATTGGAAATTCCTATACCGGAACAGCGGGCGGTCATTTTGAAAAAGAAGAATTGAATGATGCGAGAGCCTGTGTGCTCAGAGAACTTTATGAAGAAACCGGGTTGAAGGAGGAGAATCTCAAGAATCTGGCGATGCGGTATGTGACACTTCGTTTGAAGAATAATGAAATCAGGCAGAACTATTACTTCTTTGCTGAGATGAAGGAGGAAGATGAACAGATAAATGCGACCCGGAAAATTGAGAGCAATGAAGGCAAACTTCAGTGGGTTCAGGAAAGAGATCTTTTGGAACTTGAAATGCCGTTCACGGCAAAAGAAGTTATTTGTCACTATCTGGACACCGGGAAAGACAGCGGGGCAGTGTACGGCGGAGTTGCCACGAAGTACGGGGTGATTTTTACGGAGCTTGAGGAATTTTAAAATAGGACTACAAAGGAATATTTAAAAGAAAAGGAGAAACGAAGGATGAAGATTTTAGCAATTTATCTGGTAGTGATTAATTTAGCAGGTGTCTATGTAATGTGGGCGGATAAGAGGAAGGCGAAAAAGGAGCAGTGGAGAATTCCCGAGAAGACGTTGTTTTTAGTGGCACTGCTGGGTGGATGTCTCGGAACGACGCTTGGTATGTACCTGTTCCGGCACAAGACAAAACACTGGTACTTTAAGTACGGTATGCCGGCGATTCTTGTGATTGAGGCGGCACTTTTGGTGTATTTCGTGATATTATAAGAAGTGGACCATTACTTGATATATGATAAGTGACAGAAATGGCAGGAGCATTTTACTCCTGCCTCTTTTTCATACGTTGCCAGTTATAAAATCCGTATAAATCGTTTGCGAGAAACATGACAAAGCATGCTACCATCGGAAGATACGAGATGTCTTCTGCGGAAGCCAGAATCCACATGATAATCAGAACAACATCGTTTGCAGAATAACCAAGCGCATAATACGGACTGCGCAGATAGGTCAGGTACGAAGCGACAAAACTTGTTGTAATGGAAACTGTGCTGATGATGAGGTTTGTCGTGCCAAGCGCTCGCAAAATGAAATAAAAGAGAGCGGTAACCAAAACGGCAAGGACAGACATTACAAACATCTGCCGTCTGGTAACCGTACTTACTTTGACTTCCCGGGAATCCTTGTAAGGGTTTTTCATCCAGGAAACAGTTGCGGCAATTGCCATCGGCGCTGTCATAAATACGTAGGTAATCAGTTCACCGTAGTATTTAAAGTAAAAAGAGATGATGCCGTAAAACAGTGCAAAAACAACGGTCATAAGCTGGCCGAGCACATGTCCTTTCGATACAAAAATGAGTGCAGTTACACCGATAAGTGAGGCAATCAGATTTAAGATGTCTTGACCGCCGGAGGCGAAAAAAGACAAAAAGGTAACAGCGACTGAAGTCAGCCAGAGTCCAAGTTCAAATTTTGTCAGGCTCTTAAAAGAAGCAAGATAGTTTTTCATGCAAGTCTCCTTTAGTTTTGCGGAGCAAAATGCCCGCCCACACGCGGGCAGAGACTTTGTCTCCTTTAGTTTTGCGGAGCAAAATGCCCGCCCACACGCGGGCAGAGACTTTGTCTCCTTTGGTTAAAAAATAAAAGCACCCGCAATACATCTTCTAAGACCTAACGATGTACTGGGATGCGTCTGCATCATTCTACCCGGTGGCAGTGTTTCTTTCTGTAACCTAATTATAGCAGAGCCGGGAAGGAAAAGTCAAATAAACTACAGTAAATAGCAAAAAATATAAATAAATCGCAGTTCCTTATTCGTGCTGCGTGTGTTAAAATTATAAAGAAATGAATTATGAACTAAATCAATATGAGCAAAAAAACGATAAAAAAGGGGAAGAAACAGTATGACAAACAGAGAACGTGCAATGAATATTTTACATTATAAAGATGCCGACCGCTTACCTGCAGTGCATTTCGGTTATTGGGGTGAGTTGCTTTTAGAGTGGGCAGAGCAGGGGAAAATTCCAAAGGAACTTGCCTATGAAAACTGGGATGGTACGGAAAAAGAAAAAGAACTGGATAAGTTAATCGGCTGGGATTTTAACTGGTGCTGTACCACGGGTGCACACATGAACCTGCGTCCGGGCTTTGAAGAAAAGGTGTTAGAGGAACTTCCGGACGGCAGTAAGAGAGTGCTCAACTGGGCAGGAATGATTGAACGCATCAAACCGGGCAGAACGTCCATTCCTTCGGAGGATGATTACTTATTAAAGGACAGAGAGGCATTTGAGGAACTGTATCTGCCAAAGATGCAGTTTGTGCCGGAGAGAGTCAATCTGGAATATTTCCGCACTTTTAATGAGACACGCCCGCAGGACAGACCGATTGGTTTGAGCCTGGGCAGCGTTCTGGGAGATATCCGTAACATGACATCCGTAGTCGGTATGAGCTATCTGATGTATGATGAGGATGAGGAACTGTTTGCCGATATTATTGATGCGTATGCGGAGATGCAGTATCAGTGTGTGAAGGCAGTGCTTGAGACCGGGGCAAAGTTTGACTTTGGTCATTACTGGGAAGATATCTGCTTTAAGAACGGTCCGTTAATTAATCCGGATTTGTTTGATGAGCTTTGCGCAAAGCATTATAAAAAGAGAAATGACCTTTGTAAGCAGTACGGGATTGATATTATTTCGCTTGACTGTGACGGTGTGACAGAAAAGTTATTGCCGACCTGGTTTGATAATGGTGTGAACACCATGTTTCCGATTGAGATTGGTGTCTGGGGTGACCAGTTTGGTCCGGCAAGAGAGAAGTTTGGTAAGGGAATGCTTGGTGTCGGCGGTATGGATAAGACGGCACTCCGCAAGGATAAGGCAGCGGTGGATGCAGAGATTGAACGTATCAAGAGACTGGCTTCCATGGGCGGCTTCATTCCGTGTCCGGACCACAGACTGATGCCGGGTTCTAAATTTGAATTGGTACAGTATTATGCAGAAGAGATTAAGAAGATTAAGCTGTAGGTCATAGGAAAATAATTATCATAGAAAGATACAGGAAAGGAATTACATATGAGTACATTACTTGAAATTTCGGAACAGTTACAAAAAGGGAAATCCAAAATTGTAAAAGAATTGGTAGAAAGAGCGATTGCAGAGGGAATTCCTGCAGCGCAGATTTTAAATGAAGGTTTGCTGGACGGTATGAATATTATCGGAGGAAAGTTTAAAAATAACGAAGTCTATGTCCCGGAAGTTCTGGTGGCAGCCCGTGCGATGAATGCCGGTATGCAACTGTTAAAGCCGCTCCTTACAGAAGATGGTGTACAGGCAACCGGGCGTGTGTGCATCGGTACGGTGCAGGGCGATTTGCACGACATCGGAAAGAATCTGGTGAAGCTGATGATGGAAGGAAAGGGGCTTGAGGTCATTGATCTTGGAACCGATGTGACTCCGGAGACATTTGTTGCGGCAGCAAAGGAACAGAATTGTCAGGTGATTTGTTGCTCCGCATTACTTACCACAACGATGGATGTCATGGCTGATGTAGTGCGTTGTGCAGAAGAAAGCGGTATCCGTGACAGCGTTAAGATTATGGTGGGCGGTGCACCGGTGACAGAAGAGTTCTGCAAACAGATTGGTGCAGACCGTTATACCTCCGACGCGGCAAGTGCAGCGGAAGCAGCGGTGGAACTTTGCATGGCATAAGAAAGCAGGTAAAGCAGGAAAAGCAAACGATAAGCAAAGCAGAGGTGGACAGTATATGAAGATGGAACAGTTATTGGAGCATCCGGATATTTTTCAGTACAAAATTATCGATACCGCGCAGATTCCGTTTTCACCGGAAGTAAGAAAAGCATGTGAGGAAAACCGTTGTGGGCGTTACGGCACCTGCTGGACGTGTCCTCCGGGCGTGGGACCACAGGAGGTGCACGAACAGAAAATCAAGGAGTTTACAAAGGCAGCGGTGTTTACTTGTAAATATGCGTTGGAAGATTCCTTTGATTTTGAGGGAATGGCAGAAGGAGCATCGGAAACACAGGGAATTTTGCGTGAACTTGCGGATGAACTGAGAAGTGAGGGCAAAAAGATTATGGTGCTCGGATGCGAGGGGTGCCATATTTGCACGAAATGTAACTACCCGGGGACTGCCTGTCGTTTTCCGGAAAGGGCCATTCCGTCGGTAGAAGCATGTGGTATCAGCGTGGTGGATCTGGCAAGAAATATCGGAATTAATTACAACAACGGACCGGATACCGTGACGTATTTTTGTATCATTTTGTTTGACGAAGCGTAAGAAAGCAGAGGGGCCTTGGCAGACTTCTGGTGTTTGGGAGAATGATGATGAAACAGATAGTAAAGAACATGTTAGAGCATAAGGAAAAGACGGTACCGATTCTTTCGTTTCCGTCGACACAGCTTCTCGGAATCGGAGTGAATGAACTCATTGCGTCTTCCGATATGCAGGTGGCGGGAATGGAAGCGATTGTGGAAAAATGTCCGGTCGGGGCATCGTTAAATATGATGGATTTGTCGGTAGAGGCAGAGGCGTTTGGCGCAAAAATCCGTTTTTCGGAACAGGAGATTCCGACCGTGGAAGCAGGGGTGCTGGATGACATTACGGAAGCAGACCGTCTGGTTGTACCAAAGGTAGGTGAAGGAAGAACGGCACTTTACATCGAAGGCGTGAGAAAAGCAAAAGAGAGAATCAAGGATATTCCGGTGTTTTGCGGTGTTATCGGCCCATATTCCCTTGCGGGGCGTCTGTTTGACATGACGGAACTCATGATGGAGTGCTTTGACAGCCCGGATGAGGTAAAGGTCTTGCTTTCCAAGGTAACAGAGTTTATTATGGAATATATCAAGGCGTTCAAAGCAGCGGGGGCAGATGGTGTCATGATGGCAGAACCGGCAGCCGGGCTTTTGTCTCCGGCGCTTGCGGAGGAATTTTCCACACCGTTTGTGAAGCGGATTTTTGATGCGGTGCAAGATGAAAATTTTGTGATTTGTTATCATAACTGTGGCAATGCCGTGGTGGACATGGCAGAGGATATTGCGACACTTGGCGCGGATATTTATCATTTTGGCAATGCCATCCGTATGGAGGATATTTTGCCGAAGATGCCAAAGGACTGCATCGTCATGGGCAATGTGGACCCGTTGCTGTTTCGAAACGGAAGCGTGGAAGAAATTGCGACATGTGTGCAGAAACTTTATGAGGAATGCAGCCGCTTTGAGAATTTTATGATTTCTTCCGGCTGTGATATTCCTGCACAGGCAAAGTGGGAAAACATAGAAGCATATTTTAACAAGGTAAAGGAACTTTATGCATAAGGTTACGATTGGAAACAGGAAAATAGAGGCAGAAGACGGACAATTATTATCTGAGCTGTTTATCCGGTGCGGCATCGCGGCAGAGCATCCGTGCGGAGGCATGGGTGTGTGCAAAAAGTGCCGTGTGACGGTAAACGATGCAGAGGAATTATCCTGCCGTTACCGGATTCATGCGGATATTACGGTGGTACTTCCGGAGCACGGAGAGATTTTGTCCGAAACGGGCGTGGAACAGTTTGATGCAGGGAGCCTGACAGAGACAGAAACGGATGCGGAAAAAGTAGCCGGGACGGCACCGCTTTGTCTGGTGCTTGACATCGGAACGACAACGCTTGCCCTGGCAGCAGTGGACCTTTCAGAGAAACGGGCAGTAAGTGTCGTGACTTCGACGAATCCGCAAAGAATGTTCGGGGCCGATGTGATTTCAAGAATTGAGTATTGCAGAAAGAATTCGGTGGAGCCGCTTCAGGAGGTTCTGGTTTCGGAAATCAACCGTCTGGTCCGGCAGCTGAGTGAGACAATCAGAAAAGACTTCGGATGTGCGGACGGGATACTCCCGATAAAAGAGTTGTATGTTGCAGGAAATGCAACGATGCTGCATACCCTGTTTGGTGAAGATTGCTCGTCGCTCGGGGTGGCACCATATACACCGGTGTTTTTAGATGGACGAGAGACGACAGCAGTAGAACTAAGCGTTTTTGGGGTAGAACGTATCATATCCCTTCCGTCGGTTTCAACGTTTGTGGGAGCGGACATTGTGGCAGGATTAAACTATGTCGGACTGCCACAGAAAGATACCTATGACTTGTTTGTGGATCTTGGGACCAATGCAGAGGTGGTATTGTTTTCCGGAGACGTTGCCCTTTGTACGGCTGCGGCAGCAGGTCCGTGTTTTGAAGGAGCGAATATTTCGTGTGGTATGAGTGCGACTCCGGGAGCAGTTGCGGCGTTTGCGTTGGATGCGGATAAGAAGCCGGTTGTTGAAACAATCGGAGATGGAAAACCAAAGGGAATCTGCGGTACCGGGCTGGTGGATGTGATAGCAGCACTTTGTGAGGCGGGAGAAATCGATGAAACCGGCTATATGGAGTGTGAAGAGTATCCGGTAGCGGATGGTGTAGTGCTGACCCAGGGCGATATAAGGCAGTATCAGCTGGCAAAATCTGCGGTTTGTTCCGCAATTCAGGCACTGATGAAGGTGCAGGGAATTTCTTATGAACAAATCGGGAAGTTATACATTTCCGGCGGATTCTCAGCAAAAATCAATACAGAAAATGCCGTGAAGACAGGATTACTACCAAAGGAACTGCTGTTAAAGTGTGTCGCCATTGGCAACAGCAGCCTGCTCGGAACCATCAAATTTGCACTGGAACACAATGATTTATCGGTGTATCTGAAAAATGCGAAGTATGTGGATTTGGCAGCAGACAAGTATTTTGCGGAGCTGTTTATGGAAAATATGGAATTTGAAAGATAGATTTTAATATGGAAATCCCCACGGAGGGTGTCGCTGCAAAGTCAGCTTTTGCGGCATGCTTCGTGGGGGTTTTTTGAGTTATTGACTGAATAGATGGACTTTTGTCGGACTGTATCATGTAAGTTTCTTCACTACACCGGAGGGGGCAAAATATGCTAACTCATTATAGAATTCAGAAGTTTGGCACATTCCAGTGCAGATGTTGCTATGGAATGGTACTCGTTTGCTTTTGCAGTGTCTTTCAAGGATTCACAGTGGGAAGCTAACAGTTCTGCCATCTCAGATGCAGAATCCAGAGAAATACCCAACTGGGCATTGGCAGCACGTAGTTGTTCTTTACCGCTTAACAATTTAGCCTGAAGTTCCAAAACGGTAAAGTAAATCTCCGGAATCTTTTCTAACGTGATGCGGGTTAATTCCTGTTCGCCTTGCTCGTGATAGGTTTCTGCCAGGATACGGAGGGCATCATATTTCACGTCGTCAAGTTTTGTACTTTCGGCTAAGGATTTGCATAGGGTAATCACTTCTGCGGCACGTTCCGGAGAACGCATGGTATATAACAGGTTATTGAGCAGAATGTCGTTGCCCGGAAATTTCTTTAAGCCTTCCCGTAAAATAGCCTCGCTCTTTGCAGGGTCACTGTCTCTGTATTGGTAGGCTTCTTTACAAATAAGATCTACTTTCTGTTCAATTTCCATCAGATTAAAATCAAATAATTCATCTGTAGAAACACCAAAGAAAGATGCAATGGCAGGAACCAGAGTGATATCCGGCATGGTGGCTTCATTTTCCCATTTGCTGACAGACTGGAAGGACACGCCGAGATATTGGGCGAGGACTTCCTGAGAGATATTTTTCTGCTTGCGTAACAGTTTGATTTTTTCTCCGATTTTTATATTCATATTTTCCTCATTTCTATGCGTTATTGCATGTGATTTTGTTCATAGCACTATGTTGGCTATATCATAACGCTTTTTTGAGAAAAATGGAATAACGCGTACAGATAGAATTTTTCTATCGAGGGTTGAATTTAATATTCCCTCAATATGCCCCTTGGTGTTGGCGAAACCTCAGTCTGTGGCGGACAGTTTAAACCCTCCACATACTGCCTGCCTTCATGGTCCATCCGGTAATTTTCTTTATAAATGAGTTCGGAAACGGTCAGAAATTCATATCCTTGTTTTTTTAGTTCGATAATCACCTGTTCTAAGGCGTCCTTCGTGTACTTGGCACCGTTGTGCATGAGGATAATCGAACCATTTCCAAGGTGTTTGTGGCAGGTGACAGTATGTATGATAGACTCGGCACCGTAGTCTTTCCAGTCGAGAGAATCACAGTCCCATTGAATGACGTGATAGCCCAGTTCGTTTGCGGCTTCAATGACGGTGTCATCGTAATCCCCGAACGGCGGACGGAACACAGTCATTTCCAGTCCGGTCAGTTCCTTTACTTTATCATGCACCTTTCGGATTTCTTCCTTGCACTGTTCCTTGGAAAGCTGTGACATTTGTTTGTGGTTTTCGCTGTGATTGCCGACCTCGTGTCCTTTGGCGAGGATGGTTTTCACATCGTCCGGGTACTTTTCTACCCAGCCGCCGGTGAAGAAAAAGGTGGCGTGCACGTTTTGACGTTCCAAAATGTCAAGGAGGGTGGCGGTGTCTTCGTTGCCCCACGCCCCGTCAAACGTCAGCGCAATCTGCTTCTTGTCTGTTTTTACGCAGTAAATCGGCAGTTTCTTTTCGTTAATCAGTGAAGAGGAACTGCTAAAGACCGCATCATCGACCAGGGCTTTGCGGACAGCACCTTCTGTAAGCCGGTCGGTAACGGTTGCAATGAAAAGAAGAGTGGAGAGGACAAACAAACCGGCCCCGATAAAGCGGGGAAGGTTACGGCGGACGGATTTAAGAAGGGGACGATTTTGAATAGATGAATTCATGAAAATACCTATAAAAGTGTTTTGTATCAGTGTATGTCTTTTTTTTGAGTTTCATGTGTCATGTACCGATTTTGGTACATGTCTTTTTTTATAATCCTATTATAAAGAAAAGTATGGTATGATGGGTTTGTTACCCGGAGCAGAAGGAAAAGGCAAAGGAGAAAACAGTATGTGCGGATTAGGATTTTATAAAGAAATTGAGGGACTTTTGGGAGAAGAGCAGGAGATGCCGGAGGCACTGATTGTTTTGCGGGAACCGAATTTTAGGCCGAAGGACGAAAATGACAGGTTGCGGGATTTTTGGTTTCGGAATGTGGTAAACGGATATGAAAAAAACAGACAAGGTGCGGCATATCGCGACTTTTATAAAACATTCGTAGGAAAATTGTTTGGGACTGCCGAGGAGGCAAGGCTTAGCCAACTGAAACAATGTGCCTATATGAATCTGCGCCCGGATGCGGGAGAACGGCAAAAGAGTCCCGAATATATAAAAATTTTAGAAGAGTTTAGGAAACTGGACAAGGATAACCTTACGGAACCGGACATTGCGTTTCATGAAATCTGTTGGAACTACACGGATGAGGATAAGGTCATGGCAAAACGGGTAGCGGCAAACCGTATGCGTGTGATTCAAAACGCAATTAAGAGTAAGGTGCCGTATATCATAACCACACCGGATATTTATGAAGCGCTGAAGGGGACAGAGGAAAAGGAGTATAAACTGCCAAAGGTAAAGAGGACATATAATTATTGCAGTATCGGCGAAACCATCCTCATTGCCCTGCCGCACCCAAGCTGGATTTTAAGAAAACACTACACACAGGAAGAACTGGAGGCATTAGACCAATATGAAGGTAACGATCTATTCAAGAAATGAATTAGAACAGTTACTACAGGCGGAAGTTCCCAAAAACACTGCACTCATTCGCTTTTTTGACTCAGGGATGCAGGAAGAAGAGAAAGTAAACCGAAAACTTCCGGAAGTAGTGACAGATGTCTTTGAAATCGAATTAGACGATATCGATAAGGAGGAACTGGAAGAACTGGGATTCTCGGAAGAAACATTTTTTTCGGAGGCAAAGGAACTGGCACGCTTTATTTGCCACGCTCATGAAAAAAATCTGGACATCATTTGTCAGTGTGAGTACGGTCAGAGCAGAAGTGCGGGATGTGCAGCGGCGATTTTGGAGTATTTTTACAAAGACGGAATTTCAGTTTTCCGTGACTACAGATATTTCCCGAATAAGTTGATTTTTAATAAGGTATTTGAGGCATTAAAGGAGGGGGCATAGATGCGGACCATACAGAAACTGTGTAATGTGGTTGCGGAAGAGTTGTGGATTACACCGTCGCATCGGTGGGTAGACATTGAAAACAGGCTGCAGATGCGGGATATTCTTCCGCAAAAAGAATGGAAGGAATCCGGGGTTACCTGTCTGGCGGCAAGACGAGGGATGGGAAAGTCCGTTTTGGCAGAAGATATTCTTGTAGATGCTGCTATGTGGATGCAAAAGGCGGTGGTGTATTTTCCATTTGAGCAGTCAGAAGAGAGTTTGATGCGGAGACTGATTCAAAAAATCAGTGGTGTGGATATTGCAGAAGAAATGGAGCAGGAAGAAGCAGAAATCGTAGCAGCCGCTCTTGATTTTCTGGCAGACCTTCCGATTGTGATTGATAATACGCCGGGAATTTTGATTTCAGAGTTGGAAACAAAATTGCGGACATTGCCGGAGATTGGGATGGTAGTGATTGGCGATATCCAATTGATGTGCGGAGACAATACGGGACATGAAGACCGGCAGGAAGAACTAAGAGAATTTGTAAAGAAACTTTCCGGGATTTCCAAAGAATTGCAGATTCCGGTTTTATTTACCTCACTGGTGCCGCGGACTGTGGATTATCGTGCCAATAAGCGGCCACATCTTGCAGATATGCAGTATGGTGTTTTCGCAGAAGATGTGGAACAAATGATTTTTTTGTATAGGGAAAGGTCTTACAGGGGCGATAGTTACAAGGAACAGACCGACGATGACAGTGCAGAAATTATTCTTGCAAAAAGTAAATCCGGTATCACAAAAACCATACGGGCAAGACTGGATGAAACGTATTTTAGGTTTTGTAAGAATGAGGATTATGATTTTATTGTTCAAAGAGAATATAACGGTACTCCGATTCGATATGCTGTCATACACGGAGAAACTTCGCGGATACTGCTGATTAAGGGAGGACAAGACAGTTCGGTTTACGGCTTTCAGAATAAATATTTGAACGTTGCAAAACGGGTCAATGCGGTGTGCGGTTGTGCGGTGGTCGTTTCCTCGAATCCGTATGACAGAACAGATTCCCTGGAGGATGCCATCCGAATGATAAAAGAACTGGTTTGCAAGGAACCGGAGATTTATTATATGGGAAATTCCAACGGGGCGGTGTTGGGCGGAAGATATGCGCATTTACATCCGGAAATTAAAAAGATGCTGCTCGTTAACGGACCACTAATGATTAACTGGCCGCAGACCAAAAGAGGTGTGGAACAGTTTACGGGGGAAGAAGTCACTTTCGTGTACGGAGACAGGGATCCTTCTTATAAATACTTAGGGCTACTGGGTGTGATTGAGAGGCCGGGAAAGCGCTCTGTCATTACGGTAGAAGGTGCGGACCATAATTTCAAGGGCAGGGATGAGGAATTTCTTACATTGGCAGAGAAGTACCTTCTTTCATAAGAAAACAGTTGTGATAATACCGGAAATCTGCTAGAATAAAGATAAATCGAATTGTAAGCGCTTACAATTCGGAAATACAGGAGGTATTTATGAAAGCAGGGTACAAAAACCGGAAGAAAGTGTTAACAGTCATATTGGCGTTTGTTATGGTACTGACATTGGCCGTACCGGAAGTTAAAGTGCGTGTCATGGCGGCAGACAGCATGACTATTACCATTACCGAAGCATCCGGATGGCTTGAGAGCGCTTATGCCGAGTGGAAGCCGGTAAACGGCGCAAAGGGATATGTGGCTTACATAAAGGGAACGGCCGAACCGGATTCGGCTTACCGGCAGGTAGATACGGAACTTATCCGTCAGTATGTCTCTTATTGGAGAGTGGATGTGCCGGGGCTTCCGAAGGGGGAATATACCTTAAAGGTGGCAGCGGTAATGAGTGACGGCTCGACAAAGGTGGCAACGACTGTGGTGAATGTTTCTGCCCATGAAAGAGCAGGCTATGGCTGGGTAAACGGGACATCTTCCGGTGCGTACAACGAAGATGGCTCCTTAAAGAGCAACGCAAAGGTATTTTATCTGACGGAAGAGACAAAAGACAGTCTTATGAGCGAGATCGCGGCTTATGTGAACGGTAAGTATCCGTTGTGCATCCGTATGATTGGGAACATTACTGATTTTTCCGGATTGGATAAAGGTGATTTGCTACTTGATAATAAAGGAAACAATGTTGGTCTTACCTTCGAAGGAATCGGTGAAGATGCTACGGCAAACGGTTGGGGCATCCGCTTGAAAAATTGTTCCAACGTGGAAATTCGAAACATCGGAGTTATGAATGTGGATAGTTCCGAGGGTGATAACATCGGTCTTCAGCAGAACAATGACCACATCTGGGTGCACAACTGCGACCTGTTTTACGGACATGCCGGTTCGGATGCGGACCAGGTAAAGGGCGACGGTGCACTGGACACCAAAAAGTCTAAGTATGTCACCCACTCCTATAACCACTTCTGGGATACCGGAAAGTCAAATCTCCAGGGGGCGAATGCCAGCGACACTTCGAATTTTATTACCTATCACCACAACTGGTATGACCATTCCGATTCCCGTCATCCGCGTGTACGTGTTGCTACGGTACATGTATATAACAACTATTATGACGGTGTGGCAAAGTACGGTATCGGTTCGACGACGGATTCCGATATTTTTGTGGAAGCGAACTACTTTGAACACTGTAAGTATCCGATGATGATTTCAAGACAGGGGACGGACGCCCTGGGTGAAGGAACCTTCTCCGGAGAAAACGGCGGGATGATTAAGGCATATAATAACGTCATCACAGGTGCTTCTTCTTTTATTTCCTATCAGGATAACAGCAAAAGTTTTGACGCTTACGTGGCGTCTTCCCGTGAGGAAAAAGTGCCATCTTCCGTGAAGGCAGCAGCCGGAGGAGCCACTTACAATAACTTTGACACGGCTTCGGATTTTTATTCTTATACGGTGCAGAACCCGGAAGAGGCAAAGCAGTCGGTTATGGCGTATGCAGGACGCGTCAACGGTGGCGATTTTCAGTGGACATTTACTGCTGCGGATAATACGTCTTCCTCGGTGAATACCGCATTAAAGGCGGCGCTGGTAAATTATAAGACCTCGTTACTGGCAGTCGGCGGATATAACGGAACGGTTGCTTCTGATACTGTGACGCCAGCACCAACGAAGGCACCAACGGCAGCGCCTGTGGCTACGCCGACACTGGTTCCGACTCAGACGCCAGTCCAGTCAGCAAATTATGTGCATGATTTTACTGCAAACGGGAAAGATAGCAGTTTCTTTGATATCACAGGAAATCTGTCGACAAGCAAAGGCAAGGTGTCCTATGGAGGACTTACCCTGACACGGTGTTTAAAGATGGAAACCTCTACCGTGATTAAGTTTACAACAACAGCACCTGCAACCCTGATACTGGTATTCAATTCCGAAAATAGCAGCAATGTAAAGGTAAACGGAGTGAAATATACGTATTCGAATGGTATTTTGACCTTAGAACTTGCAGCGGGGAGCCACACGGTTACAAAAGCCGACACGGCAAATTTGTTTTATATGGAAGTAACAACGGAAGGAAGTTCATCACCGGTGCCTACGGTGACGCCAAAGCCTACAGTAACGAGCACGCCAAAGCCGACAGCCACAAATACGCCAATCCCAACAAGCACACCGAAGCCGACGGCAACGAATACACCAACACCGAAGCCGACCAATACACCTACACCTTCAGCAACGCCGGCTCCTACCAAGGCTCCGGAACTTAAAAAAGTATATGTACATAACTTCACTACAGACGGAAAAAGCAGTGAATTCTTTGATATTACGGGCAATCTGTCCGCAGGCAAGGGAACAATGTCATATGACGGACACACCTTATCCCGATGCTTAAAAGTGGAAACCTCCACGAATATCAGGTTTACGACGTCTAAACCTGTAACGCTGACACTGGTATTTCATTTTGCAAGCAGCAAAAATATTAAGGTAGACGGAGTGAAGCATACGTTCTCCCATGGTATTCTGACGTTGGAACTTAAGGCGGGGAGTCATATGATTACAAAAGCGGATACGGCAAACTTATTTTATATGATAGTTACGGAAGAATAATAAAAAACCAAGGCATCTGTCGGAGTGTGACAGATGCCTTGATCTTTATTTGGAGAACAATATTCACACTCTAAGTATTACCGGAATACAAAAAATCATACAAAAATTATTTGCTTTCAAATTTTTTCTTCAGCCAGTCTTTTCCGTCCACGAAACGGGAAACGATAAAACTGACTACATAGTCGCCGGCTGCGTTTAACATGGTAGCAGGTGGGTCAACTAAATTTCCGAGGGCAAGAGCAATCGGATAAGCGATGGCAAGCTGGTCCGGGAAGAAAATCGTACAAAGGGCAAGTTCACCGGTACCGCCTCCGCCCGGAATGCCGGACATGGCAACGGAAGAAATAATGGCTACAAAAATGGCGGCAATGGCACGGCCGGTTGAAAAGTCCATGCCGAAAATGCCAAATAAAAAGGCTACTTTTATGATGGCTGACATGGCGGAACCATCCATGTGCATGGTCGCACCGAGCGGCATGACAATGTCGGAAACATCTTTCGATATGCCGGTATCTTCGGCTGCTTCCATATTAGTCGGAATTGTGGCAACAGAGGAGCAGGTACCGAAGGAAACAGCTGCAGGTTTGAAAATATGTCGGAACATTTCTTTTACACCCTGTCTGCCGCCACCGATGTAAGCGTAAATCGGGAATGCGGTGAACAGGTAAACAAAACAGAGGAGATAATAAATGCCTAAGGTTCTTCCATAGTCACCAATCAGTTCCGGGCCGTAAGTGGCAACCAAATCTGCAAAGAAACCAAAGAAGCCGATTGGCGCGTAGTAAGTAATTATTTTTACGGTTTTCATAATGCAGTTAGTCAAATCACTCAAAAGTTTTGCCGTGGAGGTTTCCGGACCTCCGTTTAACTGGATGCCGAAACCAAATAAAATCGCGGCTACAATCAGAGGAAGGATGGCTTTACGGCTCCAAAGTTCCATAAAGTCAGGTTTGGTAAAAAAGTTGATAATCATATCGGCAAGACCGAGTGTTTCGCCGACTTCGCCGGCTTCTACCGTATAGGAACCGGTGACTACCGGAATCAGACGAACAACCAGATACATAAGGATTGCTGCAATACCTGCGGTTACGGCAAATGTAGCAAGCGTAATGCCCATAATCTTTCCGGCGCGCTTCGCATTCTGCATGTTTGCGATGGCAGAAGAAATGGAACAAAATACCATCGGAACTACGACACAGAACATCAGGTTGATAAAGATGGTGCCGAGCGGTTTTAATTTTGCCGCAAAGGAAGGAGCGGCAAAGCCGACTACGCATCCGCCAAGGATGCCAAGTAACATACAAATCAGGAATCCATAATTTTTCATCAGTTTTTTCATAATCTGCCTCCATTCTGCCCTGCCGGTTAAAGAACCTGTGGGCAGAGCCATTCTCATTATCTTCTATACCCTATTTTATACAGCAACAGTTGCAAAATAAACAGATATTATGCTATGATTATTGCAAATAGTGCGGTTTGAAGGAGGAGAAGAAGTGAAAGAAAAAACAGGGAAAGAAGAAAAAATGTACCAAAAGAGAGGATATCTTCTTTCGGATTTCCGCCTGTTCCATCTAAACGACGTACAGGGGACCGAGGTGGAGTATCATTACCATGACTTTCATAAGCTGCTGTTTTTGCGTTCCGGCGTGGGAGAGTACATGATTGAGGGGGCGCATTATAATTTAAAATCCGGGGACATTGTCCTGATTGGGAGTAAGCAGGTCCATCGTCCGGAATTCGAAAAAGGAACGCCGTATGAGAGACTGATTCTTTATATTTCACCGGAGTTTTTAAAGAAAAATTCAACCGAAGGATGCCTTTTGGAAGAAATTTTTTATGGGAACGATACGAATTTTTCTCATGTGCTTCGCAGCAAGGGAAAGGAACGGGAAAGGTTGTTTGCCTTAACCGAAAAACTGGAGAAGGAACTTGCGGAAGAAGTGTATGGAACGGAAATTGCGTGCAAAGGACTGCTGTTACGTCTTTTGGTGGAACTGGGGCGCGCGGTAAACTGTGCGGCAAACGAAGAAAAGGAACGGAGGACATACAGCACCAGAGTCCGGGAAATGATGCGTTATCTGGAGGAACATCTTGGCGAGGAAATAACAATTGAAACACTTTCAGACCATTTTTATGTCAGCAAATACCACATGATGCGGCAGTTTAAGGAGGAGACGGGACAATCGGTGTATGATTATCTGACCGAGCGTCGTCTGCTACATGCGCGGGAACTGATGAAGAAAGGAATCAGTGCAACAGAAAGCAGCTTTCGGTCGGGATTTTCCAGTTATTCTTCGTTTACCAGAGCCTATGCAAAACGGTTCGGAACCACACCGACCGGACGCATCGGAAGGAATATGAAACGTGAGGAAACGTATGAATAGACATGAGGAAATAATAATTGAGAAAATACAGTTTTTATGCTAAACTATATGTTTGGTACGGACAAATGGAATCTATGCCGAAAGAAGAGAGAGTTTAGAAAAGAAGAGAGTCAGGAGAAAGTGAATGAAACACAGTGTAAAGAACACCGTAATGCTGTTTTCGGCAGCAATTATCTGGGGTTTTGCTTTTGTTGCGCAAAGCGCCGGAATGGAGTATGTAGGGCCGTTTACCTTTAATGCAGTACGATGTGTGGTCGGGGGGCTGGTATTGCTTCCGGTGGCTATCTATTGGGGAAAGGGAGACGGAGAATCGTGGAAAAATAAAGATTTACTGCTTGGCGGTGGCTTGTGCGGCCTGATTCTTGCGTTTGCAATGAATCTTCAGCAGGTCGGTATCATGACAACCAGTGTCGGTAAGGCGGGGTTTCTTACAGCGCTTTATATCGTGATTGTTCCGGTACTTGGGTTGTTTTTTAGAAAAAAGTGTGGGGTGACCGTCTGGATCGGAGTCGGTTGCTCTTTGATTGGTCTGTATTTACTTTGTATGACGGGAGACAGTTTTCATGTGGCAACGGGCGACTGGCTTTTGCTTGCGTCTGCGCTGCTGTTTTCCATACATATTTTAGTGATTGACCATTTTGCTCCAAAGGTGAACGGTGTGCAGCTATCCTGTGTGCAGTTTCTGGTGGCAGGAGCATTGTCCTTAATCCTGATGTTTGCAACAGAAGAGCCGGCATTGCCGGCACTTTGGGATGCCAAGTGGTCGATTCTTTACGCAGGCGTACTTTCCAGCGGTGTCGGGTATACGCTTCAGATTCTGGGACAGAAAAACTATAATCCGACACTTGCGGTTTTGATTTTAAGTCTGGAATCCAGTTTTTCCGTGCTGGGCGGTTTCCTCATTTTAAAGGAGACTTTATCCGGCAGGGAATTGTTTGGTTGCGCGCTTATGTTTGTAGCTATTGTTTTAGCACAGTTACCGGGTAAAAAGAGTAAGGCTGTCTGGGAAGAAAGAAGTAAGGATTAAAGAGAGAGTTAAGATGAAGTTTAAGAACAACAAAACATTGGTTATGACAGAGGGAAATCCATACCGGCTGATGCTTACGTTTGCGCTTCCGCTAATGCTTGGTAATGTATTTCAGCAGATGTATACCGTAGTAGATACGATGGTGGTCGGAAAAGGCTTAGGAGTGGATGCGCTGGCAGCAGTCGGAGCATCGGACTGGCTGAACTGGATGAGCATCGGTGCGTTATCCGGCCTGGCACAGGGATTTTCCATTCCGATGGCACAGGAATTCGGTGCAGGGAATAAAGAACAATTGAAAAAGAGTATCGGTAATGCGATTTCGCTTTCTGCGGTTTGTGCCGTGATCCTGCTTTTGGTATTTCAGCTGTCGGCACTTCCCGTACTGCATCTTCTGGATACTCCGACAGAAATTTTACCGATGACTATGATGTATGTACGGATTTTCTTTACCGGCATTCCGATTACGATGGCGTACAATGTGCTTGCAGCGACCCTTCGTGCCATGGGAGACGGAAAGACGCCATTATATGCGATGATTGTGGCATCGTTTGTCAATATTGTCCTGGATATTTTATTTGTAATGGTGTTACCGTTTGGTGTGGCAGGTGCCGCGGTGGCTACGCTGATTGCACAGGTGGTGGCATCCCTTTATTGTTTCCGGGAACTGAAACGTTCCGGGGGAATTGTCCTGTCAAAAGAAGATTTCCGTATCGGGACAAGATTGTGCAGGCGGCTTTTAAAACTTTCCGTACCACTGGCATTCCAGAATGCGATTATTGCAGTGGGCGGTATGATTGTACAGTTTGTTGTGAATGGGTTTGGCGTGCTGTTTATCGCAGGATATACGGCAACCAATAAACTTTACGGAGTACTTGAGATTGCGGCAACCTCGTTTGGTTATGCAATTTCCACCTATGTAGGACAAAATATCGGTGCCCGCAGGATGGACAGGGTAAAGCGCGGGCATGTGGCTTCACTGGTTTTGTCCGTCGTAACATCCATGGTAATCTCGGCTTGTATGCTGTTGTTCGGACATGCAATTCTCGGTCTGTTTTTATCCGGTACACCGGAAGAAGTGACGGCCGCCGGAGAAGTGGCATTCCGGTATCTCATTTTTATGAGTCTGGCATTGCCGTTTTTATATCTTTTATATGCCTACCGTTCGGCATTGCAGGGAATGGGAAATACGCTGATTCCGATGTTATCCGGTATTCTGGAATTTCTTATGAGGACCGGGGCGGCATTACTTCTTACCGGAATTATTGGCAGTGACGGCATCTTCTGGGCAGAAATTCTTGCATGGGCCGGTGCGGCAGTGTTACTTGGCGTCGGGTACTATGTGATTATGGCTATTAAGAAGCGCAAAGGAGAATTGACAGAATGAAAAAGCTTCTCGTATATATGAAACATTATAAGAAGGAGACGGTACTGGCGCCGTTGTTTAAGATGCTGGAAGCGTCCTTTGAACTGTTTGTTCCGCTTGTTATGGCGGCAATTGTGGATACCGGCATCAAAAATGCGGACATTCCGTATATCCTTAAGATGGGACTTTTACTTGTCCTGCTTGCAGTGATTGGTCTTGGGACCAGTGTGACGGCGCAGTTTTTCTCGGCAAAAGCAGCTGTCGGATTTACTGCAAAAATTAAGCATGTGTTATTTGAACATATCCAGTCGATGAATTATGCACAGGTAGATAAAGCAGGAACTTCGACTTTGATTACCCGTCTGACCAGTGACATGAATCAGGTACAGTCCGGTGTTAATCTGGTACTGCGACTGTTTTTACGTTCACCGATTGTTGTCTTTGGTGCCATGATTATGGCATTTACCATAGATGTAAAAGCCGCGCTTATTTTTGTGGTAACGATTCCGCTTCTTTCCATTGTGGTATTTGGTATTATGCTCATCAGCATTCCGCTGTATAAAAAAGTACAGGCGGCGCTGGACAGGGTGCTTGGAATTACCAGGGAAAATTTGAGCGGGGTCCGTGTCATCCGGGCATTTTGCAGGGAAAAGGAAGAACAGGACCGGTTTGACGGATACAATGACAATCTGACACAGTTACAGTTGTTTGTCGGAAAAATCTCTGCTCTGATGAATCCGATAACTTACATTATTGTAAATGTAGCAACGATTGTTCTTATTTACACCGGCGCGGTGCAGGTAGACGAAGGGATTTTAACCCGCGGTGAGGTGATTGCGCTGGTAAATTATATGTCGCAGATTTTGGTGGAACTGGTAAAACTGGCGAATCTGATTATTACCGTAACAAAGGCAGTGGCCTGCGGAAACCGTATTCAGGCAGTGCTTGATACTCCGGCAGGAATCCGTGTGTATACAGAGGAAGAAGCAATTGCAGAACTGCAGGAGAATAGCGGGTCTACTGATGTAGAACAATGTAGCACCATCACAAAAGATGCCAAGGTTGTCTTTGAACATGCAACGCTACGTTATCCGGGAGCAGGTGCAGATTCATTGAGTGATGTGCATCTGGAAGTAAAACAGGGCGAGACCATCGGTATCATCGGAGGTACAGGCTCGGGTAAATCGACATTAGTACAGATGATTCCGAGATTTTACGATGCCACCGGCGGAAGAGTGCTGGTAGACGGAAGAGATGTAAAGACATATGAGCCGGAGAAACTGATAGAAAAAATCGGTATGGTACCGCAAAAAGCGATGTTGTTTGCGGGAACCATCCGTGACAATATCTGCTGGGGAAAAGAAGATGCTACCGACGAGGAAATCTGGGAGGCACTCGAATCTGCCCAGGCGAAGGACTTTGTGTCGGAAAAAGAAGGACAGTTGGATTTTGAAGTCCAGCAGGGCGGCAGAAACTTATCCGGCGGACAGAAGCAGAGACTGACCATTGCAAGAGCACTGGTAAAGAAGCCGGAAATTTTGATTTTGGATGACAGTGCGTCGGCACTTGACTATGCAACCGATGCAGCGCTTCGTGCAGCCATCCGCAAACTGGATGAAGAAATGACAGTGTTTATTGTGTCGCAGCGGACAGCCTCCGTGCTGCATGCGGATCGGATTATTGTATTGGAAGACGGTGATGTAGCGGGAATCGGCACGCATGATGAACTGCTTTCCACCTGTGAGGTTTACAGAGAAATCCACGAGTCCCAGCTGACAGGGGCAAAGCATGGAGAAGAAAAGGACGGTGTGAAGCATGAATAAGATGTCGACAGTAAAGCAAATCTTTCAATATGTAAAAAAACACACTTTCTTTCTGGTTTTATCGGTATTGTTTGCAGCGGTATCGGTGGTGCTCACTCTGTATGTGCCGATTTTAATCGGTGATGCGGTGGATTTGATTCTTTCTGCCGGAGCCGTAGAGTTTGCAGGGATTATAAAGATTCTTACAACGATTGCCGTTTGTGTCGGTCTCACCGGTCTGGCACAGTGGATTATGAACGTATGCAATAACCGCATTACGTATCATGTAGTGCATGACATCAGGGAGAGCGCCTTTGACAAACTGGAAAAACTTCCGCTTTCTTATTTGGATACCAAGACACAGGGTGATGTAGTGAGCCGGATTATTACGGATGTGGATCAGTTTGCGGACGGACTTTTGATGGGATTTACCCAGTTTTTTACCGGAGTGGTGACGATTGTCGGAACTTTGCTGTTCATGTTAACCATTCACCCGGGCATTACGGTTGTGGTGATTGTAATTACACCGGTGTCCCTGTTTGTGGCAGCATTTATTGCCAAAAGAACCTATTCCATGTTCCAGCTGCAGTCAAAGACCAGAGGAGAACAGACCGCACTGATTGATGAAATGATTGGTGGTCAGAAGGTGGTGCAGGCATTCGGAAGACAGGATGAGGTGCTTGGACAGTTTGATGAAATCAATACAAGATTACAGGACTGTTCTTTGCGGGCTACGTTCTTTTCCTCGCTGACGAATCCGTGTACCCGTTTTGTTAACAGCCTGGTATATGCGGCTGTCGGAATCAGCGGTGCGGCGCTTGCTATCAGAGGAGGCATTACGGTGGGTCAGCTGACCTCATTCCTCAGTTATGCCAACCAGTATACAAAACCGTTTAACGAGATTTCCGGTGTCGTGACGGAACTGCAGAATGCCCTTGCGTGTGCAGCACGTATTTTTGAATTTATCAATGCTGAGCCGGAGAGCGAAGATGTGCCTGACACGGTAGAAGCGGATGGTCATGTGGAACTGTCCGATGTGGTTTTTTCCTATGTGCCGGAACGGCCATTGATCCGTGATTTTAACTTAAAGGTGGAACCGGGACAGAGAATTGCGATTGTCGGACCGACCGGTTGCGGAAAGACGACGGTTATTAATCTGCTGATGCGTTTTTACGATGTCAAAGAAGGCAGTATTAAAATTGCCGGAAAAGACATCCGGAATATTACAAGAAAGAATCTGCGTACCTCTTTCGGAATGGTGCTGCAGGATACATGGCTTCGCGCCGGAACCATCCGTGACAATATTGCCATGGGAAAACCGGATGCAACTTTGGAAGAAGTCATAGAGGCGGCAAAAGCCTCCCATGCCCACAGTTTTATTAAAAGGCTTCCTCAAGGTTATGATACGGTAATCGGCGAGGATGGGGGAAATCTTTCACAAGGCCAGAAACAGCTTTTATGTATTGCGAGAGTGATGCTTTGCCTGCCACCGATGCTTATTTTGGATGAGGCAACGTCCTCCATCGATACCAGAACCGAAATCCGTATACAGAAGGCGTTTGCTACCATGATGCAGGGGAGAACCAGCTTTATTGTAGCACACCGCTTGTCCACCATTATGGAGGCTGATGTGATTTTAGTGATGAAAGACGGAAACATCATCGAACAGGGAAATCATGAGACGTTGCTTGCACAGGGCGGCTTCTATAAGACCCTGTATGAAAGTCAGTTCTGATAAAAATTTGAATGTAAAATAAAGAAAGAATCCTCATTTCTATATTCCGGTGTCCTGCCTCTCGAAGAGCGAAAGGACAAGGAATATAGAAATGAGGATTCTTTTTACATTCAAATTTTTCTTTATAATCCCATCTTCTTACGCTGCCGTTCCTGTTGCAGGTGCATCAGAATTCCCGGCAGATGCGGATTGCTTTCGCGGAATTTGCATCCGTACAGGGTCTCGTTAGGTCGTGGTCCCGGTTGCTGCCGCACAATTTGGGCGGTCAGGTGAAGTTCCTGGCCTTTTTTTGTTTGCAGATTCAGACGCACGGTACGTCCGATATCAAACTCTTCGCCGGAAATAAAGGCAAAGCCGCCTTCACTGATATCTTTCACCAGTGCGCGGAGAGATTTCGGGCCTTCGTTAGTGAAAGTGGTGACCAACATTTCCTCGCCGATATAGACACGATACGAGCCGCGGCGATTGATGGTAGCAGCATCTCCGTTTAGGGTAACGCAGTGATAAATCTCTTTTTGGAATTTCACGGCTTTAATCTGTACGTTCACCCAGGCGTAAACATGCTCTTCCGTAGGGTACAATACATTTACGGTACAAGTTGGTGGAAATCCGACCAAATGACCGTTAATCCGTATAGGAGTCATTAAAACCGTTTGGTCTACTACTTTTTCTACTTTCGTCAGTAACGTTGTCTTCTTATTGTTAATCCAGATCTCCAATTCCAGGGAATGGGAAACCTCTAAATCGGCAGCGTTCATGGTAACCTCCGGTACAGTGTCTTATTTGAGACCGAGTCGTCTTCTTTGGTGATCCTGTTGCAGGCGCATCAGGTAATTCGGTAAAAGCGGATGTTTTTCGATGAATTTACATCCATACAGGGAGCCGAAACGGGAACCGTCATTTTTTATGCGGACAATCTGCGCACCCAGCCGGAGTTCGCGGTCATTCTGCATTATCAGGTTGAGACGTACCGTACGTCCGATATCCAGCTGCTGATGAGTAAAAAACGACATGCCGGTTTCACTGATGTCACGTACAATAACCCGAAGCGGTACCGGTCCTTCATGTGTGAAGGTGGTAACCAACATTTCTTCTCCGCTATAGACACGGAACGTACCACGCCGGTTAATCGTGGAGGCTTCAAATTCCAGTGTGACGGCGTGATAGACCTGCTGGTCGTATTTGACAGCTCTTACGGTGACATTTTCCCATAAATAGGTGTTGACATAATCCGGATAAATTAAGTTAACAATGCAGTCGGAAGGAAAGCCAAGCAGCTTTCCGTTGGCACGAATCGGTGCAAGTAAAAGTGTCTGGTCGATGATTTTTTCTACCTTGGATAAAAAAGTAACTTTTTTGCCGCTTACGGTAATATCAAGTTCTACGGAACGGTTGAGTTCTAAATCTGCGCCGGTCATGGTGTCCTCCCCAAAATAATGTACAGAATTATTATAGCATGTAAAATTGACGTAAGCAAGGAAAAAGTGTATACTATAAAGGTGTATGGGTTACAAACCAAAATGAGGAGATAAGTAAAAATGAGTTATCGTATCGGTGTGGATTTAGGCGGTACGAACATGGCGGCAGGCATGCTGGATGCTTCGTATCAGATTGTGAAGTTTGCGACGATAAAAACCAGGCAGGGAGGCACTCCGGAGGAAATTGCGGATGATATGGCAGCCCTGGTGTGGAACTTGGCAGAGGACGCCGGCATTACAAAGGAAGAAATTGAACTCATCGGAATCGGAGTTCCGGGAAGTGTGACGGAGGAAGGCGTTGTCGAGGATGCCAATAATATTAATTTTTATGATGTGCCGTTTGGGGCAATGATGAGAGAGAGAACAGGAATTACGATACATATGGTAAACGATGCCAGGGCAGCAGCACTCGGAGAATATGTGGCAGGTGCCGGTAAAGGGAGCGAAACCTTCCAGATGCTGACCATCGGAACCGGAGTCGGTGGCGCCCTTATTGTAGACGGTAAGGTAATTGCCGGATGTAACGGGGCGGCCGGAGAAATCGGGCACATGGTAATTAAACAAAACGGAGCCAAATGTAACTGCGGAAGGCGTGGGTGTCTGGAGGCATACGCATCGGCAGGTGCATTAAAAGAAAAAATGCAAAGGGCAGTTTTGGAAGAACGTAAGAAATGGCCGCGCAGGAAAGAAAGCGTACTTTGGGAACTTTGCGGACACCGTGTCGAGTACTTAAACGGAAAGACATTGTTTAAAGCACTGGAACAGGAGGATGAGCTGGCACAGGAATTGTTCGACGAATACATTGAGTATCTTGCAGAGGGAATCGCCAATATCATCAATGCCCTGCAGCCGGAAGTCTTTTGTATTGGCGGCGGTATGAGCGAGCAGAAGGAAAAACTGCTGGCACCGCTCCGGACATCGGTGATGGATAAGATTTATACGAAACACTCCAGGATTCAGACCAGAATTGTAGCGGCAGAACTTGGAAACAATGCCGGGATTATCGGTGCGGCATATAAATAAAGGGAAGAAGAGGACAATGACATGAGAAAACATTACGAGATTATGTTAAGAGATGCGGAAAAGAGAGCCAAAAAGAGTATGCGTCTCCAGATTCTTGACAAAAACAATACACAGAAATACGGTGGGTTCCCGGACGGCAGAGGTGTTGTGCAACCGAAATTTGCAATTTACCGCATGGTAACTATGGCAGCGGTTTATATGAATCCGGAATGCTGTTACTATGGGGATGAAACGTTAAAGGAGCGCATTTTGCTTGCCCTGGATTACATTAAGAGAGAACAGAGAGAAAATGGATGCTTTGATTTGGTTGACTGCAATTTCTTCTCCGGTCCGGACACGGCATTTTGTGTAAAGCGTCTGCTTCCGATGTTTGAGTATGTCAGAAAGCATCCGGATGCACCGGGAGCGGTGATTTTTGAAGAAAAGTTAAGAGAAATTATTTATGCGGGAGCAAAGGGGATGGTATACGGCGGATTCCATACACCGAACCACCGTTGGGCCATCGCATCGAATCTCTTAAAGTGCTGGAGCATTTTCGGAGAAGAAGAATTTAAAAAGACGGCAGAACTTTATTTGGCAGAAGGCATTGACTGTACTTCCGAAGGAGAGTACGCGGAACGTTCGGCAGGGAATTATAACCGCATCAATAATGACGCCATGATTACCATCGGAGACGTGCTTGGTGACGAGCAGTATTATCGTTATGCAGAAAAGAATCTGAATATGATGCTGACTTATATTGAGCCGGATGACAGCATCTTTACGAATAATTCCACAAGACAGGACCGTGGCGTAAAGATTTACATGAAGGATTACTATTATGAATATCTGCTCATGGGCTATAAGTTGAAAAACGAGACCTTCCTTGCAGCGGCTAATTATATAATGGATGTGAACATCCGCAGGGGCAGTTTCCCGGACAATTTAATTTGTTTTATGAATCAGCCGGAGCTCATTGACGTAGAATATGAAAAGAGTGGGATTGCGACGACCTACGACAGATTTTACCGTGAGTCGGAGATTGCCAGAGTGAGAAAGGACGAGTATTCGTATACCGTGCTCAACCATTCCGCGAACTTTGTGTATTTCCAGCATGGTGATTTGACAGTAAGCGTAAAGATTGGTGCAAGTCTTTGCGAGCATCGTGCCTTTAAGTCAGAGACGATTGAAAAGAAGGAAAACGGCTATCAGCTGCAGCAGACGATGAAGGGCTGGTATTATCTGCCGTTCGGCGAATACCAGGGTACGACCGACTGGTGGAAGATGGATAATAAAAAGAGAGAACTCTTAACCGGTCCGAATTTAAATCTGGAATTTGACGTGTTTGTTGAAGAGGTGGAAGACGGTCTGGACATCCATGTGAAGGCTCTGGGCGTAGACCGTGCACCAATCCGTGTGGAGCTTGCCTTTGACGCGGGTACGGAGGTGCGCAGTGAGGCATTTTCCGTCGAAGGTGTTGCCGGTGGTTATGTGACCGCAAAGCAGGGCATGGTAACGGTAACAAAGGGGCAGTATGCAATTGAAGCAGGACCGGGCTTCGGCACGCATGACTTTATTGCCGGCAAGTTTGGCAGCGAAGGCAGAAATCCGCATTGCTTTACCGTATACTTTACGGATTCCACCTGCTTTGAACGTACCATCTCCCTTCGTGCAAAAGGAAGCCTGATTTATTAGAATCTGATGAAAAATAAACAAAGGATATTGAAATTGACAGAAAATTATAATACACTAAACTCATAAATAACCCGACACGGGAAAACAGGAGGATTTTAGTATGATTTGGATTATTTTAGCTGTTCTTTTATTGGTATTGCTTGCATCCTGTATCAAGATTGTACCGCAGGCAAATGCATTTGTTGTGGAGCGTCTTGGCGGTTATCAGGCAACATGGAATGTAGGTATCCATTTTAAGATGCCGATTATTGACAAGGTGGCAAGAAGAGTTCTGTTAAAGGAACAGGTAGTTGACTTCCCACCGCAGCCGGTTATCACAAAGGATAACGTTACGATGAGAATCGATACCGTAGTGTTCTATCAGATTACTGACCCGAAGTTATATGCATACGGCGTGGAAAATCCGCTGATGGCGATTGAAAACCTGACAGCAACTACACTCCGTAACATCATCGGTGATTTGGAACTCGATGAAACCTTAACCTCCAGAGAAATTATCAACACCAAGATGAGAGTTTCCCTCGATGCGGCAACCGATCCTTGGGGTATCAAGGTAAACCGTGTAGAATTAAAGAACATCATGCCTCCGGCAGCTATCCAGGATGCGATGGAAAAGCAGATGAAGGCAGAACGTGAACGCCGTGAAGCAATCCTGATTGCAGAAGGTGAAAAGAAGTCCGCTATCTTAGTAGCAGAAGGTAAGAAGGAATCTGCAATTCTGGAAGCGGAAGCAGAAAAGACTGCACAGATTCTCCGTGCAGAAGCAAAGAAGGAAGCAATGATCCGTGAGGCAGAAGGTCAGGCAGAAGCTATCCGTGCCGTACAGCAGGCGACTGCACAGGGTATTGCATTCTTAAATGAGTCCAGTCCAAATGCTGCAGTGCTTCAGTTAAAGAGCTTAGAAGCATTTGAAAAGGCAGCAGACGGTCAGGCAACCAAGATTATTATCCCTTCCGAAATTCAGGGAATTGCAGGTCTTGCAAAGGCAGTGACTGAAGTAGCAGGGAAATAAGACCGTAGTAACAGAGTATATAAAGAAAAATTCCAATGGCCGCGGCGAGTACGTGGCCATTGCACATTAAAAAGACAGGTAGGAAAGAAAGCATGAATTTAAAAGGACGTTCGTTTATCACATTGAAAGATTTTACGCCGGAGGAGATTCAGGGTCTGCTTGATTTGGCGGCAGACTTAAAAGCAAAGAAAAAGCAGGGAATTACCGGAGACAGTTTAAAGGGAAAGAATATTGCATTAATTTTTGAAAAGCCGTCGACGAGAACCCGTTCGGCGTTTACGATTGGCTGTTTGGATGAGGGCGGCCACCCGGAATATCTCGGACGAGAGGATATTCAGTTGGGGCATAAGGAAAGTGTGGAAGATACGGCGAGAGTACTCGGCCGTATGTTTGACGGGATTGAGTTCCGTGGATTTAAACAGGATACCGTAGAAAAACTGGTGAAATACAGTGGTGTTCCGGTTTGGAACGGTCTGACTGATGAGTATCATCCGACACAGATTCTGGCGGATTTCCTGACTTTGATTGAACAGTTTGGACATCTGAAGGGATTAAAACTTGTATTTGCCGGTGACGGAAGAAACAATATGGCAAACAGTCTGATGATCGGTGCAGCCAAGATGGGTGTCCACTTTACGATTCTGGCGCCGAAGTGCCTTTGGCCGCAGGAAGACCTGGTAGAATTGTGCCGTGAGTATGCAAAAGAATCCGGAAGTGTGATTACCCTTTCGGAGGAACTGTCCGCAGTAGAAGGTGCGGATGCGGTATACACCGATGTCTGGTGTTCCATGGGAGAAGAGGACAAGGCAGCAGAACGTGTCAGCCTGCTTCGCCCGTATCAGGTGAATAAAGAACTGCTTGCAATGACAGGAAAGGATAGTACGATTGTGCTTCACTGTCTGCCGGCAGTTAAGGGAAATGAAATCACCGAGGATGTATTTGATTCGTTTGTGGATGTTATTTTTGATGAAGCAGAAAACCGGATGCATACCATTAAGGCGGTTATGGTGGCAACACTTGGAAAATAGCAAGGTTTCTCTCAGAAGTTTCTAATCGTTTTCTAACTTGCCTTTTGCATCGGTACGGCTTATCATATAGGTAAAGAAAGAGATTACAGCGCTTAAGGAGATAAGGGCGTACGGAATTTATAAAGGTTAGTTGAGGAGGTTTCGACGATTATGAAAAAAGCAAGAGGAGCATGGATTGGATTATTATTTTTAGTCGTAGGTGTATTGTATGCATGCAGTGCCCTGGATATTATTCATTTTACGATTTTCTTCCCGGGATTTTGGACGTTGTTCTTAATCGTACCGTGTTTTTACGGATTGTTTAAGAAGGGCGAGGACAAAACCGGATATGTGCTTGGTCTGGTCATTGGCTTGTGTTTCTTAATCAATGCACAGAATTTTTCGTTCCATATTGATTTTGGTCCGATGTTACTTGCACTGCTTTGCCTGTTGATTGGTATTAAACTGATTTTTCCGAGCAAGAAAAAGGGAAAACATGTGCATGTGGAATTTCATACCGGCAGCGACCGTAAGCATGGTTTTGAAGGAAGTGAGCAGCAGTATGGCACGGAGAACCGTGCGGAAACATATCGCGAGGCAGAGACAAATGCAAATAAGAGCAGTGGCTATGTAAATGTTTCGGCAGTGCTTGGCGGAAGAGAAATCCGTATGGATAATGAAGTTTTTACCGGCGCGGACATTACCGCAGTGCTTGGCGGGGCGGAACTGAACCTGCGAAATGCCATTATCAATGAGGATGTATTTATCAATGTGACGACCGTCATGGGCGGAGCTGAGATTTATCTTCCTGCCAATGTCAAAGTGGTAACGGATAATTGCACGGCAGTACTTGGTGGTGTGGATGTGAGCCGTGCCTATGCAAACATTCCGGCCATGGATGCACCAAAGGTAATCATTTCCGGCAGTTGTGTGATGGGCGGCGTAGATATCCATTAAAATGACAAAAGGAAATTTAGAAATTTTAACGGGATTTCGTTGTGAAATCCCGTTTTTTATGCTATTCTTTGAGAAGGAAATGTGAAGGGAGGAGTTTTTATGTATCAGGATTCCATTGTGCTCTGCGGCAGCAATGCGTACGAGCAGAAATATTACTTAAATGATAACTTTGAAGCGCTTCCGGAAGCAATCAAAGATGAATTAAAGATTATGTGCGTACTTTTTACCGAGGATGTGGGAGGGATATTAACTCTGGTGTTTGAGGAGGATGGTACGCTGTACTTTCAGACCGAAGCGGAAGAGGGAGATTTACTCTACGACGAAATCGGCAGCGTGTTAAAGGTAAAGAAGCTGCAGAGTGAAAAGGCAGAATTGTTGGAAGCCTTGGAACTGTATTACCGCGTGTTTTTCTTGAATGAGGATCCGTCCGAACTGTTGGATGAGGAATAGGAAAGGGAGGAATCTGATATGTTACTGGCAATTGATGTAGGAAATACCAATATTACCTGTGCGGTTGTTTCCGGCGAGGAGTTTGTCGCAAACTTCCGTCTGACGACAAAACAACAGAGAACTTCGGATGAATTTGGCATCATTCTGCGTGATCTCGTAGAAGAGCGCGGATTTCAAAAAGAGGATATAGAGTCAGTTATTATTGCATCGGTAGTGCCGGGAGTCATGTACTCTCTGACCAGCGCTATCCGGAAATATTTCAATGTGCATCCTATGATTGTCGGTGAGGGTACTACGACCGGTATCCGGATTGACATCCCGAATCCGAAGGAAATGGGAGCAGACCGCGTGGTGGATGCGGTGGCTGCGTATACGATTTATGGCGGACCGGTGATTGTGATAGATTACGGTACGGCAACGACCTATGATCTGGTAACAGAGGACGGAAGACTGGTAGCGGGTATTACCAGCCCGGGAATAAGGCTTTGTGCCAATGCACTTTGGAACGGAACGGCAAAACTGCCGGAGATTGAGATAGAAAAGCCGGCATCGATTCTGGCAAAAGATACCACGACCAGTATGCAGGCAGGTCTGGTATTCGGAAGTATCGGACAGACAGAGTATATCGTAAAGAAAATCATCGAAGAGTCCGGCGATTTGGATGTCCGTGTGGTGGCGACCGGTGGTCTTGGGAAAATGATTTCCGAATCAACGGATGTGATTCATGAATATGACCCTATGCTGACCATGAAGGGACTTCGGCTGATTTATGAGAAGACGGCAGGGAAAAAGGCGTAAGGAGAAAACATGGCGGAATTAAAAATAGGAAATGTCACGGTGCCCGGCACCCTGGCACTCGGACCAATGGCAGGGGTTACGGACCTGCCATTCCGCACGTTATGCAAGGAGTGCGGTGCAGATCTCATCTATACTGAAATGGTCAGTGCCAAGGGCATCATGTATAACAATAAAAATACGGAAGCGCTGCTTCGCGTGGAAGAATCAGAGAGGCCGGTAGCATTGCAGTTGTTTGGGGAAGATGCGAAAATTCTGGCGGAGCAGGCAAAACGCATTGAGGACCGGAACTTTGACATCATTGACATCAACATGGGGTGTCCGGTGCCAAAGGTAGTCAACAACGGCGAAGGTTCGGCACTGATGAAGACACCGGAAAAGGTAGGCGAGATTGTATCTGCGGTGGTAAAGGCGATTAAAAAGCCGGTGACGATAAAAATCCGAAAAGGCTTCGGAAAAGACGATGCCAATGCACCGCTTGTGGCAAAGATTGCCGAAGAAGCCGGGGCGGCGGCAGTTGCTGTGCATGGCAGGACGAGAGAACAGTATTACAGCGGCAAAGCGGACTGGGATATTATACGGCAGGTAAAAGAAGCGGTTTCCATTCCGGTCATCGGAAACGGAGATATTTTTACCCCGGAGGATGCAAAGCGGATGCTTGATGAAACCGGCTGTGACGGTATTATGGTAGCCAGAGGCGTGCAGGGAAATCCGTGGCTGTTCGGACAGATAAAAGCGTATTTGGAACGGGGAGAAAAACTCCCGCGACCGGAGATTGATACGGTGATTGCCATGATTTTGCGCCATGCGGCGATTCATGTGGAGTATATCGGAGAATATGCCGGTATCCGTGAAATGCGGAAGCATGTGGCGTGGTACATGAGCGGGTATCCAAAGTCGGCAAAACTGCGTGGCGCGGTCAATGAAGTGGAGACGATGGAACAGCTTAGGGAGTTGCTTTTTAAGTATCGCGAAGATGTGGCAAAGAAGGACTGTTAGTGCAGGAAAGACAGTGTTTTCTGCACGCAGACAAGAGGTTTGGCATATTACACAAAAATACTGCCGGATTAACGCTTTAATATGACAAAGTACACAAAAATGGAAAACAGTCTTCAAAAAGATTGATTTTTTGAGAGAAAAAGAGTAATATATCACAAAGACAAATGTGCGTCTGAGGAGAACACAAAGAGAGGTAGGATGTTAGAATGGCTAAGTTAAAAGTAGGTATTTTAGGAGCAACCGGAATGGTTGGACAGAGATTTATTTCCTTATTGGAGAATCACCCATGGTTTGAAGTGACTACTGTGGCAGCGAGCCCTCGTAGTGCAGGAAAAACATACGAAGAAGCAGTCGGCGGACGTTGGAAAATGACCACTCCGATGCCGGAAGCAGTAAAGAACTTAGTTGTTCTGAATGTAAATGAAGTAGAAAAGGTAGCTTCCCAGGTGGATTTCGTGTTCAGTGCCGTAGATATGACAAAGGACGAAATCAAGGCAATCGAGGAGGCTTATGCAAAGACAGAAACACCGGTAGTATCTAATAACAGTGCTCACCGCTGGACACCGGACGTTCCGATGGTAGTGCCGGAACTCAATCCGGAGCATCTGGATGTTATCGAGTTCCAGAAGAAACGTCTCGGAACGAAGAGAGGTTTTGTGATTGTAAAACCAAACTGCTCGATCCAGAGTTACACACCAATGCTTCATGCATTGAAGGAATTTGAGCCGACTGTGGTTGTGGCTACGACCTATCAGGCAATTTCCGGTGCAGGAAAGACCTTTGCCGAGTGGCCGGAGATGGTAGATAACGTAATCCCTTACATCGGCGGTGAGGAAGAAAAGAGTGAACAGGAACCGCTTCGTATCTGGGGCAAGGTAGAAGACGGCGTGATTAAGAAGGCAGAAGGTCCGGTCATCACAACGCAGTGTATCCGTGTGCCGGTGACCGACGGTCATACCGCAGCTGTGTTCGTTTCCTTTAAGACAAAGCCAACAAAGGAGCAGATTTTAAAGGCTTGGAAGGAATTCAAGGGTCTTCCTCAGGAATTAAAGCTTCCTAGTGCTCCGGAGCAGTTCATTACCTATTTTGAAGAAGACAACCGTCCACAGGCAAAGCTTGACCGTGATAAGGAAAAGGGCATGGGCGTATTTGCGGGACGTCTCCGTGAGGATACCGTATACGATTATAAGTTTGTAGGTCTTTCCCACAATACAAAGCGCGGTGCGGCCGGCGGAGCGGTCTTAAGCGCTGAGTTACTGTATGCGAAGGGATATATTACGGCGAAATAATGAATTTAAGAAGTTCGGGTGTGATTTTATCCGACAGAACGCGCTCTCGCTTCGGCGAAAACGTAACAGTACTAAACTCGAGCGAATTAGAAATTCGCTTTACCTCGTTAAGTACTGACGTTTTCTTAGAGTTCTGTGCGAATAAAATCACAATCCGAACTTATTTTAATTAACTTATTTCATAAGCGTGTGTTATAGCGAAGACTTTGTAATCGTATGTAATATGCTCAAAACAAGATAAGATGTTAAGTTTAGATTTAATGCCACTTGATGCATAAAGTGTCGAAAAATGGCATAAAACCTACGGTCTACCAAGGTAGAACGCGAGATATATTACTAAGGGATAAAAGGGAAAGGAGAACTTGATTATGCGTTATGAGATTAAGGGTGAATCCCTTCCGGTTGTGGTTTGTCATCTGGAAGCAGGAGAAAAGATGGTTTCGGAGAGTGGAGCAATGAGTTTTATGTCTCCGAATATGCAGATGGAGACAGCGGGAGGCGGTTTCGGGAAGGTGCTTGGCAGAATGTTTTCCGGTGAGTCTATGTTTCAGAATACATACACTGCACAGGGAGGCGAAGGCATGATTGCATTTGCATCCAGTTTTCCGGGGGCCATTGTTCCGGTTGAAATTGCACCGGGCAAGGAAAAGATTGTGCAGAAGTCTGCTTTTTTGGCTGCAGAGGATGGAGTGGATTTAAGTGTTCACATCCAGAAACGCTTCGGAGCGGGATTTTTCGGTGGAGAAGGCTTTATTATGCAGAAACTTTCCGGTTATGGTACTGCTTTTATTGAAGTGGATGGCGCAGTTTTAGAGTACGATCTGGCCCGCGGTCAGAAGATGGTGGTAAATTCGGGCTGTCTGGCAGCGATGGATGCGTCTTGTACGATGGAGATTACACAGGTGCCGGGGCTGAAAAATAAACTCCTTGGCGGAGAGGGGCTGTTCCATACCGTGGTTTCCGGACCGGGTAAGATTTGGATTCAGACCATGCCGATTTATAAACTGGCGGCGGAACTGATTCCGTATATGCCGACGAGTAATGATTAAGTAAGAATATCAAAGAGGTGACGACTCAAACAGGGTATATCCTGCAAGAGCGGTCACCTCTTTTTACTATTCGTCAATGGTATAAAACGATATGGTTTTGGTCGTTATATCATAGGAAACGCGGATGTTGCTGTGAAACAGGGTACGGGTATTGATGTTGGCAGCGCCGTAGTCCTCCACGGTTCCCCGGGATAACATATCGATTAATTCGAAGTTAGCAGAGCCATGGCTTGTAACGGCAAATCCGCCTTCCGGAACAACGATTTCAAACAGGGTGTACCCAAAGCCGCCGGATGACCAGTCATTCGCATAGCCGTCAAGGAGGACGATGGCAGGATTGGTCTTATAATCGGAATAATACGGGTGTACGTAATAACTCTTACTATTAGGTCCGCCATAGCCGCTTGCCGGCCAGAGCACAGCGTAGGCGATGCGACCTTCGCTGTCAACCACAACATAATACCGCCAGTTGTTTCCAATCCAGTTACCTTCACCGGTGGAGGCGTCGGTAACATATTTTAATTTTGTGCCGGCTTTGGTCCACAGGGTGATAGCATCTGCTCCGGCGTCAAGGTCAATTGTTTTGACTTTTAAACTGGTAGGTGCATCCGGGTCGGCCTCTACTTCCTGCGTTTTGATATTCAGTGTGTTCGTTGCCGGCTCATATGTAAACGTGCAGGTATTCATGGTGGAACCACTGTAAATGAAGGTTTTTCCGTCGGAACTGTAAAAACTGCTCTTTCCGGTAGAATCGGCGGTTGTGCTGAAATCTCCGGTAATCTGTGTGTTTTCCGCAGTAAGTCTTACGCCGTTATAGGAAAATACAATGTTGTTTCCATGATTAAAGTTGCAGGTCGCGATGTAGTTGCCGGTGGCTTCGTCGTATTTTGCGGCAGAATCAAAGGTGCCGCTGTAGGCAAGGCCCAGAGTATTTCTGTCTTCCGCACAGATAGTGGTGGTGAAATCAAAAGTTTCCTCGAAGTTATAAATGTAAGTTTTACGAGGCATGTCGTTGTTTTCAAATAAGGTGGAAAAGCCGGTTTGCGGACCGAAGCCCAAAACGATGTCATCCATCTTTACCTGGAAATCCAGGGTATGGGCGTGCCCGCAGAAAAATGCGACCGTGCTTTTTTTCTCTTTCATGGCAGAAAAGAAACCGGTGTTTTCATTGGTAGGACCGTCGGATTTTATTCCTGCGATGGAAACAGGGTCCAGTTTCTGCTCGATGAGAAAGGTTGCTCCGTTACCCAAGCGTGCGGATTTGAATGCCTCAAAGTATTCCGGAAGCTGGATGTGGGCAAATACAACGGAGGGCATTACACCCTCGCCGGTATAAAGCGCATGTAATGTATCAATCTCGCTTTTGTACCATGCAATCTGTCCCTCGGTGATGGACTCGTAAGAGTTTATGGCACCGTTGTAAGTGCCGCTGTCCATAAGAAGGATGGCACCGATAAGCTTTGCGCCGTCGCTGCTTAACACGGAGATGGAGAAATTTCCGTAACGGTTATTATCTGTTTCTATGTAGCCGTTGTCATAAAGCAGATACTTTGCATCGCAAGTGGCCAGATATGCGGACAGAGAAACTTTGTTGTAGCCCGCAGTGGTACCTTCCGCGTCGTGGTTGCCGAACACAAAGGTCCACGGCGTTTCGTAACTTTCCATGAGAGCTACAAATTCCTTTAGCCCTTTCAAACCCGTTGACATGATATTGTCACCGGAGCACACAATCAGATCCGGCTGCTCGGTGTCTACAATATACTGCATGTAGGCTTTCGTTCTTTCCTCACGGTTGTTGTGGTAGCTGTTGCCTTCTTTGCCAAAATGTAAATCTGCAAACTGGGCAATTCTGAGCGGTCTGCCGGAAGGCATATAGATTGCCAGACCGTTTTCCGGTTTTATGGTGTCGGATGGCGTCTCGTTTTCCGAGGTTCCATCTGTTTTGCCGGACGGATGCGTGCCACCGCCACCGCAGCCCGCCAGTAAAAACGGTGCGGTTAAGGACAGCAGACAGGCCAGGACCATAAAGTGTCTTTTTTTCATGTGTATCCCCCTTTGTTGTTGCAAAGATTTCTGATTTTATTATAGGGAGAAGGGGGAATTTTTGTCAATGCAATATTTCGACTGAAAAGTCAAATGAATGGTTGATATTTCAGCCGAAAACGAGTATAATTTGTTTGAAAACATGAAATACTAATCTCAAAAAGGAGAATGTCGAATGAAATCAAGTGAGCAAATAGCTGAAGAATGGGGACTCTCAAAGATTACGATAAATGATTTGTGCAACAAAGGAAAAATTTTCGGTGCTGTTAAGGAAGGAAGGAAATGGCTTATTCCCGATGATGCGGTAAGACCTGCGGACGGCCGCGTGTCTTCCGGCAAATATGCAAAGAAAAAGGATGGCAAAACAAGACCTTTGCCAATTGGAGTTTCAGATTATGTCCGCGCACAGGGCGAATACTACTATGTAGATAAGACTTTGTTGATTAAGGAATTTCTGAATCAGAAGCCGTTGGTTTCTTTGTTTACAAGACCAAGACGTTTTGGAAAGACTTTGAACATGGATATGCTCCGTGTGTTTTTTGAGATTTCTGATGAGGATACGAGCAAATACTTCGCAGACAAAGCAATCTGGAAATGCGGGGAAGAGTATCGTAAGCATCAAGGGAAATACCCGGTTATCTTTTTGACTTTTAAGGATGTGAAATATGATTCCTGGGAATCTACGGTGGCTAAGATTCGCGGACTTTTACAGAACGAGTTCGGAAGACATCAGGAACTGTTAAGCAGTAGCAATCTGGCAGAGTATGAGAAGGCATATTTTTCCAGAGTGTTGAATGGAGAAGCATCGGAGGTAGAACTATCAGAGGCGCTTGAAAAATTGTCACAAATGCTTGCCGCACATTATGGGAAGGCTCCGATTATTATTATCGATGAATATGATACACCAATACAGGAAGGGTACTCCAAGGATTTCTATGATGAAATCATTGGATTTATGAGAAACTTCTTTTCGGGAGCTTTTAAAGATAATAAAAATATTACCTATGGATTTCTTACGGGAATCCTTCGTATTGCACAGGAGAGTATTTTCAGTGGGTTAAATAATCTGACTGTAAATTCTGTAATGGATGAGGAATATGATGAGTTCTTCGGTTTTACTTCTTCGGAAGTAAGAAAGATGCTTGAATATTATGGTGTTGCCGATAGAGAAGATGAGCTTAAAGATTGGTATGATGGCTATCTGTTTGGTAGTACAGAAATTTACAATCCATGGTCTGTGATTAATTACATTTCAAGAGGCTGTATTCCTCAGGCTTACTGGGTTAATACCGGGAAGAATGAAGTGCTGGAGGATGCCCTTACCATCGCTACGGATGATATCACGGAGAGGTTATATGCGCTACTGCGAGGAGAAAAGGTAGTCGCCAGAATTGATCAAAATGTGGTGTATCGGTCACTTGCTGAGGAGCCTGCGAACATTTACAGCCTTTTGTTGGTGGCCGGGTATCTTAAAACGCCTAAGAAAGAGTTGCAGGCAGATGGCGCCTATTTGTGCGAAGTATCGATTCCAAACAGAGAAATTGCATCTGTTTATAAGAGCGAGATATTATCACATTTGATGCAAATTGGTGCAATCACAAGAACTACAGCAGATATGGTTGCAGAAAGTTTGTACGTGAATGATATTGGGAAGTTACAAAAAGCAATTTCAGATTATATGGACAAATCCATTAGTTTTTATGATGCCGGAGCAGAGGGTTTCTATCATGGACTTACGCTTGGACTTATTGCATTGTTGGATAATCAGTATAGGATTAAATCTAACAGAGAGTCCGGTGATGGCAGATATGATATTAGTTTGATCCCGAGAGAAGAGAAATATCCGGGTATTATTATGGAACTGAAGTGGAAGAGTGGGTTGGAAGAGGATGCGCTTGAAACACTCTCCGAAGAAGCGCTTAGTCAGATTGATGAAAAGCGATATGACTTGGAAATGAAGGAAGATGGAATCAAGAATATCATTAAACTTGGAATTGCGTTTTCGGGTAAGAAAGTCGTTATAAGGGCAAAATAATATGTGAAGGGAAGGCGTGCTTGCGGATGTTCCAAGCATTCATAGGATGACGATGGATAGGCAGAGGGAATTTGAACTTGATAAGGTATCAGTAAAAGTAATCCGCAGCAATCGGAGAACGGTGTCAATTGAGTTAAAGGCAGACGGTGTTCTTGTCAGGGCACCAAGGCAGATGAGTGACCGGGAAATCAGAGAAGTTTTGCTAAAAAAGAGCGCCTGGATTGAGAAACATCAGAGGAAACTAAAAGAGCGTCAGAACGCATTGGCTTGTCAGAACCCATATACGGAAGAGGAAATACGTGCCTTGGCGGAGCAGGCACTGGATGTGATTCCGAAGAAGGTAAAGCAGTATGCTCCGTTAGTTGGAGTGGATTACGGAAGAATCACCATACGCAACCAGCGTACCAGATGGGGAAGCTGCTCCGAGAAAGGAAATTTGAACTTTAACTGTTTGCTGATGCTGCTTCCGGATGATGTGATAGACAGTGTTGTTGTTCATGAGTTGTGCCATAGGAAGCACATGAATCACTCCGCAAGGTTCTATGCGGAAGTAGAGCGAGTGTTTCCGGAGTATCAGAGATGTCATCGGTGGCTGAAAGAGAATGGAGGCGTGTATTTAAGTAGGTTGCCGTAGGAAATGGCTATTCAATGCGGTGGTTTTGATTTTGTGTCGGTGAGGCGCAAAGAGTGAAAGAGATTTTGGTGAGGGGAAAGGAATAGAGATGAAGTGTGAAGCAGGTTCCGGAGGCGGAGCCTGCTTTTTTTGAGACGTTTTTGAGACGATGGGGTGCTTTACGGGTGCTTTTCTGGATGGTTATACGACTAAAATCCAATTTTAGGAAAATTTTTTTCCAGAGATGTCACAGACAAAAAGTTATGGCGATGATATTCTTACAATATATACGAAATACATGAAGTGATGGATAATCCAATATTATCTTACACCTATAATTTATTTTTAAAGGATTTTATGGTTATGGAACGAGAGAGTGCACATGAAATATATTCTTCATTGGAAAAAGTATGGCCAGATGCTAGTTCTT
>SVEF01000039.1 GCA_015057585.1 Lachnospiraceae bacterium | reverse complement strand
AAGTGTACCTCTTACGATGTGGTATCTGGTACCCGGAAGGTCCTTTACTCTACCACCACGGATAAGAACTACGCTGTGCTCCTGAAGGTTATGTCCCTCACCTGGGATATAACTTGTTACTTCGATACCGTTGGAAAGACGAACTCTGGCAATCTTTCTTAAAGCAGAGTTTGGCTTCTTAGGAGTTGCTGTTCTAACTGCAGTACAAACTCCTCTCTTCTGTGGAGAAGCAGTTTCAGTTGCCTTCTTATTTAAGGAGTTATAACCTCTTAATAAAGCAGGTGCTGTGGACTTCTTCTCGATGGTCTGTCTACCTTTTCTAACTAACTGGTTAAATGTAGGCATTAATTTTCACCTCCTGAATTATTTCCCTTCTGTCATTTTTTTATGACGTCTCAGGTTACATAAATAGGCCGCGCAACTTATAGGTTAAGTCACCGTGCATGCTGCTAAAATGCACAACAAAAAGAACGCACATAGCGCACGCGAAGTACATTATAGCGTGGTTATGTGCGTCTGTCAAGAAAAAAATCACTCAATTCCAAAGAATTCTTCGATATATTTTGTAATATATTCTCCTCTGAGCTCTGCAAAGTCCCTAATCTTCTGAATATGGTTCTTTGTGTTTTTCTCTGTGGCTGTAATTGTGTTGTTTTCTTTCTTTAATTCTTTTAAGTACTTCAAATAATAAGATAACTCCGTATCACGTTCGGACAACATCTGATCCAACACAGCATTCACGCTTTCTGCTGACAAACATCCGTCCCTGTACTCATACATCTTATTAATAAAGTAGTTCTTACAATCTTCTCTTTTTAACAATGCTGCAAGCAATTTGGAATAACGGCTTCCGCCTACATCACCGAGCACTTTCTGAATGTCATTTCTCCGGGCGCTCTGTTCCGCCGTATAATAGGTAGAAAGCCCGCAATCCGCATCGTGCATCAGAAAACGCCAGCGTCCGTCCATTTCTCCGGTGCCGTATTCTTCTCCTTCTGCAGCATAATACCGGAAACAGCGGTAATTTCCGCCCGGCCAGTCGTTGTTGGAAATATACATATTAAATGCCATATAATCGATGTAGTTTTCTACATCAATCCATGCGCAGACCTCTGCATAAATTTTGTCATCGGTCAAATCCGCCGCAGCATATTTTTTATAAAGCCGGTTGTATTCCTTTGCCGCAGCAACTTCTGCCTCGTCATCCGTAAGCGACTTGTGGGTATCCGAGCCTTCTAAAACAATATACTCACCTTTGCTCTTTCCGTTCCTGTACTGGAAATATTTATCGCAGTAGGATTCATGCAGCCAATGGAAGCCATAGTACTCTCCATTGATATAAACCACTGCCGGAACCACCGCTTCATAAGCAGCAAATCCCGCCACACCGGCCAGACGTTGGGCCAGTTCATCTCTCAAGAATCCTCTTTGGAAATCATCTCCGCCGGCACGCAATACCAGCTTGTCATATTTTTCAATTGGTTTCGTTCCGTCCACCGTCATCGAGCCAAACACTGTAGTTTCAAACGTTCCTTTTCCTTCCTGATACTCTTTCCGCGCAAACAGTTTCAGCGATTTGATGGCAAACTCCCTGGAACCACCGCCAAATACCCGCACGCCGGAAAACTGCGAAAACAGAAGTTCTCCGTCTGCCGAAAACGCCTCAATCGATACAATACGCTCCGATTCCCGTCCGCGTTGTTTATAATTTTCTCCGTACAAAATTCCTTCCGGCCCGTCTGTCAACTCTGCCGGATTTCCGTTAATTGAGAAAATCATGGTTGTGTAGCGTTCTTTTACTGTCTCGCTTACAAAGTACGTATGCACATAAGTTTCAGAAGCCTCTCCGTTTTCATACCACGCCTTTGCCCGGATGGTATAGACATTCGGAAAATCCGTTCCGCCTGCCGCAAGCATCAGTGGATTCTCATAAACGGTCCCGTCCTCTGTCGGTTCTGTCCCGTCCATCGTATACGTAATGTATCCCGGCTTGCCTGAGCGATTCACCAGTTCTACCGAAATATCTTCTGCATAGAAATACTCCGCCTTAGTAAAACTCACGTCCCCTTCCGTCCACGCCGGAGTCGGTGTAACTGTTGGTGTCGGCGTGTTCGTCGGAGCCGGTGTATGCGTTGCTGTCGGTTCCGGACTCGGCGACGGTGTAGGACTCAGTGTCGGAGTAGCCGTCGCTGTCGGGCCCAAAACCTCCGTCGGTACAGCGCCCTCTGTAGGCGCCTTTGTTGTAGCCGGCACCCATGTCACATTGGGAACTTCGGATATATCCGGAGCCTTTGTAGGCTCAGCCCACATGCCCGGATTACAGGCCGAAAATACCAAAAGCATTCCCGCAAGTAACACAACCTGTACCTGTTTTCCATGTTCTTTTCCGATTTTCATCTACTCATCCATCTCCTTAACCTGTCCGTCTCTGCGGATTTCTTCCATAAAATACATCTGTGCATCGTAATCCTGATACAAATCGGACCCCGGATTATATCCGGTTCCCGCAAAGGTATGCGCCAAATGAATTCCGGCATGCTGTAAGAGAGAACCGCTCACCTGATACTCCTCCGCAGCGCCGTCCATCTTAATAAATTTTGCAATCGTATCATGAAGCAGCGAATCCTGCCTGATATGAATCGGTGCAATCATATTGACCAGAGAACCAAACCGGTGAATATCATGCTTTATCGGAAGATTATAGAAACGGTACTCCGCCTCTTCCTTCAAGCCCTTTGCTTTTAGCACATGATGTCCGTGGTGCGGCGTCACCTGTCCCTGAACGGTAATGGCAATTGCCTTATCCTTGTCCTCCGATACCACCATCCACTTCACCAAATCTTTGTCAAAATTCTGCCGGTAATCCCGGTCTCTCTCCAAAACACTGCCTCCCAGCCGGTACCACTGTCCG
>SVEF01000015.1 GCA_015057585.1 Lachnospiraceae bacterium | reverse complement strand
TTATGCAAACGGATTCTCGGATGGATATGGCAGGCTCTTTGGCTGGTTATAGCCGATTTCGTCATATGCCACTCCGATGTATTTCAGCACTTCGAAGATTTCCTTTCCGAAATGTCCGAATGCCACCGCCCCGTGATGCGGATAATTCTTTTCAATTAATACGTGACGGTAGAAACGTCCCATCTCCTTGATTGCAAATACACCGATAGCACCAAAGGACTTGGTTCTTACGTCAAGTACTTCTCCCTCTGCCACATACGCTCTTAACTTATTGTCTGCTGTGGACTGTAAGCGGAAGAACGTAATGTTACCAGGTGCGATATCTCCTTCGAGTGTTCCGTTGGTTACTTCAATCGGTAAGTTTCTTGCCATAATCTTCTGGTACTTCATTTCACAGAACGCAAGCTTCGAAGAGCAGGTGTTACCGCAGTGGAAGCCCATGAACGTATCCTTATGGGTGTATGGGAACTTTCCTTCGATGGATTCCTTATACATATCTGCCGGTACGGAGTTATTGATGTCAAGCAAGGTTACCGCATCTTCACTCACGCAGGTACCGATGAACTCACTTAATACGCCGTAAATATCTACTTCACAGGATACCGGAATACCGCGTCCGGTCAGACGGCTGTTGACATAACATGGCACGAAACCGAACTGGGTCTGGAATGCCGGCCAGCACTTACCTGCGATTGCAACGTACTTTCTGCTTCCCTTGTTCTCTTCTACCCAGTCGAGTAAGGTCAGTTCGTACTGTGCTAGTTTCTCGAGTACTTCAGGCTTCTTGTTTCCTTCGCCAAGTTCCTTTGCCATATCTGCTGCAACCTCAGGAATTCTCGGGTCGTTTGCATGCTTATGGAATGCTTCAAACAGGTCAAGTTCGGAGTTCTCTTCGATTTCCACGCCTAAGTTATAGAGCTGTTTAATCGGTGCATTACATGCAAAGAAGTTCTTTGGTCTCGGACCGAAGGAGAAAATCTTTAAATTGCTTAAACCATAGATTGCTCTTGCAATCGGCAAAAATTCATGAATCATATCTGCACATTCCTCCGCAGTACCTACCGGATACTCAGGGATGTATGCCTTTACGTTACGGAGTGCCAGGTTATAACTTGCGTTTAACATACCGCAGTAAGCATCGCCTCTGCCGTCCAGCAAGTCTCCCTGGGATTCTTCTGCCGCAGCCAGGAACATCTTTGGTCCGTTCCACTTTTCCGCAAGCATGGTCTCGGAAATTTCCGGACCGAAGTTACCAAGGTAAACGCAGAGTGCATTACAGCCTGCTGCCGTAATGTCATCAAGTGCCTGCTGCATATGGATTTCGCTCTCCACGATACAAACCGGACATTCATAAATGTCAGCTGTATCATACTTTTTCGCATATGCTGCAACGAGTGCCTTTCTTCTGTTTACTGCCAGGCTTTCCGGGAAACAGTCACGGCTTACTGCCACGATTCCCACTTTCATGTTTGGTACGTTGTTCATAAGTAACCCTCCTATTATAATAGATAAAATAAAAACAAATTTCCTTAATTCCACTATAGCAAGACGTCCTTTTTTCCTCTAATCAAATCTTGCGTTTTTTTACTGCATTTTTGCGAAAATTATCTTACAATTCTTCCATCAGCCTGTCCATTGCGCACAGATTCTCATCGGAGTGTTCCAGTTCTCTTGAAAAACGGTATACCACACGGACAATGTCATGATGTGTTATCTGCTTTTCCTGCAAAATCCACTGCGCCGTCAGCATCTCGTCAATATAAAACACACTGAGTACCGACAGTTTTACTTTAGAAGCCACGTATTCATCATAAACCGCGCCGCAAAAGTAGGTAAACAGAAAGTACACTATCAGTTGCTCCGCCATAGTCTCCCGTTCCGGCATGTGCACTTTGCACCAATCGTCATATTCTTCTTTGATTTCTGCGTAATGCTCCGCGCCGTTTTGGTACAGCATCCGGTCCGCCCTGTTCCGCTCCTCTTCCCATTCCTCCGCCAGAATCTCAAGTGCAAATAATTTGGAAAACTGCGTCTTTGCAGTGACAAATACGGTTTCTTTATCTGAATAAAACTCCGTCAGCTTCGCTCGGACTTCTTCCCTTTTCCCCGGGTCCTCGCACACTGCATACAAATCATCCACATACAGCATCCCCTCATCCATCTTCTCTTGAAATTCCGTAATGAATATCCAGAGAATGGCAGCACGTTCCCCGATGGACATTGTCCTGTCCTGCAACACTCCCAGCATCTTTTCCCTGGCCTCTGCCAAAACTTCATACAACATCGGGTCAAAGTCATCAAAAATTTCTTCCTCCGCCGGCGTTTCTTCACTCAAAAACCGTACCGGCTCCTTTAATCCCAGCAAAATTCTCGCCACTTCCGGGCAGGAAACGGAAAGCGTATGTTCCCTGACATTTTCAAATTCTTCAATATGTCTCGGATACCTGGTGCAGGTTTCACAAAGTGCGCCCTCCCCAAGCACCGTATACATGTCGCATAAATTCTTTTCATTCAAAAAAGCGCACCGTTTTTTCTCCTTCTGCAGAAACACTCCTTCTTCGAAATCCACACCTGTTTTGATGCGCTCCGAGAAATCGCTGTTTACTTTTGCATAGTTCTTTAGCGATTCTTCATCCACTACAATTTGCCACCCCGCACAGCACGTTGCCTCACACGCATCCGCTACACAGGAAAACCGATGATAATAATCAGGATAAGTATTTTTCATAACTGTTTGCTCCTCATTTTTATGTCAAACTACTTTACAAATCTATTGTAACTAAGTATACTGTCAGAGTAAAGTAGCAAAGTTCCCAAACGGATACTTTTTCTGCTTTGAAAAAAACAATTTGCAGAGTAGAATCTTGCGCGTTAAGTGCTGCGTGAACAGGGAGTTGTCACGCGGACGAAAAGCCGTAGTGCTTGCGGTGCAGGGTTCGCATCCCGCTGCTACATATTGGATTATGGCTCTTCCATTATGTAGGTACCGATATGGGTCTCCATATCGCTCGGAATACTGCGTAAAGGAGGAGATTTTTTATGCCGGAAACCAAGCCAATCACCACAAAAAAAATCATTTCATCGGCACTGGCCTTAAGCACACTCATCTGTGCCTTTCTGCCGATGCTGCAACTTGAATCTGTATCCGTAACCTTTTTCAATCTTCTTAAGGTGCAGGATACCCTTTTGCAAACGGGAAACTATAAAGCGGAGTTGCCTCTTTATTTGTATCTTCCTTTTTTTATTTCCCTTGTTTTTTATACCATTTCTATCATTTTATCATTATTTGACAAGGAGGACGCTTCCTTTTTCCTCGTTTTACTGGGATTCCTCGGAAACGTTGCATTGCTTGTTTACCTGCTTCCTCCGTTGATTCCTGCTCACATTTCCTGCTTTACCATACCGCTTTACTGCTATGTGGGACTAAATGTAATACTCCTTGTCTTCCGTTTTTACTGCATGCTTCGAGGTAACTTTATTGCAAAATTGAAATACCTGTATATAGACTCGGTCAAACATTTATTCAACACCAGGAATCTCGTTATATGCGGCATGATGGCAGCTCTTGCTGTTGCTTTAAATTTTGCCTCGTTTCAAATTCCTTTGTTTCAGGTGGGAATTTCGGGACTTCCGAACCGCATCGTTGATTTTCTGTTTGGTCCCGTCATCGGCATGATCTTTGCCGGCATTGTAGACACTATCGAATGTTTTATGAGCGGCTACCAATACAGCATCGGTTACAATATCCAGGCCATGCTTGGCGGTTTGATTTACGGTACACTTTATTACAATTTGTCCATCAAAAAACCGCATCACGCCACTGCCGGTTCCTGGATAAAAACAAATCTTCACTCATTTACCCTGATTTTTATCGCACAGGTTATTGTTAAAATATTCCTGAACATTTTGTTTGGCACCTATTTATACTCCATCTATTACGGAAAAGCTTTCTGGGCAATACTTCCGGCACGTACCCTCAAGAATTTTGTACAAATTCCTGCGGACACGGTGGTACATTTCTTTTTGCTTGTTATGTTCCAGCAATTACGTCGCTTCCTGCTTCCTGAGGGCAGTTTACGGTCGCGTAAATCGAAAACGGATGATACGGATCAATAATCCTTATATAAAAAAACATCGTTACCGGTTTAAAGTAACGATGTTTTTTATATATGCGAATTAAAGTATTCCTGTGTTACCTGTAACTGCTTCTTTTAGTTTTCTCCATCTAGGCATGTAATACTCTCCCCAATCTCCTCCGGCACATCCATAATCAGCGCTTTAAAAATATACGGCACATGACCTTTTCTGTTTGGTGTATGAAAATACATATCATAATTCTGATAATATTCTTCCGCATATTCTAAAATAGCTTTTGCCATAGAAAGCCGTGCCAACTGCTCTGTCGCACCATTTTCCACAATATCAATTTCGTTTAATGATAATGTCACTGAACCATCCTTCTCCACATATTTCATCGCCGTAAACGAGTATGCACGCAAAATCTCGGACATGGTCTCTAAATTGGAAAACCACATTTTATCCCTTGTTCTTTTGATAAAAATCGGTTTGTCATGAATGACTCCGTCGCAATACGAACTCCATTCTTTTCTGACATTTGTAGCCTGCTCCATGAACATCTCAATCATCTCCTTTTCACCCCCATTATAGAACAAAACGTACACTCTGTCAACAATGTACAAAGTGTACGTTTTTAACATTTTCTATTACTATTATACATCCGGGGATTTATCTTTATTCCGCTCCACCCACGTTTAAAACACAAGAAAGGTTTCCTCTCAAAAGTCTTGATATTTTTAAGAACTAACACGGCGGTTATTTGCACGAATAAGATTTTTAAATTTCGCTATCCGATGTACGACATCTCTGAGACAATGTACGGCTGGAAACGGACAATTCGTGTCCGTTTCCAGCCGTACGTTGTCGGAAGAGTCAGGCGTACATGGATACGAAATTCTAAAAATCTCTCGCAAATAACCGCCTCGTAAATTTTTATGAATGTGAAATTTTACTTATAGAACACACTGTTCCACATCAGTTCATTCTTAAACTGACGGATGGTTGTATCCTTATCAATATAAACAGCTTCGATGCTCATAGCCGCTGCCCAGTCTCCCATCTGCTCTGCAGTTAAGTCATAGGAGAATGCGGTATGATGTGCACCACCTGCCAAAATCCAAGCCTCGGCTCCTGTGTAAAGGTCAGGCTGCGGTACCCAGAAGTTCGTTGCTACCGGGAGCTTTGGCATCGGCTTTTCCACCTTCTTACAATCTACATCGTTAATGATGAGACGGAAGCGGTTTCCAAGGTCGATTAAGGAACAAGCCACACCGTGACCTTCCTTTGAGGTAAATACAAGTCTTGTCGGATCTTCTCTGTCACCCATGGAGAGCGGCTGGCACTTAATGCTGATCGGACCGTCTGCGATACTTGGACAAACCTCCAGCATGTGAGCCTGTAAGATACCTTCCTTGCCCTTTACAAAGTTATAGGTATAGTCTTCCATGAAGGAAGTACCCTTTGCATCCTTGACACCCTGGGTCATAATCTTCATCAGGCGAACCATAGCTGCTGTCTTCCAGTCACCTTCGCCACCGAAACCGTAGCCCTTTTCCATGAGCCTCTGAATTGCAAGACCAGGAAGCTGCTGCAGTGCACCAAGGTCACCAAAGTGCGTAACGATTGCATGATAATTCTTTTCTTCTAAGAAACGCTCAAAACCAAGTTCAATCTGTGCCTGAACAGCCACATGCTTTTTGAACTCTTCCGGGTCTCTGCCTTCTAATAAGATATCGTACTTAGAATAGTATTCTTCTACGAGTGCATTGGTATCTGCTGCAGAAACTGCTGCTACGCTCTCTGCAATCTCATTCACCGGATACGCATCGATTTCCCAACCGAACTTCAGATGTGCTTCTACCTTATCACCCTCGGTAACAGCTACGTTTCTCATGTTATCAGCCACTCTCATCACGCGGATATGGCTGCTTTCGATTACACCGATGGCGGTTCTCATCCAGGAAGCAATTCTCTCCTGAACTACCTTATCGGACCAGTGTCCAACGATAACCTTACGCTCAATGCCCATTCTTGTCACGATATGACCGTACTCTCTGTCACCGTGCGCCGACTGGTTTTCGTTCATGAAATCCATATCGATGGTATCATAAGGAATTTCTTCATTGAACTGTGTATGTAAGTGAAGTAATGGCTTTCTGAACTCCTGCAGACCTAAAATCCAAGATTTAGCCGGAGAGAAGGTATGCATCCAGGTGATAACGCCCGCACATTCTTCATCGTTGTTTGCCTCATTGAATGTCTTACGAATCAACTCGTTTGTAATCAGAGTAGGTTTCCAAACCACTTCAAACGGAAGTAATCCGGACTCGTTTAACTTTGCCACGATAATCTTAGAATGCTCTGCTACATGTTCTAAGCATTCATCCCCATACAGATCCTGAGAACCTGTACAAAACCAAAACTTATAGTTTTTTGTTGCTAACATGTCAATCCTCCTTTAGTTTTCCGAAGGAAAATGCGAGCTCTCACGCGAGCAGAGGATTTTCCTCCTTTAGTTTTCCGAAGGAAAATGCGAGCTCTCACGCGAGCAGAGGATTTTCCTCCTTATCTTCCCACTTATTTTATCATAAATCATAAGAAAATCCAACTACTTTTTCACACAAAACTTTAGTTTTAAAGTTTTGACTCAATTATTGTTTCAGTTTTCACTGAAACAATACCATGGCGTTCCTCTATTCTATTCTGGTCCTCTTTGCTTTGTATGTATAGTTCATTTTTTCATTTTTTTATGCCAAAAAATTCGAACAATCCTTTCAAAATTTGTTTCTAAATCTCTCTTTTATCTGTATACATAAAAATCACTTAAAAACCATACGCATTTACCAATACTTGCGTATGATTTTTCTCTCTTTTTTCACTATACATATAAAATCACTTCTTCATAACAGATTTTCCTTAAAAAATGTATATAAAATCACATTTTTTTCAGCATACATACAACCACTGTCAAAACCGCAGAAAATCACACCAAAATTACAGAATTCACTTTACGAACACCCCAAATTATGCTTTAATAGATTTGTTTCCAAAATTCTTTTTTCAAAATATTCTGCCCCATGCAGACTTCCCGCACACCACATTAAGCCCAATATAAAGGAGGAATTGATACGATTTATGAAAAAGTTTTAAAAGAACATCAACGTCTTACAGACAAACTGGCGGCTATTCAAAAGCAACTTTCCGTACTTCCGGAGGGAAAGCTGTTTTGCACCACCCAAGGCAACTATACCAAATGGTATATCACTACAAAAGAGGGTTGCCATTACATTCCAAAGAAAAACAGAGCGCTGGCCATGCAACTTGCTCAAAAGAAACTATTACTGTGCCAGCAAAAAGATTATATACAGGAAATAAAAGCACTCGATTTTTACTTACGACACCACAAACCGGACTCCTGGCATCGCTTTCTTACTGAAAATCCGGAGTATCGGGAACTCCTCAACGAAGCGTTTACTCCCCTTAGTCAGGAACTTGCAGAATGGGTCAATTCTCCTTATAAAAAGAATCTTTCCTATCCGGAACAACTCCAATACAAAACAGTATCCGGTCTTCTCGTCCGTTCCAAATCCGAAAGTATGATTGCCTTATTACTTCAAATGTACAAAATCCCCTTCCGCTATGAATGTGCCCTTACCTTTGGCGTTGTTACCATCTATCCCGATTTCACTATACGACACCCAAAAACCGGTGATTATTTTTACTGGGAGCATTTCGGACTGATGGATGATTCCGCTTACCAAAAAAACGCCATTACCAAGTTGCAACAGTATGCTTCCAACGGAATTATCCCTTCTATACACCTGATTACAACCTTTGAAACCAAAGACCATCCCTTAGGTCCGGAAGATATCGAACACCTCATCAGGCATTATTTTACATAACCGCCTATCCTAAGTAGGCGGCAGATTGTCTTTCCTGACAACTCTGCCGCCTACTCTTACATTCCAAACAACATATACACCAAAATCACTGCACCCAGTACAATCCGGTACCAGCCAAACAAAGTGAAATCTTTTTTCTTGATATAACTCATTAAGAACTTAATTACAAGCACAGATACCACAAATGCAGTGGCCATACCAAGCACCAGTACCGCAAGTTCTGTTCCGCTAAAAGAAAGTCCGAATTTTAAAATCTTAAGTGCACTCATTCCAAGCATTACCGGCACTGCAAGGAAAAATGTAAACTCTGCTGCTGCCACTCTGGATACGCCAATCAATAAAGCCCCGATAATGGTCGCTCCGGAACGTGAAGTTCCCGGTACTATGGATAAAATCTGAAACAATCCGATTAAGAATGCCGTTTTATAGGTGATATCGCTAAGCGTGGCTACCGTTGGTGTTTTTGTCTTGTTCCATCTTTCAATCACGATAAAAGCAATACCATATAAAATCAATGTAGCCGCAATTACCGGTGCCGTATGAAAATGTGCTTCCACATAATCATCAAACAAAATTGTCACAATCGCTCCCGGAATACACGCCACCACGACCTTAAACCACACGGAAAAGGTTTCTTTTATAATGATTGGCTTTTTCTTATCTTTCCACTGAAATGGCCACATCTTCTTCCAAAACAAAAGGATGACCGCCAAGATAGCACCCAACTGGATTAAGATGAAAAACATCTCCTTAAATTCATCTGTCATCTCAAGATGTATAAACTCATCCACCAAAAGCATATGACCGGTCGAACTGATTGGAAGCCACTCTGTGATTCCCTCTACAATACCAAGAAAAATCACTTTTAAAATTTCAAGAATATCCATTATCATTTCCTTTCTTCTTACAAAAAATCTTTATAACAGTTTCGCTCTTAAATCTTCTGCGCTGATGTTACAAAGATATGCAGGCGGAATATCAAATATGGTCTTACATCCGGTCATTCCCTCTGCTTTCATACGCGCTGCCGCTCTTACACAGGCAACCAAAACTGAGGCCGTAAACTCCGGATTGGAATCCAGTTTTAAACTGTACTCAATAATGTGTGTATTTTCCAGTTCCCATCCCGTTTTCCCGCTACGGATTACAAAACCGCCATGCGGAATTCCTGCGTGATGAGTCTTCAATTCTTCCTCTGTAATAAATGTTACTGTGGTATCATAGTCAACAAAATAGTTTGGCATGGACTTAATTTCCGCCTCAATCCGAGCCAAATCAGCGCCCTCTTCTGCCACTACAAAACATTCCCTGGTGTGTTTTTCCCTTGTGGACAATTCCGGATTTTCTCCTGCACGCACTGCCTCAAGTGCAGCCTCTACCGGCACTGTATACTGCTTTGCATCCCTCACGCCTTCCACACGACGGATAGCATCGGAATGTCCCTGGCTGACACCCTTGCCCCAGAATGTATAATCTTTTCCGTCCGGTAAAATTGCATTGGCATACAGACGGTTTAGAGAAAACATTCCCGGATCCCAGCCGGCAGAAATTACAGCCACATTGCCGTTTTCTTTTGCCGCGGCATCTACATTTGCAAAATGCTCCGGAATCCGTGCATGCGTGTCAAAACTGTCAACCACCGTAAAATACTTTGCATATTCCGGTGTCTGTACCGGCAGGTCTGTCGCACTGCCGCCGCAAAGCACCAGAACATCAATCTCATCCTTCATCGCGACAGCTGTTTCCACAGGATATACCTTCACGCCTTCTGTTAATATCTTCACACTGTCCGGATTTCTTCTGGAAAATACCGCCACCAGTTCCATATCGTTATTCTGCTTTAATGCACATTCGATTCCTCTTCCTAAGTTACCGTAACCCATGATGCCGACTCTGATACTCATACAATTCCTAGTCTCCTTTTCCCTTTTTAATACTGTTTTTTATTATACTACCCCGACTTTTCCCATGCAAGTTTTTTCTCCACATATTCCTGTCCCAAAAAGAATCCTTTCCGAAAAAAAGAGGCTATGCGAAAACGCACAACCTCTTTCCCTTAACTCCTATTTCCTTACTCTTCAATGAATAATACTCCGAGCGTTCCCGGACCGCAGTGACTGGAAATCACACCACCTGCACGAGTCTCTAAAATCTCATCAAAGTGTTGTAATTTTTCCAGATATTCTCTGACCTTTTGTACCGTCTCCGGTTCGCATCCGGAATGGGTAATGAATACTCTATCCTTCTTGGCACGCTTTAGACTCTCTTCCAAATCACCAGCGTACTCCAAAATCACAGAATTTAACTTTCCTCGGTATTTTTTGTCCGGGCGCATCTTTCCGTTTTCTACAAGGATACACGGATGAAGTTTTAACATGCCGCCTGCCAATGCCGCAACTGCACTGCATCTGCCGCCACGGTGTAAATATGTCAGGATATCCACGACAAAACTTGCACGCACATGTGTTTTCAATTCATCGATTTCTACCTTAATTTCAGCGGCACTCTTTCCTTCCTGTGCCATAACCGCTGCCTCAATTACCTGCAGACCGATACCGGTCGACAGATTCTCGGAGTTGATCACCGCAACTTTATCTTCTGCCTCGAGTTCTTCTGCTGCCATACGTGCCACGTTAAACGCTGCCGACATTTCTGCTGAAATCGTAAAGCAGACAATTTCTCTTCCTTCCTCTAAAAACGGGCGAAACAAATCCATCGCTTCGTCAATGGACATTGCCGATGTCTTTGGCGTTGTATTGTGTGCATCCGACCATTTATAAATATCTTCCGGGAAAATATTCACTCCGTCTTCATACTCATCATCACCTAAATGAATATGTAAAGGCAAAATAGAAATATCGTATTTTTCGATCAGTTCCTTGGATAAATCACAAGTACTGTCTGCAATAATCTTTACCATTTCATATTCCCTCCTATATGAACAATACAACAATGATACCTAAAAACGAAAAAAAGTGCAAGAATCTGACTAAAGATTTAATTATTTCTTTATATTTACTGTACCTTTCCTTCGCTCACTGCAATCCGGTCAATATCCGGAGCATAATAACTTGGGTTGGAAAACATAACGGTATTTGCCCCTGACTGCAGTTCCACCAAAATTTCCGTCATTGCTGTATGCACATAGTCGCCACTGTTTAAGCCGGTCAGCGTATATTCGGTCTTTCCGTTCACTTCCAGAATCACCTTCCGGTTTTCTCCGCTGCAATAATAAACCAGCATCCGGTATACGCCGTCTTCAGGCACCGTCACTTTGGTAAATGTCAATGTATTGCCGGAATAGCCGATATATCCGACCTTCTGTCCGCCGGAACAGAACGCGGAACTTGCTTTTACCGCGGCACCGCTCAAAATATTATCTGACGATTCTGCCTCATAATAAGTATATCCGGATGGATTCACTGCCTCATTCACGCCAACTGTTGTGTCAATCGTTCCCTTTGTAAACATCGCGGCAAAACCACCGCCATCCGCCAGCTGAATAACCAGCTTGTCCCCTGCGGTTACCGTTTTTTCACAAAGTTCCAAACCGGTTCCGTCTGCCTTATCCTGATAAAGATACATATGATATTCCCCGGTTCCTAAAAACGCAAGCGAAATCTCCACATTTCTTTCTTCTACCGTCATGGCCCCGACAAACCAGTTTTCACCGTTTCTTCTTGCCATAGTCGCATACTCGCCCGGATAACCTTCTAACAGCACCGATTCCTCCCACTCGGTTGGAATATGGTTGAGTAACGCCAATCCATTATAATTTTTATACGAAGCCGCTGCGTAGGCAAAATGTTGCAGAGCAGATTCATATACAATTGTCTGTGCCAGACTGAATCCGTACGAACCCTGACTGTCTACCTTCGTTCCTGCCGGGGTATAATCCATGGAACCGCAAATATTTCTGACAAACGGATACAACAGGCAGTTCTGCAACGAAGGGTCTTCCGACCACTTATGGTTTTCCTCTCCGTATACTGCTTCTGTTGACAGGATATTCGGATATGTCCTGCATTCTCCTCCCGGTCGGATGCAGCCGTGATACAGTACCATCAGCTGAAGTTTTGCACTGCACTCGGCAACATTCTGCATTACTTTCAGCACTGCCGTTTCATCACCTTCAAAGTAGTCTGTCTTCAAGCCGACAATTCCGGCCTCTTTCCACTTTGTAAACAACTGCTCCATCTTAGCAGCATTTCTGATATCCCGATAATTCACCCAGACAAAAATTCCTACACCCTTTTCCTTTGCATAAGCACATAAATCGGATAGTTTCTGTTCAAAACTTCTCCAGCCCACATCCAGGCAGACATAGTCCCAACCGTTTTCTGCCGCAAAATCAATGTATTCCACATGCTTTGCATATGTGCCCTGAGCACCTTCCTCTGCCCACCAGCTCCATGCCACCTTACCAGGTTTAATGTAACTTGTGTCCGCATATAATGTCTCATCTGCAACCGGATTCAAATCTGTAATCAAAGAACTGTTTACAAATTCATTCAAATCATCGGAAAGTACAAATGCCCGCCAAGGTGTCGTAAATCCATTTACCGTACTTACCTCTGTAATTGGCAGCATGCCCGGAAAATCCAGATCCCCTTTTGCCTCTCTGGCCGGGTCTCTTCTTAATCCGAAATCCCATCGAAGCGTTGCACTGCCGCGCTTCGTCTGCAATGCACTTGTACAGAATTCCGCGTCGTTATTAATTGCTGCTGCCTCGGTAATCACCATCCAGTAGTTACCGTTCTTAACCAGCATCGGTGTACTCATCTTCTGTTCCAGCGACGCCAGCTGGCTATGATTTCTCTTAATATAGGTTCCTTCGTAATGACCGTTTAATTCAAACGCCCACGTATTGCTTGTCTTTGGTAAAATTACTTCCGATTTTTCATCCAGCGCAGTCACCGTATTTGCGGTCCCCGCTGTCACCTCTTCATAGCGGTAGGCAAAGCCATCGTTATGTACACTGACTGCAAACACAAAACTTCCGTATTCATTTTCCAGACAAAATCTTGTCTCGCAACTGTGATTTTCCATCACCGCATTGTAACCGGTAAATAATTCGTAAGATTCTCTCACCGTTTCTCTGGTAACTCCGTCACTTCTTAATGAAAGCCCTTCATAGAGATTTCCTTCCTTCAGTTCCATACCAAGCAAAGAACTCTCCACAATCACACTTTCGTTCTCCGTTACAGAGTAATAATAGGACCCTTTCTCATCTTTCCAAAAGCGCACCTTCGTCTTTCCATCCGGAGAAAGTGTCAGAAGTTCCGGCACCTCCGTCAGCGGAAGTTCTCCCATGTAAAGAGACAAATCTTTTTCTTCCAAAGGCAACGGGCCCTGTAAATCACCTGCGTCAAAGGTCCAATGATATGCCGGTGTCTCTGCAGCAACCGTAGACATCATCTCCAACGGTGTGGTATAAACCCGGATTTCATCTATATATCCTTCAAAATTCGGAATGTCATTATATACCGAATTACCAAACGAAGTCTGCACGTACTCCGACAAAATGGTCTTTCCGTCTGTTAACGTATTTAATAAATAGTCCAAAGAAGAGGCAAGATTAAAATTCACGTCAGTTGGCTGTAGTGCCACCTCTTCTCCATCCATAAAAATATGTACTTCTGTTTTTGAAATGCTCAACGTCACTTCATGCCACTTGCCGTTCTCTAATTCCTTTGTAGCCGCCTCATAGCGCGTCTTATGTCCACCCGGCTCCGCATAATCCATCGCATCCACGCCACTGACACCATTGTTATACGTCGCAACCGGATTGTATACACCGTTAATCGTTCTGCCACCGACATATAAACGGAATTTTCCATCTGCCGCCAAACTGATTTCCGGTGCATCTCTCCAGTAAGTATCACCAACATCATATCCGCAGAGATTGGTCTGAAATACCGTTGCATTACTTTTTCCTGTCGACTTGTAGCGGTATGACAGCCGGAAACCATCGGTCACCTCTGCAAACAGATTCTTCGGCAGCTCCAGATAACCGTCTCCGCCACGAAATATAAGAACATATTGTCCGCCCACGTACCCGACACAGAGACCATCTCCGACAATCTGTGCCTTTTCACTTCTTTCCCCATGGCTGGCCACCGTAACACCATCCCAGGAACCAAACGACAGTTGCCCCGGTGCAGGTGTCGGTTCCTCTACCGGTCCTGCAGTCGGTTCCGCTGCCTGAGTCGGTTCTGTTGTTTTGGTCGGTTCCGCAGCCTGAGTCGGTTCTGCCGTCGGCACAGGCGTCGTGGTAGTCTCACTACCATTTTCTCCATTGCTATTGCATGCCGCCAACGCTCCCATTAGCAACAGTCCCAGCACCGCTGCCACGATTGTTTTTCTCACTTTTTTATGCATGTCTCTTCTCCCTTTCCGATAAAAATTCTACTTGGAATTATACTACTTTTACCTTCAAAAAACAATAATTCCCCTTCTTTTCCCATTGCTTCTACTGTTTGAATTTTCAGAATAGTTCTTTACAATTTTCCTATTTTCAAAAATCTTTTAAAAAATATTAAAATATTTTAATTTTAGGGGTTGACAAACTTATATTTGTCAGATATAATGAAGTCAAGAAAAGAGAAAAGAAACTCTTAACAGAATCCTTAAAAGAAAGGAAGGTAGAGTCCAATGAAAACTTAATCATAAATAATCTAAGTAAAGGAGGTACGGACCACCAGAAACGTTAATTTAGTTCTTAAAAGAAGTTAAGAAGAAAAAGGAAAAAAGGACAGAAAAAAAATCTAAAAAGAAAAAGAGGACAGTCCAATGGATAGTATAGTTTAAAGGGAGTCATCAAAGAAATTGATTGATGACTCCCTTTTTTCGCTTATACCCCCGGAATCAAAAAGAAATTATCTTCCAAAAGAAGCCAATTTGCCTTAAAAAAATTCATTAACTGCCAATAGGTTGCTCCTCGTAGTTCAAATTCTTTCATTAAATCGAACTTTGCCTGCAGACTTCTCACATCCTCAAACCAAACCTCATGCTCCGCTTCATCTTCACCCATATATCGGTAATACGGCGACTGTGCCACCTCATCGAACTGGATTGGAACATCATTTCTGATTGCCCGCCGCATGGCTTCTACATTGCTGATTGACTCTGCTGCGGTAACCCCTTCTTCATACGGCAATGTCCAGTCATAGCCGTAGTTTGGAATCCCAAGCATGATCTTTGATGGAGGAATTACACTGACTGCATATTCCACCACCTCACGCACTTTATTAATCGGTGCCACCGCCATCGGTGGGCCGTAGGTATATCCCCACTCATACGTCATCAGTACAACACTGTCCGCAATTTCTCCAAGCGCTTCATAATCGATTCCCTCATACAGCAACCCCGGCTGGTCGGCTGAAGTTTTCGGTGCCAGTGCTACCGATACATGATACCCATATTCATGCATACGTTCTGCCATATACAAGACAAACGCCGTATATAAGTCCTTATCCTCCGGCTTCACGAACTCAAAGTCAATGTTGAGTCCCACATATCCCTTTGCCTGCATCTCACTTAACAGATTGTCAGCCAGTGTTTCCTGTGTTGCCGGATCATTCACAATTGAACTAATTCTCTCATTGTCAAAACTCTGTTCTTCATTTAACGGCGTCAGTGTCAAAGCAGAGACTGTCGCCTGTTCAAGAGAGGCTACAATAATCCAGCTGTCATCATATGCGGGAGGAATCAGTGTACCGTCTTCCGTAAATCCATATGAGAATACATTGACCGAGGACAAATATGGCAGTTGGGCCTGCAGGGTTTCCACTGCCACATAAGGGTAAAGATATCCACTGCTGCGTGCGATGACATTCCGGTTCCCGAGTCCGTTATTAATGAGCAACGCCTGCCCCGGAACCACCTGGTATGGAAAACTTAACTGATTATCGTCTTCAATCATCGTATCCGATACGGAGAACCGTTCTGCAATCGAATCTACGTTGTCCCCTTCCTGAACCACATAAATTTCCATAATCTCACCTAACAAACTTTTATACAACAAGTATATTCAAAAAAAGAAATCGCATTCCCCTTTGTTGAATGCGACTTCTCTTTCTATTCTGCGATTTCATATTTAATTCCACAGTTTTCCAATGCCAGTTTCAGTTCTTCCACCGTATCGTATACTGCCTCTGTCAATTCAATCCTAACCATCAGCGTTTCCAGACTTTCCGCATGTTCTGCCACCAATCCGGCTGCCAGTTTCTGTGCAGATTCTGCTTCTGCACCATTATACAAAAGTTGCTTTCCTCTTACCTGTACCGCAATCTCTTTCAGCACAACTTCTCCCGGTCCCTCCGTAGGTTCCGGTGTCGGTGATGTTTCCGGTTCCTTTGTCGGCTCCGGTGTTACGGAAAGTTCCTGCTCCTGATGCTCTTTCTCATCATTATCCTTTGTTTCTCCGCCTGTTACTATTCCTGAGCCCTCCCCGAATCCAAATCCAAACGGATTCAGCGCAAGTAAGCCCGCCAATGCGACTATACCAATTCCGGCAATAGCTCCCCCTGTTCTTCTCTTCCCTTTTTTCTGATGTTTTGCCATAGTCTTGTATCCTTTCGTCTATTCTGCCATATTTATTGTGTGAACCGAGGCGCCAAACTCTGCCCGCAGTTCATAAAGCACATTCATAATTCTTGTGATATCCAAGTAAAACGCATTACTTCCTTCGTAAATAAACAAAATGGCAATTCTTTCTTTTTCCTCCCGGGTGGCATACTCCGTAATCACCTTTTTCAGTTTTTGTTCCAGATACTCGTCTTCTCCATTGGAAAATAAAAACTTATCCACCAGTTCCGACTCATACGTCACTTCTACCATACGATTTTTATTAAGCCCGTCATACAAACGGATATAAACATAGCCAACCGCCTGTTCTAACATCTCCTCGAGTGTATGGTTGGTCTCTCTTAAATCCTGTAACTGATCACTCAGATCGTCATTGGTTTCCCGATAGCGCTCCATCTCCTCAGATAATGCCGTTTTTTCTTCTGCCAGTAAGGCATTCTCTTTTTCCAGCCGCTCCGCTTCCTCCTGAGCTGAATTCCGTTCCTGAGTCATCTCATCCAGTACCTGCTCATACCGGTTCTGCACCGACTCCAGTTCATTCTGTGCTGCCGCCTTGTTCTCTTCCAGTGTCTGGTTGCTCATCATGATATACCAGAAAATAACAATCATCAGCACATCCACAAGAGGCGACAGATTGATTATTTTCCTCAAATTCATCCGCATTCCCCTCTCCGGTCAATCCTGCATCAGTTTTGATATCCACATCTCATCCAGGAACTTTAAAATGATTGCGCCGACTAACCCCCAAAATGTGCTGGTAAGTGCATACAAAAAATTACTTTGCAAAGCATCTGCATTAATACTGTTGTTAATCAATCCAATTACCGTACCAAGTGTTCCAAGAAGGGGCAGGGCATCAATGGCATACTTTAAGAACCGATAAAACAATTCTGCAGTATCTGTCTTATGCTTTTCTTTCAAATGCAGGACAAAAATAACCACGCAAAGCACCAGGGCCGCAATAAATGTCACAATAATCACTGCATCAATAAACGTCAAATTGTTCAATGCAATTTCCAGTGCCATAATTTCCTCCTGTTTTTCTTCGGCATCTTTCGACAAATTTCGTTCTTTTCTTTATTATACCAACAGGAAGATAATTTGTAAATCTGTAAAAAAAACACTTTGTATGAACAAAACTTTTATATCTTTTTTATAGAATGCCAACAAGAAACATGTTACAATATGATTATCAGTTTTATCTGTAAGTAAAACAAGGAGGATTTGATCATGAGAAACATTATCAGCCTGAATGAAAACTGGAAATTCATCCGGAAAAATGTAGGATTACCAACTTCATATCCTACCGACTGGCAGACCGTTGATTTGCCGCACACCTGGAATGCCGTAGACGGAAACGACGGAAACGGAAGCTATGACCGCGGAAATTACTGGTATGCAAAGTCCTTTGAGACTCCGAAACAGCCACTTGCCGGTGGCAGAACCTTTGTAGAAATTCTCGCAGCCAATTCTGAAGCTACCGTTTATGTGAACGGCACTAAAGTCATCTACCACGAGGGCGGCTATTCTACCTTCCGTGCCGATATTACCGACTACTGTAAGGACGAAGGCGAAAACCTTCTTGTTGTGGAATGCAGCAACATTGCAAATGACTATGTATATCCGCAGAACGCTGACTTTACCTTCTATGGCGGTCTGTACCGCGGTGTGAATTTAATCAGCGTGCCAAACGCACACTTTGACCTGGAATATTACGGTGGTCCCGGTATCATGGTGACTCCAAAGCCTACCGATTGCGGCGGTGCTACCTTTGAAATTGAAGCATTTGTAAAGAATGCAGATGAAAATTTCACCGTTCAATACAGCATCTTTGACGAAGAGGGCAATGAAGTAGGTTATGCAGTTCGTCCTGCTGATGCAGCAAAGACTACCATTTTTGTTCCTGATATTAACCTCTGGGATTTAGATACTCCTTATCTTTATACTGTAATTGCAGAACTGCAGAGAAGAAACGAAACCTATGATGATATCGAAGTCAATGTCGGTGTCCGCAGTTTCTCCTGCGACCCGGAAAAGGGCTTTATCATCAACGGTGTTCCGACTCCTCTGCGCGGTGTTTCCCGCCATCAGGATATGGTATATCAGGGCAATGCACTCGATGCAGATGACCACTATGCAGACGCGCTCTTAATTAAAGAGCTTGGCGCAAATACCATCCGTCTGGCACACTACCAGCACTCCCAGGATTTCTATGATGCCTGCGACTTACTTGGTTTTGCTGTCTGGGCAGAGATTCCGTTCATCTCCGTGATGAGCAAAAATCCAAAGGCACATCAGAATTGTATCGAGCAGATGAAGGAACTGGTTATCCAGAATTACAACCATCCTTCCATCATGTTCTGGGGTATTTCCAACGAAATCCTTATCGGTGGCATTTCTGAACAATTAGTAGAAAACCATAAGGAATTAAATGCTCTTGTAAAAGAACTTGACCCAACCCGTCTGACTACCATCGCTCATGTTACCATGACTCCTGTGGATGGTCCGATGCACTATATTACCGATACCGAAAGCTACAATCACTACTTCGGCTGGTATATGGGCAAGATGGAAGACAACGGCCCATGGCTGGACAACTTCCATGCAAAGCACCCGGATATCTGTCTCGGCGTTTCCGAATACGGCTGTGAAGGTATTATCACCTACCATGGTCCAAATCCGAAGTGTAAGGACTACAGTGAGGACTATCAGGCACTTTATCATGAACATATGGCAAAGGTACTGGATGAAAGACCTTGGATCTGGTCCAGCCACGTATGGAACATGTTTGACTTCGGCTGTGCAGCCCGTGATGAAGGCGGTGTAGCAGGCCGTAACAATAAGGGTCTTATCACCATGGACAGAAAGACCAAGAAGGACAGTTACTACATTTATAAGGCTTACTGGAACGACGAACCTATGGTTCACCTTTGCGGAAAGCGTTATGCTCAGCGCGCCGGTGAGACAACCGAAATTAAGGTTTACACAAACCAGGATTCCGTCACTCTTTATATGAACCGTGCGAAGGTAGGCGAAGTAACTCCTGTTGACCACATTGCAAAGTTCAACGTATCCTTACAGGACGGTCTTAATATCTTCCTGGCAGTGGCGGGCGAATGCAAAGATACCATGACACTGGAAAAAGTAGACGAAGAACCGTCGATTTACACACTTCCTGGACAGGATAACGCAGAAGGCGGTGCTGCTAACTGGTTCACTACAGAGGGAAGCCTCGATTTAGACGCTCCGATGGAATTCCCTGAAGGCAAACTAAGCATTAAGAACACTCTTGGCGAAGTGGCTAAAAATCCGGATGCTCTCGCTTTCTTCTGTCAATTGTCCGGCAGAGAAATGGGGCCTGGCATGCCGATGTGGGAAATGATTTCCAACATGTCCGTGGAAATGATGATGGGTATGGCAGGAAATATTCCGGAAGGTGCCATGGCAATGATTAATAAGAAATTGAATGCATTTGATTTGGTGAAGTAAGCACATCAAAAAAGAGGATGATACGAAGGTGTCATCCTCTTTTACTTGCTTTTCATTTAAAACTATGGTTTACTTACTTTCTTCTCCCAGAACCTCTTCAATTGCTTCTATTGCTTTATCCGGAGAAGTCAAAAGGATAAAGAACATGTAATCCCCAATGGCTACTGCCTTGCAATTTCTGACCTTTGCCTCATTCATCGGATACTGGATGGAATCGTTAATTAAAAAGTCCTGATAGCCCTTGATTGCAGCTTCTACATTTTCAAAATTTCCTTCCGTCGGATGAATCAATGCAAACATATCTACATTCGTTGACATCATCGGTATTTCCACAATTGCCACATCATACCATGACGGATCCAGACCCAGTACCTCACTCATATACGTTGCATCGTCCTGTACCATCATCTCCGCGCGATACGTACCACTTGACCTCACTGCCTGATAAACCCTCTCTGCAATTTTTTTATGCTCTGCCACTGTTTTTTTATCCACAGGTCTCTCCGTCGGCGTTGGAGTATTTGTTGGTGTTTCCGTCTCTTCCGGTGCATTTACACAAGCCGCCAGGGTCAGCATTATAGCTGCTGCCAGACATAATATTTTCATTTTTTTCATAATATCTCCTTTCTGAAGCAGGACCTTCAAAATTATCTTACGCCATCTGCAATCCTCTGAAATAACGTCTGCTTCAAATCTAAGATATAGGAAAGTCCCTCTGCCACATCAACCATCTCACTTAAAGATTTGTCTCTGGTGGAAATTTCAAGCTTATTTTCTTTCAAATTACGCGGACTGACTACAACACGGATTGGGGCTCCGATTAAATCGGCATCGGCAAACATCTGACCGCCGCGTACGCCTTCCCTGTCATCATAAATCACTTCCGCACCGTTTTTCTGCAATGCCTCATACAAGGCATCCGCTACCTTTTTTGTCTCTTCATCATCCGGACGGAGGCAACACAAATGCACTTCCCATGGTGCAACAGAAATCGGCCAGATTGGGCCATAGTCATCGTGCTTTGCTTCACAAATAGAAGCAGCCAGACGGCCGACACCGATTCCGTAACAACCCATAATCGGGTGATGCAATACTCCTTCCTTGTCTGCAAACTGCATGTTCATGCTTTCGGTGTATTTTGTACCAAGCTGGAAGATGTTACCCACCTCAATACCGCGTTTTACGGTAAGCGCAGGCTTTCCGCAACATGGGCAGATGCCACCCTCTTTTACTTTAGAAACATCTGCATAAGTTACATTTCGGAGTTCTCTTTCCAGATTCAGTCCTGTTACATGATGTCCTTCCTTGTTCGCACCGGCAATCAGACTACTGATTCCCTTTAAGGAGCTGTCAAAAACGCAGGTTACTTTTTCCGAGATGCCGACCGGACCGATATAGCCCGCCACCAATGGGGCATCCTCCGTAATTTCTGCCGGATGAAGTTCTGCTCCGACAAAATTACGAAGTTTTGTTTCATTCACCTCATAATCCCCGCGCAGGAATGCCACAACAAAGGAGTCATCCTCATTTCTCTGATATACCACTGCCTTACAGGACTCCTCCACCGGAGTCTGTAAGAAGCTGCATACTTCCTCCATGGTCTTGCAGTTTGGTGTTTCCACGCAGGTAAACGGCTGTAACTCATTCTTTCCTTCGTTCTTCACAATCGTTTCTGCTGCTTCCATATTGGCACGGAACTCACACTCGTTACAAAGTACGATGGAGTCCTCGCCAACTTCGGTTAACAACATGTATTCATGCGATACCTTACCGCCCATCATACCGGAATCGGATGCCACGGTTACTACCTCCGGCACACCGGCTTTTGCAAAAATGCGGTTGTACGCATCGTAACACTTCTGATAGTACTGCTCCAAATCTTCCTGGGATGTGTGAAATGAATAGGCATCTTTCATCGTAAATTCACGCACACGGATCATTCCCGCTCTCGGTCTTGCTTCATCACGGAACTTCCGTTGCATCTGATAAATCATGAACGGGTACTGCTGATAAGACTGACCGTACTCTCTCACCAGATGTACCGCAGCCTCCTCATGTGTCATGCCGAGTACCATTTTCGACTTGTTTCTGTCCTGAAAACGCAAAAGTTCACTTCCGATGCTTTCGTATCTTCCGGACTCTTCCCAAAGGTCTGCGGACATAACTACCGGAAACAGTACTTCCTGCCCGTCAATCGCATCCATCTCCTCACGGATGATTTTCTCAATCTTTGCCGTAATACGACGAAGTGTCGGAAACTCCGAATAAATTCCGTTACACACATACTTCATGTACGCACCGCGTACCATCAGGGCATGGCTGTCAATCACACAGTCCGCCGGTCTTTCCTTAAATCTCTGTCCTACTAAGTTTTTCAGTTTCATTTTGTTTCTCCCTTCATAAATTAGATTTCTGCTTTGTCAAAAAAGTTTCATATAAAAAAAGAAAAGTCCTAAGCATACTCTTCGTATACTTAGGACGAATAAAATCCGCGTTACCACCTAAATTCAGATATTCTCTGCTCTCATTGTAGGCCATCACCCACATGCCTTTGATAACGGAGACTTCCGGCAGAAGTTTCTGATTTTCATCAGTTTTCCCCTCTGCTGCTCATAGACCGGTTCGACAGGAAAGGTTCCGAAGCCTCACACCTACCGGCTTCTCTCTGAAGGACTTGCCTATCTACTGTTTCTAATCATTGCGTTTAGGTCATTTAAGCACAGATTAAGGAAATTGTCAAGGTATCTACGATACCCGGATGCTCTCCAGCACCGGCTTTGCCCTGTATTCTTCAAAAATAACCCGAAGTTCTTTCGCAGGAATACCATGCAAAGGAATAATTTTCTGATAACCGATGGTCGTTCCGTTTGCCGCTGTCTTTCCATCTGCTTCCACACGGAACTTCTCTACGCGCTGACCTTCCTTAATATCCTCTTTCAGCACAAGATATCTTAATGACGTTTCTTTTCCAAAACGCAACGTAAAGACCACATTCTCTGCTTCTGTACTTTCCGTTATCTCCACATCCGTTCGGAAATTCCGGAAATTCTCTCTGATGTATTCCCCGATTTCATGCAGACGTTCTACATCCGGCTTTGCCAGATATCCATCCTTATGCGGTGGAATATTGAGCAGTAACACACTGTTCCCTCCGACGGACTTTTCATAGATTCCGGTCAGTTCCTCTAAGGAACGTACTTTGTCATCTTCACTTTCATGGTAAAACCAGCCCGGTCGGATGGAAGTATCCACCTCTGCCGGATACCAGATAAATTCCGTCTCCCCGACAATCACCTCACGACTTCCCAAATCTTTATCACGCTCGTCTATCTTCTTTTCACGAAACTCACTATCATCCGACTGCTGGGATGCCTCGGCAATCGCCTTTTGGGAAAACAATCTCGCCGGAACCACACTCCATTCCGATTCCCTGCAATCCCCCGCTTCATTGCCGCACCAGCGCACATCCGGCCCGCTGATGGAAATCACCGCATTCGGCTGAAGTTTGCGGATTAACGCATAATACCGCTCCCAGTCATATACCTGACGCTTTCCGTTCGGACCCTCTCCACAGGCTCCGTCAAACCAGACCGTATACAGTTCTCCGTAATTGGTCAAAAGCTCCGTCAGTTGACTACAAAAATAATCGTCATATGCCTTTCCCTGTCCATAGGTTGCCTCATGACGGTCCCATGGCGATAAATAAACACCAAACTTTATTCCATACTTTTTACAGGACGCAGCAAGTTCTGCCACAATATCTTTTCCAAACGGCGTATGCATCACAGAATGATTCGTATACTTCGTATCCCAAAGACAAAATCCGTCGTGATGCTTTGCCGTAATAATACAGGCCTTAATTTCCGCATTCAAAAGGCTCTCACACCACTGGTCGGTATTCAGTGCTTCCGGATGAAACATCGAAATGTCCTCTTTCCCATCGCCCCACTCTTTGTCCGTAAAACTATTGATCCCGTAATGAAAAAATGCTGTAAATTCTAACTGCTGCCACGCAAGCTGCCGCTTTGACGGACGGACATTTACTAAATTTTCAAGCCATTCCCTGTTCTCATTTAAAGCTACCTGCCCCATGTTCCCATACTCTTCTTTCCGCATAAACTATGCTAAAACCACCTCATTGCAACGCCTCATAAACCGAATACTCTATCGTACCTTCCATGGTATCCAGTGCTCCCGGCGCCAGTTCCTTCACCATCAGACATTCCGGTGCCGGAAGTCCGACCGAAGGTGCAGCCACGATTCCATACGGAGCCGAAGTGACAAAGCCTCTCGGATTATAATTCCGCGGGTTACCTTCCACCATGATCACCTCATAGCCTAGCTCCCTCGCCTTCTGAAAACCATATTCGATCAGTTCTTTCGAGATATGCTTTCTCTGTAATTCTGTCTTTACAGCAACCGGTGAAAGCAAAAGCAGCTTGTCCTCATACTTCCCTTCAATATGGAATCTCGAAAACATCACATAACCAACCGGAGCATCTGTTTCATCCACCATGATAAGTTCAAGTTCCGGCAAATAATACTTTTTACTCCGGATTTCTTCAACCAAACTACGCACCAGTTTTCCTTCGGATTCCCCTTCGGACTCAGTAAAGACTCTTTCCACCAATTCAAGTGAACTCTGTAAATACTTTTTCTCCATCGATTTGATGGTTCTCTCCGGACAGAGCAGATGACCGTCCATTGCCCCCTGTAATGCCCCAATAATGTCCTTAAAATATTTCTGAAAACGCACATCCGTTTCTATGTACTTTATTGCATCAAACCGAATCAATCGGTCCACCAAATGCTTTGAAATCATCTGCTTATACTCAGCGCTGTTCTCAAAACGTCGAATCTTTAAAGTTCCCTTCTTCTCCTCTTCCAGCAGTCTTCCATAAATATCCGGCACACAAATCTCATTTTGTACCACAACCTCATGTTCGCAGACTACCTCCGGCGTCCAACTGGTCATTCCATGTAAGAATCCCTCTTCCGGCAGTTCATAAATCGAACAGTTTTTTCCTTTATAAACTCTCTCCAGCGCTCCCGGATAGCACTCACAACAGGTCGGATTGTTCCCCTCTCTATCCGTATAAATAAAAAGATCAAAATCATCATGGCGCACGCCAAATAACAAACCTGTCACCAAATTGTCGATGGCATACACATATGCCTTTCCATGGGTGGAAACCCTCGGTTCCAAAACCTTAATCCCTGCCGTATTTGATACGTGATACAACATATTTTTTCCTACCTTTCTATCATCTGTATTCTATCCTAACCTTCCCTGATGAAAATGCTTCCCGTAATTGTTCGCATAAGAAGCATACTCTTCCCCTGCGAAAAGAGCCATCCTTCTCAGGACGGCTCTCTTCTCTTTATTCTGTTTCGTCTCCCAGCTCTTCGACCAATTTTCCTACTACTTCTTCAATGCTTGCCACATTTTGTGCGGTTTCTTCATACTTCTCAAGCATAGCATTGGTAATCTCCTTAGAGCCTTCCGCACTCTCTGTGATGGTTCCCATAATTTCACGGACTTCCTTCATGTTGTCTACCATGTTTTTATTGGCATTCTTTACACTCTGCATTGCAGAATCCACGACCTGAATTTCGTCTCCAAGACGTCTGGAATCCTCCGCTATAGTTCCTACACTGGCATTGACTGCCTGAATCTTTTCTAGCGTCGCATCAATCAGTTCCAGAATCATCGTTACCGATTCCGTCATCTTGTCCGAGGTATCCTCTAACAATTGCAGTGCTTCCATAATACTTTCCGAAGAATCCTTGGTACCTGTACTTAAATTTCTGATTTCATCGGCAACTACCGCAAAGCCTCTTCCCGCTTCACCGGCTCTTGCTGCTTCAATGGAAGCATTCAAAGCAAGTAAATTCGTTTGGGACGTAATCGCAGAAATCGTTCCCGTTTCTTCCTTTACCCGTGCAAAATGCATACGGAATTCGCTTAATACCTTTTCTACTTCACCGGATATTTTTGCCATGGAACGGGTAGCATCTACCGCATTCTCCAGTGCTTTTGAACTCTCCGTTGCCTGTACGGCAGATTTTTCACTCACTTCCACAATATGTTCCATCAATCCTGCAACATTTTTCATCTGATGGTCAATGTTCTCTGTCATTTCCATAGAAGAATCAATCCTTCCACTCAGCGTTCTGTTCTGGTCAGACAGTTCTCCCATGCTCTGTGCAACCTCTGCCGCACTCTCCTTATTCTCTACCGCAAGTCCTTTTACTACGGTAACGCCGTCTACCACAGAACCACTTGCATGCTTCACCTGACGGACCGTCCGCACTACCTTTGCCAGATTATCACGGATAGAATCCAACAGTGTGTCATCCGACATACTCATATGCTTGATTGCCGTAATCAGTCCAACATAGCAAAATGCAGTGATCCCCACCTGCATCTCATAAATAGTCATATCGGCACTGGTATTCATTCCGTTCCTATAATTCCGGACAATCGTAACTCCAAGAATGAGAATGTTTAAGATACAGTATCGCAACATCAGCTTCTTATCCTTATAAATCACCAGCATACAAAGCATCGGCAATACATAAGCAAACGCCAATGTGCCCGGCGAAGTAAACATAATATAGGCATAGAACATCCAATACCCACCGGCACAGATATCCCGGTACCAACGGTTATGCCACCCTTTTATTACGATTACCACAATACCTGCTATGTATGGTATCCAGCAAAACGCCTGCATCCAGATAAAATACGGCACCGACTTTAACCCTTTTACAATTTCAAGAGCATAGGCTGCCGATAACACAATCGCCATTGTCGTCCACATTGCCAGTACCCGTTTGTTTGCCCGTGTCGCAAACTCTTTTTCATTATACTCTGTCATAGATTAATTCCTCTCCTTATAGTTCTCATATCTTTTTTTCTGTCACACCAGGAAGTCTTTTTCCTATTATACTACATTTCATCTGATATTTCCACTTCTATGTTTCAGTATCGTCACTGTACTTTTCATCCGGATTATGTTAAAATGAGACAAAATACAAAAGCAAGGGGTTCTTGATATGAAAAAACTCAAAAAAGTACTTATCGTTATTCTTATTATTCTGGCAACACTGGTTACGGTAATTTTAAGTATCATGAAAATCTCCGGAAATCACCGTTCGGATCCGGCAGATGTCATTTCCTACGAAACTGACCATCCGTTCATTACCGGGCGTACTGAGCTGATTGCACACCGCTTTGGTGCCGGAATCGCACCGGAAGAATCAAAGCTTGCCATTGACACCTGTCTGAACCGGGAAGATGTCGCCATGGACATTTTAGAATTTGATGTCCGCATGACAAAAGACGGTTACGCCGTAGTCTTTCATGATGCCATGCTGGATGAAACCACCGACGCCGTAGCACTTTGGGGCGGTGAAAACATTCTGGTTGCTGATAAAACGCTCGAGGAACTCCGACAACTTAATATAGGTGCACTGTTTACCGATGCAGACGGGAATCAGCCTTATGCAAACCTGACCGAAGTTCCGGAAAACCTTCGTATCATGACCATTTCAGAAGCCCTCGACTATCTGACATCAAACGGCGCCACTCGTTTTTCCATTGAAGCAAAAGACAAAGGCGAACTCGGTATGCGTGCAGCAGATATCCTGTATGCCGAACTATCCGCCCGCGGTTTGCTTGGTTCAACAGTATTCAGTACCTTTAAGACCGATGTTGGTGCTTACGTTGCCGAAAAGTATCCCGATATGATCCGCAGCAACACCGACGCACAGGCAATTGAATTTTATCTGGCCGCTCTTACCAACGACAAAAACTATGTTCCTCCGTGCACGGTATTCCAGTTACCTTTTACTGACAAATACTTAAACCTGGGGGTTAACTTTGGTACCGCACAGGTTATCAACTATGCACACAGCCACAACATTGCCGTCCACTATTGGGTAGTCGACGACCCGGAACGCATGGAATACTTAGAAAGCATCGGTGCCGACGGCATCATGACCGATTATCCGGATATTCTGACCGGGACCATCGGAGCAAAGTAAAGACAGCAAAAGGCGGTACGCAAATTCACGTACCGCCTTATTTTTATTTCTTAAATCTTTCTACAATTTCAGTAAATTCTTTTCCGGTCAGATGGTTTCTGCTAATCAGCTCGTCTGCAATTGCCTGCACAATCTCCCTGTTTTCTTCCAGCAATGCAACCGTCTTCTTCATCTGCTCCTGAAGAATGGCATCTACCTGTCTGACATACGACTCAGCCAGTGCAGACCTTAAAATTTCTTCCTTGGTCAATGTCAGCATCTGATGCTCTCCCATACCATAGCTGCAAATCATCTGGAACGCATAATGCGTTGCATGTCGCAGGTCACTGGATGCACCGGTATTCAACGATTCTTCTTTGGAGAAGAATACTTCCTCTGCTGCTCTTCCGGCAAGAGACGTCCGAATCTTGGACAATAAATCTTCCTTTGTATAACTCATGACTTCTTCGGAATTTCCGTGCTGCATATAGCCGCCGAAATTTCCTCTGGATTCAATCGTAATATAGGAAGGCGTATCTCCGCCAAGGTAAGAAATATAAGCATGTCCGGTTTCATGAATCGCAACGCTCCGATAATATTTCGGTGTCCGTTCTATCTTCTCACCGTACATATACTCTTCCAGTGCATTCAGTAAATCATCGTCCTGCATTTTATCGCTTACCTTCAGCGCATTACGGAACGCCAGGTCTACTACATTATTGATAATCGCAAGGCTCTGACCGGTCGTTCTGTCTGCCAGATTACTGATGACCTGATCCGACACTGCCGCTTCTTTTCTCTTACTAAGCAACAGACGGATATACGTCTCTCTTTCCTCTTTATTCGGAAGATCCACATAAATCTTGTTATCGAAACGACGGATTAACGCCGGGTCCAAATCCGCAATACCTTCACTGCTGTCACCCACACCGTAATTGGTAGCCGCAAGAACAAAGATTGGTTTCTTCATATCTGTCTTAAAGCCATCCATTTCGGTAAGCAGTGCATTTAACATACTTTCGGTAATCGCCGTTACTTCGCTGCCGGTTCTCTTCTTGCCGATAGCATCAATTTCATCGATAAAGATAATTGCCGGTGCATAGCGCTTTGCCCTTGCAAACACTCTGCGGATATTTGCCTCACTTTCACCGACATACTTATCCTTAAACGAAGCCGCACTGGTTTCAATAAAGGTAATATCCGATTCCCCTGCCATCGCTCTTGCAAGCATGGTCTTACCGGTACCCGGAGGTCCGTATAAAAGCACACCCTTCGGTGGCTTTCCTCCGGACAAAAGAAATTTCTTCGGGTTCTTCAGGTAGTCTATGTAGTACGTCAGATCATCCTTTGCCTTCTGGGCACCAATGACATCACTGAACTTCACCTTCGGACGCTCCGCTTCACTAAGCACCGAACCACGGCTCTCGATGTCCACAGCCATTCTCTTTTTCAGATCATAGAACAGAATCTTAATCTTTCCGTCATCTCCGACTTCCTGCTTGGACTTAAAGTCAATCACCCAGCCCTGTTGGAAGAACTGCACGCTCGTATGCTCCATGTAGACTTCATCCAAAATTTCTTCGACATGTCTGCCAAAACGTTCCGGACAATCATTGTCAAAGTGTACAATGCTTACTGCACCTTCACTTAAGAATGTTCTGACATCCGTCTCTGATAAGGTCTTATCCACCTCAACCAGATGAATCGGAAGAGATGCCTGCGACTCCATCAGTTCATTGAAAAGTCCAACACCATCTGTGTTATAGTCCGCAATACTCAAAATATTCATATTATCGGAACGTCTTCCAAAGAACGGATCGATAAATACTGCCGCAATGTCCTGCGCCAGATACTTTCTGGCTTCTTCCAAAGAACTTGCGTAGTATACCTTATATTTTTCTTCATTAATGGCGTGTTTTTCTGCCACTTTGGCATCTGCCAGAATGAGCACTTCTGTCTTTGTCTCGTTAAAAAACAGCGCTTTGATTTCCGGACTGACCCCTTCCCAATCCACGTCAAAATGAATGGAAGAAATCTTCTTATCCGAAACGCGGCTACTGTCAATCTGTCTGGCAAATTCATAAATCTCTTTCTTTAAGAAATTGCCACTCTGCTTTGTCGCCACACGTGCATCGATACTGCCACCCGTCTTGTAAAGGAATAAGCGAGGCAATGTATTTGCAAACGTAATATGGCAGGCATATTCTTCGCTCATGGCCTCTGACACCCGTTCAAACGAGCGCTCTGTCATATCAGCCAACTGTCTCACGCTTAAGTGATTGAACATAATCGTATTACCGGACGCAATTCTGGAACAAATCTCATTCGGAAGCACCGGATCACCATATTTGTCCTTCTCGTTCCGGATGGCGTCAATAATTACCTTATCCGGCAAAGAAGTCAGGTCCACACTGCGGTCTGCATATAATTCCTTTCCGACATTTGACGTGAAAATAACGATCGCATCCGTAAAACTCGTCTCTTCTTCTCTGGTCAGATTATTTAAACGGCCCGAACCCAAAATCTGCAGGAACAGACGGATGACCAGCAGATGTGCTTTTTCAATCTCATCAAATACCAGAATACATTCCGGATTTTCCCGAACAAACTTTACCAGTTCACCCTCTCTGGCATTCTTATACATCTGTGGAGTACCAATCAGTTCTTCATGAGAATACTGCGACGAATACTCACTCATATTGAATATTTTGTATGGGCGTTGCATGACCTCTGCGGCCGTCTCGGCAAGTAAGGTTTTACCGACTCCCGGAGGTCCGAAGAAAAAGAACGTTGCTCTCGGATTCTTTCCTTTTTCCGATCTTTTTAACATTTCACCCTGGAAGCACCCCTGAACAAACTTTGCCACCGCACCGTCCTGACCTTTGACAACATCAAGCAGTGTGCTGGTAAGATTGCGATAATGCTTTGATAACCCAACCAAAGTCGAATCCTCCGCGTCATTGTTGTCCTGGCGAGTTTTCTCTGCTTCGTCAGCCGTCTTCTGCATCTGTCCCTTTTCTGAAGATGTATCTGCAGGTTTTGACTCTTTCGGCTCACTCTTTTCTTCTTTTTCTGGTTCCGTCTTCGGTTCTTCCTTCTTTGGCTGCTTGTCCACTTTTTCCTTCAACTCGGTTCTGTAATCGAATACCGAGTCCATCGTCTTTCCTTCGCCAAAAACTTTTTCCAACGGAACCGACATCCGTGCAACAGCCTCTTTTAAAATGGCCTCAGATGTTGTATCACTGCTGCACGACTCCAGGTATTTTTCAAATGCACTGCAGTTTTCCCGATATTCTTCCATCGCCTGTACCAATGGAATCAAAAGCTGCATTCCCGTTTTTACCAAATTTAAGTCCAGTTTCTGTCCGGTCAAATAACTTCTTGCGCCTTCCAGATCAGCCAGTTCCTGTTCCGAGAGCAGACTACGCAGTGCTGCTTCTCCCATCAGCAGCAGTTTGGAATAGCAAAAAAGAACTGCCTCCGGCGTAATGCCGGAGGACTTTCCATAAAACTGCAATGCTGCAGCATATACACCATTATGTTTTGCTGCCATAACTTATGCCCACATCGCTTTCATGAAAACAGGGTATGCAGCTTCCACAATCTTTGTCAGACGAATCATGTAACCGGTTACTTCTTCCGCGCAGGAATCCAACTGGATAATCGCATCAGACTCTACGGAAATCTTTCCGTCTACTACCGTAAACTTTGCCCAGCGGAATCTGCAGTTACATTCGTTACATGCCTTATACATCTTTTCAGTCTTGTCTTCCGGAACGTTTAAGAAACGTCCGAACACCTGAACATCTTCATTATCATCAGAGAACTTAAAAAACAAATCCAAATTGGTTCCTTCTACCTTCCAACCCACATGCATTACAGATTCTTCATCATTTGCATACTGGTACTTTACACCATGCTCATCTAACGATGCTGCGAAAATTTTTGCTGCCATATTTGCCATAGTTTTTTCCTCCGTATTCTTCCTATTGTTTTTTATGCCCACATAGCCTTCATAAATTCCGGATATGCTTCATCCGCAATGTTTGTAAATCTGCTGATAATTTCCGTTGCAATATCTCCAACATTGGTTACTCTTACCGGAAAATCGAATTCCATGTTAACATCTTCTTCGTCCAAAACGAACTTTACATAACGGAATTTTGCATTCATTGCATTTACGGTTTCCTGTACCTGCGGACGCTTTGCCTTAGGAACGGACGGAATATAAGCCCAAGCTCTTACCGCAACGTCATTATCATCATCTGTGGAAATAAAGCTGATTTCTAAAGAGCTGAAATTTTCTCCGGAATAAGCCACACGTACTGTCGACATTTTTTCTGCAGTCCGGGTTGTGTACTTAATTCCCTTTGCCTCTAATGCACTAATAATTTCTCTGCTTGCTTTAAATAATGTTCCTTCGCTCATAATCATCCTCCAGGTTTCTTTTAGACTTTTGCTGATGTCTGTCAATTTATATCAACAACAACCAACATTTAGATTATTATAACACATCTTGCAATATCTTTCAACAAAAATACCACACCTTCTGCTTATATCTGTCCGTTCCACGCAAAATGAAATACCTTTGTATATCCTGCCTCTAACAGACACTGCGCAGCGACCCTGCTCTGAATTCCTTTGGTACAATAAAAAAGAATGGGCTCATCGCGATAGGCAGATACTCCATACGGATTTTTCATCAGCTCCATCAGCGGAATATGCTCTGCGCCTTTCACGTGACCTTCCTCAAATTCCCGTTTTGTCCGAACATCTACCAATACCGGATATTTCTCAGTTAACAGCATATGCAACGCTTCTTCTTCCGTAATACAAACAGGAACTACCTGCCTTTCTTCTGATGCTTTCTTCGGAAAACGAAGTTCTTTCTGATATATCCTCTGAATGATTGCCTTCGCTTCTCCCCCGGAAACCTCCTGTTCCGTCCCAAAGATAAGCGAACCGTCTTCTGCCGTGCAGGCTTCCATGATGCCTTTTACGTAGACCTGCATTATATGCCCGGCACACACCCGGCAGTCGAATAAATCACGCAGTGTATAGGATGCCCTGACATCTGTTTCATCTGCTTCGCCCAGTTCCTTGTGCAAATACTCATGTATCTGCACCGCAGCCTGTTTGCGGAACAATCCTTCTATCTGCAGTTCCATCTTCTTACACCGGTGTTACACGGATAGTAACATTATCACATGCCGCAAGACCGTTAACTTTAAATGTCCCGTTTGCGTTTTCTGTCACCTGTCCGCTCCAAAGATCTGTTATTTCGTAGTTCTTTGCTTCGGCAAATACGTCAGCTTTTACCATCTTATGTCGAAGCAATTTCACAATCTGCTCTGTTGTTATACTCAAAGTTCCCTCATAATCTTTATCGTTTACATTGATAAAACTGATTGCCACGCTTCCGTCTGCAAGCGGCTTTGCCAGAATATCGCAACGGTTGTGGTTGGTTATGTAATCCGTATCCGGTGTCTCGGTCGGTATTGTTGTAAAAACACGCTTTGCCTGAATACCAAGTGCATCCTGGTTAAGCGCAATCAACTCTTTGTTTGCAATAATTCTGTGAAGCGCATCCCCCTGCTTTACGCGACGCAAGTCGAGCCCCAGCATCAGTGGGGAGTTCATCATGCACCACATTGTCATATGCGTTTTATTCATGGTCTCTGTCAGACCATCCATGCCAATCATCAGCATATCCGGATCATTCCATCCCTTAGTAAGTCCGGCAAACTCGTCCATTACCACAGCCTTATCATACTGGGAGGTCACACTTGCCGTACCCTGGTCAAACCAGGTTCCCCTGCCCGGATTTCCGTCGGAACCCACACAAAATGTAATGTCATTTAAGATACGCCAGGAGTCTCCCACCTTGTAACCCCAGTTGTGCGGCTGGGTTTTACCCCACTCACAAATGGAATAGATGATATCATGCTCCGGATTTACTTTATTTAATTCCTCCAATAATGCCGCATAAGACATCAGCGTATTTTCCTGCCGTCTGTGGTTCATCACCCGAAGACAGTTTGCTCCCGCTACGAGCGTAACCGGAATGCCTTCACCTTCTGCATACGTGTCCTTATCCTCAGTAGCAACAACCATCTCATCATAAGCCACGGTATCTCCCACACCGATTTGCATCCAGCGGCCCACGCCCGGTTCTTCGCCGGAAGCATAGGTAACAAAGACTTCATATTCCCCGGCAACCGGAACTTCGACCGAAAATTCCAATTCTCCGCTCCGGATACCCACCGGTGTCGTTCCGACATTCGTTCCGTCAAACGTGCCGATGTTCCATACACAGTCCTCTTCCTTTTTACACCCCTGTCCGGTCAGGACGCCGTCCTGCACCGCATCGTAAAACTTCTCGATGCCGTTTCCGCAAATACGAATTGATTTAATTTTAGGGGCATAAGTGTACTTTGCGTTAGTCCCTGCAGAAAAAGTAGCGTTGTCCCACAGATAATAACAGTTATCCACCTTTAAAAAGTCAACGCCCCACTCAATATAGGAGTGCGCATCCACATTCTCATGTCCGCAGGTTCCCACTGCCGCACCGGCGCAAAGATTGGTGCCGATGTCATTGTACATTCCGAACCTTAACCCCAAGCTGTGCACATAATCGCTCAGAGCCCTAAATCCGGACGGAAATTTTACGTTTTCATTGGAAAGTTCCCCATTCACACGCTCTGATTTGTAACAACCGTCATCCAGCACCACATACCGATAGCCCAGTTCCTTTAACCCAAGCTCTACCATTTTGTCTGCCATCATTTTGGTCAGTGCTTCTGTATTTCCACTGCCGAAGGCATTCCAGCTGTTCCAGCCCATCGCCGGAAGGTGATTCTTTTTCTTATTCAACAACACACATCCATCTGCAAATGCCCCGAAACGATACGCATCGCCCGGAATTTTGTTTGGTCGGTCTAAGGTACTTATCATACGATTGTCTCCCCTCTTTTTTAAATCCTATCAGATTCATTATAAATCATTCTGCATGAGGTTGTACATCTGATTTTTTCATTTTGTATTCTCTGATTAAGTGAAAAATATTGATTGCCATGAGACAGACATTCATCACAACAATGGCCCACGCATCACACACAACTGCATAGACCGTACTGAACGCTGCGCCGCATACATTGATAACACGAAGTTTTGTTACCGATGTCATCATCATCGAAAGAATAACGAGTATTGTGCCAATATAGCCAATTACTTCCCAAAAAATATGCATTTTACATGCCTCCCTTTCTCCGGCAGTCAAAAAAAGACTACCGATTTTTCATTAAAACCGGTAGTCAACCATTTGCGGCGGTTTGTAGAAACGCCTGCCCATATTGCAGGCTTATACCTAAACATACCCGCACATTTTAGCATATTCTCCAAACACCGTCAATGGAATCTTTTCTTACATGTCGTTTCGCATCAGTTGTCATTTTGCAGAACTAACTCTCTCGCTTCCAAATAAGCATATGCTCCCAGCGTATAGCCGTCCGTAATTTTCCCATCGGGAATGCATACTGCACGTCACGCAAAGCATGCCGGTATTGTTTCAATAATACATACTTCCCTTGAAAAACCGGCACGCACACCACTGCCCCGGAATGCACCGACGGAAGCAGACGTTCATGCAAATACATGTTTCCGTCTACAGAAACCAACTTTTTAATGCATCATCATGCAATTTATTGTCCCACTGTTTAAATTCCGCTTTTTTCAATTTTCCACCATACAATGCGTTTTCTAAGCCTCCCTTCTCCTTCACCTTTGCCGCATGCACCATCATAGAGACATAATCCAACGCATCATATTTCTTCCTGTCAAACCGCTCAGAATCAGGTAACTTTTCTGCAACTCCTTTATGACATTCAACGTCTGTAAGGTATGTAAAAGACTATCCAGTATTTTTTCATGCCCCAATAATTCCGTCGTCTGTAATCCCTCTGATGTCTGTATTATTCCTGTCATGACAACCCAAATTCTTGCCCCAAAAACAAGACCAAATACATATAGTGACAGCCATATCTTTTTATTCTTCGTTCCTTTTAAAATTCCATAAACAGGCCACAGTAGCAGGAGAATCAAAAGAATTCCTCCAAAAACCGCAATCCACGGATTGTTCAATATCTCTTGTATCTGCATTCTTTCATCCTTTCCCGTAAATAATACCTTTCCCTATTCCGTAACTTTGCCCACCATCTCATACACCGTGCGCCCGCCGCACCAAATCAGATACAGCGCCACAACCAACGAACCGATCAAATCCAGCCAGAAAGAAACCGGGCTTCCCGGTACAATCACTACGGATAACAAGGCGATTGTAACACAGGCATCCACCAATGTTTTCGCACGGTATAATCTTGCCTGCACCATCAAGATTGCATTCGGTTCTGCCTGATGCAATCTTGTATATTTCCGCCAGAAAATTGAATTTGCAATCACGCCCATAACCGCAATCGCAAGTCCCGGAATCACATTTCCTTTGTCTGCATGATTGCTTGTCAGCGCGAGTATAATCATAAAGGTACCGCCGATGCACATCATGGCTCCGACAAACACATTACTCATGCGCTCAAGTTTCTTTCTTCTTATCTCATCACACGTATCATTTTTGGTCGTGATTTTGTAAATCACAAAGGACATAATAATCGCAAGCAGTTCCGCACTTCTTCGTACAAAGTCTGCAATCTGTGTCGAACTGCGTCCGGAAATCAGTCCCAGACCCACCACAAGCGGGCCGGGCGAACTCATCAGCACCGACCAAAGCAACGTCCTCGTTCCGGATTTTTTATTTGACATGTCCATCAACCTCCCAAAATGTGAATCAACGGCAAAATAACCAAAAGAGCCGCTGTAGGGCAACTTATGGTGTCAAACCCATTTCTGGTACACAATTCAACTAACGTACATACTGCCGATGCAAGCAAAGAAATCAACAGGCAGCCCGGTATGCTCACGCCTCCGCGGAGATACAAAATGAGACACGCCGCCAATGCAGAAGTGAAAAACATCGCCAATGAGCCTTCTACACTTTTCCGGTTGTCTGCAAATTTCCACGAAATCTTGTGGCGTCCGAATTTCTTACCTACCAGGGCAGCAAAGGCATCGCCGACACCCCAGGTATAGACACCGGCCAGAACAAGGTAACGGTCTCCGAATCCGCCCCAACAGACGCAGATACTTACCGCCATCACGCCCAAAGCCAGTACCATACTGTGCTTTAATTCTCCCCGCTTCCGTTCGTTAATAAAAGCGGAAAAGGCAGGAATACGCCCTGCCAGCGCCAGCAGCGGATATATGATAACTATCAGGGCTACCACAAACAATGCAGAAATCCACCATGTTTTAAATGCAAACAAAGCAGGAATGTAGATACCCAACAAAATAAAATGCAATATTTTCCGGAACAATTCGTCCGGTATCTTTAAAAGTTTTCTCGCTGTCAGCATCAATCCTGCCGCCGGAATAATGTACAGTATTACCATTCCGGCCCCATGTAATAATTCCTGCACCTATGGTTTCCTCCTCTATTCGAACAAATACACCCTTGCTTCATAAGGCTGTAAAACTGCTTCCTCCATTGTTTCATAGTTTCTCAGCACCGTTTTTGCTGACGATAAGTCAAATCCCTTTGGTGCTTTAAATTTCACACAAGTTTCTGAATAAGAACAAACCACCAGAATCTTCTGTTCCTTCGTTTCTCTTGTATAAACATATAATTTCGAAGAATTCTTATTGTATTCTTTGTAGGTTCCGTATCTCACGCAGGACAATTCCTTGCGAAGCTGAATTGCCTCGCGATAGAAATTCAAAACCGAAGTTTCATCTGCTTCCTGTGCCGCCACATTGACTTCCTTATAATTTTCATTCACGAAAAACCATGGCGTGCCGGTCGTAAATCCGGCGTTTTCACTGTCATCCCACTGCACCGGTGTACGTGCCGAATCGCGGGAGCCCTGCCATAAACGGCGCAATCTCTTTTCCGGCGATTTCTTTGTTCCTACATTTTCATACTGCCAGCGCGTCTGCACATCTTCATACATTTCAGGGTCAGACGGATACCAGTTGCTCATACCGATTTCCTGCCCTTGGTAAATAAAAGGTGTGCCACTTAAAAACAGATACGATACCGCCAACATTTTTGCACTCTCCGTGCGGAACTTTTCACTGCCGTAACGTGATACCATGCGCGGATGGTCATGATTTTCTATATACAGCATGTTCCATCCTTTTCCTGCCAGACCGTTCTGCCAGGACGAGTATGCCCTCTTTAATTTTCTGAGTGAAAACGGCATGTGAACAAAATCCGTAAACAGACAGTCTGCCTCCTGCGTTGCAAACTGAATCATCATATCCAGTACCGGAGCATTGGTCTCATCAATGTATTTTAAAGCCACCTTTGGTGTAACCATCGGTGCCTCTGCCAGTGTCATGCAGTCATACTTTGAGAAAACATCCCGGTTAAACTCTTCTAAATACTCATGTAAGTGCGGTCCATGGTTAAAATAGCCGAATCCCTTGGATGCCGGCATAATATAGTCATCCGGCAACCCTTCCTTTTTCGAAATAAAGGTAATTACGTCCTCTCTGAAACCGTCTACCCCCATATCGAGCCAGAAACGCAAAATCTTTTTTACTTCTTCCCGTACGAGAGGGTTGTCCATGTTTAAATCCGCCTGTTCAATGGCGAACAAATGCATATAGTATTCTTTGCGGACTTCGTCCCACTGCCATGCTTTTCCTTCAAATAACGAATCCCAGTTGTTCGGCAACTTTCCGTTTGCCTTTGCCGGACGCCAGATATAGTAATCCGTATACGGTTCGATTTTCTCACGGCTCTTTTTAAACCATTCATGTTCGGTACTGGTATGGTTGACCACCAAATCCATAATAACCTTCATTCCACGTTCGTGTGCTCCGTCAAGCACCTTCTTAAACGCATCCAGTCCGCCAAATTCCTCAGCAATATCCATATAATCGGAGATATCATAGCCGCAATCTATTCCCGGAGACGGATACAATGGAGAAAACCAGATTCCGTCACAGCCAAGTGCTTTTATGTAGTCCAACTTCTCATAAACACCGTACAAATCTCCCATTCCGTCGCCATTGCCGTCTTTAAATGAACGTGGCCAGATCTGATAAAATACTCTGTCTTTATACCACTGCTTTTTTTCCATGATACTCCTCCTGTAATAGTTCTCTTATCACCTTTTTGTCATGACATAATTGCCTATTTCATATTCTATCATACTCTTGCATTATTTACCACGCAATATCTGACAAAAACACTTGTTTTTTTGAATAGACATGCCTATTTTTACTTGCTATAATGTGAACAAAAATACGAAAGGAGACTCCCCTTATGAAGAATCGATTTTTTACATTGTTTTTTATACTTTCCCTGATACTTGGTTGCCTTAGTGCATGCGGCAATCCGGGCGGCAACACAGAATCCGAGGGCACGCCGGCTCCGTCCCCTACGGCTACAACCGCTCCAACCGCAACCACGGCTCCAACAGCCACGGCAACTCCGGCTCCGACCGCTACAACCGCTCCGACGGCTACTCCTGTGCCGGCAGCCGGTCCTACCGAGTTGACCTGGAATTTTAAGGATTTTCAGTACAGCACCTCGTACGGCACTACATACACCGTAGAAACTGACGGTGCCATCACACTGCAATACGCAGGCCAGTACCAGGAAATCAAGTTAGACCTTCCTCAGGACCTGGATATGAGCTATTGCACACGCATTACCGTTAAAATGAAGAGTGAAGCCGGTCCTCTGGCCATTAAGCTGTACGATGAAGGCTATAACGAAATCTTTGTGCAGTATAATCTGACCACAAGCGGCGTATCTGACATTACTTTGATGCCGGTACTCAACACAAAGGCACATGGCATAGGCCTTATGGCAAACGAAGCCACCTGCACCGACGCGGTTGTTTATTCGTTTACGTTCCATATGAAGGCCGGATATGATTCCGGTGCTCCGGCTCCGACCGCCACACCGTTCCCGACAGATCCGGACGATACCGGTATCTGGGAAAACAACGCAGACATTTCCTGGATTGATCCAAGCAAGCCAATGATTGCGTTTACCTTCGATGACGGTCCGGTAGGCACCTCGGATACCTCTACTTCCATCCGCATCCAGAATGCATTAAGAGACTCGGGTCAGCATGCAACTTTCTTCTATTGGGGCAACAACATCAAAGCAAACAACAAAGACGAAATCAAACGTGCCTTTGACCTTGGCTTTGAGATTGGTAACCATACCAATACCCATCCGGATTTAACCCAGTTATCCGCAGATAAGATTGCTGAAAACTATCTGACCTGCGCAGATAAACTGACTGAAATTACCGGTCTGACTCATTTCCTTGTCCGTCCTCCATACCTTGCAGTTAACGCAACGGTACGGGCTGCTGTCCGTGAACCGATGATTAACTGCAGCATCGACACCAAGGACTGGAACGGTGCAACCACGGAAGAAATTATTAACACCATCCGTTCCCAGATGAAGGACGGTGCCATCGTTTTAATGCACGAAAATTACGCCACAACGGCAGAGGCAATGGAAATCTTAATTCCGGAACTCGTAGCCGAAGGCTGGCAGATTGTTACCGTATCCGAAATGTTTAAGGCAAAGGGCCTGGAACTTTTGGATGGTACCGCCTATAATAACGCAAAGTAATACAAAAAACTTAAGGTCCTGCCGCATTACGCCGGCAGGACCTTTTTCAGTTTTCCGTTATGTTGTTTTTCAATTAAAGAACGATAAATACGCAGTTAGTTGCCGGAATTTCCAATGTACCGGATGCCTTTACCGGTTCCAATGCCGGAAGTTCATCTGCCGCACCAAGCTCCAGTGCCTTTCCGTTTAATGTCATCTTACGGGAACGAAGCCCTGTTTCACCGGCAAGCATATAAACCTCTGCTTCCTTCGGAAGTTCCACGGTTGTTGTTTCGTTTGAATTGTTAATGATTAAATAGGCAATTCCATCTTTTCCGTCCTTACGGGAATGTGCATAGACATGAGCACCTTCCGAAACCGGACCGCAATCATATACTGTGGAACCCATAATCCGGTTCCAAAGAAGCACTGCAAAGTAATTTGGTCTCGGAACAAAGGTACCATGCTTTAAGTATCCATAGTCCGAAGAAGCCAACGTGTTATGGAAAATAATACCGTCGGTAACGGTTGTAAACTCACCTAATTCATTCAGGGTACGCGGAACGTCCGCGTATGTGGAAGCCCATGTATTACCGCCGCATCCGGCATCTCCGGATTCGGTTACCCACATCTGTCCGCCCGGAACATATCTGTCACGCTTCGGAACATACTGTCTTGCGCAATGTGCTGCAATGCCGAGATACTTCTCTGTCAGGATTGCTTCATACGGCCAGTGTCCGCCCATCGCTGCGCCACGTTCGGAAACACCGTTATAGTAATGATAGCTGAATACATCCATTTTGGATTTGTATTCACCCAGTAATTCCTCTGTCGTTACCATCTGGAAGCCTGCTGCCATACCGCCGCCGGCACCTTCCATGCCAACACCGAACATATCGATATCGCCTACCGTACAAGGACCTACGAACAGACAATCCGGATAATTTTCTCTTAACCATGCACCGAATGCATCGTGGTCACGGGCATGATCCGCTGCCGTGTATCCTGCCGGCAAGCCGGAAAGTGCAATCAGGTTCGGCTCATTGGTAAATTCTGCCGCCGATACCGGAACACCGTATTCGATGCTGTAATCCATAAGCATTTTTGCCTGCGTGGTGTCCCATGGCTCATCCTTGCTGTGGTTGCCCGGGCAATTCGCAAAGGAAACAAGCAACTTACCGTCAATTGCTCTGACAAAATCCAGAAGGTTTGTCCACTGCTCTTTTGTCAGCACGTTCTGATAGCCTTCCGGCACCTGTCCGTTTGTATGGCCGTCAAAATCATAATATGTCTTATTCGCCCATGTGCCGGACACGCGCACCCATGCGGTACCAAGTTCTTTTGCAAGTTTAATCAGTCTTTTGTTTGTGGTATCAATCGGATCGTACCACTGCTGTAAATTTCCCATATTGCTCCAGTCTTTGATTACCGGAAACTCTTCTGTACCGTCTACCTGGGCTTCTGTGTAAGCCTTCCAGAAGGTACCTCCCGTTACTTCTGTCATCTCCACGTTGTAGGATACCAGACGTTCATCCACATGACGAAGTTCCTTTAATTCCTGTGGATGCAGAGCTACAAATTTCCCCATTGCTTTTCCCTCCTATGGTTTTTTTATTCTAACGTATTCATTATAACGTAAGTCGCATTTTCTGCCAAGTCTAACCTAGCAATTTCGTTACTTCCTCCATGGTCGGCGGATACAGAGGCAGCGGGAACCGTGAAATGGCAATTGCCGAACACGCGCTTGCGAACCGAACCAGCGCATCATCGTCAAATCCCTGCAGCAAACCATAAACACAGCCCGCCTTAAAGGTATCTCCGGCTCCCAATGTGCTCCTTACCTCCACAGGAAACGGTTTCATCCTCTTCACCGGTTGTCCCTTTCGTCCGTACAGCATGTCCTTTTCTCCTGCTGTAATTATGACAAGTCCGTCCGTCGTTTCTGTCAGTAATTCATAAATCTCCTCCGGTGTTTTTCCGCAGTATTCCGGAGAACCGGTACACTCCTTGGACACCACATTGACCGCACAATTCCTATGCAGATAACTGTCGTGTTTACAGTCAATCGTCACAAACGGCTTTTTATGCTTTACACACAATTCGGCAGTTGCCTGCGTTGCCTCAATAAAAAACGGATCAATCGCTGCCACTTTACAGTTTGCAATGTCTTCTTCCTTTGGCATGCTCCAGCGCCGTTTTGCCCCCGGCTCATATAATGACTGAAAGACGCCCATCGGGGAACGCACCAGACCGGCAATCACCACATAGTCCATTAACCCTTCATAATCCGGGTCAAAATACAAAGAAGACAAATCTACTGACTTATCCTTATAAAATTCCTTTAAAAGAGGGGCCACTTCCGTTCCGATGTGGGTCCCGTCTATTTTTACCTTTACCCCTAATGATGCCAGCACGGTAGCCGCCGTTCCGGTTTCTCCGCCCGGCAGAAAATATTTTGCGCTCAGCTCCGAATATTCATCGGGTCTCAAGAAATCACCTTTTAATAAAAAGGAATGGGTTCCCAATATTTGTCCATGCATGTAAACCTCGTAACTCATAACCGCCTCCCGTATTTTCTCTATTCTGTCACAAAATTCAGCCGGTACACACTCTCAGCAAGTTTTGCATCCCCGTGGTCAAAAATCACCCAGCCAAGCTTCCCGTCAAAATTCTTATCCAAAAACCACGCATTCATCTTCTTTGCTATGTTGTACGGGTGATGCAGGCTGTTTGGGCCTGCGGTGCTCGCAAAATGAATCCGGATGCCTCCGTCTGCAAATTCCTTGGCCAGATGCAATGCTTCTTCCATCCCTGTCTTTTTGTCTTCTACGGTATAATTATACCGGTCCTGGATATAAAATGTCACACCATCCCTGACTTCTGCCTCCAGGTAATTTGTCTGAAGTTTGGCACCTCCCTGGTCACTCCAGTTAAGCGCAATACCTGCCTGTTCTTTTAACCCTGCATCGTCTGCATACCGGCGGAACAACACAATCTTTCCTCTCGCCTCGCCCAGCGCCGGCACCCTGTCTGTCAGCAACCACCGTTCCGGATGTTTTTCTATGTACGCCTGCAATGTTTTTTGAAAAAGTGCTACATTTCCGGAGCCTTCCTGCTTCACAACAAACAGCACAGTCTCCGTCGGATGTCCCTCCAAAAATGTGTACACCTGCTCTAACACATTCTCCAAATCCAATGCTTTTGCCCACGGCCCCATCCCTGTTTTGCATCTTGCAAAGGAATGATAAAAATACAGTTTTCCGCTTTCCTCATTCAGGCGGATATCCAGATAACGGTATCCTGCTTCCAACTGTTCTCCGACAGTAAGGGACTGACATCTCATAAAATACGGGAGTTGCACATAAGCAGTTGCACTGTCATGTGTCCCCGGTAATACAATCTCCTGCAAAGAAGCCTCATCCGTAATCTGCTTCATCCATTCGGACGAAGTCTCGGTCGGCTTAGCCGAAACCGTTTCCAGATACGGAAAAAGAAACAATGTGCCAAGGACAAGAAGTAATAAAGCTGCAATACTGCCTGTTATATAAAAAATTGCTTTTTTCTTTTTGTTCATAGTTGCATCCCCTCTATTCTTTTGAAATTTCCTTACTTTTTAACAGCACTGCGCCCTTAGCGACCACTAACAAAAATGCCACCGTCACAGCGTAGGTTTCTCCTGTTATTGCCAAAAAAAGAACCAGTAAAATTCCAAGTCCTATGGATATATCTGCTATAACTGCACGGCTCTTTTCAACCTTCCGTTTTATTAGCAGGATTTGTAACACTCCCATCACAACAAGCATTCCAAACATTCCCCAATAAGCCAAACGAATCCACTCTGTCACTTCCGCATAATCAACCAGATTTACCGAATAGACAAATCCTTCCACCGTACACGGATACAGCGGCAGGACAATTAACAGAAACGTGCCTAAATCGATGATTCCAAGCAGTAAACCACACATGCTCCGAACGTTCTCTTTCTTTTCTTCTTCTGCTATGGTAATCAGTTTTTCTCCGGATAACAGTTCGTCTATCGTAACCGAAAAACAATTCGCAATTGCCTTTAGGGAATCAATGCTTGGATAGCCTCTTCCCGATTCCCATTTTGAAATCGCGGTCCGAGATACATACAGCATCTCTGCCAATTCTTCCTGGGTCAGCCCTCTCCGTTTTCTCAATTCCTGCAGTTTCTCATGAAATTCCATGGTCCGAACCTCCCAGCTCTCGTTTTTCTTCCTTCCCCAATAACATAATCATTGCCTGATACAAACAAAACAAACCGCCGCCAAGCAACATTGCCCCAACAATATCCGTCAGCCAATGCACTCCTGATACCAGTCTTCCAAGCACCATAAAAACCGAAAAACAAGTGACAAAACAGCATATGCACTGCTTACCGGTCACACTTTTCATTCTGCGCTTCCCCTGCTCTGCAAGGGTAGGCATAACACACAACACAAGCAACGTGGTCGAGGATGGGTAGGATACCTCCAACCTTCCGTCAATCAGTACCGGCCTGTAATTGATAGGAATCATCTCAAACATCAGATAGCAAAGTATTACCATAACATAATATCCTCCTAAGAGGAGAATATCATAATCCACCTTAAACAGGCTTTTTCTTTGCACCAGCTGTACCAATCCGACGCAACAAAACAATATACACACAAAAACCGGTATCAGACCCAGCCAGTCCGTTATATGATAGAGTACCATATGTACACCCGTGAGTTCATGAAACCACCGGTTCCATGTTGCAAAACCAATTTCCGTTCCGTTTTGTCCGACCGTCTGTACATCCACCTGCTGTAGCAGTATCGTCCATACAATAAATGTCAGCAGAAAAAGCCCTGCAAGTAATAAAACTCTGTTTCCGTTTCTTTTCATTTTTTATTTCCTTTCTACTTTGTTTTCCCTTTCGGTCTGTTTCAAAGTAGCAAGTGCCGTAAAAAAAGACAAGAAACATCATGTCACATGCGTGACACGAATCGTAACAGTCTTAAAATTCTCGGTATTCCTCCAAAAACACGCCCTGTGCCCTCAGGGTTTCCCGTAAAAGTTCCGTATTCAGCACATTTGCCTTCTGTCCATGGGATACACTCAAAGCTGCGGCACATCCTGCCGCCTGACCGATTGCCATTACAATCGGAGTCACGCGGATTGCCGCGCATGCCTCATGCGTCACGCTGATGCAACGTCCGGCTACCACTAAATTCTCTATCTCTTCCGTTACCAGACTGTCATACGGAATCGAATACCAGCTTCCCGGTTTTAAATGCCGGTGCTGCATCCCTTCACTGTCCGGCGAATGGATATCAATCGGATACCCACCCATGGCAATGGCATCCTCAAACATTTTATTTGCAAGCAAATCCTCCCCGGTCAGTTTATATTTTCCATTGATTTTACGGCTCTCACGAATGCCGATTTGCGGTCCTGTAGAAAGCATTCTGCACTGCTCAAAGCCCGGGATATAGTTCCGCATAAGAGCAACAATCTCTCTTGCCTGACGGCGACCCTCAATTTCTGCCTCTGTCAGTTCAAAAGAATCCACTGCCGATTTTTTAATCACTCTGGACATATTTAAGATAAATTCGCCCTCATTGTTCGTTTCCAGACAAAATACAAGATCCCGGTCCATGTGAAACTCGTCTTTGGTCTTTGCCTCCCGAACGAGTTCATACGCCCCCGCCATTCCGGTTCTCGGTAACAGGCGTAGTTTCTCAAACGGCATCGTGCCAAGCATATCGTTCTGATTGCCTTGCACGTATGCAATCAGCCTGTCCCTGTCCACATTTCCAACCTTGATATTCATCGTCATCGGCTGCGCCAGATGGTCGGTTTCTCTTCCGTAAACACTCGAAATTCCGGCTGCCGTCGCCAAATCCGCATCTGCACTGCAATCTAGGAAAACTTTTGCTTCTACATCAAAATAGCCCTGTTTTGCATAAAGCTGTACCGACTCTATCTTTCCGTCATTCACCGTACATCCGGTAAACACGGTATGATACAGTAGGTTCACCCCCGCCTCCTGCGCCATCGTTTCCAACACATATTTCATTCCTTCTGCATCAAACGGAGTAATCGTATGACAATACCCAACGTAGTCTTCCATGTGTCCCGGAGACAAATCAAGTTCCTTCAAACGGCTCACAATTTCCTCCGGAATTCCTCTCACCACCTGGGTCTCGCGTGCATGGAATGTCATCTGTGGTCCTACTCCTGCCGTAGTCAGCATACCACCCAAATATCCGTATCGCTCTACCAAAAGCGTCCTTGCTCCGCCTCTTGCGGCTGCAATGGCAGCCACCGTGCCTGCGGGTCCGCCTCCGATGACCACCACATCATAAGTTAACTTGTCCATTCCGATACTTCCTCTCTTCTTTTCGTATAAAATCCATTACAAAACCTTATAAACCATTATACAATAAAGCTTAATAAAATGCACACCTCGGAATTATGCCCATCGCCGCCTAAATACTCTTCACAGGATGCAATTCGATCTCGATTTTATCAAAATACAGGTTGATATCTGAATTATTAGGAATCTTTTTGAGTCCATTGCAATCAACAGCAGCCGTTGCATTTAAAAATCTTTGAATATCTGCATTATTGTTCTCTATTTTTTCTTTTGTAGTATGCTCTTCGCTCTTGAATACAATCACAAGTAAAATAGCAGTCTTCACACCTCTTTTTTTTGCTTCTAAGATTGCCCCTGTACTTGCGGTCAATAATTGATACCGCAGGTTTCCGTATTCCTTAAATCCCCCCTTAAAAATCATCTTTAAGAGGTCGCTTATTCTTCCTAACTTGTTTACTGAGGCATTCCGCATTTCCTCTTGTATCAGATTCCCAAGTGTCTCATCCGCTTTCGCTTCTATACAAACAACAATATCCTCATTAAAAAATACGGCATCATGATTCCGTCCTTCACCAATCCCGGGAAGTTCTGTAACATACTCCGCATCCCAATCAAAAACAGCAGTCTCATCCACAAAAGTTACTAATTTCCCCTCAATCTCCGATGGCATATCCGGCAAAGAAGTGGTTACAAATCTAGCCAGTTCTTTCGCGGACCTTCCATCCTTCCATTGGATATCCGGCTTTTTAGGGGGCCTGTGTTGTTTCCAGGAATCACAGTCTACAATCTGATTAACATGAGCATTTAATTTCATTTTACCTCCTTATAAAAACGCAACTACCTATGACCTATATCTACCCTTGTTATATCATGATTTGCCCACGGTTGCAACAAATGCAAAAGAGCAGGCAACCACCACCTGCTCCTTTTTTCCCTCTTCACTTCTTTTTTATAATTCCTTTACCGGATGCAGTTCGATATACCCTCTTGTCCCTATCGGCTCCAACTGGATCCGCTGCACCACTTCGATATGTTCAACCATTCCGTTCGCCACCTTACACTAAAAGGATATCACCCTTTAAAATATTCTTCTCGACTTTATTTGCCGAAAAAGCCAACGTGAACCAATTTACCCGTTTCATACAATTTTTCAAATAAAAGTATCTATGTAAAAAAAGTAGTGATGTAGATACAAAAAGAGAATCGATGGTACGGGATTTTAGTTAAATATTCATTATTTTGTATCTATAGAAAAAAATCTTCTTCACAGATACTAAAAATACAATAATTAAGTATCTGGGGATGATATTTTTTTCTATAGATACAAATCAGTTCAAAAAAGCACTTTTTAAATGAAAATCGGCTGTTTATTGTATCTTTTTGTCAAAAAAATATGTATAGATACAAATGCTCGTAAAATCAAATGACATGCGGCGATTTTCGTTTTAACGACCTCCAATCTCAAGTTGATGAAGCTTTCAGTTTGTTTAATAATGTAGTTACATTTAAACTATTATAGCCAATGCATTTTTATTAACTAATATGCATTGGCTATTTGTCATTTTAGACTTTGTCTACAGCTACGCAGAAACCATACTGATATATTTCATTGATCTTCGCCTGCGCCTGCTCCATTTCCTTTTTCTTGATAAGTGCATCGCGGTCACTCAATATGGCTAACATCTCATCCACCACTTCACCCTCCGGCAGATGGGAATACTGGCACAGATATCCGATCATGCGCCCGGCCGTATAATCCGTGTTCAAATTCCGTGTAATCACGTCCCACAATTCTTCATGATATCCCCGTTCCAACAGCATATCATAAAGTTGCATGCTCAACTGCGTTCTCTGTTTCATCTGCGTTTCTCCCCCGCCATCTTTCCTACCGTATATGGGACGCTGCCCACTCATTGTAGTTCTTCCGGTAAAACTCCCGATATTCTTCAAAGGTAAGAGTGCAATCATACCCCAATAATTCCATATCTACGCCAAAAAGTTCCACGTACACATTCAGTTCTGTCATCCCGTTGGAAAGATAAAACTTTTTTCTACGTTTTCTTTCCTCAGCGTTTTGGGCATCTTCCTTTACTGCTTCAATTTCAAGGAAAATTCCCTTTCCGGTATATAGTCGTCGCATAGTATGCAAAAGTTTTGAACCTATTCCGCAGCCCCGCATCTTCGCACTGACTGCCAGATAATCAAGAAGTATTTTATCCGGACCATTAATCGTAATTACCAGTCCCGCAAACTTGCCGTCATTCTCACAATACCATGCGTCACTTTTCCCTTTTTTACACATGTCCAAAATCATCGAAAACGGCTTCTTTTCAGACCTTGGAAACGCCGATTGATATAACCTGTATATTCTGATCCATTGCGCGAATGTTTCTGCTTTTTGTACCTTCATTTCTGCTCCTGCTCTTCTATCTTTTCTGACTCCGCAAATAGAGTTCTTCCGTAGCAAACGCCAGCTTTGTGATCACATTCTTCTTTGTCGGGCAACAATAAAAAGAATCATTTTCCGTTGAAATATCCACATAGTCCTTCGCCTTCAGCGGAACGAAATCATATTCCACATGCAGGCTGTTCGTCTGTGCAGGCGTACGTTCTATATGATAGTCCTGCTCTCTGTAATGTCCATGAAGCACAAACCCTTTTTCCGGGTCATGCGTCAACTTTGCCTTGCCAAGCGGAAGATAACGCCATACTCTCGGCAGAGCAAAAACCTCCACTTCATCGTCAAAGAAATAGGTACCGTTTTCAATCTGTTCCTTTACCTGTGTACGTTCCCATGCAAACCAGTCCGGAATATGGTTAAACTCTGTTTCCCCATCTACTGCTTCCAGATTTCCGTCCTCGTTCCAATGCCAACGCTTTCCGCAAGCATTACAGAACAATTCTGCCCCCTTGGAATCCATCTGAAACTCTTCTTTACAATGAGGACACTGGTACAAAACCTTGTGCAGACCTTCTGCCCGGAACGGCTCCGTGATTTTTATGCCGTTGTCTTTCTGGTAACGGTAATCATCGTATTGTAATGCTTCCCGAATAGCAGTGTTAATCTCTTCCACTGTCATTTTTTCTATCTGTTCTTTCGTAAGTATCTGAGTCATTGTAGTATGAAACAGCACCTTACGCTTGTTTCTGAAATTCCAGAACGGTGCGTACAGATGATTTCCATGGTGCACCACTGCCACTACCGGGACCTTGTTCATCCGCACCAGTTTTCCCAGCGAATCCGGCAAAAATGCTGTCGTTCCGCAAGGCGAATAACGCGCCTCCGGATACATGGACAGAATATCGCCCCTTTTTAACACCTTATTAATCGATTTCACCAAAGCCAGGTCGTTGGTAAACTTTCTGGTAGCAATCGCACCAATCCACTCCAGAAGGAAGAACTTTACCACATAACCGTCAATACTTACCACATTGCTGACCGGATACGGGTATGTTCCCATCGCCGCAAGTTCAAAGTCAATAAAATGCATATGATTGCTAAGCATCATATACGGCGGCTTCAAACCTTCCATGTTGATTTGCTCAACTTTATACTTCTTACCAATCAGCATAATCTTGGATAATAACCAAATCAGCCACGTCCAGAAAATGTTCTGATGCATGGGCGGTTTAGCTGTATCATAGCGCTTTTTGTTTTTGTAATTTACCTCAATGTTCAATGTTTCACACTCTCCGTAAAATTTATAATTTTTTTATAAATTGTAGTCGAAATGTGTCAAATATGCAAGAAAATTCGAAGTTTTGTTCAAATAAAGCTCAAAGCAAATAAAAGCCTACGTTACTTCTCAAGTAACATAGGCTTTTATCATTTTAATTCGTCTTCCGAAAGGTTAAATCACAAACTTCTCCACTGCCTGGATTGTGGCTTCAATCAAGCCTCTTGTCTGTCCTGCTGCTTTTGCAGATTCCTCTGACAAATTTTTAACCTGACTGGCAACGACTGCAAAGCCTCTTCTTCCAAAGGCACAAGACCGTTTGACATTTCCGCAATGTGATCTATGATTACCCATTCATGGTCTTTTATTCTTTCTTTTCTTAACGCTTCCAATGCCTTATCACGGCTCTTAAGCACGTTTAATTCATTCATGTATGCATCGTAATAAACCTGTTCCCCTGTCACAGTTTTATCCCCCTTACATTTATTGCAGTTTTTCTTCTCTATAAGACATGAATTTTCTGAATTTTTCAATCTTTTTAGGTAGTATTTACTAGCAATTATGTAACAAGCGATATACTTATTTTAAATAAAGAAACAGTTTATCATTCCTGCTGCAACCGAAATCATCACCAAAATTTCAGCCAGCTTAAACTTATTTTCCTTTTTAGAAAACAACTGAATCAAAACACCTGCAATCCCGAGTGCACCTAACACAAGCGCTATCGGTCCGTTTGCAAAGTAGAAACCATCCGACATGAGTATGCCGCAATACATAACTACCATACTCCATGCTGCCAAAAAGTAAAACACGCCTTTTTTGAGTTTCTCATTTTTGGACAGATACAAAAGTACCATTCCACCGATGCTGACAATACTCATTACAAAAAATGTGATTACTAATGCTCCTAACGGGTCCAATAAAATTTCTAACATGTTTGTTACCTCACTTTCTTATCTGGCGAGAACCGTTGTTCCCTGTTTGTTTTTTACAAGTTCATTTTAATGAAAACTTCTAAAGAAATATGCAAGGTAATTCTAAAGAAATTCTGAAGATTTCTTTTCATTAGGCATTTATTTTGCACAAGGTAATTTCGATAGAAAAGTTCTGCTCTGTATAAAAAACCGTTGCCGTTCCGCCATACTGTTCTGCAACTTTACGTATACTGGCAATACCGATTTTTGTACTTTCTACTTTCTCTGTCTCTTGCTTACATGCGTTCGACTGAACAATACATAACCGACCATCCTTCTCTTTCACACATAGGGAGACCGGTGCGGATTCTTCTGCATACTTGCGGATATTGGAAGCCAGATTATCAAAAATGCGTCTCAATTCCTGCACATCAAATTCACCGGAAAAATCCGGGCATTCTTTAAGAGAAATTTCAAGAGTATAATCCTCTTCCAGTTCCGTTGCCCATTCATCCACCAACTGCTCCATCAGAAATCTTCCGTCCTCCATCAGTTCCGTCCGGCGATTCCCGCCATCTAAAAGTTGCTCCGTTAATACCTTAATCTGACGTGATTTTTGTTCTACCAAATCCATGTACTTGTTCATTTCTTCTGCGGTCAGACTCTCTTTTTGTTTCATGAATTCAGAATAAGACAGCAGCGAAGTTAACGGAGTTCTTATGTCATGCGAAAGAGAACGGATTAAAGTAATTTTCTCTTCCTTCATGCGCTTCTCCCGTTCCTGGAAGGCCTGTTCTTCCCGCGAAAACTGATTGATAAAAAATGCCAGCTCCGTCAACTCATTTTCTCCACGCAAAGGAATCTCATGTTCCCAGTCATGACGTCTTAATGCATCAATTCCTTTCACGATATCCCCGATATAGGCCAGCCGTTCCCCAACCAGAGTCAGGAACAGAGCCAAGAACAAAGCAATCCCTGACAAAAAGCTGATTCCCAGGATTCCATACTGTATATCAATCAGCTGATATTCCGATATTGCCAATATCTCTGTTTCCACATAATGCAATACAAGCCGGTTTGCAGCCTCATTCAAAACCAAAAAACTGATTACTGCTATCAAAAGCGTACGGGCAAATATTCCCAGAATCTCCTTAGATAATTTCCGGTCAAATTTCTTTTTCTCCTGTTTCTTTGCCTCTTTATGCTTCCACATAATATCCCTTTCCCCACGCAGTCTTGATGTACCTTGGATTGCGGGAATCATCACCAATCTTTTTACGGATGTTCTTGATATGTACCATAATTGCACTATCCGCAACAGCTTCCTCTTCCCAGATACTTTGATAAATATTATCTAAAGAATATACCTTTTTCTTATGGCTGACCAAAAGCTCTAATATCTTAAATTCCGTCCCCGTAAGCGAAATCACTTCTTCTCCTCGCAGTACCGACTGATTGTCCAAATCAAGCAACAAATCTCCAAAGGCAATCTGATTCTTCCTCTCAGCACACAAAACCGGAGCATCCGCTATTTTCTCTCTGCGGCGCAGTATCGCCTTTATCCGCATAAGCAGTTCCATGTTAGAAAAAGGCTTTACTACATAATCGTCTGCTCCTGCGGAAAATCCCATAACCTTATCCATTTCTCCGGAATACGCCGTCAGGAAAATAATCGGTGTATCATACTTCTTCCGCAATTCCATAGTTGCTACAAATCCTGTCATTCCGGGCATATTGACATCTAAAATGTACAAGTCAATCTCCGGTGCTGCCGCCTCTACCACGGCATGTCCGTCTGCTACTGTACGTACCTCGTAGCCTTCGCCCTCTAACAGAAGTTTTAAGATATCCCTTATTTCCTTTTCATCATCTGCAACCAAAATATATGTTTTGTTATTCTTCATCGTCGTTATCCTCTACTCCAAGGCCCTATTCATATATCTCATTAATTTTTGCCTGCGCCTGCTCCATTTCCTTTTTCTTGATAAACGCATCACACAACTCTTCGTGATAACCACGTTCTATGAGCATGTCATAAAGTTGCATGCTTAGTTCAGTTCTTGGTTTCATATCGTACCTTCTTTCGATTTTACAATCCCTTTTTCAGTTCATCATAATACGCCTTATAACGGTACGCCGTCCTTCTGCTGATTTCCCCTTGGTTGACAATTTCCATAATCGTCATACCACCCTCATATTTGATGGCAAAATCTTTGTAGGAAGCCATCCATGTTTCATCGTGCTTCTTTCGTCCGGCCGGTTTCTTTAAACGAAACTGCTCCAGTTCTTCACGCAATGCTTTGTTTTCTGCTTCCAGTTCAGAGATATAATTTAATGCTTCTTCCAGTGTTTTTATCATAGCAGCCTCCCGTGTCAGTATTTTTATGACATCATTATAGCAAAGCCGTCTCGTTGCATCAATATATTTTTGACACCGATGCACAAAAATATGGCGGGTGTTTGAAGTGCACCTCCAAATTACCCGCCATTGATTTCAGTGTATTGTAAGAGTCCTATCACCGGGCTACGCACGGTCTGTTTATTCTTTCTGCTTTTTCATTTTTACAAATCGTACCGTGAAAACCAATGCCACGGTAAATGCAATAATTTTCGACCAACTAAGTACTATCGAAATCAATCTGTAGACAAATCCCATTTCAAAAATGTTTTCCACGAGATATTTATACAGTCCCGTATATCCCCATAACATTGCTACAGCCTGTATAGCAGCTACTACCACCCAAGACACAATCAGCTTATTACGTCCCTTTTGTTCCGAAACAAATGGCTTTTTCCCAAACCGCACCACTGTAATGGCTATCATTGCGGCCAAGCTTACTACTAAAATCCATGCAAATGCCAGCCGCATGTAATTCATTTGATGTGTCCATTGGAGCGTATGTAACACATTGGCTCTGTTTATACCCGTTGCGTAGGACAAATAGATGTCAAACAGTACATATACATCCCACGCACACCAAAGTCCAACATTCCTTTTCAACACAAAACACAAAATTCCACAGGTCAAAAACGGCAAAGCAAATATAAGACCTCCAAGCCCTGCGCCGGCCAAGCCAAAAATCATTGCCACAAAGAATGCCATACAAAGCAATATCGTTCCGGCTATCTTTCCGGGCGGAAATCCTGCTTGTTTCACTCCTTCCTGTGGTGCCGTTATTGGTTTTACCGTTCTTTGAGGTGCCTCTTCTCCTTTTACAAGTTCATCTAAGGTTACTTCAAATATTTCACTTAACTTAACTATCTTCTCCAAGTCAGGTACAGCACTGTTGTTTTCCCATTTCGAAATGGACTGCCTTGACACTTCTAACATCTCCGCAAGGTCACCCTGCGATAAGTTTTTCTCTGTGCGTAATCTGTATATGGTTTCTCCTAAACTCATCTTCAAGCCCCCAATCATTTTTATGCTTTGATTATAGCAGTAGCACTCTAAAATGTCTATCAAGGCGGCTTTAAACTTTAGCAACTGACAGTTGCACCCTTGTATTTACGCTTTACAGTTCTTTCTGCAAGACCACCGAGGTCTGCCGTTCCATTCCCAAAAACATTCTTCGCTCCATAGCAACTTCTTGCATTCTATTTGTACGCCCATTTCTTCCATCGTCTCCCGGATGAGTCCGGCTTCCAATGTCTCACCAATTTTCACGTGACCTCCCGGCAATGCATACTCGTTGCCTTCTTTCTCCCGCTGTACCAGGATTTTATTATCCTTTACCATCACCGCAGCGACTCTTAAGTCACAGGTATATTCTTCTGTGGTAAATATCCGGTCTTTGTTCATGGTTCATCTCCTACGATCGTAATTTACTCAAGATAGCAGTAATCTTTTCTGTGCAATCTGCCCTTCTGCATTCGGCAGTTCTCCACGAGTCGGAAAGTGGAAAATAAAGATTATCTTTTACCTTTGGGCCTAAATCCCATTGCCCATTTTCATCTTTGTTTTCTTCCAACCACTGAATAACAAAGTCCAATTTCCCTTTCGCCAGTCTATAGCCTGCCAAAATATCAATTGCTTCTAAATAACGGCTGGTTTCCACAGACTGAAACGTAGTCGGCAACTCATGGATTCTTTTTCCATAAATGTAGTAAATCCCTTTTTCATGGTTTATCACATAGTCCAACATGCGATTTTCTGTTTCTTCACTCAAAAGGCCCTGTAATAGATTCATCTCATAAAATGTGACAAAATCCACTTCTTTGGTATCGCTGTCATATTTACCTCTTGCAAAATCCTCTTCTATCTCATTTGCCCAATATGCTGCACATTCCAGTGCTGTTTTGTTCCCCGGCTCAAATATTTTTACCCAAGTAGATAACATAAGTTTGGTAAACAGATCCCAATCCCTTGTCTTTTCTCTGTAATTGTCAATCCGTCGTTCTCCGTTTAAGCATGCCACCATGCAATCCACCGCCTTTCTAATAGGCTCATCATCGATTGTGAATCCCAGATGTTTCAAACGGCGTAATGCCTGCTCGGTTGTCAATGGCTTTTTATTATTCGGTACGGATAAGGAATGAAATTCACTTCCCCAAGTACCATCCTCGTTTTGTAATGCTATAATTTGATTGGCTATTTTCCCGGTTTTATAATTCATGGTAATCCCCTTTAAATCATAAACTTAAAACTGTTCGGCACATTATCTTTCCCAAAAGTTTTTACTGCCATCCGGTACATTGCCTTTGCATGGATTCTATCATGCCACAAGAAACGCCTCATCATTTTGCGTAATGACCACAGTTCATCATAGCTACCTTCTATCACCGGATTCTCAAGAAAACCTTCCGTACGTTCCAAAAGTTCGAAGCCTCTTTTTCTGCAATCATATATGGTTCCTTCATTGTCTGCCTCAATACCGATTTCTCCGAAATAGTAGGCGTTTACACTTTTCGTGTGCTCATACATATCTTGTGCTGTTCTCGGAACGGTACCATAAAATGTTTTCCTCAAAGGCATACAACTTTCGTTTTTGTCAGGAATAGCCGAATATAAGGAATAAAAATCACTTGCCGATTTCAGTACCAGTGTTTTCAATTCTTCATACTCTTTCCGTGATAAAGGTTCTTTTTCCGAATCAAAAAGAACATCGGAATCCGCATCTGCAATCTGCAAATCACTGTTCTTTTCCTGAATGATTTCAATTTCAAAATCTTGTTCCACTTTTTGATTTTTCCAAAGGGAATATGCTTCTATTTCTTTTTTTACCTTACTAATGGCAACGTCAAGATTTTCTCCTCTGGTATATGCTCCGACGCAATCAACGGAGTAGAGTAACGTATCATTTCCATTATGTTCCCAGACGAATTTCATTCCTATGCCCTCCGTGTGCTCTGACTTATCTGCTTCTGTACCTTTTTACTAAAACTATGAAACACCGTCTCATAAGCGTGGTCAATCATATTTAGTAATTCTTCCTCCGGAAAATCGTTCAAATAAATCGTATTCCAGTATGGTTGCTGTACCGGCGGACAATGATATCCCCTTATCACTTTTCCGGGATACACCATTCTGTAAAACTGTCCCGCATCCGCAGTGCACTTCAAAGTAATTTTATAGTCATACTCATATGGGTACAACTGTGCAAAGATTTTTCCGTTCAGCTTATAGCAAATAGGAACTTCACCGAACGGACAGTCTTCATATGCTCCTTGTTTACTTAAACAATAGGTTTTAATATCTTGCACTTCCATATGTAATATTTTCGCTCCTCATCTATTTATTTTCTAAAATATAGTAATCGCCATACTTTGTTCCGTCTTTACTGATAATTATCTTGTCAGCAGGAACAAACCCAAGTTCACACAAAGCCTGTAGTCTTTCTGTTGCTTCCGGCACAGCTTTGGTAGCAATTATGTTACAGTAAAACAAATCATATGTGGTATCTTTTATGAGTGAAATAATGTCTGCAATCTGACCGGCATTTTCGTAATCACTGCGCAAATCCAAACGTAATAAACCGCACTCATAAAAATGTTCATCTGCCTCTCTGTGGAATAATTCTATGGTTCCTACGGCTTCCTTTTTCTCTTTATCAACAATCGTCCATCTCACGAAATATCTCTCGTTATAGGAGAAAATCCAAAAGTCAACCGCTTGTTTCATTCGTTCTAAGGTCTTGTAATAGAAGTCATCCCCATTACAATTATCGCTGTTAAAGAAAGGTACCGCATCCACATCCGAATATACCTTTAATAAATCATTGCTATCCTCTGCAGAAATCAATCGCAATAAAAACTTCTCATTTTCAAATTCCGGACAATATTCATATACATCTCGCATAATACACACCTCTCTTATGCTCATCGAACTTATGTTCTTTTTGATTATATTATATATTCTTCGACTAATCAATACCTTTTTTAATCATTGGCCCCCACCTTTCCATATTGCTTCTACCTAACCCTTCTCACCAAAATCCAATTGCTTTTTCTCCGTAACTCCATTCCCCGCCTGACTTTCTCACACGTTTGCCCACAAAAAAATCTCCGTTCAGAACTGTTATGTTCCAAACGGAGATTTCATTATTTTACTTACTTTCCTTAACCGTTAGTTAAGCGATTGCCATATATCATGTTTTATTTTATCAAAATGTAAATGTAAAAGTATTTTTAAACTTCTTCGGAATCTCATATTCATCCGGAAGATCCGGACCACAGGAATGAGAACCGACACCACGCATTGCAAGGTCAATACATACATTTACAAAGTCGTTTTCAGTAAGTTCAAAAGAATGCAAAGTTTCACGAAGCTGTTCTGTAGTGAACGGGTTTACGGAACAGGAAAACGGCTGCTCGGCAGTAACCTTAAACAGGTTCTTTATTGCCATATATTTGCAAGCGTGGTGACTGCCCGACTCCTGTGGACGAATATACTCATAATCATAGTTTTCCTCAGCGGAGCTTACATAGTAACCATACTCACTAGCGACATGCTTATCCACATAGCTCTCGGTAGGACCAAAGCCCACGTAGGAGAAGTTACCATATGCCTTATCTACACCAAATTCAATACCAAAACGAGGAAAACGTTCCACATAATCGGCAAGCTTATACTCAATAGTAGCGGTAAGAACATTACCTGTCACCACATAAAGAAGTTCAAATTCAACTGCAGGCATTAAGCAATTGGCTGCAAGACATCCTTTGAATTTATAGCTGTTGTTCGTTTTCTCACAAGAGAAAATTTGCGGCCTACATGCATCCAAATGACATCTGCCTATCCAATGTGGAATCAGGTCACGATCGTTATCCGTGTAACGGGTGATATTAAAGTGAATCGGTGTACGCAAAACCTCGTTGCCGTCTGCTTTAATCGAAGTAATCTCACCTGTATGCTCATTTACTTCAATATCAATAGCGGAGGAAAATTTATAGGTACTGGCCGGAACCTCTACGGAACAAACTTCCGATTTTGTTTTTCCGCCATAAACTGCCATCATTTCAAGCGCATTGGATTTAAGTTTTCTATCAGGGGTCAAAAGTCCATCGGCACAAAAGTTACCATCGTGTTCAGGTTCTTTAAAGTCACCACCATAGAGGAATCCGTCATCGGTCTTGATCCCATGGTCAGCCCACTCCCAAACGAACGCGCCCATCATCTGTTCGTTGTTGTAAATCATGTCCCAGTATTCTGCAATATCACCACAACTGTTACCCATAGCATGGGTGTATTCACACATAACGAACGGTCGATTTTCCTCCGGATTGTCTAACACCTTTTCCTTGATGGTCCGGAAGGAAGGATACATCATACTAACCATATCTACAAGCTCGGTATAGTAATATTTTGGATCAGCATTTTGAAGACCTTCATAATGTACAGGTCTTGTCTTATCCCTATTTTTAATGTAATTTGCTCCTTTAAAGAATGCCTTTCCAAAAGAACTTTCATTACCAAGCGACCAAATAATAACGCTTGGTCGGTTCTTATCTCTTTCCACAAGAGCAGTATGTCGATCAGAAATGCCAGGGGTAAAGAAATCATTTTCTGCATATTCTTCCCACAGTGGAATATCATACCGTCCGTCACGGCAACAAGCACCATGCATTTCAAGGTCAGCCTCATCCATCACATAAATACCAAATTTGTCACACAACATATAGAATTCCGGGCTGTTAGGATAATGTGAGGTTCGAACAGCATTGACATTAAGCTCTTTCATTAAATGAATGTCTTTCGCCATATCCTCAAGACTAACGGTTGCGGCTGTTTCACAATGAAAATCGTGACGGTTTACCCCCTTTAGCTTTACAGGCTCACCATTGATTTTGAAAACCTTCCCCTCAATGCTAACCACACGGAATCCAATGCTTTCGATGATTTTTTCTCCCTTAGCATAAAGTTCGAGCGTATAGAGATTAGGTTCTTCAGCTGTCCAAAGTTTTACGGCAGGTACGACTATTTCCGTCCTCATTTTCGCAGGAACAATAACGATATTGTCTTCAAGGGAAATTTTTATATCTGTTTCACTTTCATTGATAAACGTAAGTATGCCATCCTTACCATTATAAGCGGTTTCTATTTTATAATCGGTAATATGTCCTTCCGGACGAGTGAGCATATATACATTTCTGAAAATACCGGAGAACCGGAACTTGTCCTGACATTCAAGGTAAGTGGAAATACACCATTTAAGAACAAGAACATCGATCGTATTTTCACCGTTTACCACGAGGTCCGTAACATCAAACTCACTGGTGGCATGGGAAATTTGGGAATATCCCTTAAACTCACCGTTAATATAGATGTAAAAAGCACTGTCTACACCTTCAAAGTTGATATAATATTTTTCGCCCGTCTGCTTTTTTACATTAAAGGTACGGCGATAATGCCAGCAAGGATTTTCGTAAGGAATATGCGGCAACATAACCGGGAATGGATAACGAATGTTAAGATACTGAATATGGTCATACCCGTGCATCTGCACACAGGCAGGCACATGAATGGATTCTCCAAGCATCTCGTTCACGTCAAAATCTTCTACATGATCGTACTGTTTAATCTGCCACACACCATCAAGCGAGGTGAATCTGGAACTTGAGGTGCGATCCAGGATACCGTGCTTTGTACGCACGGTATCCGTTTCAGCAAAAGGAATATAATAACTTCTATGAGGTGTAGTTCCTATTCTGTCAAATTTTTCAAACTCTTTCATTGAAATCTCTCCTTATTTTTGCTTTTCTTTTAAGAGCAATGCATTTGCCTTTTCTACGTTTAACTTTGTCAAAAGGAAAGTAACCAGTGCGCAGAAGATAGCAGGCAACCACAAATACATAACATTCAGCATAGAGAGAACAGATTCCGGCTGAACTGCTACACCACCCTCAATGAAACCGGCCGCAGCCAGTAACCAACCGGAAATTGCAGTCCCCAGTCCACCACCAATCTTAACACCTAAAGAAGTACAAGAATACATCGTGCCGTCGATACGTTTACCTGTAGTCAAATAAGTATAGTCAGAGGCAGAGGCAATCACTGCATTCAAATCACCCTGCAATGGACACATACCAAAAGATGCAATTGCAGTAAAAATCAACATCATAGGAATATTACCCAAATAAGCTGCTACAATTACCAAAACTCTTGCGATAGTAGCCAAAGCGTAACCGCGGTAGTTCAGCTTATACATACCTCCTAACTTTGCAATAAGTACCGGCACAAGCAAAAGACCAATAATCATTGGGACATTTAATGCGGTGGCAAATCTACCCATTAAATCCTTATCACCTAAAACATACGTCATATAATAAGTACCAACACCGGTAAATGCGGTGTACAGCTGAGTCAACAGATAGACCCCCAAAATCAGCAGATAGAACTTATTTTTAATCAGAAGACCGGCAGCCTGACGCAAGGAATACCTTTCTTCAGAAGCCTCGTTCTCCTTCTCAGGTTCGTTTTCATCCTCGGGCAGTTCTTTTAAAGACAGAACCGAAACCGTATTGGAGATAATGCCGATAATAACATAAATGAGCGCAACCATTCTCCAAGCCTGGGCAGTATTTCCGAAATGTTCCACCAGACCGAATGTAACCGCCTGAATAATAGTACTTGTCGTAAACGCAAAGACAAAGCGCAGGGATCCCAACTGAACTCGTTCATCCTCATTTTTGGTAACAAGAGCGGTCAGTGCCGAGTAAGCAATGTTATTTGCAGTATAAAAACCAGCATTCAGCATCACATAGAAAATGAAGAAGAAAGTATACTGAGCAACCTTGCCCCATGACGTAGGAATGGCAAATACAGCAAACAAGCATACTCCGCACCCCAGATAAGGGAAAAGCATCCAAGGACGTGCCTTACCCATTTTGGTTTTCGTCTTATCAATAAGGGAACCAAAGAAGACATCCGAAATGCCGTCGAAGATTTTGGCCACTGCCATTAAGGTGCCGACAATGCCAGAGTTCAGACCGATTGTATCGGTCAAATAAATCATAATGAAGAAGGTCAGAAACGCATATACTACATTACCGGCAATATCTCCCGACCCATATCCGACCATATTATACCATTTCAAATATCTCTTCTGTTCCATACCTGTACATCCTTTCCTTGTATCCCACTACCCAATACATTTTCGCTACAGTTATCCCCGTAAAAAAGAGGGCACCTGTACGCGCCCCCTTCTCGACTGCTTAATTTCAATAAATCTATGCCTCTACTAATAATCCATTTTCTCTCATAAGGTCCATAATCTTGATAGTTTCGCCCTCTGCTTTTTCATGTATTGTCATAAGTAAGTCTTTATTGATATTTAAACTGAGTACACCCAATATGGATTTTGCATCAACAGTATAATGATCAATACTTAAATCCATATCACTTTCAAAACCAAGAATCAGCGGGCAAAATGCTTTTACGCCATCAATGTCTTTTAAATTAATCTTAAACTGCATACGTTTTCATCCTTTCCTTTTTCTAATTTTTCTTTTAAGATATCCTAAAAGAAAACTGAATATCTTTCGTTGCATCAATCTGATACTCACTCTCAACATCACTGCCCCAGCTGTCGATACCACCTACACCTCTTACCGCACCATAAATACAAAGAACTGTTCTTCTTTCAGGAGGTAATTCTTCCTGGTGGGTCGCATTTTCTAATTCTGATGCCGTATAAGGCAGACAGGAGAAAGCAAAATCGTTATCTGCTGCACTTACCTTTAACATCTGCGTATCTCTCATTTTTCTGCTGTTATCAAGGCTTCTGTGACGATAGATTTCTACCCACCTGGTATCCATATGCATACCGCAGTCCTGCGGTACAATATACGGAGTCGGTGCAATACTGTCTTCTTCCCAGATACCCTTCACTCCACCGGCCATTCTGTCCGGATAGGTTTCTCCTGATAAGCCTGCATAGCGGTATTTATCTGCCTTTGTAGGCATAATCAAGCGTAATCCAAACACCGGAAGCTGGGGAAGTCCGTTTACACCATGATAGTGTACCGAAACAAGAAGCTCTCCTGCTTCCTGAACGGTATATGTTACTTCCACCGTATTTATCGGTGGAACAATCGTCTCATAGGTAAAGGTAATGCTGACCTCATCTGCATACTCATTATCTGAATATACATTGTTTACCGGAGCACATGGATATCCAAGTTCTTTACCATCTACGCAAACAGAAATCTCCTTACACTGAATAAACATATCCGCCGCCAGCCATCGTCCACTGGAAATGTGGAACTTACTTCCTCTGTCATTGTCGGTCAGTGCTCTCCAGAAGGTGGGCTTTGGTGTGCGGTACAGCCATTCCATACCGCCTTTCACTAAAGACTCCAACCCGCCGGTTGCATAGGAGAAGATATAATGAACGTCCTGTCCGTGTATGCCCAGTGTGTAATCGCCATACACTACACGTAACAAGGACTTCTTATTTGTACAAGCCATAATAGTACCTCACTTCCTGCATCGCCGGTTTTTCCCTGCGGTCTGCAAACAAAATACCATTTGCGGAAAACTCATAATCCGCCGGTCTGTCGTCAAAGTCGCCGCCATACCGAAGTACGGAACGCTCGGTTATTTCATCGTAATCCCATAATGCCTGATCAATGAAATCCCAGATAAAACCACCCTGATACATTTCATACTTGTCAATCAACTTCATATAGGAGCCGAGACCACCCATGGAATTCCCCATATCGTGCATAAACTCGCATAACATATACGGTTTCTTCGCGCTGTTTTGTAAATAATCCTCCACATCTGCAGGGGTAGCATACATACGGCTTTCTACGTCAGAAATAGTATCTTCATACGCTCTATTGTAATAAGAACCTTCATAATGAACCAGACGTCCATCCTTCTTGTTCTTGAAGTAAACATTCATTGCTTCAATATCATCTCCGGCATAGGACTCGTTTCCCAAAGACCAGAACAATACAGAAGTATGATTTTTAAAAGCTTCAAAATTGCTTCTTGCACGGTCCAGTACAGCCTCTCTCCATTGCGGAAGTGACCCCGGCACATTCCAGGATGGTTCGATTGCACCTAACTTCTGGAACGAACCGTGGCTCTCCAGATTAGTTTCCGACATTAAGTAAATGCCTTCTTCGTCACACATGTAATACCAAGGAATCTGATTTGGATAATGACAGGTACGCACAGCATTGATATTGTTCTTCTTAATACACTCCATATCACTGCGCATTTCCGCCTCTGTAATACATCTGCCGCTTCTTGCGCTCCATTCATGACGGTTGACACCGGTAATAACCAGACGTTTACCATTCAGCATCATCACTTTATTTATAATTTCCAGTCTGCGGAAGCCAACCTTATACGGAACAACCTCCAACAGATTGCCGCAGCCATCATTCAGTTCCACATATACTTCATATAGATTCGGATTATTATTATCCCATACGGACACTCTCTTAAGCAGCTGCTCCGGAAGATGCCCCTTATATGTTTGATACTCTCCTGCAGGCTCTGTTGCATTTAATGCAATTGGGCAAAGCAGTAAAAGTTCTTTGTTCCGGTCAAACAATTTAATGCTTGCCAAAACTCTCGTCCCTTTTACAGCAGATACCTTAATATCTGCAGACAAACTTCCTGATACATTATTTTCATTAAGCACCGGTTTCAGCCACAAGTCTTCCACATGTGCTTCCGGTTTAGCTTTTAATGTAACATTTCGAAAAATTCCAAAAAAGCGAAAGAAATCCTGATCCTCTAAGAACGCAGCGGTACTTCTTTTATGTACCTCCACTGCCAGAACATTGCCTTTTTCTTTTATATAAGGAGTTAAGTCAAATTCGGATACGGTAAAGCTGTCTTCCGCATAACCGATAAAGCTTCCGTTGAGCCAGACATACATTGCCTGTTCCACACCTTCAAAGCAGATAGTAACTCTTTTTCCGCATAAAGACTCGTCCAAATCAAACTCTTTGATATACGAGCCCACCGGATTATAATCTGCTTCGCTAAACATTCCTTTCCCGTCTCCGGCATTTGGAAGACTGTATGCCGGTCTGCGGTACATATGGCCTTCCCATGGATACATCGTGTTAATGTAGTGAATCTTGTCATACCCTGCCAATTCAATGTGCATTGGAACCATAATATCGTCAAATGCTTTTAAATCGTATCCTGTCTTGTAAAAGTCAGCAGGACGTTCCATCGAATTCTTACTATAACAGAACCACCATATACCATTTAAGGACTGTAGGAGACCGGTCGTTCCGGCCTCCAATTCCTGATAATTTTCATAATATGTGTGGTCACTGTGTGCCTCTAACTGATTTACACGGAACACTTCCGGATTATCTAACCATTTAATATCTGCATTCATGCTGTTATCCTCAACTTTCCATTATTCCTTTACTGCACCGGCTGCTACACCTGCCAGAATATATTTCTGGAAGAAAAGGTAAAGAATAACCGTTGGAATCATGATAATAATGATACCGGCTGCCAGGGTCTGCCAAGAACCCTGCTGCGCATTAGCGTAGTCCATGAGGAAGGTAGTGAGGGTGCGCAGCTTGTTCTTTGGCATATACAGGTAAGGGATGTACATGTCGTTAATAATACTGATGGCTTTAATGATACAAACTGTTGCAGTTGCCGGAGCAAGTAATGGGAAAATAATTCTTGTAAACAGTCCAAAGTAGGAACAGCCATCTAATAATGCAGCTTCATCCAATGCTACAGAAATGCCGGAAATGAACTGACGGTAAATGTATAACTGCATCAGGTCGGATGCCACATAAATAATGATAGGAGCACCAATTGTGTTATACAGCCCCAGCTTCTGAATTACCTGGAAACGGGCAATTTCTGTTACAAAGGTTGGAATCAGCATGCCAAGGAAAAATAAACCTACAATAATCTTTTTTCCACGGAAGTTGAATCGTTCAATAATATAAGCAGTGATGGTTCCGAATAATACATTAAATACCAGGGATACTGCCAGGATAATTCCTGTCGTCTTGAAACCTGTCAGTAACTGCTTACTTGTTAAAACCTCTTTATAATTATCAAAAGTAATCCGATCAAAGGACGGAAGTGCAAGAGGAGAAGTATTTATCATATCTGTCTTTGTTTTCATGGAAGCAAAGAATGTAAGTACAATTGGTGCTAAAACTACTGCAACCATAGCAATACAGATAATCTGCTTCATTATCTGACTTAATGTACGCTTTACCATTACTTATTCCCCCTGTCTTTTAAGATTAAACCATGAATAATATAATTCTGTACCACATAGATAATCACAATCATTACCATAATCGCAATCGCCATAGTTGACGCCAAACCAAAGTTAGAGAAGGTGAAGGCGGTTTTGATGGTATATAAAGTGAAGGTAGAGGACGCATAGCCCGGACCACCTGCAGTCATAACAAACGGAATATCGAATACCTGAAGTGCACCACGAATATTATCAAATAATACATAGTCTACCATCAGCATGATAGCCGGAACCTGAATATATCTAAACATCTGTAAGGAATTTGCTCCATCTACCTTGGCAGCCTCACAAATATCCTGTGGTACCGACTGCAGGGCAGCGATAAACAGGATAATGTGGTAGCCACTGTATTTCCATAAGGAGACGAAAGCAAGAACGAAGTTAACTACTGCTTCATCGGACAGCCAGCTACGAATCCATCCTTCTAAACCAACGCTTGTTAAGATTGCATCAAAAGCACCGTTGATTGGGGAGAAGAAGTAGGAAAATGCGTATGCGATTGCTACACCGTTAATGATGTATGGCATGAAAACCATGGTCTTATAAAACTTTGCTGCTTTCAGCTTACTTGTTAAAATAACTGCAATTGCTAATTCAACAACAATCATAAAGAGATGCGCTACAAAGTAAACCGCGTTGTTTTTCAATGACATCCATAAATCTTTATTTTTAAACATTGCTATGTAGTTGTCAAAGCCAATAAAATCCTTGTCCGGAGAATAACCATCCCAGTTAGTAAAACTCATACGGAACAAATCCATGGCCGGAACTACTACAAAGGCAATCAGGAGTGCCATCGGAACAAGTAACGACAGCACGATAAAAAGCTTTCTCTGCTTATTTAACTTTGTCATAGTGACCTCCTATTGCTTCAGGGTACTGCCATCGGTTCGTCCATTCCGATTCCTCCGTACCTGCAGTCTCTCTTCTACTTATTTAATACCAAGCTTTTCTCTTGCGTTCTTCCACTTTTCGTTAAGTTCTTTAAAGGTTGCATTTAAGTCAAAGTCTTTTGTAATCATCTGTGCACCTAATTTCTTATAGTCAAAAGTTACACTATTCTGGATTGCAATAAAATCATCACCACCGCCATCGTACATTACCAGCACCTTATCCGGACAAAGTTCATCTGCTTCCTTAAGAACCTCATGCTTTTCCTTCGGGAAGGTGGTCATGGAAGATGCAGAGGAAATGTAGTTAATGAAATCCGGGTAGCATTCTGCCCCAAAGAAGAACTCTACAAATGCTGTTGCAGCTTCCGGCTTCTTGGAATGTGTAGTTACACCCATGAAGGAGTCGCCCTGTACAATTACATTATAAGGATCTGCTTCTGTGTTTCTTGCAGGCAAGTAGAAAGTGCCAAGCTGGGAAAGGTCTTCCGCATCCTTTTCGATTGTCTGTAATGCCCAGTCACCACTGGCAAGCATTGCCGCCTTTCTTGCAGTGAACATAGATACTACTTGATCGTGACCTAGTCCTAATGGATCTTTTCCTAATGCACCGGAGTTAAATAATTCATTTGCCTTCACATATGCCTTATAAGTATCTGTACCTTCTGCAAAAGGAGCATCCTGAGTAGCCATTGTATTCCAGTTCTGTCCGTTTCCGCTTTCTAAGGATGGCATGAACTCCATGAATGGGTAGTTTGGCCACTCATCCTTCATTCCCAGGGCAAGTGCCATAAAATCAGGATCTTTTGTTTCATAATATTTCTGAAGCTTTACACCTGCTTCTACGAATTCATTCCAAGTTGTTGGTACTTCAACACCGGCTTCTGCAAAAATGTCCTTCCAATAATATACGTATTCGTAACCGGAAGTTGTTGGAACACCAAGAATCTTACCGTTTACTGCGTATCCTGCCGCAAGTTCGTTGTTTTTTGCAGCTGTTGTTTCGGATAAATCCAATAAATAATCTTTAAATCTTGAAAGAGTGAATGTTTTATTAAACATAATATCCGGCAACTGATTTGCGGATGATCGCATCTTCATCGCATCCCAATATTCGCTGTCGCCTTTTACCTTCTCAATTTCAATTTCAATGTTTGGATAGCGTTCCTGAAATTTCTCTATAATTTCATAATCTTCAATAAAGTTATATAAGTTGTTATCCCATGTTGCCAGAATCAATGTTCCGGTGTACGGATCTGCACTGTTGTTCTTTCCGCATCCTGTCAGTGCTGTTACTGCAAGTGCACATGTTGTAATAAGTGCTAATAATTTCTTTCTCATAATGGAATCCTCCTTGTTTTCCGTAGGAAAATGCGAGCCTCTGCGAGCAGAGGATTTTTCCTCCCTTATCGGAAGGAAATTTGTATCTTCTATAGTAAGAAGAGCTTTCCTTCCCTGTATAATTTTTAAACCGTACATTTGAAATACTTCAGTTGGCCAACTGTTCTTTCGTTGTGCCTTAACAATACCAGTTTTCCTATTTCTTTACCACAACATATCTTTATTTTTCTTGATAATTTTACAGATTGATACATGGTTAGCTTCTGACTTTTTGTTATTTTTTATGATAAAACGTAAGAAAAACCATGTTTTCACATGGTTTTTCTGTATCCTGCCGGTGTTACACCATTTAGTTTTTTAAATACCCGGTTGAAATGCTCTACATTCCGATAGCCTACCATTTCCGATATTTCATATACTTTAAAGCTGGTAGTTTTTAATAATTCCTTTGCTTTTTGTATGCGCAAGGCAGTAACATAAGAGCTGAAGGTTTCTCCGGTTTCCTTTGTAAAACGATTTGTGAAATACTTTTCATTTAATCCCACATAATCTGCTACTTCTGACAAAGAAAGCTCTGCATCTTCACAATGCTCCGTAATATAACGCTTTGCTTTGACAATAACATCCGTTTCTGTTACCTTTAATTTTGCTGCCGAATAATCCATTATCCACGCCAGATAGTTGGTAACCCAAAGCTTCATGCTGCGAGCATCACTGATACGTCCTATCTTTTCTGTATAATTGCTCTGCTGCCCAAATACTTCGGAAAATTCCTCGTGGTCTTTACTGAATTCCTTCCCTATGGCAAGAATTACTGCTAACACTGTTGTCTTTATCGATTCAATATCCCTACCCATAAAGGAATCAAACAGCTGCTCTTTTCCATCAGACACATTCTTTTCATCCGCAATGTAAAGAGCTTTGGCAAATGGTTCATACTCCGGAAGTTCTGCACTGACTTTTTCAATCAGCTCCAGTTCTCTTTCGATATCTAGGATAGAATTCTCACCAAACAAGTGTCGGAAATCGCTGTATTCCTCAATTTCCTTTACACATAGGTAAAACTCTTCAGCTTCCTTTGCCTTTCTGCTGATACAAACATCAGTGCGAAGTTCTGCATTCTTCTGTAAATCCTGTTGTATCTCCCGAATCATCCTTGTTACAGTATCATGATATTCATTTTCAGAAATACGATATAATGCCCACAAGCCAAAATTATTTTCTACATAAGATACGCATCTGGCAGCAAACCTCGGATTTCTTCCACAGCAATTAAGCAACTCATTCATCTGCTCCACATTGCCTCCATGTTCTGCTGATACTGCCTTTTCCAACCGGAACTTAAGAAGTATATAGTCTTCTGCAAAGAAATGAGTCGTTTGCGCCTTCACTTCCTGTGGTGTCATATCTTTCTTCATCATAGCTGCAAGAAAATCTTCCGGTTTTGCTTTTGCCTGACGCACCTGTTCTTCATAATCACCAATCAGTACCCCAAGTCGACGTACCATGGCATTAAATTGATGAATCATGTTTCGAAGCTCAATTTGCCCCTGTGCCTCAATATGAACCTGCAGATTTCCTTCCTCTACCTGCTTAAGCCCCTCACTGATTTCTTCAATTGGGGTTACGATACCTTTAATTAAGGACCTTGAAAAATACCCTGCAAAGGCAAGTACAAGCAATGCTACTACAAGAACCAAAGCACCAATCTGCCGAAACTCTGCAGTTAATGCTGTTGTCTTAATAAAGCTTTCCAAATACCAAGTTTCTGTACCGGTTTCAACCGGCGTAATAATGCAGGTATATCCCGGTTGCTCTTCCAGACAGGTTCCATCAGAAGAAAAAAGCAGCTTTCCCTCTGTATCAACCAACTGCATAACTCCCAGATTATTTTTTCCTGCTAAATACAATTTATTGTACTCTTTGAGCTTGTCTGCTGCATCGGTGTCGTAATATAGTACCAGCATTTCAATTTTCTCACTTCGATCGGTAGTACGGTCCGGTGAAAAAGCAAAGTTCAATAGTAAGGTACCTTTTCTACTTCCTACAAACCCTTCCCCATTTTCTTTTATGAAGTGAGTTCCTAAGATTACCTGATTTTTCGTTTGCAGAGCCTTTTGATACCACTCCGTTTCCGAAATCCCCTCAATCAGTATTTCACTTTCTATGTAGGTTTGATAACCATTTTTTAAGTAAACGCTGAGCGATACAAGGTTACTTGCAGGCTCAAACACAAGATTTCCACTCTGCTGCAACTTTTGGAAATACTCATAACGTAAGGAAGCATCCTCCGTTTCCATCAAAGCGGCATAATCCAGTATTTCGCTGTTGTTCGTGTGAACCAGATGAGAAAGGCGGAGTGACATTGCTTCCACATCCCTTACCAGTTCATTTGCCACACTTTGCTGCGTTGTGCGGATTTGTTCCACCGCCTGGACTTTAAAACGCTGATTGAGTATAAATAAAGATATCATCAAGACCGCAAGCAACGGAATAACAATAAATACTGCAAACATGCGGTAATACATCTTCTTTAATGGTAATTTGATATTTTTCAGGTTCATAGAGACCTCCATGAAAAAGTTCTTTCATCAAAAGCAGGTTTATTATAGCCTCATATTATCATTTGAATTTTGGTTTTTCAATATTATTTTGATACCAGTTCTATAGTACCTACCAGCTTTTTCCTAAATTCATTTATTCTATAAAAGCCGGAAAATCCTCTATTCTACTATCTTCCGACAAATATCCCTCCCGTTTAAACTCTTTGAAACGTTCTTCCAAAGAACACGGATAAAACTCCTCCAGCGTTTCCAAACATATTCCACATAACATGCAAGGATATTGAGAATACAATTGCTTATAACAGCATCCTCCATCAACATTAATACTGTTACTGCTCTCCTCATGAATTATTCTTCCGGCTCTGTTTTCCGGAATAGTTCTGTTTTCATCCGGAATATTCGGTGTATGGCCATGCACAATACTTTCTCCGGAGTTTTCATTTCCAAGAAGAGTACGCTGCCAGATATATGCATGATTCAGTTCTTCCTGAGAAAGGGTATTATCCCGACAATACCACGCATGTACAATACGATAGTGCTTCTCTATGCCTTCTTTATCAGTTAGTGTGATTAGTTGATTATAGGGAAGGTTCTTAAAAAAAGTCATGATTGGCTCTAATTCTTCTATTTTCAATTTATCCCGTTCTTCTAACCGATAATAAAAATCGTACTTCGTTTTAGGCTCCATGGAGTCCTGCTCCGTCGCATTTTTCCAGTTTAGCCACTTTGCATACCAATTTAATACCATTTGTTCGTGGTTCCCGCGTACAGAGCGATACTTGCCATCCACTGTAATATTCTTCATAGCCCAGTCCAGAACTTTCCACACTTCCGGTCCACGGTCAATCAGGTCTCCTATAAAATAGATAATTGCATTCGCATCTTGTGCTTCTATTCTTTTTAACAGTTTCATCATTTCATCAAAGCAACCGTGTACATCACCAATGACGTAGTGCATACTGTTTTCTCCCCTTTTCATTCTACTCTTACAAGAAATAGTTTATCATTCTCATTATATCATATTTCTTATTGCTTTTCCTATTATTTTACCTTAGAATGAAATCTTTTACAAAACCTATGAAACATAGCACACTCTTTCATCTCAACATCCTTTTCTACACATTATTGCCCATTATTCTTTCACCGCTCCGGACGATACTCCCATCACAAGGAACTTGGAAAGTGCAAAATATAAAATCACAATCGGAACCGCAATAAACACCGCCCCGGCTGCGAACCGTGTAAATTGAGTCTCATCTAAGTGAGTGAGACCTACCGCAACTGTCCATAAATCCTTATTCTTCAGCAGCAGATTCGGCAAAATAAAATCACTCCACGGCCATGCAAACTGGGTCAATGCCGTATACACTAACATCGGTTTTGCCAGTGGCAATGTCACCTTCAGGAAGATGGTGATGTTGGACGCACCATCGATACGTGCAGCTTCGTATATCGTATTGGATATCGTATCAAAATATCCCTTCTGTACCAGATAGCCCATTGGCGCCCCTGCTGCATAAATCAGAATCAAGCTCCAAAGCTGATTGATTAGTCCGAAATTCACCATCAAAAGATATACTGCGGTCATACCCATGAAACTTGGAAACATACTTAAAATCAACGTCGATTTCATAAGCAATTTTCTTGCTTTAAACTGAAATCTGCTTATGGTATACGCTGTTAAAATAACAAGAACCGTTCCTATTAAACTCGAAAACACCGCCACATACAGTGTATTTCCAAGCCAGTTCGGATAATCATACATGGTGGTATCCGTAAACAGCCTCCGGTAGCTTGCTAAAGAATACTGATCCGGGAAGAAACCATCAATATCATAGATGGAACCACTCTTTGAAAACGATGCAAGTACCAACCATAGAACCGGAAAAGCAAACAGGATACATACTGCAATCAAAACAATATGCGTAACTATGGAGTCTAACTGTTTTTTCATCGATAGGTATCCTCCTTTTTATACGCATCACTTCTCACATATACCTGCAGTGAGAAGATAGATGTTATTATGAAAATAATCAAACTGATTGCCGCGCCAATTCCATAGTAATTATTATCAATGGAAAGGTTATACAGCCAGTTGATTAACAGGTCGGTATCGCTTGCCAAAAAATAACCTTCGTTATACAAACCACCACGCAGGAAGTAGAAAATACCGAAATTGTTAAAGTTTCCGGTAAAGCTGCTAATCAGCACCGGTGTGGTGGAGAAAATAACAAACGGTAACGTAATTTTGGTAAACTGCTTCCACTTTGTTGCACCATCAATGCTTGCTGCGTCATATAAATCCGCATTCATGTTGGAGAGAATACCCGTTGCTAAAAGCATCGAAGTCGGTATGGTAATCCACGCATTTACCGCAATTCCTATGATACGTGCTGTCCATCCGGCGTCAATGTCCAGAAAACCAATTGCATGATGCCCCTGCATGGTAATGTAATAATTAATCGGACCGCCATAGGAGAACATAAACTTAAAACCAAGTAAGGTAATGAAGCCCGGTACGGCATAGGCAAGTATCGGGAACATTCTCCAGAATGCCTTCCCCTTTACGCACTTTTTGTTTAAAAGAAGTGCCAGACCCAGACCTCCAAAATAGTTGACCGCAGTCGCAACCATTGCCCAGACAAAATTCCAGCCGAGGATTTTAAAGAATGTTCCTTTAATCTCCGTCAAGCCAAGTACTGTTTTAAAATTCCCAAGACCAATCCAGTCCACCAGCTCCGGAGGAACAATATCTCCGCCATAATTGGTGAACGCAATTAATATCATAAAGACAATCGGAAGAACATTGAATACCAACACTCCAATCACAGGAAGAACAAGTGCAATTACATAAAATTTCTTATCAACATAAGTCTTAACTGCCTGTAAGAATCCCGGAAGTTCTTTCCCTGCGTTCAGCCTTGATGCCGTCATTTTTGCATCTCTCACATTAGAGAGATGTACCATAACAAACATTCCGGTAATAAAGAACATCAAAATGCCTCTCAGAAGCATAATAATAGAGTCATCTCCCTGAATTCCAAGCCATGCATCGCCCTTCACTGTACCCAGAGTAAAAAAGCCTATCATGTCTTTTACTCCTGCGAATACCATATACACAAGATAAGCACCAAACAAAGTCAGATAGAGCATTCCTTTTATCCACTGCTTCGACAAGAGTTGTCCTGCTCCCATCAACACACGGGATGCGAAAACAATATAGGAACTTTTATTCTTATTCATATGCCCTCCTGCCTACTATTTCTTCAGGGTAAATACTGCATCATAAATATCTTTATCCACTTTCTTTAAAGCAGCAAGCATATCATCCAATGATGTATACTTCTCAGTTTCCCCGGCAGCCTTACGATACGGATCTTTTGCAACATCTCCCATCAAGGTATGTGTCGGAACCCAAATCTGGTCTACTGCTTTAATAGAAGGCATTAAATAGATACGCCCCTCCGCCAAACTACTAAAAATCATATCGGTTACACCACCGGACTCACTTGCCACATCAGAACGTGTCGGTGCAATGCCTAAGAGGTTCATTCTTGTCTGTATCATCTCATAACTGGTGGCAAAATTGACGAACTCCAAGCAAGCATCCCTATATTTTGTATAGGAACTGATTCCATATCCGTTTACACCACCCATAACTACAGTGTCCACCCAGTCACTGTCACTCATAGATGCACTGTCCTTTGTTAAATCTCCGTCTGCCGGAAGTTTTCCCGGAAGTTCTACCATCATAAGGTTTTGCTTTGCTTTTTCTTCTGCTGCTTTGGCAGTTAAACCTTCCGACTCATATGTAAGTGCCAGTTTCTCAATAAATAAGCTATAGGTATCCGGGGTAGAAACCGCACAAAAATAAGTTCCGTCTGCTAATTTTTCATAGCGGTTCATCGTAATCGTATCATCAATACAACCTTCGTTCATCAAAGCTGCCATCTGCTTCATTGCCATTAAGCCTTTTGCGGAATCCCCTGCGGAAAAACCAATATCCGCCGCATTCAATGTACCGTCACTGTTACTTCCGAATACATACGCTCCGTAAGAAAGCAAAAACTCACCGTTTAAGTAAAGATTATTCATGGAAGACATAAAACCGTATTGTGCATTCTTATTCTGACTCGTGTCGTTATCCCTTAAATACTTGGAATATGCATATAAATCGTTCCAGTTCTCAAGAAAGTCTGCGACCTTATTGTTATCCTTATCCCATGTCGTTTCCCAATCCTCTGGCAGTTTATCTAATCTGTAAAACAGCATTGGCTCCTGAATATTTACAGGAATACCACAGGTATATGTAGCACCGTCTATATTGATTTTGAATGCATCCCATGCCACTTCAGGTGTTACAGCATAGCAATCCAGTTTTTCAATATCAATCGGAAGAATATGCTTATCTTCCGCATAGGTCATTAACTTATCATTTGCCTGATACAATACATCCGGACCATATCCATAAGGTCCATTTGCTGCAAGGTCAGTATATTCCTCCATATTCGCATCTACTGCCTGAATACCTTTATCTTTGTATGCCTCGTTAAACGCCTGTAACAATGCGTCTAAATAGCCTTCCTTTTTCGCGGTATCATTTTCTAAAATACGAATCACTATGGTTTCATCCGAAGCTTTCTGTTTTTCACCACAACCTGTTAAGCTAACTGTTAATCCCATACATAAAGCAACAGCTAACCATTTTTTCCACTTAGCCATTGAGTAACACACCTCCATTTACTTTAACGAGAAAACTTTGTGCCGGAACACCAGCCACTTCCTCATTTCCCAAGTTAATATATAAATTAATTTTCCCCTGTTTTGTTTCATTCTCTAAACAAAACATATCATCTTTTGTATATAATCTTTGGATTCCATCCGCAAGTTCATATTCCTTTCGTAGTTTAGAAAGTCCGGTGAGAAGGTTCCATATATCTGCATATTCTCCATCCGGACCTGTCACTTCCCAATTCATACATCTGCGGCAATCCGGATCATAACCACCCCATATCAATATTTCCGTTCCATATAGAATACACGGAGTTCCACGGAATAAATATAAAAGTGCCAGCGCTGCTTTCATCTTCCATCTTTCTTTCTTTACCTCTTTGTAAAAACGATGAGTATCGTGACTATCCAACAAATTCAGCATCATCCGGTTTACGGTACTGCTGTTTCTCATCAGCAATCCGTTCAGACGCCATACCAGATGCTCTGCATCCATACAACCTGTAGCAAAAAAATCCAAACACGCCTTAGTAAAAGCATAATTCATGATACTGTCATACTGGTCACCGCGCAGATTAGAATTAGCATCATGCCAATTTTCTCCGATAATAACTGCATCTTTTTTCGCAGCCTTTACTTCCTCCCGGAACTTTCTCCAGAAATAGTGACTGATTTCATCTGACACATCCAAACGCCAGCCATCAATATCATACTCCTTTACATAATGCACCGCAATGTCCAGCAAATATCGTTGCACTTCCGGGTTGGATGTATTAAATTTCGGCATGTAATCACAGGATGCAAAAGTTTCATAATTATCCCGGTTCTCCGATACTTTATCCCCTCGGATAACAAACCAGTCAAAATACTTAGATTCCTTTCCTTTTTCCAGTACATCCTGAAACTGGCTTAAATTCTCGCTGCAATGATTGAATACGGCATCCAATACAAGTTTCATTCCACGCACATGTACTTCTTCCACTAATTCTTTTAAATCTGCATTCGTTCCAAACTGCCTGTCTACATTATAATAATCGCTGATATCATATTTGTGATTTGATATTGACGAAAATACCGGAGTCAAGTAAATTGCGCTTATTCCAAGTTCCTGTAAATAATCCAGTTTCTGGATGATACCTCTGATATCTCCTCCGCAAAAGCTTTTTGGGGTAGGAACTTCTCCCCACTCCGTATTGATATAGGAAGTATCTTTGTTCTTATCTCCCATATGAAACCGATCCACAAATATCTGATAAAACACCGCTGATTTCATCCATGGAACACAATCCATAATGTCTGCTTCATTAATATACGGGTACTGAAAAAAATTATAAAATCCTAAAGAGAAATCATAGGTCTCACTTACACCATCTTCAGAAAAGTAATAATTCTTTTCTCCGTCATTTACATAAAATACATACCCAAGGCGCGTATCTGAAAGATGTAATGTCACCTCAAAAAAATCAAACAGTTCTGTTTGGTATGCACGACTCATATCCATACTTTTCTGCACTGTTCCGATTACATACTTACTTTCATAAAGCACTTGCGCGCGCACAAGGTCTCCCTTGGCCGCGCGCAATCTAAGTACTATCTCATTCGGAGAAATCGGAAAACAATACGAAGAGTCTGCTGCGTGATACATCGCATATCGATTCATCCGTTTCTTCCCCTTTGTTTATTTTGTTACCTGAATAGTCATAGTATCAACATCTACCGTAAATGTATAGGTACCTGCATCCTTTACCTTAACATTATAAGAATCCACAAGAACTGCCTTACTATCTTCCGTTACATTTTCATACTTCATGCCAAGACCGGTATCAACGCCGTCATCCCATACCATGAAGTAAAGTTCTGTTTCCGCAGCCAATTCCATAGTAATCGTATACTTATTTGTACCTTCTACTCTGGTTAATTCCTTATTTTCAGACCAGTCAGATACCCAGCTTCCCTTTACTACAATCTGTGTCTTTTCGGAAACTACATATGGAGCCTCTTCTTCCTTTTCCGCAGCGGCACCAACCGGGTCACCATTTCTCACAATCTTCATCGTATCCTGCTTGGAATTATCCGAATCAGTTGTTAAAGTAATGGTATAGTTGCCGTCCATGAGTACATTCACATTCGATGTCTTAGCAGAACCACCAAGACCACCACCATTTTCAAACTGTGTATCGTCAATTTCAGTAAACCAGCCATAGCCTCTCTGGTCTGTCCAGGAATAATCATGAATTACCTGGAACTGATCTCCTGCAAATAAATCTACAGTAATCGCAAACTCATTTGTTACATTTCCTGTTTTTGTCAAAGTAACAATTGCATCCTTACAGTTATTGTCCCAGTTACTAAGTGCAAGTGCAGGGCTCTTACCGGTACCTACAATCGTCCAGGCTCTGTTATCTTCCGCAACCTGTTTGCTCTTAAAGCTTCCGTATAACGTTTTGCTTTCTTCATAAGTCACTGCGGATAAATCCACCTTACTGCTTGCTAAGAATGTCGGTGTTTCAAACCATCCGAGGAATTCATAGCCTTCCAGCTTTTCGTAGTCTTCATAGCCGGTCAATACAGAACCCGCTTCTGCTACTACTGTGCCTAATGTAGTATCCCCATTCATGAATGTAACGGTAATCTCTTCCTTTCCACATGCCGCGAGTGATACTACCATCACCATAGCAAAGATTGCGGTCAACAAATTTTTCAATTGCTTTTTCATAAAATACCTCCTATAATGTAACTATGCTTAACCGTTTAAGTTAACCGGTTAAGCCGATAATAACATTGGATTTTCCTGTTGTCAATTCCATTATTTTACTGTATTTGGCAATTAAGTTTTTGTTAAGTTATCCTTTTATAAGCAGTTTTTCAGAAACCCTTTAAACACACTGTTTTAAAGGATTCTCTCATTTTTTAAAGTAAAAAAATTAAGTATAAATTAAGGAGTCGTTTTTATGGAATCGAAAGAAAAAAAGATTACCGTCCGTGACGTAGCCAGGGAAGCCGGGGTTTCCGTTGCCACTGTATCCTACATACTGAACAACCGCCCGGACCAAAAAATTAGTGCAGCTACAAGAAAGAAAGTACTTCAGATTGCAAATCTTTTAAATTATAAGCCAAGCCATGCCGCAAAAAGTCTTGCAGCAGGCCGAAACAACATCATCGGTATCACTTATCACCTGAAGCCGGAAACCCCTGCCAGAAACCTTGAAGTCATGGCACTGGCTAACCGGCTGATTCCGCAATTGGCACGCCATAACTATGATGTTCTTTTCTTACAGATTCCTGATACGACGGAAGACGCTTCCGTATCCCGTAATGTCGATGCCATTTTAGCAATTGATTTGACTCATGCTGAATTTCGTGCTCTTGCAGACTCCTATCTGGTTCCTATCATAGGAATCGACATGGTTATCAATGACAACTTATTTTATCAGGTATATACCGACTACCCGGCTTTGGTTCAAGATGCCATTTCGGGTTTGAACACAAAGGATTACTATGTCCTCACAGACCGTTTTGCCAATGAAAACTATCTCTCCCTATTACAGGACATTGTTCCAACAGAAAAACTCCTCTTCTATAACAATTTGGATAAACAGGGTGCAGAACATGTAAAGCAATCCAAAGTCATTGTACTTGGAACCTATCTTGCATTACTTGCCCAATCCTTCGTATCACCTGCAAATATGTTTGTCATTACATCCGAAGAAACCGCTACACTTCTTCCAAATGAGACAAAGACACTTTATATAAATGCAGAGAAAAAGGCGAACCTGTCTATCAATCTTTTACTGAATGCACTGGACAGAAGGTTTGAAGTAGCACATGAGTTTAAGGTGAAATAGAAGGTGTTATCGCTTGCTTTTCTTAAAAAAAGCGATAACTCCTTTTCCGGTTTGGTTATGAATTGGTTCGACACTGTCACACCAATCTGGGGACACAATAAATAAAAGTTACAGCAATATAGCAAAAACGTACTCTCAAAAAAATAAGAGCGTAATCATTTTGGATGGGCGGTGTATCCATCATCTCAGGTACTCTTCTCAGAGTGCGTCGGGAACCATTTCCGACCTCAAAATAATCATGCTTACTATTTAACATAAGCCATTGTTTCAGTGTACACTACAATTCTTTCTGCAAAACCACCACCGTGCAGCGTTCCTGCACATCTTCTATACCGGTTCTTTCAAAACCGTTCTTCATCCAAAAGGCTTCACTCTGCGGATTTCCCTTTGCAAAGCCAAGACGGATGTATTGATATCCTTCCTCTTTCAGCCTCCCCGAACACTCCTTGATGATTTCCGTTCCCAGTCCTTTCCCTTGAAATTCTTTACTCATCATAAAAAAGCCAACAAATGCTGTTTCTTCATTAGGAAAGTTTAAAATCAAATCCATCACCGCCACAAGACAGTCCTCTTCAAAAAATCCCATGTAATATTTATCATCATAAGTCGTCCTCGGTGGTAAAGCCTTCATATCATCTAGGATGCTTTGATATGTGGCCATTGGCGGACAATGCTGAAAGTACAGAGGATTCTCCTGCATCACTTTATACACTGCTTCGATATCGGATTCATTTAATTTTCTGACTTCAAACTTTGTTGTCAACTTCTGAATATCCACGTCACTAGTCTCCTTATTCCCTTTTAATCACATTGGTAAATTCAACTCATATATTCTTTGCCTAGGCATACCTTCATAATAGTATATGTAGTCCTTCGGCGGACAAACTTCCTCGATGAGCTTGCCACCAAGCTTTTCTATTGTTTTATAAGACGCTATATTATCGTAATTACAAGTCAGATACAACTTGTCCATGTTGTAGTATTCTGCAAGTTTTAAAACCATCCGGCACGCTGTCAATGCATAATGATTTCCTCGGTACTCCTCATCAATCTCATATCCGATATTGCCATTGTAGTACGAATGGAAATTATGACCGATTCGAAAACTTATTTTCCCAATGGCCACATTAGACGACTTCAAAATGATATTCCACCAGTAAAACGGCAATGCACCGGATTCACCTTCATAGGTGTCAATCAGACGAAGTTCAAGAATATCACCATCTATATTGAATAATTTATCACTGAATATACTTGTGTTCATTATGCCATAGCCTCTCTAGATATGTATCATTGCTCCCCTGCAAAACTCGATATTTTCGCAAGTATCATAGAATTTTGTGGCCTCTTCATTCCCCGCTGTCAAAATAACTAATGTGTCTATATTCTTCTCTTTTAACACAGATTTTAAAGACTGCAGCAATAATTGCGCCACTCCTTTGTGCCTATCTTCCTTCAGCACACAAATCCAATTTAAATACGCCTCATAAACTGTTCCGTCAAAGTGAGAATATACAATACTTGCATCAATTCTTCCAACAACTCTGTCCTCTTGGTATGCAAGCAGAGAAATCGCAGAATCCGCAAACCTGCTGTCCTCAAAACTATTTTTCATATTCCTGATATATTGCTCATCAATCTCCCAAAAATATGTATTTGGCTCCTGTTGTCTAAGTTCCTTCTCAAAAGCAATCACTGCATCTATATGTTCTTTCGTAAAATTCTCTATTCTGATACTCATATATGTTCCGCCTTATCGATTTGTATTTGAATTTAACTTCCACAATAACCAATCTTTATCCAGAACAGTTGAATGTGGTTTGTTGATTATATCATCACAAGGAAAACTATCGCATTCTCCACAGAAAGCCAATCCTTTTTTGATAACGCAATCACGAGAAAAACAATCTCCCTCTGCATGCTCTTCTAAGCATCCCTTGCAGTTTCCTTTCAAATATGTAGGACAAGCACCGCAATAAAATCCACATTTACCCAGTAATTTTGCATTCATCATACTTACCTCATTAAATTCAGAGTTGAACCTTCTTTTCTTACTTAATCGCCTTTAAACCATCAAATAATTCATTAAAACTTTTTCCCTTCGCACATCTTCCATAAGAAAAGTTCCTATCCTCACCAAATTCCAATAAAAAACATTTTGTGAGTTCCTCAACTGTTACTTCTAAATTTTCAAAAAACTGTTGGTAGGCAAAATTGTATCCTTTTGTCCCCTCCTCGAAATTATTTACAATCAAGGATTCACATACTTGGTCCAACGGATACATTTTAATATGCATCAATTCATGTACTATTACTTCTTCCATGTTTTCTTGCTTTGGATTTGCTACATTTAGCATTAAGATTGCTTTTCTATCTGTTGGATCAATTTTGAAATCTCCTGTTTTCTTCCACTCCGGGTCTTGAACAAGCTCCAGTTTTACATCCCACTGTGGTGTAATTCTTAATTTCTGACACCATTTATTGAATAATTTTTCCAGTTCCATTTTCATCCTCCGCCCTGTTTCTCCTAAATTCGTCCATATTCTTTTTACAAGCATATGCTTCCATTAGTTTTTCATCTTCCCAAGTCCATTGCTTCTCAACTTCTATCTTGCGAATAGTTTCTTCTTGTGTCGGCTCTGCAGGGAAGATATTGCACGGATACTGCTCACAATAGCCACAATGTATCAAATCTTTCTCTATCACACACTTCCGCGCTTCACACGCTGGGCTAAATAATATTGCGCCTTCCTTTTCGCAACAACATCCGTCACATATAGTCTCGCTTGGATTCGGTTCAAAGCCTTTCCATATCTTTCTCCATGCATTACAAATATCGATACGTCTATCTTCTTTTTCAACATTAGGTCGGTATATCAAACATAAATCACAACGCATACCGCATTTCGAAAAAATCTTTTCCATCGTACCCTCCAAAAAATCAATTTATTACTCAAACCATTTTACTTTCAGTACAAAGTTCTGAGCATTAGAGAATCCTGCTTTGCCATAGAACTTTTCATGCATTTCATCATTGACTGCCTGAAGTTCAATACAAGCTGCACCAGCTTCTTTAACCTTTTCCTCAAGCATTGCAAGAAGTATACTTCCTAAACCTTTATTCTGATATTGGTATGCAATAATAATTTCCTCTAAGGTATAACCCACAATATCATCATATTGTTTAAAATATCCCATAACAAAGCCATACACAATATCATTATCATCTTTCATAATCAAGGAAAATGAATCATCCATGGTTAATACTTGTTTTATTCTCTTTTTGGCAGTTTCTTCTGTCCAGCAACCATCTTCATAATTATTATAATATTCTATATAGAGAGGAAGAACTAGCTCAATATCATCTATTTTCATTTCTGTTATTTGCATATTATCTACTCCATTTTTTCGAATTTGCTACACTAATACGCTAAAAATTATTATACAGCAAAACAACAAAAAATGCACTACTGACTTCAACTCATCCCATTCTATTTTCCCTTATATCCCTTCTTCCCTCATTTCCAAAGAACTCTATTCTATCCTGTTTTGTATCTGTTCTGTAGAAGAAGCTCCTAAAACATTCTATAAAAAATTGCCCACCAAGACCAAAATGGTCCTGGTGGACTTTAGAAATACACCAATATTTAACTCTATTCTTGTTTCTCACTGCTTTCTTCAGTTATTGCATACTCTTCCTGCAACCTGGAATATTCCTCTAAATTCAGTTCCTCTTCTTTAGTTACTTCTACCATTTCTTCTACATTTTCTGCAAAAGCGATTCTTAATACAATTCCAATCAAACGATAAGAAGCAGTAATAAAGAAGACTAATAAAAACACCCATGCCGCATTAAGAAGTTCCTGCATAAATCCAATAACATCTTGAAGAAAACCTATTCCTGCAATAGTCTTTTTAAGATGCATAACAAAAGACAAAATAACAAACAAAAAACCTGATATTACTGGCACTTGAAAGTATCTATGCATTTTAGTTTTATACATCTTGTTCTGAAATATGTAGTTTCTAATCAGATTATTATTCAAACTAAATAACAAAGCGATTAGCACTCCTAAAAATCCTATAAGTATTGATGCAAAGCTCATACTTGCCGATAATAATGTTTCAAAGGAATCCTTAAACTCTATATCTATTATAAAATACATAATCACAGCCAGCAAAGATACTATTGTAGGGCTATGTTGTTCGCAAAACGCCCATCCTTGATCTTTCTTTTTAGCGTCACATCTTCTCACACTTCATCGCCCCTTTATTTTATGCATTCTCAATTAATCGTAAAATTTCTGCACGTTTGCCTTGATATTTATTAAAAATCGCATCAGCACATTCCATAAAATCAATCGATTCACCTCTCTTTACTTTCATTAAAATAAATGAATGATATTTCATTGAAAACAAATCGATGATTTCCGTTGGTGCATCTTCCCTTTCTTTTATGCTGACTTCCGCGCCTTCAATGAAACCTTCACACATGCTAATATCTTGTAAGGTTTGTGCTACCATTTCTTCATCTAAAGTTCCTTTTCTGCTACGTCCTAAGGACACACTTACTACTGCACTCTTTGCTGCACCAAATCTGTCAAAGTAATCAAGTAATCCCTTAAAGGAAGATATTTCTGCATTCACTCTTCTATTTGCTCGACTACTTGCAAATTTTAGTACAAGCTTACGCACACTCTTTGCATTTCTCGCCTTATCAAATGCATTTGGCACCGGAATTGGTCTTAAGTAAATTCCTTCCCCTTGGACTCCATGTAACTCTGTCAAATAAGCTTCCAAGCCTCCTGCACTCAGACTGTCTCGATTCCTCTGAAGTGCTATAATGTTATTTTTACAATCATAGATTGCTGTAACATCTTCACCAATATATTCATTGATTCCAAGACTCATGGATGTCGCTGCATCTGTTTTAGTAGCCTTTACCGGCAATTTAGTTTGTCTTAATCTAACAAAATTAAGATACCAAACATCGAGTGTCTTATTATAACGATATTTATCTAACCGAGCTTCTTCTTGATAATACTGGTACGTTCTTCCTACCATTCCTAATGTATGAGCCTTGTTGATTAGTATCCTCAAGTCAAATATTATATCGTGTCCACTCCCATCAACATTTGCCTTTACAACCTGATAATACTCAATTCTGATTTTTCTTGTGTAGTCCATGTCCTTTCCTCCTAAACGTACGAAACATCTACAAATTCAGATAAATATTATTTCTTATATACTTATCCACCAATATGATATCATAATTTTTTTCTATAGTCTGTGACGTTTCAGGAAAACTGTCTACTATCAATTATTATACGGCATCCATTGAATATTACAACTTGTGCTCTATTCACGAACATCTATCCCATCTTGTTTTCTCTGTTGTAATTCCTCTTCTATTTCTCCCCTTAAGAATGTATAATATAATTTATTCCTTGTTTCCTTTCCTTGACACAAATTATCATGCATGTATGCAATCGCATAAATCGAAATAACAATAACAATAAAAATACAAAGTGCTACCATTCCTTTTTTATACATTTCAAACATTATTTCTCCATATGTCTCCATTACATTCACCACATTTTCTCCAGTCTCCATTCCAGCCTGATAAAATATAGCCCCTACACTATTCAAAAATGTAAAAAAAGCGGTTACTAGTGTAATTAGAACTGTAACCACTGGAGAAAATATTAGTTTGACAATTGGTTGCATTTTCACTCCGTTTAGTCCTTCTTCATATTTATCCAGCCTAAGTTTTATGCGATAGCATAAATTCTCTAGACTGTTCACATCCAACTTTTTTAGTTCTTCCTTCACCTCGCGTCTTAAATCAACATATCCTTGATTCTCTAAGCCCTGTTCCAAATCAAAAAACTGTTCATAAAATTTTTCTTCCATATTTTTTTCCTTTCTCAAACATATTTTTTAAAATCATTTCTTACATATATCATCATAACATTCGAACAAACTTTTGTCAAACATATGTTCTCCTGTGGTTTTATATGTGTATGTCTCTTCTCCTTCCTTGTTCTTATTTACAAATCTGCTGAAGTACAAAAAAACCAGGCAGAATGCCTCTCAGCATTCTGCCTGGTTCCTAACCTCTCTGTAAAGAACGTCTACTCCTCCACCTCGATTATCTCATACTCCGCCTCGTAATCGTCCTCATCATAATCACCCGGGTTGGACATATGTAATATTTCCGCGCCTTCTCTTGCACAGCTGCACAGATATAACGCATGTTCTTCTGCCTCTTCTTCTGTGTCAAAAACCTCATCCTGCAACTCATCGTTAAATAAAACCTTGTACTTTTCCATCATCAATTCCTCCTTAATTTTCATTGAATAATCGGTCAAACTCTTTAGAGCATTCTTTGCAATCCCTTTTCGGAACAAGTTTGCCATCTGTATCTTTATCGAAACCAAAAATTTTAATAATTTCATCAATACCATGTGCTTCCTTGCCGCAGCAAGGACACTTCCTATTTAACATGACATGGTCCGTTCTTAACTGCCGCTCTACCGCAGTAACTTCATTCTTTGTCACAAGATGAAATTTTTCACGGACTTTCTGCCAAATCTTTGGTGCTTTCTCATACAACAAATAACAAGTCCCTAGCACAAATGGAGTCATCACCATGATGCCCTCTTGCAGACCCGCGCCCTTTCCGTTCTGAAATCCTTTTTGATATGCATTCTTTTGAAGCAACCATTTATATGCTTCCGGACCGCCACCTGCCTTTGTTTCACTAGACCATTTCGCATAATCCCAACTCTCATCCATTTTTATTTTCCTCCTTACTGTCTGTTTCTTCGCAATTCAGCACATTCTCATATCCACATTTCGTGCATTTCCACTTTGGTAATACCATCTCAAATCCTTCCTGCGTTCTGAGATAGGAACTACAGCCATCACAATAATAATACTGATGCGTTCTTTTGCCATGCAGTTTGATTACCTCAAAGAATGCATCAATACTCCATAGCAACTGCCGTCGAAACAGGATGCCTTTCTTTATCACTTGCTTTTCTCCTGCCTCGGTCAGAATCCACCTGGGCTGTTTTCGATTAAGTTTTGTTGTATCCGGAGTCAGATATCCTAACTCCTCAAAATACCGATTCACCTCCTGTTCTGTAAGACCTCTCGTTTTTGCCCAATCGGCTGATGATAAGTGTTTCATATGTGTCTCCTTTCCTTTGCACACTCCAATTTTTTTCATTACTCCTTTGAGAATATTACCGTTTTACCAAAGCCTTTCTGCCTAGTGCGGCAAGTCCGATTACCAATATAGCCCCACTTACCATGCGCAATCCTCGAAGTACTTTTCTGTTTTTATCTAACTGTTCTTCAACAGTTCTCTGTTCAGAGATTTCTTCTCTCATTCTGTCGACCTTCTCCTTTACAAAAGCGATTTCGTCTTCCTCTTTGCTGTCTGCATTTTCTAAAGTAACGAGCAATTCCGCAAAATCTCGTTTAAACTTGTCCATATCCATTTCAATCTCGTACTCATGACTGGTACCAGCCACATTTAAAGCCTCGGCCATCTTATCGATGTCTTCTTCCGTATATATCTCCTCTCCGGCGAATTCATCAATTATGTATGGAAGCTGTCCAAGAAAGCATATCTGTAATTCATCACATCTGTTTTGCAGTTCAATTCGGTTGTTGGTGAATACCACAAGCTTTACAACATTAAGTTCCTTATTGTTTTGACTCGCTATGTCAATAAGTTCCTCTTTTAATAATCTTTCTCTGAAATCCATTTTGCCTTTCAAATTACAATCAAAACTGTTATACTCGCCCCTC
>SVEF01000027.1 GCA_015057585.1 Lachnospiraceae bacterium | reverse complement strand
TAGTCAGAAAGTTAAATTAGAATATACAGATAAACCAAGAGCAGAGTTTAAACTTGCGGATGGAGAAGAATTTGTGGCAGCCTATGAGTACTGCAATTTACATGGGTTATGGAAGAAATAAGATATAGCAAATAGAGGTACAAATTTCAGTTTTCACATTTGTAGTGATAAATATTTTGCACCCCCCAGGGGTGGTAAAAGTGGGGTACAACCAAACCGGTCACCTCTGAAACCTGCATAAAAAAGGGACGTAGAGTCTATGACTAGATGCTCGATTCCCCTCAGGTCCATAAGAAACAGCCTCGGAGCAAAACTCCGGGGCCATTTTTATGAACAAAATCGAAAAATGTCGTTTTTTGATAAAAACCAACAAAAAACTATTGGAAAAGTCAAGGTTATCTAGTATAATATGAACAAAAGACAACTTGTATACAAGTAATTATCAAAGGCTTATAAAAGGAAAGGAGGAGTATGAAGTTTAATTTCATACGCAAGATTTTATGAGAGAACCAATTTTTAAAGCCAGCCACATTGTAAAACAATTTGGTCCGACGATTGCACTGAATGACGTAGATATTGAAATCTACTCCGGTGAAATCCGCGGATTTATCGGCGAAAACGGCTCCGGTAAATCTACCATGAGTGCATTAATGACCGGTATTCATCAGAAAACAAGCGGTACCATGTGGTATCACGGAAAAGAATGGGAACCGGGCTCCATGATTGAAGCGCTGAATGGCGGTATTGGAATTATTGTCCAAGAAAATGGTACAATCAGCGAAGTTAGCGTTGCTGAAAACATTTTCTTGGGAGAGTTAAAGCAATTCGCCGGTGTCAACTACTTCGAATCCAGAAAAATTGAAGACTTCTCTCCTTTATTTGATTTAGATATTACCGCATTGGAAAAGATTAAGAAAGAATATGCCGAACTGTTGACAGGAAAATCGGGAGCGGAAGCAAAGAAGGTACTGAAGCAAGCGAGAGAAGCGTTATTGGCAGAGTATAGAAAATTAAACGAACAGTTAACAGCCGGAAATGCAGGCAAAAAGGAGCAGATTATTAAGGAATTTGACGAGCTTGCAGAGAAAGCATTCCATGATTTGAATCAGCAGTTAGAGGCGATTCAGAAAAAATATGATGAAAATGCTGAAAAACTGGACGAAGTTATCAAAAAAAGAAGATTACATAATGATATCAGTGAAGCAAAGAGATCCTATAAGCGTTTTGTTCAGGGATTACAGAATAAAACGTATATGAAACTGGACTGGATAGGCAAGGACATACAGTCTTTAAAGAACTGCTATCTGAATCACTACCAGGACTTAAAGGATATTACCGAAAACAAAACCGTCAGAAAAGTAAAGAATTTCGTTTTAAATGCGGTGTTTGGTTTGTTTGTTAACGGTAAAAAACTGCGTAAGCATGCCGGACATGCATTATCCAAGATTGGTGTCAATGATATCCGACCTGAGATGATTACGGCAAGATATGACATGCAGCAGAGAAAGCTGATTGAAATTGCAAAGTGTTTAAATAAAAATCCTGAAATCTTTATTGTAGATGAAACGACAACAGCGTTATCCGAAACCGGACGTAACCTTCTTTACAAGAAGATGGAAGAGTTGAAAAACGAGGGCAGATCGGTTTTATTCATTTCCCATGACTTAGAGGAACTGATGGAAAAATGCGATACCTTAACCGTTTTACGTGATGGTAACATTGTTGCGAATTTAGATAAGGCAAAGGGTGAATTTGATGCCGACCAGATTAAGAAATACATGATTGGACGTGAACTGAAGGGCGATTATTACCGTTCGGATTATGACGGCTCCTACAGTGACCAGGTGGTTCTTAAGATGGTGGACGGTATTGAAGGCGGCGAATTGAGACATATCAACTTAGAACTTCACAAGGGTGAAATTCTTGGTATCGGCGGTCTGTCCGAATGTGGTATGCATACACTCGGTAAGGCTCTGTTCGGCAACGTAAAGCTGGAAGGCGGCTTTGTGTATACAGGTGAAAAGCTGGATGAGCTTGTAAGAAGCGAAGACTTTGCAATGAGCAAAAAAATCGGTTATCTGTCGAAGAACAGAGACGTGGAAGCGTTGGCATTAAAGACATCCATTTTCGATAATATTGCCATTGCATCCATTAATAACATTGCAAAGTTTAACTTCCTGGTTACTAAGGGTAGCGAAAAGAAGTTAGTGGACCGCCAGGTAAGAGAATTACAGATTAAATGTAATTCGGCAGAACAGCTTGTCAGCACACTGTCCGGTGGTAATAAGCAGAAGGTATCCTTTGCAAAGTGGATTGCAAACGATTCTGAAATTTTAATTCTCGACTGTCCGACCCGTGGTGTTGATATCGGTGTAAAGCAGTTTATTTATCAGTTACTGTACAAAATGAAGCTGGAAGGAAAATCCATCATCATGATTTCGGAAGAGCTTCCTGAATTAATCGGAATGTCTGACCGCATTCTGATTATGAAAGATGGCCAGGTGACAAAGGAATTTACACGTAATAAAGATCTGACTCAAGAAGACATTATTGAGTACATGATCTAGAAGGGAGCGCTTATGGGAGAACAAGTGAATGTAAGTTTTGAATATTTTGAACAGGCTTTAGTACAGCGTGTCATAGAGTTTGTCGATTTAAGCGCGGCTGAAAAGACGAAGGAAAAAATCAACGCTCTGAAGGAAGAAATTAAAAGCAGTTACCTGAAAAAGGATGCGGAATTAAAACAGTACATAAAAGAGCAGTTGGTTGTTCTAAAGAAAGCGCATCATGCCAATTTGGCAGAATTAGATAAGAATTTAGAGCATGATTTAGAAGAAGCAAACCGCAAAAAGGGAAAAGATTTTGATTCCAACGAATATCATAACGTTAAATTTGGCTTGGAAACGGCTTGTAAGAGAGCCAAAATCAAAGAGAAGAACCGATATAATGAAGAAATCAGGGAATTAAAATTAAAGAGAGTATTCTTACATGAAGAATACACGAAGTTAGTTTTCAATGTGACCGGAGTGGTTTCTCCGATGGAGAGTGTCAGAAATAAGTGCCTGGAAACGAAGGCGGTATTTAACTTAAAGGCTACATTGACGAAGAAAGAGTTCTATGTAAATTTAGTTCCTTTCTGTATGTTATGTATCATTATTGCAGCTTATTTTATCGGTAAAAGCATCACAGGATATGCCGGTGATTTGGGTGACGTTATCAATAACAGTATTTTCGTTGCTGTTGTTGCTACCGGTGCGGTATTCATTTATTCGCAGGGCGGTTTCGATATGTCCCTTGGTAATGCATCGTTAATGTGTGCGACGGTTGCGGCATTAACCTACAATTCTACAGGAAATTTAGCATTATCCCTGCTTTTTGCGGTTATTATCGGTGCAGGCTTAGGTATTCTGAATGCGATTCTTGCGACTATGTTAAACTTGCCGGTCATGGTTATGACGCTTACCATGATGAACATTATAGCAGCGGTACATGAAGCGATTCTGGATGAACACGGCGGATTGATTACAGTAAGTAAGGGAATGATTTCCAACGCCTGGTTCTTTGCGGTTTTCCTGGTAGTATTCTTTATTATTTGCTGGTTTATTTTTGACTACACGAAGGTGGGCAGAAGAAATAAATTTATTGGTTCCAATAAGGTTGCTGCCAAATTTAACGGTATCAACTTAATGAGAGCCGGTATTATTTCCTTCGCTATTTCGGGTGTGGGACTTGGTATTTGCGGATTCTTATTTGCTTCGTCCATGAGCGGAAGCATGTACGGTGCTTCGACAGTACTTGGACAGGTAGGCTTAAACGTTGTTATTGCGATTGTATTTGGTGGTATGACGACAAGCGGCGGTCCGAAATCCAAGGTTAGCTGTGCAGTTATCGGTGCATTCTTCTCCGTATTTTTGGACGAATTCTTTGCAGCCATATCTACACCGACTTTCCAGGTGGGAGATTACTCCTATATGGTAAAGGGGGCTATCTTCATTATCATATCGTTAGCGAATATGTGGGACACAAGAACAAAAATGTTAGCGTCAGGAGGTAGTATACAGTAATGAAATATACAAATCCTATTAAATTTAATAATTCAATCTTAAGTAATCCTAAAACAAAGAGATTTGGGACGAAAGTGTTTTGGTCGTTATTTTGTCCTGTTTTGATGATTGTGATTGCATGTATTATGTCGAATGCAAATGGTGTCGGTCTGTTTATTATCGGTGATTCCTTCGATAACTTCAGCAACATCATGATTATGGGAAGAACCGTATTATTGACATTGATTGCTGCACTTGCTTTAAATACGAACCTGAATTCGGGAAGAATGGATTTCTCCTTAGGTGCAACCGGCATTTTGGCATGTTTATTTGCATCCCTGATTGTTCCGGGCGTGGATACGGTTGAGCATATTTTCTATTTCTTATTACTGAGTATATTGTTTGGTATGGTACTGGGATTCATTCACTCCTTAGTGCTGATTTCCACCAAGCTTCCGCCGATTGTGATTTCTCTCGGTATGTGTTTGGTATACGAAGGTATTGCAAAAGTAGTAGCAACGGCAAATGGCTCTGCCGGTACGGTTAATTTAAAAATGGGTCCGTACACAACCAGCTTTTTCCAGGAACCGATTATTTTGATTCCGTTATTGCTCATTGTTTGTGTGGTAATGGCATCTGCCTTATGCTACACAAGATACGGATACAACAAATTAGCGCTTGTATATAACCAGAAAATCTGTGTGGATACCGGTATCAATGAAATTACCCACTGTATCGTAAGCTTTATCATTGCAGGGGCATTGATTGCAATTTACCAGGTAATGAGCTCCTGCGGTACGGCAAGTATTACGATTAACGTTAACCTGGCATCCAGCGGTACCGTATTTAAAAACTTCTTACCAATCTTTATTGGAGGTATTCTGGCAAGATACAGTAACCAGATTGTTGGTTTATTGCTTGCGGTTATCGGCACTACATTGTTATATACCTATGGCTTTGATAATGCGATTACGGCAACAGCTTCCAGCTTAATCAACGGCTTCAGTGTATTTGCGGTACTTGTTTACATGGTTGACAAATACAGATTTATCAACTGGGTAAAAATGAGAAGATACATCTGGAAGGAAAAAAGGTTACAACTCATAGATAAAGGAGAAGTTCAAAATGAAGCATAATAGAGTATTTAGAATGTTTGCTATAGTAGTTGTGCTTGCTCTTTCGTGTACAACCTTTTCCGCCTGCAACATAGAAAAGTATTTTGTTTTCGGTGGTAATCAAATAGATACATCAGATCCGAACATCGAATCCTTTGCAGGTACACAGAATGCGATTTTCTTTGCATTATACAACTATTATGGCTATGAAGGACAGCACTTTACAAATAAGTGGCTGGGTATGAATGATGCACTTGCAGCACACGGAATCACCGTGACCGGTTATGAAGGACAGAAGGATGCCCGTAAGTTTACAATTACACGGGAAGCAAATTGTGATTTGCCGGAAGATACCGTAATCTTTATGGTAAACAATCAGAACTGGGACTCCGGTATTCAGTTTACAAAGCCTTTTGCACAGCATCACCCGATGGTTGTAATTTCCACCTGTAACGGTGTGGAATTTGCGTCCTCGCCGATTTTATCTTCCGGTGACAAAATATCGAATGCGACCATGGGCGGGTTCTCACCGACATATCGTGAGGCTTTTGTAAATGGTTCGTTAAGTTATTTGGTTGCAAAATATTCTGCTCATATTGCTCCGATTTTCGCAGCTTCCGTTTATGCAGTTGAAAACGGAACGCCTATGCGAAACGCAGACGGCTCCGCATTACATTTGAGCATTTCCACCTGGGCGATTCAGACATTAGCGGAATATGATGAGATGAGTGCCGTGGATTCCATTGATTCGGCACATCCGACGGTTAGAAAAATAAATATTGATACATTCTTTGATAAAAACAGTGCGGATTACGGCCCGGAAAAATTAGCGGAATGGGTGAGCAATTCAACCAAAGAAAATATTAAAGAATTATATGAATTAAATGGTACAAATGCAGAGGAAGATGTTGCCGCTTACCGCAAGGGTGAAGAGATTAAATGCGGTATCATTGCCCCGTCCAGTGTCAACGATCAGGTTGGTAAATATATTACTTATATACAGGATTATCTTGCCAAAGCTTATAACGTAACAATTCTTCCGTTAGGCTCTGTTACAAGCGTAAATACGCAAAGTATGGTTGCAAAACAGTTATGTAACCAGGGTGCTGATTTTATCATTTCCCTGCAGGATGATACGGATAGAAATAATGCTGCTAAAATCTGTAATGATTTAGGCGTTTTCTTCGCTATCGGCGGTTCCTGCCAGAATGAAATCGACTATGCCGAAATCAAGGATTTACCTTATTATGTAGGTTCTGTCGGTACTTCAACGGATGAGGAAAGACGTGCGGCACGTGAAATGACGGAATATTATCTGCAGTGCTTAATCCACAGGGCAAACGGCGATTTGCTGGAATACCAGATGGAGTACAAGGGATTAACTGAGGAAACAGAAGAATAGCCTGTCGTTGATTTCATTCATTGTAGAGAAGAGGAAGAAGTATGGCGTTATTAACAGTGGATTTTCACACAAAATCTTTAGCAAGAAGAACCAGAATGGATGTGTTTCTCCCATCGCTGAATCTGGGCGGCTGTTTGAAAAATCAGGATCCGGAGTATTATCAGAACAAGGAAGAAACGTATCCGCTCATTATTTTCCTGCATGGATTTGGTGATAATGAAAAAGCATGGCAGATGAATACACAGGTATTAAAACTGTGTGAAGACAATAAGATTGCTGCATGTTTTATCAATGGTGAAAATAAGTGGTATTTAAATTTGGGTCCGATTGATAATTACTATTCCTTAGTGGAAGAGGAGGTTTTGGATTTTCTGTATGGTAATTTCAGTTGTTTATCCAAAAAGAAGCCTCTGGTGATTGCCGGCGTGTCCATGGGAGGATACGGTGCTTTATATCACTATTTAAAAAATGTGGATAAATATGCGGCGTGTGTAGCATTATCACCCGCAATCCGGCCGGATCGTCTGGATGAATCCGAGATAGGGACATTAAAAGATCTGTTCTTAAGTAATAAGGGAAAAGAATTAAATGTCTATCTGTCTGTCGGTGAAAGTGATTTTATTATCGAAAGTTCAAAAGAATTTAATGAATTTTTGGTAGGGAATGACCTGGGAGTGGAATATAAATTTATTCCAAACAGAGATCATTCGTGGTATACTTGGGCTCAAGAGGTATTTGAGGTATTCAAATATCTTGAGAATATAAAAAATTAAAGGAGAGAAGACAAATGAAAAACTTAAAATTAAAAATGGTAATAGTAGCACTGTTACTCATGACATTCGCTTGCGGATTGATTGGGTGTGCTAAGCCGTTTGATGCAGCTACTGTAGTTGCAGGCTTTGAAAACAAGGTAGATACTACAGTGAAATTGAATTATGTTACGAACTATAAGGTTGACGTGGTTCGTCCTGGTGCAGATGCTTCCGGTATGGACAGCTTCAAGCGTGATGTTGTTGCAACCGCAGTTGTTGAGATGGATTTGGGTGCTGATTTATATATCAAGGTATCCAAAACCCGTCAGGACAAGTTAATAGACGCTACAGCAGTGAAGACAGAAGAAGTATTATACAAAAAGGATGGTAAGTATTTCTACCAGACAAGTTCTGCTGCAGCAGTAGAAGTAAGTGATCCTTCTGCTCAGTTGGCTGCCATTTTTGAAAATGCTACTTATGAACAGATTGGCGGCTTAACCTTAGACGCATTAGTTTACGATTCTTTGGATAAGGACTACGAATTAAAGGTATTTGGTTTATCCGAAACCTTCCTTGCGGAGGATTTGGCAGACCCTACTTATGCTGAAGGTACAAACGGCGGTTTAGTTGTAAATTACAAGCCGGAATACATCGGCTACAGAACCGATGGCGGCTGGTCTGATTTTAGCAATGCTACGGACGGTTATGCTGCTGATGTTGAAATCGTTACAAACGAAAAGGGCTTTGTAACAAGCATGAAGGAAAACTACAACAGCGCTAGCTTAGTATTTAACATTATGTCGAACCCTCCTACAGTAACCATTACCGGCGAGAGAAGCTTTACTGCAACTTATGGTGAAGCAATTTCTAAGGTAGAGGCGGTAGACTTTGCAGCTTCCAAGGCTGTATATGCAGACGCTGTCGGCGGTACATTTGCTGTTATGACTTGTGCAATGGGTGATTTTGGTAACATGGCTCAGGTTGCAAACGGCGGTGCTTTAGAACTTGGCAAGATTATCTGTGTTAAGCCTGCAGCAAACGAAGGTTACGAAGTAGCCAAGGTTGTTGTAAACGGTTCTGAAACTCCTATGACAGACCCTGCAATGGCAGGCGGATTCTATTGCTTTGCTGTTAATCCTGGCGATAATACAATTGAGGTATTATTCAAGGAAACTGACCCGACTGCAGGTGTTGTGACCGTTAAGAATAACACTGCAAACACATATGAATTACAGAGCTTTACCTATGCCGGCGCACCTTCCGATTACAAGGTAATCACTGATGGTATCATTGAGCCGGGTGCAGCTATCTTCGGTGCAATCGTTATTGACAGCACAAAGGAAGTTGTTGTAACCGTAAACGGCGTTGAAACTTCTGTTAATATTCCTGCAGGTCCTACTACGTTCTATTGCTTCGCAGTAAAGACGGGCGGAAAATATGACGTTGTTATTTCCGAAAAGGGAGCTGCTCCTGTCAGCGGTAATGGTATCGTAACGGTTACTAACAATACGAACTATGAATATCAGGTACAGAGCTTTACTTATGCCGGTGCACCTACAGATTACAAGGTAATCGAAAATGGTGAAATCGAACCGGGCGCATCTATCTTTGGTGCAATCGTTATTTCCGTGGATACTCCTGTATCCGTAGTTGTAAACGGTACTCCGACTTCTGTTAACATTCCTGCGAATGGTGTTGTTTTCTACTGCTTCGCAGTAAAAGAAGCCGGTGAATTTAATGTAGTAATTAATCCGGCTGAATAATTGAATTTAAACGATTAATAGTAAAATAACATAGGAACGCAGAAATGATGCAGGTATTTGTGTCATTTCTGCGTTTTTTATTCCTTATGGTAAAATATGTCCCGCTGCAAGATATAGACGGTACCATTCCTGACGGGTTAAATGTACCTTATCGGCTTCCATAATTTCTGCCAGACGTGCTTCGCTTGCAGTACCTGTGACTACCTGCATGTTTGCCGGATGATGTAAAATCCAAGCGGTGGCAATGGTAGTTTTGTTGACACCGTACTGTTCAGCCAAAACCTGTAATTCTTCGTTCAATTTCGGATATTTTTCACTGTCAATAAAGCATCCCTGCCAGTTTGGCATCTGGAACGGAGACCATGCTTGGATGGTCATGTCGTTAAGTCTGGAATAATCCAAAACACTGCCGTCACGGTCCGGTGCACCATCGGATGTCATATTGACTTCCAGACCGTTTGCAACCATGTTGGAGACGGGAATGCTGAACTGCAGCTGGTTGATATGTAACGGCTGCTTCACATAACGCTTTAGCAATTCAATCTGCATTGGTTTATGATTAGATACACCAAAATACCGAACTTTGCCTTTGGTGTGCAGTTCTTCAAAAGCCTCCGCCACCTCTTCCGGTTCCATGAGGGCATCCGGACGGTGCAGTAAGAGAGCATCCAGATAATCGGTCTGCAATCTCTTTAAAATTCCGTCTACGGAAGAAACAATATGCTCCTTGGAAAAATCGAAAAATCCCTGCCGGATACCACACTTGGACTGTAAAAACAGAGCCTCTCTTTTGATGGAGGTATCCTTTGCCATGGCTTCGCCAAAGATGGATTCGCTTTGGCCTCCGCCGTAAATGTCCGCATGGTCAAAGAAATACGCGCCATGCTCCAGGGAAGTGTGCAAAAATCGTTGCATTTCCTCGCAGTTTTTGCCGGCAAGCCGCATACAGCCGACGACGATTGATGGCATTTTCATGCCTGTGGTTCCAAGTAAAATTTCTTTCATTGCCGTTCTCCTTAAAATAAGTATTTTAGTTTGATTCTCTATACAGAATGAACTATAATTTTATTATGAACGTTTTTGCGATTATTTGCAAATTAATTCATAAAACAAAGATGACAAATGACAGATGGGAGAGTCTGCTCCCGCTTCGTTTACTTGCGAAAATATCCCATTCGTGATAGAATATAAAAAGATATGCATTGGTTTAGAAAAAAGGAACTGATGGGAGGACTTATGAGAATTATTTTTGTGCGCCATGGTCATCCGAATTATGTGGATGACTGTTTGACGGAACTCGGGAAACTGCATGCACAGGCGGCTGCGGAACGGTTAAAAAATGAAGGTATCGGGCAGATTTTTTCCTCCACCTGCGGACGGGCCTATGAGACCGCGGAATGTACCGCAAACCTTTTGGGGCTTTCCATTGAAAAATGTGATTTTATGGGGGAAATCCGGTGGGGAATCCTACGGGATAATCAAATAGTTGCAGATGAGGATCCTTGGGGACTGTCAGATGCTATGGTGCGTAGAAATGAGAGTCTGCTTTGTTCGGATTGGAAGGAAACCGACCCGTTCAGCCAAAACGTGATGATTGGTTATGTGAACAGGATAGCAGGGGAAACGGATCGATGGCTTCAGACATTAGGATATCAGAGGGAAGGGCTATATTACCGGGTGACGGGAGAGAAGAGTGCAACAGAAAGAACCATTGCCGCATTCGGGCACGGAGGTGCATCTGCGGCGATTTTAAGTCACATGTTTAATCTTCCGTATCCGTTTGTCTGTACGACGATGGGGCTGGATTATACCGGAATTACTGTGGTCAGTCTGTCGGACGAAGAGGGAGAATTGATAACACCAAGATTCGAACTGTTAAATGATGCGAGACATATTCTGGGTCTGCAGACGAAAAATGAATATGCCTGTTAAGGGGAGGAGAAACTATGTATCATCCATCGGAGAAACGATATGAGAAAATGAAATATAATCACTGTGGCAAGAGCGGTTTGAAGTTACCTGCGGTATCATTGGGGCTTTGGCATAACTTTGGCGACACTTCAAATTATGCCAATATGGAACAGATGATTTTTACTGCGTTTGATCACGGAATCACGCATTTTGATCTGGCAAATAATTACGGACCGAAACCGGGAAGTGCGGAATTGAATTTCGGGCGGATTTTAAAAGAACATCTGATGCCATACAGGGATGAACTGATTGTCAGTACAAAGGCAGGATATGGCATGTGGGATGGCCCGTACGGGGACTGGGGAAGCAGAAAATATTTGCTTGCAAGCCTGGATCAGAGTTTGAAGAGAATGGGACTGGAATATGTAGATATATTCTATCATCATCGCATGGATCCGAATACACCGTTGGAAGAGACGATGGGAGCACTGGCTCACGCAGTACATAGCGGAAAGGCATTGTATGCCGGTATTTCCAATTATGACGGAGTGCATTTGGAACAGGCAACCGAGATTCTAAAGGAATTGCATTGTCCGTTTGTGATTAATCAGAACAGGTATTCCATGCTGGACCGTACCATTGAGCAAAACGGGTTGAAGAAGACTGCAGAGAAACTGGGAAAAGGGATTATCGCATTTTGTCCTTTAGAACAGGGGATGCTGACGGACCGCTACTTAAACGGGATTCCATCAGATAGCCGTGTGCGTACTTCCGGAGTGTTTCTGAAAGAGGATTCTATTACTGTAGAACGAGTTGCCAAAGTTAAGAAATTGAATGAAATTGCAGCAGAACGCGGGCAGAGTCTGGCGGAGATGGCGCTTGCATGGATTTTAAGGGACGGCATTGTAACCAGTGTATTGATTGGGGCGTCAAAGCCGGAGCAGATTCTTAAAAATATAGAGGCAATCAAAAATACACAGTTCACAAAAGATGAATTGGACAAAATTGATGCAGTTGTATTTCAATAGATTTCACAGGAGGACAAAAGAATGAATCATGCAAAAAAGGGATTAAAGGTAGGCGCAAAATTAGGAATTTGTATTGCTATTGCATTTCTGTTTTTCTGTTTGGCTCAGTGGCAGAATTTTCAGTCCATTAAGCAACTTTATCAGGCCGGTATGGAACTGAGTACAAAAGCTAACCTACAGGAAGAAGCACACGCAGTGGAGGCGGCTTTTCAGACGGCTGCAAGTAACTCGGTGATCGGAATTGTAATCATGGTTATCATTGTGGCAATCCTGTTTGTGGTTATGATACGAAGTTTGTTCGGACCGTTAAAAAGAATTACCAAGGGAGTACAGGAAATCAGTGAAAGTATCCGGGCAGGACACGTGGATTTGTCGACCAGAATCGGCTATCAGAGTGGTGATGAACTTGGCATCATGTCCGCAGGTATCGATGGACTGATGGAAAGTATAGAAGGAATTATCAGTGGCGTAGTGGACCATTCCGCAGAAATCGACGGAAGCACCGGGGTCATTGAAAACAGTGTGTCAAATGCAAACAAATCTTCCGGGGAGATTTCTGCTGTGATGCAGGAATTGACAGCCAGCATGGAAGAAATTACATCTGCAGTGACTACAGTAAATGCAAATGCACATGAGGCAGGAACTTCGGTACAGGAAATGATGGGATCGACGGAAGAGATGATGAAGAAAGTTGATGGAATGAAGAATCACTCGGCCGAGAATACCAAGGCATCGATGGAAAGCCGTCAGGAAGTTGCCAAAATGATTGCCGACATGGAACAGGCTATGGCAAAGGCAATGGAAGAAAGCCGGGAAGTAGAGCGGATTAATTCGTTGACGGACGACATTTTAAATATTGCCAGCCAGACCAATATGCTTGCATTGAATGCATCCATTGAGGCGGCAAGAGCGGGAGAACACGGTCGCGGATTTGCCGTGGTGGCGGACCAGATCAGAAACCTGGCGGATAACAGTAAAAATACGGCGACCAATATTCAGGAACTCAGTGTTGTTGTAGTAAATGCTGTAAACAGTTTAAATGAGAATGCGACTGCATTGATGGAGTTTATGTTGGGCCGAGTTATGGAAGATTATCAGAATAATGTGGAGTCCGGCACGACATACAATGAAGAGACTACACGGATTTATGAGGAAATGAGCAATTTCCTTACACAGGCGGCAGAGTTAAACCGTGTAATTAAACATATGGTGGACAAGTTTGACCAGATTAATCATGCGGTGGAAGAAAATGCGAATGATGTAGCTGATGCAGCTGATAATGCAGCTTCTCTTGTAACTCTTATGAATGAAGTGGCCGGTGCGGTTGATACAAGTAAACATGCTGTAGAAGGACTTGGAAAGTCCATCGAAAAGTTCAGATAAATTTACGGAAATAAGGAAAAAGAGAGTATTGTTATGATCAATATGAGAAACGAAACAAAACAAAACATCAGAAGTTGTTACGATGAGATGACGCAGGTGGAACATGGGATTGCGGACTTCTTTTTAAACAATACGGAGAAGATGGATTTTTCTTCGAAAAACATTGCAAAACTGTTGTTTGTGTCGGAAGCGTCGTTATCCAGATTTGCAAAGAAATGCGGCTATAAGGGATACCGGGAACTTACCTACTCTTATGAACAGGATTTGGAGCTGGAGAGAATCAATGTAAACAACCAAAAGGACATCAGCTTCTTTTCACGTAAGGTATACGGATATTATCAAAATATTCTCCGGGATAATTATCAGTCCATGGATGAAGTGCAGATTCAGAGAATTGCGGACATGTTAGACAAGTGCAGCAAGGTCTTTATCTACGGTGTCGGGAGTTCAGGACTTGCGGCAAGGGAGTTCCAGTTGAGATTTATGCGTGTGGGACTGGATGTCGATGTGATTACGGACACGCATATGATGAAGATGAGTGCTGCACTCGTAGACAGTAATTTCCTTGTGATTGCTATGTCATTAAGCGGAAAGACAAAAGAAGTGTCGGACAGTATCCGTGCGGCCAAGAAAAATGGTGCAACGGTTGTGTTTTTCACGGCAAATCCTGATGTGGAGATTGCGAAGATTTGTGATGAAGTGGTACGTGTGGCATATTTGAAAAATATGGACCTCGGAACCAAGATATCGCCGCAGTTTGCGATACTGGTTATCATTGATATTTTATATGCGTATTACATTGACAATGATTCTTATACCAAGTCACAAAAGTATAAGGAGACGCTGTCGGCACTGAAAGGAAAAAAATGATTTTTGAAAGTAAATTCAGAAGAAGAGAAATTTTTTGAAACAAAAATCAGAAACAGGTAATTTGTTGGAAATAAAAAAGAAATATGATACCATTTTGATGTAATTGAATACGAGAAAGGTGTTCAATTAACAAAAAAAGAAATCGGAGGAGATATTTATGAAACGAATAAATGTCAGAAGAATGCTGGGATTACTGGCATGCGCATTTATGCTTATCAGTAGCACACTTGGGGGCGCTGCAACAGTTGCAAGAGCAGAAGAGACAACGGAAGTAGCAGTAGAAGGCGGTGGCCTTCATTTTGCAAACGGTTATGACTGGAGAGATGCCGGAGACGGTCATGCTCACAACATTTTTGCATTTGCATCTACAGATGCTACTGCAACATCCGGTACCTTTACGGGTCAGGCAGTTGGATTCTTCAACTGGTGGTATGGTTTTGTACTTGAGTACAATGCAGAAAAGGGAACTTACGTTGTTACCGTAGCAGATATGGTAGCAAGTGACGGTGTGAATGCAGCAGAAACAGCAACACTCGGCGAAGGTAAGATCGTGGTAGCATTCCATGACGGAGCTGCTGAAAATCAGGCATACAGCTTTAATTACTTCTTAGAGAACGTAAAAGAAGGAGCAGAATTTACTCTTTCCTGTGATTTTGCAACACTTGCTGCAGCAGCAGGTGCATTAACCGACGTTACGCTTACTTTAGTTGAAACAGAAGAAGCACAGACAGCAGGCGGTCTCCACTTTGCAAACGGTTATGACTGGAGAGATGCCGGAGACGGTCATGCTCATAATATTTTTGCATTCGCATCCGCAGATGCAACAGCAACCTCCTCTACCTTTACAGGTCAGGGAGCAGGCTTCTTTAACTGGTGGTATGGCTTTGTACTTGAGTACAATGCAGAAAAGGGAACTTACGTTGTTACCGTAGCAGATATGGTGGCTAGTGACGGTGTTTGCGCAGCAGAAACAGCAACACTTGGTGAAGGCAAGATTGTGGTAGTATTCCACGATGGCGCAGCAGAAAACCAGGCAGACAGCTTTAACTATTTCCTTGCAAATGTAAAAGAGGGTGCAGAATTTACTCTTTCCTGTGATTTTGCAACACTCGCTGCAGCAGCAGGTGCATTAACAGATGTTACTCTTACTGTAGTTGAAAAGGAAGCAGTAGCAGCAGGTGGTCTCCACTTTGCAAACGGTTATGACTGGAGAGATGCCGGAGACGGTCATGCTCACAATATTTTTGTATTCGCATCCGCAGATGCAACAGCAACCTCCTCTACCTTTACAGGTCAGGGAGCAGGCTTCTTTAACTGGTGGTATGGCTTTGTGCTTGAGTACAATGCAGAAAAGGGAACTTATGTTGTTACTGTAGCAGATATGGTACCTGGTGATGGTGTCTGTGCAGCAGAAACAGCAACACTCGGCGAAGGAAAGATTGTTGTAGCTTTCCATGACGGAGTAGCAGAAAACCAGGCAGACAGTTTTAATTTCTTCTTAGAAAACGTAAAAGAAGGCGCAGAATTTACTCTTTCCTGTGATTTTGCTACACTTGCTGCAGCAGCAGGCGCTTTAACAGATGTTACTCTTACATTAGCAACAGCAGGTACAGATGCACCTGTAGATGTTCCTGAAGAACCAACACCTACACCGGAACCATTGCCGGAAAGCACAATCGGTTATCTCACTATGTCCAACGCTTATGACTGGTTAGATGACCACATCAAGGAAATTATTGTATTAACATCCGATGATCCTGAATTACAGGCAACAGCTGTTTTAGGTCAGGATCCTGCAAATAACGTTTTCGGCTGGTGGTATGGTCTTGTACTTGAGTACAACGAAGAAAAGGGCGTGTTTGTAGTTACTTCTTCGGATATGAATCCAGATGGTGTTTTGACAGTGGAATCCGAAAAACTCGGATACGGCAAGATGGTTATCATGTTCTATCCGGACGTTGTAGGCAAGCATCCTGAAACAGTTGCTTACCTCACAACCCATGCAGAAGTTGGAACAGAGCATTATCTTGTAGGTAACTATGACGATATGATTTGGGTATATGACAAGCTTGCAGATACCTACCTTACATCCGAAAAGCCGGAAACTTATTGGACAAAGTCGGATGCAACTCCTACTCCGGAACCAACACCGGAACCGACAGCAGAACCAACTGCAGAGCCTACACAGGCACCTGAACCTGTAGTACAGGAAAATCCGGGTATGAGCCCTGTTGTAATTGCAGTTATCGTTGTTGCTGTAGTTGCACTTGCAGGCGTTATCGTTGTTGTAATTAAGAAGCGTAAATAAGAAGTAAACAGAAAAGGAAGTAATAGATAGCATGAAACGATTGATAAAACGGATGATTCCGCTTTTCATGATACTTGCGATGTTTGTTGGATTTGTACCTGCCGCAGAAACAGTCAATGCGGCAGAAGAAAATCCGATGCGTGCGATTTGGCTCAGACCAAAGGAGACCACGAAAGAGCAGGTTGAAACACATGTTCAGCAGATTAAAGATGCAGGTTTGAACACAATATTTTTAGAGACTGTATTTAACGGATACACCATTTTCCCGGTGGAGTATGATGCAACGTATCAGAATCCGGATTATGAGGGATTTGATGTATTGCAGGCGTATATTGATGCCTGCCACAGCCGCGGTATGCAGCTGCACTGCTGGGTGGAATCTTTCTTTATCGGCATGCAGAGAGAAGACGGCGGCGGTCCGGTCATGAGAGCTCACAAGGACTGGTTGCTTACAGACAGAGAGGGCAATGCATGGGAAGATACCATGTATGGCAAGATGTATTTCTTCAACCCTGCCCGTCCGGAATGTCGGGAATGGATTGTAGGTCTGTACGAGATTCTTTGTACAAAGTATGACCTGGATGGTATCCAGTTAGACTATGTGCGTTATCCGCAGAAGACAAAGGAAAAGGATTACGGATACGATGACTATACCATCAATGCATTTATCGCAGAAAAGGGCTACGATCCGAGAGAGTATAAGTCAAAGAGTTTTGAAGTAAAGACATTCGAATACTATAAACAGCAGCAGGTGACTGAATTTGTTAAGATGTGTTCGACACGTTTGAGAGCAATTAAGCCGGAACTGATTCTTTCACTGTCTGTATATCCGTTCTTTGATGATGGCAGAGATCAATTCATGCAGAGCAGTCGGGAGTGGATGGAGAAGGGCTACGGCGATTTGGTAGTGCCTATGGCGTACTATGAGAATGCGGTAGCGAGTCTGACAAAAGATGCGATTAAACTTGCAAAGGGAGCATCCAATGTAGTTATCGGTGTATCTGCCCAAAACGGATTTACAACAGAGAGTTTAAAAACTCAGATTGAAACTGTTTTGGCTCAGGGAGCCGGTGTGGCTGTCTTTGAATTTGAAAGTTTCTTTGCAAATTATGCATCGGGTATGGATAGTACCGTGTTTGGTGAGACAGTATATGGTGTAGACCCATCGGTTTACGCTACTAAGGTGGAGAGAGCAATTGAAACACCGACCCCATCACCATCACCGGCACCGGGCGAACCTGAACTTCCGCCACAGCCGGTCGTAGTGAATCCGTATGGACCGACCCAGACAATCGTAGCGATTGCCATTGTAGTTGTCGGCTGCGCACTGGTAGGACTCGGAGTATGGCTTGCACTCCGCACACCGAAAAAAACAAAATAAATAAGTAAAATAAAAGGGTTATCCACGTTTGATATGTACCCTCTTTACTGGACGAAAATCCAGTAAGGAGGGTTATTTTTATGCGTTATTCACAAGAATACAAAATGAATTGTATTGAACTATACCGACAAGGTAAATGGCCGGAGACACCGG
>SVEF01000014.1 GCA_015057585.1 Lachnospiraceae bacterium | reverse complement strand
ATCTTTCAGAAAATCCACATGCTTGCTTTGTACATCCCGGTGTACTATCCTTTGGATAAAAATATAAAATAACCTTTTTTCCAATATAATCATTTAATTTATGCAATTTTCCATCTTGGTCAAACAGTTCAAAATCTGGTGCCTTGGTTCCTACTTCTAACATACTTTACTCCTTTCTTAACGATGCGTAAAATTCAAAGTTTCTGAACTCATTATATCACACAAACATAACTACAGACAAATAATATCCTCAGAGAGTCGATCTCCGCTTCGTTCCGGTCAATCCTAAACGTTCTCCACCAGGGAGCCAAACTAATTAATCCTTCTCTTTATCCCTTTATTTATGCCAAATTACAAAAGATGTCAAAGCAGCGGACACCACTTTGACACCAGTTTTTTACCCCTTATTTTACTGCTTGTCATCAAGCCTTTTTTTCACATAAATCTCTACTTCTTCGTAAATGCGCTTTGCATTTTTTATCTGTTGTTCAGTATCAGACTTACTTGCAATAAACATATCATCATAATCCGATGCATTACGGATAGTAAACGCAGAACCTATCATTGCAGAAAGCTCTACCGGAAAAAGTCCCCATGTTCAAACAGCAGCTCTGCTGCATCTAAATCTTCCTTTGCTCGGCTTAACCGATATGTTGCATAGTCCATGATGCTGCCCATAGTTTCATTATCCTGCAACCAAAACACCCTCTCTCTCTATATTCTGATAAAATACCGAAGCCGGCATGTATTTATTAAATACACTAATACTCTGAACAACCGGAGATAACACCACATCGTAATTCAAATCAAAATAATCAGCCACAGAAAAAATCTTATTTCTTTCTTCCGGTATCTGCTCCGGCTTAATGTCAAGAAGCAACATAATATCTATATCACTCTGCTCGTCAAAATCCCCTCTGGCACAAGATCCATACAAAATAACCTTTTTCAGCTTATCTCCATAAACCTGTCCAGCTTCCTTTGCGAATAATTCAACTACTTCTCTTATTTTTGAATCATTCATGTTGCTCCTCCTTTCCGGTGCGTTCTATAAGTTCGCATATCTTCCTATGTGAAGCACTCTTCTTTATTATTTATTATATCACTAATAAACTAAAATTACCATAGAAAAATAAGGCATAAGATGTCTCTATTCTTCGTAATCCTTCTTAATTGTTTCTTTCCAAGCCTCTTCCAAATCGAGTAATTCATAGTATTTACAAGCCTCATCATCCGGAAGATGCACCCTATTATCATCCGTAACATTTTGAAAGGTGCATTCGAATTTTGTATCGGGATCTACCCATAATCTTTTGTTAGAATCTATTTTTCTATTCCCGTTCCAGTAGCGACAATAGCAACAAATATCCCTACGCATATAACATCTTACAAAATTGAATGGTCTCTTACCTACCGCTAAGTCTTTCGCGGCTTGTACAACTTCTTCGTACGTCTCGTAAACCTCTACAGCGCCATCATCCTTACGTGTTATTTCAGCCCATATATAATCATATAACGATTCTCTAATAGAAATAATGTATCTGATTTCTTCATTTCCGCAAAGGGTCTCTATAACCTCACCACGATAAACTGAACCTCCAACCATGGATTCCGTAATATCTATTTCACCAGGATCAGTAATCCCATATGTCCCTGTTCCATCGGGATAATCAACTCCAAGTACTACGCTTCGACGCACAATATGATTACCTAAAATATCAACAATTGAATCAATCTTTTCTTTATCCCATTTTTGATTATAGATTTTTTCTCTCATGATAAATCTTCCCTTTCTTCATCACATATGGAGTATATCGTTTACACCAATACTAATATCACATTGCATGTACCTTTTTTTGTACATGCGCTGAAAGAGACAGGAAAACTTTACTCCCCCTGTCCAAAAGCCCGAAGTGTTTTCAACCTTTACAAGTCCTATTCCCCTCAGGTCCATAAAAAAGAAGCCTGCGAGTAAACTCGCAAGCCTCTTTTTTATGGACCTGAGGGGAGTCGAACCCCTGTCCGAAAGCCCATCCACTACGGCATCTCCCATTACAGTCTGTTATTTCTGCAACCTAATATTGCATGTTCCCACCATCCGTCGCAAGCAGACACGCGGCAGATTTCAGTAGCTTCATATTACGCCTACACCCTCAAAGCTTTGGATGCATCGTTTCCTACATAGTCGATGCCAGGGTCCTAACGTGTAGGTGCGTCAGGTCTGACAGCTGCCATACTAGGCAGCGAATGCTAAATTATTGTTAGCGTTTATTTTTAATTTGAGGTTTTAAGGTGGTCCCCAACCACCAATGGCTTCCGTAACTTCAAAACCCCCGTCGAAACCAGTACAAGCCCTGGTTTAGCTATGCGACTGACTAAGCCACATCGGTATTTTTCGTTACCGCGAAAGTAACTATACCACAAAAATATATATGCGTCAAGGCGGCAATCCTTTCCTGCCGCCCTTGCATTCAAAATAAAAATTTATAACTGATGCAGACCGCTCACAAGTGCCGGAATCAGCTGCTTCTTTCTGGACACCATACCGGCAAGTGTAATTTCAGCCTCGCATCCCGGATAGCCGAAAGCTGCTTCCACCACAGTCTCTGCCTGTGCACCCGTATATAAGAGTACGGAGGATTCCTTGACAATATCCGTCAGTAAAAAGAACATCATATCCACATTCTGCGCTTTTAAAAATCCCTCTAACTTCGGTTTCATCATCGCCCCGATAGTGGTAAGTTCATCCGCATTTAACGAGTTAATCTGTCCTACACCAATCGTCACATCCTCTATCGGAAACACCTTGAAATCCTGATAAAAAATCTCTTCTGCACTCTTATTCCGTAAATTGCTGCCTGCCAAAAACATCTCATTTGCAAAGATTTCAATTTCAATGCCTGCCATTTTGGCGAGCACCTCTGCGGCAGCCTTATCTGCAGGTGTGCAGGTTGGCGAACGGAACATCAGCGTATCGGAAAGAATCGCCGCGCATAAAAGTCCTGCCATCTGCTCCGGCAGTTCGATGCGGTTTTCCCGGTACATCTGGAATACAATCGTCGCCGTACATCCCAAAGGCTGGTTTCTGAAAAAAACAGGTGACATCGTTTCCATCGTACCAAGGCGATGATGATCCACAATCTCCAGAATTTCCGTATTTTCCACGCCGTCGGCAGCCTGGCTCTTTTCGTTATGGTCAACTAAAATGACCTGCTTCTGTTTCATATCGAGAAGATTTCTTCTGGAAACCATACCGCAGTATCTGCCCTTGGAATCCAGTACCGGAAAGTCTCTGGTTCTCTGCTTTGCCATGACTTCCTTGATTTCCTCGACAAAATCCGTTGTATGGAAGGTCTTGATATTTTCTTTTATCATAAAATACGAAATCGGCATACTCTGGTTAATCAGACGCGCTACCGTGTACGTATCCATCGGCGTACAAAGCACGGTACAGCCATTCTGCTCTGCCAGTCTCTGAATGGTGCGCGACACCGGAGCCCCTTCACAGATGATAATACAGCCCGCCTTCATTTCAATGGCACAAAGCTGCATTTCATAGCGGTTTCCCATGATAACAAGGTCTTTTTCCTCTATGTAACACTCCATCATCTCCGGGCTTGCCGCGGCAATGAGCACCTTTCCTGCATCAAAAATCGCATCCGCATCCCCGACCAGAATTGTCGCATCCAGTGTTTCAATAATATTCTGATACGGTGTTTTTGCCTTCGACAGAATTCCGCTATCATATACATCCATATAAGACGTTGCAATATCACCGATGGTAATGACACCCTCCAACATATCTTCCCTCGTAATCGGGAGTGTCACCACGTTATTGTCCTTCATCAAAGCGTGTGCTTTCTTAAGGGAAATACCGCCGGAAACGCCTGCCGTCTCACGGATTTCAATATCCTTAACCTGTGTACCGATGTCCTCCACCAGTTCCGGCAGCTCTGCTTTAAAATAATCAAGCACAAACTCCGTCTCCGCATTCACTTCCCCCGCACGCTTTGGCACAAAGCAGTCCGTCTGATTCAGACTGTTTTTTAAATGTGCATACGCAATTGCGGAACAGATGGAATCCGTATCCGGATTTTTGTGACCGATTACTGTAATTTTCCGCTTGTGAGTTGTCATCATAACCCCCTATCCCAGATTCCGGATTTTAAACTCCTTCTCTGCTTCACGCTTCATGTCCTTCTTTGCCAGTGACTCGCGCTTATCATACAACTTTTTACCCTTGGCAATACCAACTTCTACTTTTACCAGACTGCCCTTTAAATACACCTGTAACGGCACCAGGGTATAGCCCTTTTGCTGCATCTTACCGAAAATCTTGTTAATCTCATACTTGTGCATGAGAAGCTTTTTGATACGCATCGGGTCCTTATTAAAAATGTTCCCTTTTTCGTAAGGACTGATGTGCATACCGTAGATGAACACTTCTCCGTTTTCAATCTTAATATAGGCCTCTTTGATACTGCACTTACCCATACGGATGGATTTTACCTCTGTACCGTGGAGTGCCACACCGGCCTCATATTTATCTTCAATAAAGTAATCAAAGTATGCCTTTTTATTGTTGGCAACCAGTTTGATACTCTCCTTTGAACCTGCCATAAGCTACCTCTTTTCCGTATTATGTACTCCCCTGCCTGTCGCAGAGGACACAAATCAAGTCTCTACATCTACTCTACCTTATTGTACGGCAGAAAGTCAATGGTTTTCAGTACTTTATCCACGCCCAGCACTAAAATGGTGATGTGCTGTCCGAGCCGGTACACCTGACGGTGTCTCTCTCCCACCAGCTGATACCGTTCCGCATCGAAACGGTAGAAATCATCCTGGATGTTTTCCAGACGGATAATGCCTTCCACGGTGTTTGGAAGTTCCACATAAATTCCCCAGTTGGTCACACCGGAAATCACGCCGTCGTATACCTCACCGATGCGTTTTTCCATGTATTCTACCTTTTTCATCTTTTCCACTTCACGTTCGGCCTCTTCTGCCGTCCGTTCTGTTTTGCTTGCCTGTGCTGCCACGTCGGCAAGAATTTCATGGTAATGCTCTTCCTTTTCTTCCGACATCCTGCCGTTTAAAATATCCTTGATAATGCGGTGAATCTGCAAATCCGGATAACGTCGGATCGGTGACGTAAAATGACAATAATATTTTGCCGCAAGTCCAAAATGTCCGTCACAATCCGTCGAATACTTTGCCTGTTTTAAAGAACGGAGCGTCAGACGGGAAATGAGCGTTCCCTCTTCCTTTCCTTCCAGAGAATCCAAAAGTTTCTGCAGTTCCTTCGGGTGGATACCGTCCTTGCCCTCTTTGATATGAAGACCGAAGTTCCGGATAAACACACCTAACTTCTTTATTTTCTCTGGGTCCGGATTTTCATGGGTACGGTAAACAAACGGTGCCTCCTGCCAAAAGAAATCTTCTGCCACGGTTTCATTGGCCGCCAGCATAAAATCTTCAATCAACTTCGTTGCATCGTTGCGTTCATACGGTTTAATTTCTATCGGTCTGCCGTTTTCCGCAAGGGTAATCTTGCTCTCCGGGAAATCAAAATCCACCGCACCGCGTTTTTTACGCTTTTCTCTTAAAATATCCGAAAGTTCTTTCATCAGAAAGAAGTTCGGACGTAACTCGCCGTATGCGTCGTCCGCTTCCCCCTGCAGGATGCGGTATACCTCGGTATAACTCATGCGTCTGGTGACTCGGATCACCGTTTCTGCAATCTGATGTCCTATCACATTTCCCTCTTCATCAATTTCCATCAGGCAGCTGAGCGCCAGGCGGTCTACACCCGCATTTAAAGAACAAATGCCGTTCGATAAACGATGCGGCAGCATCGGAATCACACGGTCCACCAGATACACACTGGTTCCTCTGGTCAACGCACACGTATCCAGAGCCGAGCCTTCCTTCACATAGTGCGTCACATCGGCAATGTGCACACCCAGATGATATATTCCGTCTTTTTTGCTGATTGTGATGGCATCATCCAAATCCTTGGCATCCTCGCCGTCGATGGTCACCGTCAGTTCTCCGCGCAAATCCAGTCGTCCGGCCGTTTCAGATTCCAGGATTTCTTCCGGCATACTCTCTGCCTCCTGCATCACACTTTCCGGGAACTCTGTATCCAGACCATACGTCTTTAACACGGTCTTTACATCTGCCGCAGGATCATTGATGTGACCCAGAATTTCCACCACACGGCCCTCCGGACTTCTTTTTGCACTACCATAGTCTGTAATTTTTACATAGACCTTATGTCCGTTTACCGCTCCCTTGGTGTGCTCCTTGGCAATATAAATATCACTGCCGAGTTTCAAATTATCCGGAATGACAAAGCCGTAATTTTTGCTTTTTTCAAAGGTTCCGACTACGTAAACCGTGTCACGCTTCGTCACCTTCACAACCTTACCTTCCCGACGTTTTCCTTCGGAACCGCCGGAGGTAATCTCAATTTCTATTTCATCGCCGTGCATTGCCCCTTTGGTGTCTCTCTCCGGAATAAAGACATCATCTTCTCCTTCGATAACACAAAACCCGAATCCACGCGTTGTACCCGCAAAGGTACCCACACGCAGTTCCGGCACCGGAGCCTTTAACGGCTTTTCTGTTTTCTTCTTTTTACTGATAAACTTCATAATCCTCTCTCCTAATTTCTCCCCCAAAACAAAAGGAAAGCGTGTCCCAAAATTGAAACACGCTTTCTACATTCATATTTAATATTACCAGTTTAAGTTAAGAACAACGGATAATACGATGAAGAGTACTGCTAAAACCTTAGTTCCGTTTTCTAAAGCACCTTCCATAGAACGTCCCTTATTCTTACCCCAGTATGTTTCAGCGATTCCGTTGATGGAACCGGAAAGTCCCTGCGACTTACTCTCCTGGAACAATACAACAATAACTAACGCTATACAAATAAGAACATATAAAACTGTTACAATTCCTCTTAAAACTGCCACTTATCACACCTCCTAAACCTCAGGATTAATTAACCAAAGTTCATTATATAAAACTTTTGTAATTTTGTAAAGTACTTTTTTCTTATCTTCTGACTAATAAGGACTTACCTGTCATTTCCTTTGGCTGCTCCATACCCATCATCTCAATCAGGGTCGGAACGATGTCTGCCAGACAGCCACCTTCTCTTAAGGTGTAAGCCTTATCATAATTTACTAAAACAAACGGAACCGGATTGGTTGTATGCGCGGTAAACGGTGCGCCTGTCTCATAATCCAGTAACTGCTCTGCATTGCCGTGGTCTGCACAGATGAACATCTGGCCGTCTACGGACATCAGTGCATCGTATGCCTTACCTACGCATTCATCGACTGCCTCTACCGCCTTAATAGCTGCATTTTCAATACCGGTATGACCAACCATATCCGGATTTGCAAAGTTTGTGATGATAACATCATACTTGCCGGACTTGATTGCCTCTACTAACTTGTCTGCTACTTCGTAAGCGCTCATCTCAGGCTGCAAATCATAGGTTGCCACCTTTGGAGAGTTGACTAAGATTCTGTCTTCTCCTGCGTTTGGCGCTTCTACACCACCGTTAAAGAAGAACGTTACGTGTGCATACTTTTCGGTTTCCGCAATTCTTGCCTGAGTCATGTTGTTCGCAGCAAGAAATTCACCGAAGGTATTGGTAATTGCAATCTTTTCAAAAGCAACCGTCTTGTTCGGAATCGTAACATCATATTCAGAGAAGCAGACAAACTTTACATTAAATCTGCCGAATCTTCTTTCAAAACCGTCAAACTCATCAGCACAGAATGCTCTGGTAATTTCTCTTGCACGGTCCGGGCGGAAATTAAAGAATACGATGGAGTCGTTCTCTTTAATTGTACCATCTTCACAAGTGATGGTAGGAACTACGAATTCATCTGTTACTTCTTCCTTATAGGACTTTGTGATTGCACAGATTGCGCAGTCTGCCTTGTTTCCTTCACCGTAAACCAGTGCAGCATATGCCTTTTCTACTCTGTCCCAGCGGTTGTCTCTGTCCATTGCATAGTATCTGCCGTGGATGGAGGCAATCTTACCAATCTTAAGCTCGTCCATCTTATTCTGTAAATCAATCAGGAAACCTTTACCGGAAGTCGGTGCGGTATCTCTGCCGTCCAAAAATGCATGTACGAATACCTTTTCAAGACCTGCTCTCTTTGCAAGTTCCAGCAAACCGAATAAGTGTGTAATATGGCTGTGTACACCGCCATCGGACAACAGACCGAATGCATGAAGCGCACTGCCGTTTGCTTTACAGTTTTCTACTGCTGCAAGAAGTTCCTTATTTTCGAAGAAGTCACCGTCCTGAATTTCCTTTGTAATTCTGGTCAGTTCCTGATATACGATACGGCCGGCACCCATATTTAAGTGACCAACCTCAGAGTTACCCATCTGTCCGTCCGGAAGACCTACTGCCATACCGGATGCATTCCCCTGCACAAAAGGATACTCTGCCATCAATTTATCCATCACAGGTGTCCTTGCTTCCGCTACTGCATTTGCCTGTGTCTTTTCATTTAATCCATATCCGTCTAAAATCATTAATACTGTTGGCTTTTTGCTCATGATTTATACCATTCCTTTCATAAAAATACAAATTCGGGTGTGCACAGTTACACACCCGAATATTTTCTCATAAACTAGCAATATTTGCAAGTAAATTTTACTTCGTTTCCACCCAAACCGGTGCAGTAAATGCCAGATTGCCGTCCGCCTGCGTGATACGGATGTAATAGTATCTGTAATTTGGTGCCAAAGAAGTCTCTACCAGACCATCTGCAAGGTCTGCAGCATCTGTCCACTCATACGCAACCCTACCGGAATCTACAATAACCTCTACCTTCGTGATTCTGTCAACACTGTCCGGATCGTTAAACTGTACACGTACCTTCAATTCCTCTGGTTTCTCGGTAAAAATGGAACCGAGCCATCTGCCGTTTACTGTATACAATATCTCTAAGTTTCTGTCCTCGGTTGCATAGGCACGGCGGTTATAAATCGCATCGTAAATATTTTCTTCCGTCAAATCCTCAGCAAGAATAACGCCTCTTGCTTCATTGGAATTTCCCCATCTGCCGCCGTGGTTATCCTGGTTCATCATCGGTGCCAGATGCCAGCCCTTGTCCAGAGCCAGATTATAACTTTCATAGCTTGGATAATAACCGCTGGCGCCTACCTGACCGGAACCGTTGGAAACCTCGATTAACTGGATTCGGTCGTCAATCTCCTTATCCCAATATCCGAAGGCTGCAAAGTCACCGAAGTAACCGCCCGGATGATTGAACTGGGAAATACTTCCCTCACCGGCATCCTCGGAAAGAAGTTCATAATATGCCTGCATGCCGGCAAAATTTGTCTTATTATTTAATACCTGGTTGTTTCTGGATACAATACCTTCGGTATTAAAGGTATTCATATGTCCGGGACCGGACGACCAGGTCATTTCGAAGCCACCGATGGCAAGCACCTTGTTCTGCTTTGCATTAAACGCATCGATGGTTTCGGTATACTCTAACCAGATATCACGGCTGGTATCTGTCGCAAGACTCAAATCATACAGCGCACCCTCCGGATTGGTTCCGCCGTTCTTATCGAAATAGTTGGAATGGTCAGTAAACGCCACATAATCAACATTCGCACTCTCCGGCAGGTTATAGATGTAATCCAAGGCACTGGTCAGCGAACCGGAGCCGTCGGAATACTCAGTATGGGAATGCATCTGACCGAAATACAGATTATAACTTGGTTCACCTACCGTAAACTTCCAGGACGTCTTTGCACTCACATTGTCCTCTGCCCTAGTCAGTTCCACTACAACCTCTACACGTCCGTCGGCAAGTGCCGCATCCGGTGTATAGGTAATCTTTCCGTTCTTATATTCAGCCGTTACCTGTTTCCCTCCTACTGTCATAGCAACCGTCGGATTATTTCCCGCATTCACTACGTCTACGGAAATCACCGGTCTCTTCTGCATACCGGTCTGCTCCGTCTTTCCAGGTGTCTGGTTCGCAAAGACCGGAATATCGTTTACGGTAATTACGATTTCACCACGGAAGGCAACATCCTCGGTATCCTTACCGGAAATCTGCACTGCCATCTGACCGCCGCCTACCAGTTCAGCAGGAATCTGCACGTAGCAGATACCATCTTCCAGGCCGTATCTTAAATCCGCTCCGTTTAATGTCACGGTAAGCTCCGCAATGTCATAGGTTGCCTCAATCTGGAATTTAAAATCATAGGTAATACCCTTTTCTGCCACTGCCAGTCTGCCAACCGAAATCATCGGCTTGTTCACTGCTCCGGTCAGTTCTCCCGCAGAATAGAAATGGAAGGTATATATGTTGTAATCCTTTGGATTATTCATGCTGTACGTCGTAATCAGACCGGAATAATACTCCAGATACTGCGGATAAATATCTCTGTACTTTGCCACACGATTCTGAAGATAATAGCCACCGTTGCCCTGTTCTATTTTCCAATCCGCTTCATTGCCTGCCGTTTTGGAATAAAATGCATTGTTTCCGGTTCCGTTTGCACACAAATACCCATCTATTTCATTATAGAAGCGAACATATTCCCCATTCTGTTCCACAGTAAAAATTCTCGCACCGTTTCCGGTTGATAAAACTCCATGTTCCAGCGTTGTCTTTGCCGGATTGATACGGTTATTCTCAGAAGGTGATGCTAAAACTGCATTTGCCCCTTTGCAATAAATGAAAATATTTGTACCTTCCTTTAAATCCTGCGGTGTCAGTTCCACAAGAGGAATCACATCCTCCGTCTCCGGTGTTGGTGTCAACGTCGGAGCTGCTGTCGGTACAACAGTTATAGACGATGCACCCTCTGTCGGAGCTACTGCTTCCGTCGGAGCCGTCGTCGGCACATCTGTCGGAACTTTAGTCGGCGTCTGTGTAGCCGTCGGAGTTCCCTGGTTTCCTGCCGGTCTTTCGCCTCTTTTTGCAAGTTCTGCCCCTATCAGTGCAACTACTGCAATCATAGCTACCGTCAACAGGATAATTACAATTTTGTTCGTCTTCTTCTGTTTCATTTTCTGCCTCTCTTTTTCTTGACATGTCTATCTTTGATTGCTATCCTTTTACTTATAAAACTTAAGAAAAGGACTACTGCATTATGAAAAAATCACATTCCGCTACATCATACATCAAATCCCAATTACCTGCAATATGTTCCATCATTTTTTTACTGCTTCTTGGTGTTTATTTTTATCTGCTGGCTCACCCGGCAGAGGAAAGTTCGGAATTTTCCTCCGGATATTCCCTAACCTATGAAAATGCAGTTGTAACCGAGATATTGTCGGATAATTGCGAACCGGAGGACAAAAAGGAAGGTACTCTGCGTGGGCATCAGGAGCTGACAGCACTTGTCGAAACCGGGCCGTACGCCGGGAATACATATCCGATTAGTAACCTTGTCGGTCCGCTTTATGGACACCGGCTCTCCGTTGGGGATTACTTTATCATTGGCCTCTCCGTCTACGAGGAAGGTCAGGTTTATGCCACCGTTTATGAATATGACCGCGCACCTGCCATTCTGATTTTACTTGGAGCATTTTGTCTTATCACTGTTTTGGTCGGCGGAAAAACCGGAGCCAAATCGCTCATCGGATTACTGATTACCATTGCAGCCTTATTACTGATTTTATTACCGCTTTTGTTTGCCGGATGGCCGACACTTCCAACTACACTTCTTGTTTGCAGCTGGATTGCCTGTATTGTGTTTTTAATTCTCTCCGGTTGGGATAAAAAGACCGTCTGCGCTATTTTAGGCACCGTTGCCGGCATGGTATTTGCCACATTGTTCGCCCTGCTTGCACAGGCTCTTCTGCGGATTGACGGTTATCGTGAGGAATACGCGGAACCCCTGATGCAGCTGCGTCACACCGGTGAAAGTCTGGTCGGCATCCGTTATCTTTTGGTAGCCGGTGTCATGATTAGTGCCCTCGGTGCAGTCATGGACGTTGCAATGAGTATTTCCTCTGCCATCCGCGAAATTTCCCTGGTTGGTGAAAAACTGACATTTAAACAGCTATTCTTCAGCGGCATGAACATCGGACGCGATATGGTCGGTACTATGACAAATACCTTAATTCTTGCGATTATCGGCAGCGGTATGATGCTGATTATGTATATCGCTTCCTTAAATTTGCCGCTCCGCCAGTTCTTAAGTTCACCCTATTTGGCACTGGAAATCGTCAGTAGCTTATCCAGTTCCATCGGTGTCATACTTACGGTTCCTCTCACTGCTTTTATCAGTGCAATTCTATATGCATATACAGCAAAAGAAGAAGCCTAGGCTTCTTCTTTTGTTATTGTCTGTTCTTCCTTCTTTAACAGTTTCTTTATCATTGTCATGAATACAATTCCCGTCGTTACCGCAGCCACAACATCCGCCACCGGTTCTGCATAGTAAATGCCGTAAACATCAAAGAACTTCGGTAAAATCAGTGCTAACGGAATCAGCAAAATCACCTTACGGAGCAGTGCAAGGAACAAAGATACCTTTGCCTGTCCCATTCCCATAAACGTACTCTGACACGCCATCTGCACACCAAAAATCCAGATGCCTGCAAAGAAAATCGGCATCACCTGCTCTACCAGTTCAATCAGTGCCACTTCTGTCGTAAACACCGAAGCAAACACGCCCGGAATAAACTGTGTGAGCAAACATGCAATGACTGTCACGGATAAATCCGCAATCAAAACAATCTTAAAGGTTTTCTTCACCCTGTCAAAATTTCCGGCACCATAGTTGTAACTGATGACCGGCTGTACGCCCTGTGTCATTCCGTTCACCGGAACAATGGTCAGCTGCATAACACTCTGTAAAATCGTCAGGGAACCTACATACAAATCTCCGCCATATTCCTGAAGTCCGCTGTTTAAAATAATCGTAACCAACGCTTCTGTAGACTGCATGACAAACGGCGACACGCCAAGTGCACAAATCATGCCGACCACTTTCCATTCCGGTTTTAAGTTTTCTTTCTTAATCCGGATAACGGAACGCTTTGATACAAGGAAACTTACAACCCACACAGCACTGACTGCCTGTGAAATAATTGTGGCAAGAGCTGCACCCTTTACTCCCATATCCATCGCAAAGATGAAAATCGGATCCAAAATAATATTTAGCACAGCTCCGATTAAGACAGACAGCATCGCAGTCTTTGCATTTCCCTGGCAACTGATATAGGTATTCAAGCCAAGCGCAAACTGCACAAAAATCGTGCCGACCAAATAAATATTGACATAGTCCAGTGCATACACAATCGTCTCATCACTGGCACCGAAGGCATACAGGATTGGTTCCTTAAATATCATAAATACTGTAGTAAGTATAACGGAACACACAAGCAGCATCGTTGCTGCATTACCCAAAATTTTCTCCGCCTGTGCCTTATTTCCTTTACCAAGCTGGATTGCCGCAAGCGGCGCACCACCCATGCCGGCAAACGCACTGAATGCCGAAACCAAAACCAAAATCGGCAGACACACGCCAAGTCCCGTCAGTGCCGTAGCACCCACTTCCGGAATGTGACCGATGTACATGCGGTCTACCATGTTATAAAGTACGTTAATTAACTGTGCTGCAATTCCCGGCAATGCCAGTTTAAAAATCAGCCGTCCGAGCGGCTCTGTTCCTAATCTTTTATCACTTGATACTGCCATGTTTCTTCCTTCCTTTATTCTATTATCTATTACCTTTTATTTTCCCATTTATAATCTAACACATCGAGTTTGGAATGTCCATCCCTTATACTGTGCAATTCATCTGCTAATATATCAATGTACTTTAAAACAAATTCTTCTACCATAGCCTCTGTTAACAACATTGTTGTTTCATTCGATGATTCAACAACATCATTTTCGTAATCATTGACTAATTTTTCTATATCAAATTCGGTTATTCCGTTTAACAATTCGTTTTCAAAAGCCGTTGGCAGTTCCAAATGACTTGGCAAAGTATATTTTTTTACTATATACGAATTGAGAAAATGATAATCATTATGTAATATATCCAGTTCATAACGCTTTATCTTTTCCATGAAACGCTTTTCGTAGTATAAGAAGTATCTATAGAACGCATCTTCCACCAAGTGTGCATAATATCCCAGATACAAATCATCCGTCATAATTTGTTTTTGAAACTTTTCAAAGAACTCCTGAAAATCAAAATATAAACAGCTTTCATCCGATGTATATTTAATAAAATGAGCAACCTTTCTATTGGTCGGATTGCTATATGCATCCGGTAAAATACTTCCCATCAGAAATCTGTTTTTATCAGATAATTCAATCTTATCTGCCAGCAAAGTACCGAATAGCATGTGTATTGTTCGCTGAGCCATTACGCTAATCTCCTTTGAAACTTCAAATTTGTCTCCACACACATCATAACACATTTTCTTCCTTCAGAAAACAGAAACATATCTAGAACTTTACTCCTTGTCCCCTCCCTTGCCGAACTTTTCACGTTTTGCAAAAGCTTCTGACATCAGACATGCAGCATTTTCCCGGCGGCTCCAAGGCTTAGGTTTCTTAACGAAATGGATACTTTTGCGGATTTTGACTATCTGTTTGAGGTTGAGGGTGTGTTGATAGCCCCTTTGTCAAACAATCACTTCGAAAATCCTTCGGATCTCCTCAGTCGCATTACAAAAGATAAAGGGAGGCCACAATCTGCAGCCTCCCTAAATACTAACGTTATGAAATTACTTGTTGTAATTTACAATCTTTCCGAAGTCCGGTTTTAAGCTGGCGCCTCCAACCAAACCGCCGTCGATGTTTGGCTGAGCAAATAATTCCGGAGCACTTGCTGCGGAAACACTGCCGCCGTACTGGATACGGATTGCTTCTGCTGTAGCTTCGCCGTAAAGTTCGCCGATGCAAGCACGGATGCCTGCACAAACTTCTTCAGCCTGCTCTGTTGTAGCAACCTTACCGGTACCGATTGCCCAGATTGGCTCGTAGGCAATCACCGCCTTTGCAGCCTGCTCTGCAGTTACGTTTAAGAACGCAATCTTAATCTGCATACGGATCCAGTCCATGGTCACGCCCTGCTCTCTCTGTGTTAAGGATTCACCACAGCAGATGATTGGTGTAATACCATGTTCGAATGCCTTTAAAACCTTCTTATTTACGGTCTCATCTGTTTCAGCGAAGTATTCGCGTCTCTCAGAGTGACCAATGATGACATACTTAACTCCGATGTCTGTTAACATGTTTGGAGCGATTTCACCGGTATATGCGCCGGATTCTTCGTAGAACATGTTTTCTGCACCGATTTCAATATTGCTGCCCTTTGCTGCCTCAATTGCTGTAGTTAAGGAAATAGCCGGAACGCAAAATACTACGTCTACTTCTTCATTTGCTACGAGTGGCTTTAACTCCTCAATGAGCTTTACGGTCTCGCTTGGGGTCTTATTCATTTTCCAGTTGCCTGCAATAATTTTCTTACGCATATCTATATATCCTTTCTGTTATAACACAAATTGTCAGGGACCATAACAGTCCCTGACATACTAAGTATTTTTAATTACTTGTCATTCGCTGCTGCTACGCCAGGAAGTTCCAAGAACTTCCGTCTATTACTTGTCGTTCGCTGCTGCTACGCCAGGAAGTTCTTTTCCTTCAAGGAACTCTAAGGAAGCGCCGCCACCTGTGGAGATGTGGGACATCTTGTCACCGAAACCAAGCTGGTTAACTGCTGCTGCAGAGTCACCACCACCGATGATTGTAGTTGCATCGATACCTGCTAAAGCTTCTGCTACTGCGATAGTACCCTTTGCAAAGTTGGACATTTCGAATACGCCCATCGGTCCGTTCCAAACAACAGTCTTTGCATCCTTAATAGCGTCTGCGTAAAGCTTACATGTAGCTTCACCGATATCAAGACCTTCTTCATCTGCTGCAATGCCGCCAAGGCCTACAGTGTGGAATGGAGCATCGTTGGAGAATTCCTTAGCTACTACGGTATCTACAGGAAGTAATAACTTAACGCCGTTCTTTTCTGCCTTTGCAAGCATTTCCTTAGCGTAGTCAATGTAATCAGCCTCAAGTAAGGACTTACCAACTTCATAACCCTGAGCCTTCATGAATGTGTAAGCCATACCACCACCGATGATAAGAGTATCTACCTTATCAAGCAGGTTGTTGATTACAGAAATCTTGGAGGAAACCTTGGAACCTCCAAGAATCGCTACGAAAGGTCTAACAGGGTTGTTTACTGCATTGCCAAGGAAATCGATTTCCTTCTGCATTAAGTAACCAACTACTGCTGTATCAACGTGCTCAGTAACACCAACGTTGGAGCAGTGTGCTCTGTGTGCGGTACCGAACGCATCGTTTACGAATACGTCACAAAGGGAAGCAAGTTCCTTGGAGAATGCTTCGCCGTTCTTTGTCTCTTCCACGCGGTAACGTGTGTTCTCGAGAAGAACAACTTCACCATCGTTCATAGCTGCTACAGCTGCCTTTGCGTTGTCACCAACAACAGTTGCATCTGCTGCGAAAGTAACCTTCTGGCCAAGTAAAGCTTCTAAAGCTACTGCTACAGGAGCCAAAGATAACTCAGGCTTTGGCTCACCCTTTGGCTTACCGAGGTGGGAACAAAGGATAACCTTACCACCGTCGTTAATTAACTTCTTGATGGTAGGAAGCGCTGCAACCAGACGGGTATCGTCTGTAATCTTGCCTTCCTGTAACGGAACGTTAAAGTCACATCTTACTAATACGCGTAAGCCTTTTACATTGATATCATCTACAGATTTCTTGTTTAACATAATAAAATCCTGCCTTTCTTTATAATACGCCTGCCTTTGCAAACGTTAAAAGGGTCCGGTCCAAATAAGACCGGACCCTATATGGTCTGAGTTTAAACCCTATACAAATCAGTATTATGCTAATTCAGCAAAGTACTTGATTGTTCTAACCATCTGGCTTGTGTAGGAGTTTTCGTTGTCATACCAGGAAACAACCTGTACCTGATATAAATCATCGCCAACCTTGCTTACCATGGTCTGAGTAGCATCGAAGAGGGAACCGAATCTCATGCCGATAACGTCGGAGGAAACGATCTGATCTTCGTTGTAACCGAAGGATTCGCTAGCTGCTGCCTTCATAGCTGCATTGATGCCGTCCTTAGTTACGTCTGCACCCTTAACAACTGCTGTAAGGATTGTTGTGGAACCTGTCGGAACAGGAACTCTCTGTGCGGAGCCGATTAACTTACCGTTTAACTCTGGGATTACAAGACCGATAGCCTTTGCAGCACCTGTGGAGTTAGGAACGATGTTTGCAGCGCCTGCACGTGCACGTCTGAAGTCACCCTTTCTGTGAGGACCGTCAAGGATCATCTGGTCACCTGTATAAGCGTGAATTGTGCTCATGATACCGCTCTGGATTGGAGCGTAATCATTTAATGCCTTAGCCATAGGAGCTAAGCAGTTTGTTGTACAGGAAGCAGCGGAAATGATAGTATCTTCTGCTGTCAATGTATTTTCGTTTACGGAGAAAACGATTGTCTTTAAATCGTTACCAGCCGGTGCGGAGATAACAACCTTCTTTGCACCTGCGTCGATGTGAGCCTGGGACTTTTCCTTGGAGCAGTAGAAACCTGTACACTCAAGTACAACGTCAACACCAAGTTCTCCCCATGGAAGATCTGCTGCCTTTGGCATAGCGTAAATTGTGATTTCCTTGCCATCTACTGTGATGGAACCAGGAGTAACAACTGTCTTACCATCTTCTGCGAAAACAGGCTCCTTGGAAGCTACTGTGTGGAGACCTTCTCCAAGCTTACCACAGTATCCACCCTGAGCTGTATCATACTTTAATAAATTTGCTAACATAGCTGGGCTTGTTAAATCGTTGATAGCTACTACTTCGTAACCTTCTGCACCGAACATCTGTCTGAAAGCAAGACGACCGATACGACCAAAACCGTTAATTGCAACTTTAACTGCCATTTTTTAATCCTCCTAAGATTATACTTTTCTTGTCCGACCGGGTTTGTCAATTTTTTATCAATCAACTTCTTCCCATAAGCCGAACCTATACTTATTTTAACTAAAGACGGAAAAAATAGCAAGTCCAAATTGCATTTTCTTGTGAAATTTTTCACTTTCTTTTAAAGTGCACAAAAAAAAGCGGTAAAATACCGCTTTTTAGTCAATTTTACCAAACTCGGAAAATGGGTAAACGCGTCCAATGACCACACCGTCAATCTCCGATTTTTTCACCACACCAACGCTCTCGCTCCGGCTGTCCGCACTGATGGAACGATGATCCCCGAGCACAAAATATTCATTTTCGGAAAGCACCATCGGTTCCGCTGCAATTCCCGCATAAAGCATGGAATCGCTTCCGTAGTTTTCCGGAAGTGCCTGGTCATTAACAAATATCACATCCCCTACAATCTGAATCTTGTCTCCCGGCATTCCGATGATACGTTTGATGTAGACCTTTTCTTTTTTTGCCACCTTTTTTGTAAAGACAATGATGTCAAACCGTTCCGGTCCTTCAAAATAACGACTGACCTTTTCAATCAGCACATGGTCTCCGTCCTGCAGTGTCTGCTGCATGCTGGTGCCATCCACCACAATCTTTTCCATCAAAAAGGTTGGTGCCAGATATAAGATGAACACAAGGACAAAAAGATAGAAGGCGTATTCCGCAATCAGACTCTTTTTCTCCCGCAGCATCCCAAAAAACTTACTGGACATTCTTTTCTTCATCTCCGATAATTTTTACCTTGCCCTCATAAACCTCTTCCACTGCAATGGATAATGGCTTGCTGCATGGAATGTGGTCTGCCATAGGCTCTGCTCCGTTAATTAACTGTCTTGCTCGCTTTGCTGTTGCAAGTACTACGGAATATCTGCTGTTTACTACCGGCTGTTCGCCCTCTTCTACTTCACTGTTTAAAACCTCGATTAAATCTGCATAAGATGGATGTAACATGTCTTTTTCTCTCCTTTTCTATTCAATATTTTGTATCTGTTCCCTGATTTTTTCGATTTCTGTCTTTAAGTCAATGGCAATGTTCGATACGGTAATATCATTTGCCTTTGACAATGTGGTATTTGCCTCGCGGTTCATCTCCTGTGCCAGGAAATCCAACTTTCTGCCGACATTCTCTGCCTCATCCAGTGTCTTTCTCATGTTTGCCACATGGGCACGCAGACGAACGGTTTCTTCATCCACACAAATCTTGTCCGCAAAAATGGTAATCTCAGTAGCAAGTACGGAATCATCCAGTTTCGTATCCCCTAACAATTCCTGTACTTTATTTGTCAGTTTTTCACGGTACTCAGCAATAATCTGCGGAGAACGTTCTTCTACCTTAGATACCAGCGTAAGAATAAAATCCAGTTTCTGCAGGATATCTTCTTTTAAGTGGTTTCCTTCTGCGATTCTGGTTTCAACGAATTTTTCCGCACAGCCTCTGACAGCCGCTTCCAAATCGCTCCATAAATCCTCTTCATCCTCTACCTGCTCTTCTAATGTCAGAACTTCCGGATATCTGGAAAGTGTAGAAACACGAATGTCGTCTTCCAGTCCGAAGGTTTCCGCCATCCGCCGTAAATACTTTAAGTATTCACCGGCCACATCTTCATTATACTTGACACAGGCATTTGCATCCGCATCGTTCTGGTAACTGATAAATACATCTACCTTACCTCTGCTGATGTACTGCTTCAGTACATTGCGTACTGCAGTTTCAAACATATTCAGTTTTCTCGGAATGCGGATAGACACTTCATTATATCTGTGATTTACCGCTTTCATCTCTACCGTAATTTTACGGTCGGCATTGACATACTCAAATCTGCCAAAGCCTGTCATACTTTTTATCATAATGCACCTCATCTGCCATTTTGTACATATATCCAATTCATTATAGATGATTTTTCCCCGTCCGTCAATGAAGAAAAACAGAGTTTCTGAATTTTATCCTTTGAAACGATTTCTCTCCCGTTTTGTCTTGCACCCCTTTGGAAAACCAAGTATAATGTTCGGGAAAGGGAGGATATCTACTCATGGCATTTGACGGCATTACCATAGCAAATTTAGCAAAAGAATTAAACGACCTGCTTTCCGGCGGCCGCATCCAAAAGGTTGCCCAACCGGAAAAGGATGAACTCATCTTATCCGTAAAGCAGTACGATATTTATAAACTGTTTTTGTCTGCGGACGCTTCTCTTCCGTTAGTTTACCTGACGGAAAGCAATAAACCAAATCCACTGACAGCACCGAATTTTTGCATGCTGCTCCGGAAGCATTTTAACAGTGCAAAGATTCTCTCCGTAACCCAGCCGGGCTTGGAACGAAGTCTGGACATTACGATTGAACATCTGGATGAACTTGGCGACTTAACAATCAAACATCTGATTATCGAAATCATGGGAAAACACAGTAATATTATCCTGTGTGACGAGTCATACACCATCGTAGACAGCATCAAACACATTTCCGGCTTTGTCAGTTCTGTGCGTGAGGTTCTGCCGGGACGTAAATATTTCCTGCCACAGCCGGTGGAAAAGGCGAATCCTCTGACACTGACACAGGAGGAATTGCAGACGTATGTACTTTCAAAAAACATCCCGCTTGGCAAAGCGGTTTACACGGGTCTTACCGGTATCAGCCCACTGATTGCCGAGGAACTTTGTCACCGTGCTGGTATTTCTTCTGAATTGCCTGCCTGTGAAGTTTCATCAGATCATGCGATTCATTTTTATAATGTAATTACACGTTTTATGGAGAAAGTGTCCGCCGGTGAATTTGCACCTTGTATCATTTTTAAGGATGGTGTTCCCGTGGAATTTTCCGCTCTGCCTCTCTCCTGCTACGAAGATCACTTGACAGACGGAATGGAAATTACGTATTTTGACCGGATTTCTACGGTTCTCGAAGACTATTACGCAAAGAAAAACCAGATTACCCGAATCCGCCAGAAATCCGCAGATTTACGCCGGGTTGTTGCCACTACTATTGAACGTGAGGCAAAAAAATATGATTTGCAATTGAAACAGATGAAAGACACCGAAAAGCGCGACACATATAAGGTTTACGGTGAACTGATTACCGCTTATGGCTATGGTGTGGAACCGGGAGCCAAGTCCATGCAGGCACTCAATTATTACACCAACGAGGAAATTACAATTCCGCTGGACGAAACTTTGTCCGCCATGGAAAATGCCAAACGGTATTTTGAGAAATACAACAAATTAAAGCGTACGGCAGAAGCACTGACCGTGCACCTGGCTGAGACAAAAGAATCTTTGGATTACATGGAAAGCGTACGACTTTCTCTCGATATGGCGCAGACAGAAAACGACTTAAATCTAATCAAAGAAGAGTTGATAGAAAGCGGTTACTTACGCCGTCATTTTGAAAAGGGGAAAAAGAAGCCGCAGAAAATCAAACTGACCAGTACCCCGCTCCACTATCTTTCCTCGGATGGCTATCATCTTTATGTCGGCAAGAACAACCTGCAAAACGATGAGCTGACATTTAAATTTGCTACCGGCGGTGACTGGTGGTTCCATGCCAAAGGAATTCCTGGCTCACATGTCATTTTAAAGGCTGACGGGAATGAAATTCCGGACCGTGCTTACGAAGAGGCAGCCGCACTTGCCGCCTACTATTCCAAAAGCCGCGACAATGACAAGGTAGAAATTGATTATATTGAGAAAAAGCATGTAAAAAAGCCTGCAGGAGCGAAACCGGGATTTGTCGTATATTACACCAACTACTCCATGATGGCTGCGCCGGATATTTCCGGGCTGACACTTCTCGAGGAGTAATCAATAACTGCTTAGAAATTCGTAAAGCGAGGTTTATTATGATAACAGCAGATTTTCATACCCATAGTAATTTTTCCACGGATTCTGATGCAACGCCGGAAACCATGATGGAAGGTGCAATAAAGAAAGCACTCTCCCATCTGTGTCTCACCGACCACATGGATTTGGATTATCCGGGGACTACCGCTTCGACGCCATTGTTTGAATTTGCCCCGGGAAAGTATTTTGAAGCGCTTTTGCCGTTGAAAGAGAAATATGCTGATAAACTCAACCTTTCTATCGGTGTAGAATTGGGTCTCCGGCCAAACCGCCCGGATTTAAATGTCAGAATGCACAAACTGCTTTCTGACCACCCGTTTGATTTCGTTCTTGGTTCGGTGCATTTACTTGGAAACGAAGACCCGTATTATGAATCCTACTGGCTTAAGCACACTCCTTCTACCAAAGAAATCATGTACCGTTACTTTAACGACATGCTTTCTGCACTGAAAGAATATGACAACTTTGATTCTCTTGGACATTTAGATTACCTGATTCGTTATGTACCTACTACCCTTGGCGTAAAGGATTATGTCTATACAGAATTTCGAGAAGCGATTGATGAAATTTTAAAACTTCTGATAAAAAAAGATAAGGCTTTGGAAATCAATACTGCCGGGCTGGTCAAAGGTCTCTCCTGCTTTCATCCGAAACTTGAGATTGTATCAAGATATTTGGAACTTGGCGGGGAACTTCTCACCATTGGGTCTGACGGACACGCTCCGGCTATGATTGCTGCCGAATTCAGGCAAGCCGAAGCGCTGTTAGCTTCGCTTGGCGTCAAAGGATATTACGTATACCGGAACAGAAGACCGGAATTTATTGCATTTTAAGACATGTATTGGGCGTTCCCTGATGGAACGCCCAATATTTTTGTAAATTTCTTGATTTGTTGGTGACCTTGATGAGGTCAGTTCCAACAAATCATGTATAGTTTCATATTTATTGGACTCCTTGATAAAGCGTGTTCCAACAAAATGCTCACATTTCTCAGTTTATTGGTAGCGTAAAAAAGTTCCATCCCAACAATATCTGCATCATTTCATGTTTGTTGGGATGCCCCACCAGACTTATCACCAACAAAAATACACAAATATCATTTTTATTGGACACTCCTAAAAATAACACCCAACAAATTCGCAAATTTGCAAAACTTGTTGGGTGCAAAGCATCTGATTCAACTATTCTTTTCTACCACGCCGGTCTTTCACATCCTAAAATTGTCGCTCCTCCGACCACAATATCGCCATCATACAGCACAACCGCCTGCCCCGGAGTAATCGCACGCTGCGGCTCTGTAAACGTCACCTTCAAAAGATCTTCTCCTGCCATTTCAATGACAGCCAAAGCTCCCTTATGGTTATAGCGGATTTTCGCGGTCACTTCCATCGGAACGTCCAAAGACGCAATCGACATAAAATTAATGCGGTCTGCGTACAAAACATCCGAGAACAATTCTTCATTGGTAGCAAGCACCACTTCATTCGTTTCCGGACGGATTTCCTTGACAAAGGCCCTTGCACCAAGCGCAATTCCAAGCCCTTTTCTCTGGCCGACCGTGTAATGGATGATTCCTTTGTGCCGTCCGAGTACTTCCCCGGCAGTATTTACAAAATTACCTTCCGGAAAGGATTCTCCCGTATACTCTTCAATAAATCCTGCATAGTCGTCATCCGGCACAAAGCAGATTTCCATGCTGTCTGGCTTGTGCGCCACTAAAAGTCCGATTCTTTCCGCAATTCCACGGATTTCTTCCTTGGAATAAGCCCCCACCGGCATCATTGTATTTGCCAGTTGCTCCTGTGTCAGGTTGTAAAGTGCATAGGTCTGATCCTTAGCGTCCGTCACCGACTTTTGCAGTGCAAAACGGTCGTTGGGAAGTTTCACAATCTGCGAATAATGTCCGGTCGCGATGCAGTCCGCACCGATGGCGCGGGCACGCGAATACAGCGATTCCCATTTCACATAGCGATTACACGCAATGCACGGATTCGGTGTTCTTCCGGCCTTGTATTCCGCCACAAAGTAGTCAATTACCGCACTTTTAAATTCCGAGCGGAAATTCATCACATAATACGGAATGTCAAGCATCTGTGCAACTCGTCTGGCATCTTCTACCGCAGAAAGGCCGCAGCAACCGCCATTTTCTTCCTGTATGCTGTTTTCTTCCTCCTGCCAGATTTGCATGGTAACACCGATGACCTCATGCCCCGCCTCCTTAAGCAGGTACGCTGCCACCGAAGAATCTACTCCACCCGACAAGCCGACTACCACTTTCGCCATTTCGCCTCTCCTTTACTTTCCACAAAAGCCGCTTCCAAACGGAACCGGCTTTGCTCTTTTTCTTAGTACTCCTCAGTTTCTTCCTCGTCATCTTCGTGGATGTCGCTCTTTGGCTTTTCTAAGCCCTCAATCTTGATGCCGTGCTTTTCGGCATAATCCCAGAGAGCTGCATGAATCGCCTCTTCTGCAAGCAGGGAGCAATGCACCTTTACCGGCGGCAGACCGTCCAGTGCTTCCATAACCGCCTTATTGGTTACCTGAAGAGCCTCATAAATGGACTTTCCCTTGACAAGTTCGGTTGCCATACTGCTGGTTGCTACTGCCGCGCCGCAGCCGAAGGTCTTAAACTTTACATCCCGAATGATCTGATTTTCGTCAATATCCAGATAAATTCTCATAATATCGCCGCACTTTGCGTTGCCGACGGTGCCCACACCACTGGCATTTTCAATTTCGCCTACATTTCTTGGGTTTGTAAAATGATCCATCACTTTTTCTGTGTACATTGTAAATCCTCTCTTTCTGCTTGTCCTATCTTTCACCGGATGAAAAGACATGCTTTTCATCCTCTATCTTTATTCCGGCTTTTTGCCACTTTATTTCTTATTCTTTTTTACAAAATCCTCATACAACGGCGACATGTTTCTCAGATTCTGAACAATCTCCTTTAACTGGTCCACCGTATAATCAATGTCATCTAACGTAGTCTCATCCGACAGGGTCAGACGCAAGGAACCATGCGCAATCTCGTGTGGTAATCCGATGGCAAGCAGTACATGCGACGGATCCAACGAACCGGAAGTACATGCCGAGCCGCTCGATGCGCAAATCCCCTTCATATCTAACATAATGAGAAGCGATTCGCCTTCGATGAACTGGAAACTGAAATTTGCATTGTTCGGAAGTCGTACCGAACTGTGACCGTTTAATCTGGTGTACGGGATTTCCGAAAGCACACGTTTCACAAGGTAATTACGCAACCCGGCCTCGATTCTGGTACGCTGATCCATAGTCTCATGCGCGATTTCTGCCGCTTTACCAAAACCTACGATACCCGGTACATTTTCCGTGCCTGCACGACGCTTTCTTTCCTGTCCGCCGCCGTGAATCAGGGAGCGCAATTTCAGTCCCTTTCTGATGTATAAAAAGCCGATCCCCTTTGGTCCGTTTAACTTATGTGCACTCGCACTTAACATGTCAATGTTTTCTGAAGCCACATCAATCGGGAGCTGTCCGTAAGCCTGTACGGCATCCGTATGGAATAAAACACCATGCTCCTTTGCAATTTTACCGATTTGACGAACCGGCTGGATGGTACCAATCTCATTGTTTGCATACATAATGGAAATGAGCACTGTCGTCGGACGGATGGCTGCCTCTAACTGTTCTAAATCTACCACGCCGTTTTCATCCACATCAATGTAAGTCACCTCACAGCCCTGCTTTTCCAAATATTCGCAGGTGTGTAAAATCGCATGATGTTCAATCTTTGAGGTAATCAGGTGATTTCCTTTGTCTTTGTATGCCTCCATGGCAGCCTTAAGCGCCCAGTTGTCCGATTCGGAGCCGCCTGCCGTAAAATAAATGTCCTGCGTCTGGGCATTTAACGACTTTGCAATTGTTTCTCTCGCCGCGGTCACTGCTGCTTTGTTCTGTCCCGCAAAGGTATATACGCTGGATGGATTTCCATAATTTTCTGTAAAATACGGAAGCATCGCCTCCACAACCTCCGGCTTTGTCCGTGTGGTTGCCGCATTATCCAAATAAATAATCTTCTTTTCCATAAGTCTGCCTCGCTTTTTACTTTATTCTCTATTAGCATTTCGCACCGGAAAACGCCTGCTCCCCGGTCCGTTTCTTTACCTTGTCACTCTCTGCAATCAACTCTGACAAAAAAATCGCATCTACGGTTTCATTGATACTATCAGATATACGCTTCCAGACATATTTTGTGACACAAAAGTCCGAGGAGGCACAAGGAGCCTCTCCGTTTGTCTCCACACAGTCCACCGGATTTAAATTTCCCTCCAGTGCACGAAGCACAGCACCTACCGAAATCTCTTCCGGTGCTTTTGCCAGTGTATAACCGCCCTGTGCCCCGCGTGTACTCTGTACAATTTCTGCTTTTTTCAGTTTCGCAATCAGCTGTTCCAAATAGCTGATGGAAATATTCTGACGCTCTGCCACTGCCGCCAAAGATACCGGCTCATCCTTTGCATAGACCGCCAAATCAATTACCGCACGCAGGCCGTAACGTCCTTTCGTTGTTAACTTCAATTCATCGCCTCATTTCCAAGCAATTTAATTCCGAGCAATCCATTTCCGACTAATTTATTTCCTAGTAAATTACTCGGTGTTATTCTACTATGATTTTCCTGTACTGTCAACGGTTTTTCTCAATAAAATAGTATCCGGAAAATTCTCTGTTTTTATTCGTATTAAACACACAGTACTGTCATTGCTTCCGCCCGCATACATTAGCAGTAAACACACCTTGCCGTCCGGGCAGAACAGGACCTTATGTTAAACTTAAAAAAGAGCACACTTGCCAAAGGAACGGTCATCTTAACCGTTGCCGGACTCTTAACACGCGTTCTCGGTTTTTTCTACCGTATCTGGCTGTCGGACCGGCTCGGGAGTGAACTGCTCGGTATCTACCAGATGATTTTTCCGATTTCCGGTGTCTGTTATACCATCTATGCCTCCGGCATCCAGACCGCTATCTCCAAGCTGACGGCAGAAAAGGAATCCGGTGTCTCCCTGTTTTTCCACGGTCTGACTGTATCCCTGTTTTTGTCGCTCTTACTCTCCCTCATTGTCTATGAAACCGCACCGTTTTTAGCTGCCCGGTTTCTGTTTGAGGAGCGGACGGTTGTGCCGCTTCGTATTCTTAGTTTTATGTTTCCGTTCGGCGCCGTCACCGCCTGTTGCAACGGCTACTATTACGGAAAAAGCAATTCCCGCTTTCCTGCAGTGTCCCAGCTGACCGAGCAGATCATCCGAATCGTATGCGCGTATGTCCTTGCCACGTTTGTAAACGGTATCACCTTTTCCTGTGAACTGGCAGTTTTGGTTCTTGTGTTTGGAGAAGCGGCTTCTGCAGTGCTCAGCCTGATTTCCTTTCTGGTCGCGGAATGTCATTCGCTGTTTGCCCCCGGCAGCACAAGACATCTGAAAAAGCGCATAAAAAAGGAGCAGTTCACAAGCATTTCCATGCTTGCGCTGCCCCTTGGCTTTCATCGCCTGATTATCAATCTGCTACATAGTTTTGAAGCCACACTCGTTCCGTACACCCTGCAGCAATCCGGACTCACCAAATCCGATGCAATCAGTAAATTCGGTATTCTGAACGGCATGGCGTTTCCGTTTATCTTTTTCCCGACTGCACTGACCGGTTCGCTTTCCGTACTGCTTCTGCCTGCCGTATCCCGGGCCAAAGGAGAAGAAAACACTGTTTACCTAAAGAAGGTCATCCGGTTGTCCCTGACTTTCAGTCTGATACTCGGTACTGTGTGTACCGTATTCTTCCTTGTATCCGGTAAATTCTTAGGAAACCTCGTTTTCCATGAACCGCTTGCCGGGGAATACCTGTTAATCCTTGCCTGGCTCTGCCCGTTTTTATACGTTTCCTCGACACTGTCAAGTATCTTAAACGGTCTGGGCAAGGTCTACGTTACGTTTTCCGTTTCCGTACTGTCTTTAATCCTTAAAATCGGATGCCTGCTGCTGTTTGTCCCGCGGTTTGGGATGCCGGCTTATTTTGCAAGCCTGCTCCTCAGTCAGGCATTTGCCACGATAGCGGAAGGCATCGTTCTGATTACCACTCAAACGGCGTATTCTGATATACGTAATAGTTAACCCAGTTGGTATAGAGCGTATTTGCATGCGCTCTCCACATGAGACTCGGGCGCCTCTCACTGTCATCCTCCGGATAATAATTGACCGGGATATCCGGGTTGATACCCTTATTTAAATCTCTTTTATATTCCTTATCGAGTGTCACACGGTCATACTCCGGATGTCCGAGTACAAAAATATTTTTGCCCTCTTCCGCCATCAGAAGAAACAGACCGGCCTCCTTGGATTCTGCAAGAATCTTAAATCTTCCGCTGTTCTCGATGTCTTCCCTGGACATCTCCGTGTATCTGGAGTGCGGCGCATAAAACCAGTCATCAAAGCCGCGTACAAGCGGCTCTCTGCGGTTTCTTACCTGATGCAGGTACACACCGGACAGTTTTTCGGACAAATCCAGTTTTCGAATATGATAATGATAATAAAGGCCCGCCTGTGCTCCCCAGCAGATATGCAGGGTGGAGGTCACATTGGTTTTGGACCATTCCATAATCTGTGTCAGTTCCTCCCAGTACGCCACATCCTCAAACTCCATGGTTTCCACCGGAGCCCCTGTAATGATGAGGCCGTCATACTTTTTATTCTTTACATCTTCGTAAGTCAGATAAAACGTGTCGAGATGGCTGGTCGCCGTGTTTTTTCCGACATAGCTGCTCGTTGTCAAAAAGGTAATGTCAAGTTGTAGCGGCGTATTGGATAGCGAACGCAGTAGTTGTACTTCGGTATCCTCTTTGAGCGGCATCAGATTTAAAATTGCAATCTTAAGCGGACGGATGTCCTGACTGAGCGCTCTTTTTTCGTCCATAACGAATATATTTTCATCCTCCAGAATTTTTTTAGCCGGGAGGTCACTTTGTACTTTAATCGGCATAACGCATTTCCTCTTTTCTTTCTTATTCCGTTACCATGGCAAGAAACTCTTCTTCCGTAATAATCGGAATCCCGAGTTCTTTGGCCGTCTTATTTTTGGAAGACGACGACATGTTGTCATTATTAATCAGATAATCCGTGTTTCTGCTGACACTACCGGCTACTTTTCCGCCGCGTTCTTCAATGAATGCCTTTAATTCATTGCGGTTTTTAAACTGCAACACGCTTCCAGTAATGACAAACGTCTTTCCGTCAAACACTGCCGCAACAAGAGATTCTGCCTTTTCGAGTTTAATTTCCGCTAAAATGTGATCTAACTGTTCCTGCTTTTTCCCTTCGGCAAAATAAGTGACATAATCCTGTGCCATCACTTCACCAATTCCATTGATTTCCGTTAATTCTACAGCAGTAGCATGGCGTATTTTCTCAATATCTCCATCAAATGCCTTTGCAATCACCTTGGCCGTTGCCACACCGATTCCCGGAATTCCAAGACTATACAGCAATCGTTCTACAGTTGTAGTTCTCGCTTTTTCCACGGACGCCATCATGTTTTCATATGACTTTTCTCCGAAGCCCTCCATAGAGACGATTGCCTCCTTATGCGCGGAGAGACGGAACAAATCTGCCGGTTCGGACAGGAAGCCTTCGTTAATCCACTTTTCCATCGTTGCCTCGGAAAGCCCCTCCATGTTCATGGCATCACGGCTTACAAACAGGGTAAACGTCTTGACCTTCTTCGCCAGGCAGTCCGGATTCATGCAGTAGAGAACTTTGACATCACTTTCTGCCACAACTTCAGTTTTTTCCCCGCAAACCGGACACCGGCACGGCGGCTTACACGTACCGCTCTTCGTCAGATTCCTTGCAATCTGCGGAATAATCATGTTGGCTTTATAGACTTCAATCTCATCTCCCGTGCCAAGTTTAAGACTTTCCATAATGCTGACATTATGGATGCTGGCTCTGGATACACTCGTACCCTCCAACTCCACCGGCTCAAAAATGGCAACCGGGTTAATCAGTCCTGTTCTCGATGCACTCCACTCAATTTCAAGCAGCTTTGTCTTTGCCGTCTCGTCCTTCCATTTAAAGGCAATCGAATCTCTTGGAAACTTTGCCGTTCTGCCAAGACTCTTTGAATATTCCAAATCATCAAAACTGAGTACCAGACCGTCCGACGGGAAATCATTTTCTGCCACCTTTTCTGAAAAACAGCCGACTGCTTCTTCTATCGTATCTGCTGTGACTTTTTTCTGCTCCACGCAGGTAAAGCCAAGTGATTTCACCCATGCCATCTCCTCACTTCTGGTCGCAAATTCCATATCGGATGCCGAAATCAGCGCAAACACATAAAACAGGACATTTCGTTCAGCCGTAACCTTGTTATTCAACTGACGTACACTGCCACTGCATAAGTTTCTTGGATTCTTATACTTTGCATTGACATCTTCAATTTCCGAATTGATGCGTTCAAACTCGGAATATGTGATTATCGATTCTCCCCGCAGTACCAGTTCACCCTGATACGGAATTTTTACCGGGATGTTTTTATATACTTTCGCATTATTTGTGATAATTTCCCCAATTTCGCCGTTTCCTCTGGTGACAGCCTTGACCAGCTCACCGTTTTGGTACGTCAGTACGTTGGTCAGACCGTCCATCTTCCAGGAAAGGAGTCCTTCTTTATCACCAAGAAACGCCTTCAATGCCTCAACATCCTTTGTCTTGTCAAGAGATAACATCGGCGCTACATGCCGTTCTTTCGGAAGTTCACTAAGCACCTCATAGCCGACATTGACGGTTGGGCTCTGCGCCATGACATAACCGGTTTCCTCCTCCAATGCTGCCAGTTCGTCGTACAGGGCATCGTATTCGTAATTTGTCATAATCTCCTGATCGCCCTGCTCGTAGACGTATCTTGCTTTATTTAACAGTTCGACCAGTTCTGTGATTCGGTCTTTTTTTGTCTGGTTTTCCATTTCTGTCTCCACTTTCTGTTTTAAAATTTGCTGTTTTCTTCTTTACTGCCGTCTTCTTTTCTTCCTGTGCCAGACGCTTTTGCTCTGCCACCGGAAGTCCGGTCGAGTTCTTTAACACGATCTCCAGACGCTTAATTTCCGCATCGGTCAGATTCCGGTATGTCCCCGGAAGCAAATGTCCGAGCTGGATATGCATAATACGGACTCTCTTTAACGTCTGCACCCTGTAGCCGAAATACTCACACATCCTACGGATCTGTCGGTTTAATCCCTGCGTTAATATAATCTTAAAGCTGCATTTCCCGGTCGCTTCTATCACACAAGGCTTTGTTATGGTATCCAGAATCGGAACACCACCTGCCATCCCCTTTAAAAACTCTGCCGTAATCGGTTTATTGACCGTGACCAGATATTCCTTTTCATGGTCGTTTCCTGCCCGTAAGATCTTGTTTACGATATCGCCGTCATTGGTCAGAAGAAGCAATCCTTCCGAATCCTTATCCAGACGTCCGATCGGATAAATGCGTTCCGGATACTTGATGTAATCGATTACGTTGTCCTTTTCTCTCTTGGTATCTGTGGTACAGACAATCCCGACCGGCTTATAAAACGCAATCAGAACCTGCTTTTCCAGTTTTTTTACTTCTTTTCCCTGATAGAGAACCTTTTGTCCCGGCATGACACGGCTCCCCATCTCTGCCACCTCGCCGTCTATCGTCACCTTTCCGGAGGCAATGACCGTATCTGCTTCTCTTCTGGAGCATATCCCGGCATCACTTAAATATTTATTAATCCGGACTCCGTGTTCCGCCTGTCCTTCCACTTCAAATTTTTTTCTGTTTCCTGCCATAGTATCCTCTATTTTCCTCTTTTTTTTAAAATTATTGTCAGATTTGCTCATTTCCGGTAATTCTACCTGAAAAACTCATTAATATGATAATAATATTTCACAATTTTGTAAAGACAACTTCTTGAAATTCTTTTTATAATCGTATATAATAACTTAGGTATGTTACTGTAACTCAGGGGATAGAGTGCTTGCCTCCGAAGCAAGTGGTCGCTGGTTCAATTCCAGTCAGTAACGCTCCCGGGGTACGCCGGGCTTTCAATTCCTTCAGCATCTTGCTGAAGGAATTTGTTCACATTCACTATTTTTTTCACCTTTGGAGACATTTTATGCGCATTCGAAATAGAAAAGCTTTATTATACCTTAGCTCTGCTATCATGCTTGTGGGCCTGGCTTTATTTTCCTTTGAACCGCTTCCGCAGGATACGCAGGCCGGGGTAATGCTTCCGGGCTCCTCCGGTACTCCGGTACCGACCACGTCCAAGCTTTCCCCTACACCAAAGGCAACCGCTACTCCGGTTCCGACAAATACCGGTACTCCTACCCCTACGGCAACGAGTACCCCTACGCCGACGCCGACCAACACACCGACGCCGACACCTTCTCCGACTCCTACGCCATCCCTGGCAGAAATTAATGCATCACTTCCGCTGAATCTGTTAACCGAAGAGACCGATGCTGCTTTCTATCAGGCTGCTGCAGAGCATGTGAGAAGTATTTATGCTGAAAATCCCGAGGTAAAGGAACTGAGCAACTTTACCTGCTATTATAAAGATGGCATTGCCTATCCGTATCTGTTATATATCAGTTACGATATTACATATAAAAACAGTGTCGTTCCGATGCCATCCCTGGATGTTTTCTTTGTTTCTTTTGAAAACGAAACGTATCAGTTTACATCCGAAACAGAAAACGCTGATGTAAACGAAGCACTCCTTCTTTCCCGTGCAACCGGAGATGTTTTGGATTTGTACTTAAAAGAAACCATCCGCCGTTATATGAATGCAAAGCTGGCAGGAAATGAAGAAATTCTTTCCTCCCTCGTAACGGACAGCAGTTACTTAAGTTATGAAGACATTTTAAAGAAACAGGAATATATCGAAAGTTATGACATCCTCCGTTATCTGATTCATGAGTGTCCGGAAGAGGTCACAGAATTTGACTATATTGTTTATTTTGCTAACGATGTTCATATCATAAATCTCGGTATCCTGCCGGGACTTGACGGCCTGATGATTTCCCTGGACGAAAACAACGATCCAAAGATTTTCTTTGGCGTCATCTCAGATACCACAGAGCAGTTTATTGAAGTTTCCAAAGCACGCGAAGATTACCTGCAGATTTCCGATGAAGTTTCGACTCGTTTCTATGAAGCTCTCGCAAACGACCCGGCTCTTAATGAGTTCGTGGAACGACTCATAGGCACACAGGAATAAACTAAAAAACCAAACGGCTGATTCAGATTTTTCTGAACCAGCCGTTTTTTTAAGCAATCCTTCTTACCGTATGGATTTCCCGATCGTAGTAATATACACTGTCGGTCAAGACTTCCGTCGCCTCAATCTGGGTCCGGTTCACTTCCCGTACCATCGCCAAAAGCTGTTCCGCAGATACCCCGCCGGAATCCGGTACCAGAATGAGTTCGTGTACACTGCTTGGTAAAATAAAAAAACTGTTCCCAATCTCACCGGAAAACCGCTCCAGTTCCTCCTGAAACAAAAGAGAGACCGCACCGTACTTTCCGTAAGCATTGCTCATCACATACAGATAAGGATTCCTCTCTACCCCCGGCACAAAAACACCAAGGCGTTTTCCTAACCGGCAAAGCATTTCCTCCATATCCAGAATCACAGGCTGCATCCCTGTTTGTGTATTGGCAACTGCGGCCTCATGCAATTCCTCTTTTGTGATTCCAAGAAGCAGCAAATGCTCGTTGGTAAGCAAAAGTGCCCCCCTCGTGTCCTCACTCATCTCAATCACATAGTGATAAATCATCACCATATCCAGATATTCTTCATGCGGAATATCATCCAGTTTTTTCTCATTGCGTCCGCGCCCCACCAGACGGATATAGACATGCGGTTTCATCCGCTCCCACTCCAGCACGATACCTTCCGCAATTTTTCTGTTTTTCTCCATCTCTTCCGTATAGGCATTCAAAACGCCGTTTACAATTTCCTCAAGACTGCACTGTCCCATGCACCAGAGTTTGTACTGCTCCTTTAGGAAAAAATTCGGTGCCAGTACCTCCCCCGGTTCTTTGAGCAAAAGTCCCGTCAGTTCTACGTCATTGTTTTTTACGGTACTGCAAATCTCTGTCCGCAGTTTCTTCGGGTAGGTCTGTTTTGCAAGTTCGGCGCACAGACCCAAAAATTCGGTATAAGTCGTTTTATGTTCCAATCTGTTTTCCTTTCTTTTGGAGTTTCCGTCCCCTGCCATTGGGTCGGTAGAAATAGCAGAAACAAATCGAATCACAGAGTTTTTAGAAACCAAACTCAGTATAACAAAAAAAAGAGGCCGTCACAAGAGACAACCACTTTTTTACCTGCCGAAATTTTCGGTTCATTTTTGTGAAAAATATACAAATTTTCTTACTTTGCAGACAAGTACTCATCGATTCCCTTTGCTGCAGCACGTCCTGCCCCCATGGCAAGAATGACGGTTGCCGCACCGGTCACCGCATCCCCGCCGGCAAAAACGCCCTCCCTTGAGGTCTGTCCTGTGGATTCCTCTGCGACAATGCATTTATGCCGGTTACTTTCAAGTCCTTCTGTTGTGGAAGTAATCAGCGGATTCGGACTGGTCCCAAGCGACATAATGACCGTATCAACTTCCAGTGTAAACTCCGAACCCGGCTTTTCTACCGGCCTTCGCCTGCCGGAAGCATCCGGTTCACCAAGTTCCATTTCGATACAGGTCATCCCCTTTACCCAGCCGTTTTCGTCAACTAAGATCTCTGTCGGGTTGGTCAGCAGTTTAAAAATAATGCCCTCTTCCTTTGCGTGATGAACCTCTTCCACTCTGGCAGGAAGCTCTTCTTCACTTCTCCTGTACACGATATATGTTTCAGCTCCAAGCCGGAGTGCAGTTCTTGCTGCATCCATGGCAACATTTCCGCCACCAACCACTGCGACCTTCTTTCCTTTAAAAATCGGAGTATCATAAGTCTCGTCAAATGCCTTCATCAGATTGTTTCTGGTTAAAAATTCATTTGCTGAGAAAACGCCGTTCGCATTTTCCCCGGGAATTCCCATGAACTTTGGAAGACCGGCACCGGATCCGATAAAGACAGCCGAAAAGCCCTCTTCCTTAAGCAACTGGTCAATCGTCGTGGACTTTCCGATAATCACATTGGTCTCAATTGTAACGCCCAGAGCCTTTACATTTTCAATTTCACTCTTTACCACTGTGTTTTTTGGCAGACGGAACTCCGGTATGCCGTATACAAGCACTCCGCCGGCTTCATGCAGTGCCTCAAAAATCGTAACGTCATAGCCAAGTTTTGCCAGATCTCCCGCGCAGGTCAGTCCTGCAGGACCACTTCCGACAACGGCAACCTTTTTCCCTTTTTTCTCTGTCGGTGCAGCCGGCCTTATGGCATGATCCCTCGCATAATCTGCCACAAAACGTTCCAGTTTTCCAATGGATACCGGATCTCCTTTGAGGCCCCGGATACATTTTGCTTCACACTGGGACTCCTGCGGGCACACACGTCCGCAGACTGCCGGTAGTGCGGAAAAGCGGCTGATAACCTGATAGGCCCCTTCGATGTTCTCTTCCTGGATCTCTCTGATAAAACCCGGAATGTCAATATTTACCGGACACCCCGTCACGCACTGCGGATTTTTGCATTTGAGACAGCGTCCCGCTTCCAACACTGCTTCTTCCATATGATAACCGAGGCAGACCTCCTCAAAATTATGCGCTCTGACCTTTGGATCCTGCTCCCTGACAGGAACTCTGTGTAATATCTCTGCCATGTTTTTTCCTCCTGTCTAACCTTCGCAGTGTCCGCATCCGCCATGATGTGTGGAGCCTTCTTTTGCACGGAGCACGGCTCGTCCCTCTTCTGTCCTATACAGCTGCTGACGCTTCATTGCTTCATCGAAATTCACCAGGTGACCGTCAAACTCCGGTCCGTCCACGCATGCAAACTTAATCTCGCCTCCAACCGTCAGACGGCAGGCACCGCACATGCCGGTACCATCCACCATAATCGGATTCATGCTTACGATAGTCTTAATCCCCAGTTCCTTTGTCAGCAGACATACAAACTTCATCATAATAAGTGGGCCGATGGCTACGATATGGTCATATACCTTTCCTTCAGAAATCAATGCTTTCAGGCAGTCATTCACATTACCCGTACGGCCGTATGAGCCATCGTCCGTAGTAATATAAACATTTGCCGCCACACGGCGCATCTCCTCTTCCAGGATAATCAGTTCTTTATTTCTTGCACCGATAATGACATCAACACTAACGCCCTGTTCCTGCAGCCATTTTACCTGCGGATACACCGGGGCCGTACCAACGCCTCCGGCAATAAACAGCATCCGTTTTTTCTTTAATTCTTCAATGCTCTCATCAATCAGTTCCGTCTTACAGCCAAGCGGTCCTGCAAAGTCCCGGAAGGTTTCTCCTACTTCATATTCTGCCATCATTTTGGTTGACGCTCCAACAGTCTGGAACACAATGGTAACCGTCCCTGCTGCTCTGTCATAATCGCAGATTGTCAGCGGAATCCGCTCCCCCTTTTCATCTGTTTTTACGATGACAAACTGTCCCGGATAGCAATGCTTTGCCGTCCTCGGAGCATACACATCCATCAATATAATATGTTCGGACAGTTTTCTCTTTTTCACAATTTCGTACATAATTCTCCCACCTTATCTCCCACGATTTTTTCAATCTTACCACTTTAGTGCAAAAAAGTCCATAGTCCGGTTAAGAATTTTGCGCTTTTTTCATTTAAAGAAAAAAAGTACTTTACTTTACTTCGTTATAGTGATAAAATATCACCGTAGAAAGAAAGGAGATTGTACCATGAGCAAAAATATTAAGACTCCGGCGGTCGACTATTTATTTGATGCAATTTTAAGTTTAAAGGACAAAGACGAGTGTTATTCTTTCTTTGATGATATTTGTACGGTAAACGAATTGCTTTCCTTATCCCAAAGATTTGAAGTTGCAGCGATGCTCCGTGCCCGCAAGACCTATCTTGAGATTGCAGAAAAGACCGGTGCTTCCACCGCTACCATCAGTCGTGTCAACCGTTCCTTAAATTACGGCAATGACGGTTATGACATGGTATTTGAGCGTATTGATGCACTTCCTGCAGATCACTCGAAGAAAAGCGAATCCTAAATCAAAAAAAGGATGCAGTCCATAGGACTGCATCTGTTTTATTTTTTATCCTTTTTAGGTTCAAATTTTTCATCAATCAGACGCTCCAACATCTGGTGCTTCATGTAAATATCATAACTTAACAGGCAGGCATAGGCAAAATTCTGAAGATACTCTCTCTGCTCTGCATTTTCCACATCCGAAAACGCATGTTCCGATACCTTTGCCTTATGCATCATATCTTTTGTTACATAAGCTGCCTGTGACTGCTCCATTTCAAACACACCCTGATAAATTTCTTCCAGTGTCATCTCACCCTTTCCGGCATAAAACATCTCTGTTAACGGGTGAAGCAGTGCCTGAATATCCGTAATGGATAACAGATTCTTTAAATAATAGATAAATATCAGTAAAACCATATGATCTTTGGAATACTTTTTCTTTACCGGCGACGGTAACAAATTGTTCTTTGTATAGTTATTGATCATCGTCTTCGTCAACAGTTTGTCCTCACTGTAACGTTTTGTACTTTCCAGATGCTGATCCATAAATGTGGTTACCTGATCCATATATAAATCAATGTTCGGTAAATCCCGCGGATTGATATAAGAAATTTCCTGCAAATCTTCCATTAACTTTTTTAACGTTTCCCTATGGTCCTGTTCCATTTTGTCTTTTCTCCTTTAGCATATCAAAAGCCTATTTCTTCACCATAACGATATTATATAGTATTCAAAACTATATGACAAGTCTCAAATGCATTTTACTTTCTTTTTATTTGTTCTTTCCTTTTCCGGTTGTTTATGTTAAAATAGAACTGACATTCGAAAAACGTAACAAAACAGGAGAAAAAATATGAGTATTTATGATTCCTTGAATCCGGAACAGCTCGCAGCCGTAAAACACGACCGCGGCCCGCTCCTTATCTTAGCCGGTGCCGGTTCCGGAAAGACCAGGGTGCTTACCCATCGTATTGCCTATCTGATTTCCGAACGTGATGTCAGTCCTTATCAGATTCTTGCCATCACGTTTACTAATAAAGCTGCGCGTGAAATGAAAGAACGTGTGGAAAAAACCGTCGGTGAAGAGTCCCAGAATATCTGGGTCAGCACCTTCCACTCCACCTGTGTGCGCATTCTGCGCCGCTTCGTCGAGAGCCTCGGTTATGACCGAAACTTTACCATCTATGACGCAGACGACCAGAAATCGCTGATGAAAGATGTCTTAAAGCAGTTGCAGATTGACACCAAACAAATGAAAGAAAAGGCCTTCCTGTCTTCCATCTCCTCCGCAAAGGATGAGCTCATCGGTCCGGATGCCTATGCTTTGAATGCACGCGATTATGCCACACGCCGCATTGCTGATGTCTATAAAGAATACCAGCGCCGCTTAAAGGAAAACAACGCGATGGATTTCGACGACCTGATTTTTAAGACCGTTGAATTATTCCGCACCTGTCCTGAAGTTCTTGCGTACTATCAGCGACGCTTCCGTTATATCATGGTGGATGAGTATCAGGATACCAACACGGCACAATTCCAGTTAATCAAGCTCCTCGCCTCTTCCGAAAATGAATACGGCGAAATCGAACATAACCTGTGTGTGGTAGGTGATGATGACCAGTCCATCTACAAGTTCCGCGGTGCAAACATCTACAACATTTTAAACTTTGAAAAAGAATATCCGGATGCCAGAGTCATCAAGCTGGAACAAAATTACCGTTCCACAAAAAGTATCCTGGCTGCCGCAAATGAAGTCATCCATAACAATCTCGGGCGAAAGGATAAGGCCCTTTGGACGAAAAACGAAGAAGGCAGTGCCGTACATTTTACAAAATACGATTCCGATTTGGACGAAGGTTACGGTGTTGCAGAAAAAATTCTGGCCATTATGGAAGAAAAGCAGGCAGACTTTTGCGACTTTGCGGTTCTCTACCGTACCAATGCCCAATCCCTCGTCTTTGAAAAAGCACTCCGTTCCAAGCAGATCAAGGCAAAGACCATCGGCGCCTTAAGCTTCTTCCAGAGAAAAGAAGTCAAAGACATCATTGCTTACTTAAAAACCGTTGACAATGCCCGCGACGATATTGCTCTGAACCGGATTATCAACGTTCCAAAGCGTGGTATCGGTCTGACAACCATTGACCGCATCAAAGAGTATGCAAATGCAAACAGTCTCAACCTGTATGAAGCACTCGAGCGCGTCGAAAGCATTTCTTCCGTAGAGCGTGCCAAAACAAAACTCCAGTCCTTTGTCGCCCTGATTGAAGGACTCCGTTATGAGAAGGAACAAAATCAGGTTTCCCTAAAACAGTTAATCAAACGGCTGTTAGAGGACACCTCCTATATCGAGGAACTGCGCAGTGACGACCCGGATACGGCAGAAGAACGCATCCAGAACATCGATGCTTTAATCTCCTATGCAGAACGCTACGAACAGACCGAGGATTTACCCTCCCTCACCGGCTTTTTGGAATATTGCGGTTTAAACAGCGAAGAAGAGTCGGATGAAGACGAGGATGAGGAAACAGCCAACAATTACGTTTCCCTCATGACCTTACATAACGCAAAGGGTCTGGAATTTCCTTATGTTTTTCTTTGCGGAATGGAAGAAGGTATTTTCCCAAGTTATATGTCCATCAGTTCCGACAATCCGGAGCCGGAAATTGAAGAAGAACGCCGTCTTTGCTATGTAGGTATCACCCGGGCCATGAAGGAACTCTACATGAGCGCTGCCGCAAAGCGTATGCTGCGCGGAGAAAACCAGTATAACTCCGTGTCACGTTTTATCCGTGAAATTCCGCGGTATCTGTTAAACATTTCGGCACCGGGAGGACGTGACACCTCGTTCCGTAACAGCGATGCATTTCCGGAAAGCAGGGTCCGCAGTGCGAAAACTTCCTATTCTACTCCTGCCTACCCTACTCCGGGAGAACATGCCCGTCCGGCATATTCTGCCACTATGTTTGATAAAACTCCTGCCAAAAACATCGGTTCAGGTGCTGCAAAGTCTCTCCCATACGGTGTCGGCGACACGGTATTGCACATAAAATTCGGTACCGGGGTCGTTACCTCCATTCTTCAGGGAGGAAAAGACTACGAGGTTACAGTGGAATTTCCTCATTACGGGACAAAAAAACTGCTGTCCTCCTTTGCAAATCTAAAAAAGCTGTAAAAATAAAAGAATCCTATAGTAAAACCGGCAAAAAGGTGTTATACTGTAGAAAATAAGGTTTTAAAATTTTATTTATAGAAAGGGTGCCGATATGAATATGAAAAAATTGGATGAACTCATTGCAAGCAACACAAGATTAGCAGAACTCCTTGGCAAAAAAGCAGAACCGGAAAAGAAAACCCATCCTATTGTATGGATTCTTGCCATCGTTGGTGCAGTTGCTGCCATTGCTGCGATTGCCTATGCTGTATTCCGTTATCTGAATCCTGAGTACTTCGAAGACTATGATTTCGAAGATGAATATGAAGAAGACTTCGAAGACGACGATACCGAAGATAAATTCGTTATCGTAGACGAAGAAGAAACCGAAGAGGCTTCGGAAGAATAATCGAATCTTATCTATAAAAGTGAATAGGCAGGTTGCGGCTCATCCCGCTACCTGCCCTTTTTATGTTCACTCTTCTATCCTTACTTTGCCGCCTCATCTGCATATGTGTTATCAACCAGATCACTGTAAGGAGGACGTTTTTCCAACTCTCCCGCACTCTCTAAGATATCCAGCAATAATTCATAGGAGTTCTTTTCAAACACCAGATTTTCCTTCCATGTATCCTGCTCATGATACCGTGATACAATCGTTGTAATCGTCTCCAGATCCGTCTCTTTAAACTGAGGCTGGATTTTCACGGCAATTTCCTTTGCCGTATGCGTATTCACATAATCCATACCTCTTTGAAGCGCCTTGACAAAACCGCGGATAACTTCCGGATTTTCTTCGATATAACTTTTCTTTGCCGCATACGCCGTATAAGGCACATAGCCGCTTTCTACGCCGAGGGACGCCACCACATAACCGGTTCCTTCTTTCTCCAGTGCCGTAGCGGACGGTTCAAACTCTACCGTATACTCTCCGCTACCGCCCGCAAATGCCTGTGCAGTCATACCAAAGTCAATATTCGTAATAATATTCAAATCTTTTTCCGGGTCCATCCCGTATTTCTTTAAGATATATTCAAATACCATCTGTGGCATACCGCCTTTTCGACCGCCAAGCACGGTTTTTCCTTTCAACTGCGTCATTTGAAATCCGGTTTTCTGCTCTCTGGAAACAAGGAAATTACCTGCTCTCTGTGTCAGCTGCGCAAAATTTACCACATAGTCCTTTGCCCCTTCATTGTACACATAGACTGACGCTTCCGAACCCATGAACCCAATGTCGGCCTCCCCTGACAAGACAGCTGTCATTGTTTTATCTGCTCCAAGACCATTCACCAGTTTCAGTTCGATTCCTTCCTCTTCAAAATATCCCTCTTCGATTGCTACATACATCGGTGCATAGAAAATGGAATGAGCCACTTCATTCAACTGTACCTTGACCGGTCCGTTCTCCTTTTTACATCCTGCAAATAACATACAGAAGAAAAGAACTCCAAACAGTATGCCATACTTTCTTTTCATAAAAAACCTCCCGAAGGATTACACTATGTTCCTAGTATATTCATCCGGGAGAAATTCTGTGTTTGTCTATTTCTTTTTCATTACACTTACCGCACTGAGGCTGGACTTAATCACGGAATTCCCTTCCTTAAACAGCGCAGCCAGTGTTTTTGCCAGCATGGACTTTGTTCCTTTGTCCAGCCCACCGATTTCTTTTAATGCCATATTTGCCACTTTTGCCTTTTCCGCATTCAAATCATCAATACTTCTGGCATTGGTGGCATCCAGGATTCCAAATAAGGTATCTACAAAAACCTCCCGTTCCTCCTTGGAAACCTCCCGCAACCAGTTTTGAATCACCTGGGTGAATAACAGGCTGGAGGAAGACAGGGTTTCCAGTTCAATAAAATGCGGTCCCAACACCTCCCAGGAAAGGGCATCATGCTGCAAAAATCCTTTGCTGTTACTCCTTATAACAGTAAATTCCCCGGCGTGTTCCAAAAGAACGCCGATGACTGAGGATTCCGGAAGGTAGTTCTTGATTTTCGGAACCATTTCTTCATATGCATCCCCGAGACTTTTCAAATCATAAAATCCGGGACCGTCATTGTTATAAACCCGTAGTATCCTCCTGCGGATTCGAAAAGAGGCCCGCACCGCTGCGTAAATAGCAAGATTACCGCCCTTGGAATGTCCTCCGACAAACAGTTTACCCGGGATACGGTTTGCAACATACTCTAAGTAGTTTAACGCCATACTCTGCGCCGGAACTACCGGCAGAAAACTCATATTAAAATCTTCTTTCCAACCAATCAACGTATCGTCAGTTCCGCGATACACCACATAGGTCAGTCCCCTTTTTACGAGAACCGTCATGGCACAAAACTGGGATTCCCGGTCATAGTCAATCCGGTTGACAAATCCGGTCAGCCTGACTCCGGAAAACCGGTTTGTCTGTGCTAGTTTTTGTAATAAAAGAATGGAAGTTTTGGTAAACGAAACCGTAGAATTCATAATTCGGTCCAAATCATGTGTCATGAAAAAACGTTTCGCTGTTTCCTCTATCGTAAGGGATGCATATTCCGAACATTCCCCAGGTACAATACCATCCAGAGCCACATAGGAAAGCCAGCACAAAATCAGGCTGTCAATCTCGTTAAACTCTGCCTCTTCGAATGTCAGATCACCACGCCATTCCAGGTAATCGAAAAAATTTGCCACGATATCACCACCCTTTTGAAAACTCTACCTTGTCACTGTCTTTTATTCATTTGTCAACTGCGACATATACAACTGATAATAAAGGCCCTTCTGTTCCATCAATTCATCGTGACTGCCGCTTTCTGCAATCTTTCCGTCAGAGATATACATAATACGGTCACACCCCTTAATTGTGGAAATACGGTGCGCCACGATAAAGGACGTTCTGTTCTTTAACAGCTGTTTGATACCTTCCTGTACCAGCAGTTCGGTGTTTGTGTCAATCGATGATGTCGCTTCATCCAAAATCAGTATCTTAGGGTCGCTGAGCAGCGTTCTTGCAAAAGAAAGCAGCTGTCTCTGTCCTGCTGAAAGCATATCCCCTCTTTCATTGACCTGCGTTTCGTAGCCGTCCGGAAGTTTCCGGATGAACTCATCTGCATATACCTGCTTTGCCGCTGCAATACATTCTTCGTCCGTTGCATCCAAGCGTCCGTAACGGATATTTTCCATAATGGTACCGGAAAAGATAAACGTATCCTGTAACATAATGCCCATCTGGCTACGGATGGAACGAAGCGTTGCCTTTGCAATATCCTTATCGTCAATTAACACACAACCACTTTTTATGTTATAAAATCTGGAAACCAGATTTACAATCGTGGATTTTCCTGCACCGGTCGGACCTACCAGTGCAATGCTCTCCCCCGGTGCTGCATGAAAACTGACATGCTTTAAAATCGGACGGTCCTTTTCGTACTCAAACACAACATCATCAAATTTAACGTCGCCCCGTATCTCTCCGAGTTCGAACGCATCCGGTTCATCCGTTACCGTCACCGGCTCATCCATCAGCTGGAAAATACGTTCCAGATAAGAAACTGTGTTAATTAACTGGTTATAATTGGTACTTATATTCTGAATCGGCTGCCAAAAACGGCTGGCATAGCTTGCCATGGCAATAATCACGCCGACCTCTAACGACTCTCTGTAATATAATACACCAATAATATATAATGCATATGTTGTGATTTTGGTTAATAAAAGTGTCACCGGCCAGATGGTATGGTTTACCGCACATGCCGTTACAAACGCTTTTTTTGCCGTCAGTGAAAGGTCATTGTTGATTCCGCTGTTAAACTCTTCTCTTGCAAAGCTCTGGGTTACCCGCTCGCCATTAATACTCTCTGCCAGGTAAGCAGTATAGTTCGACTGCTTGTTCGCCTGAATCTGCCATACCCGTCTCTGGATCTTTTTAATAGAAAACAAATACACAACAAAAATCGGGATTCCGGCAAATATAATCAGGGACAGGCCCGGATGTAAATACAGCATAAAGCCGGCAATTAATATCAAACTTAAGCCTTCCAGCAATAAATTAATCATACCGTTAGTCAGGAAATCCGATACGGAATTGACATAGTTAATAACACGCACCAGAATTTTACCATGTGGGCGGCTGTCAAAATAGTCAAACGGAAGTTCCTGCAGATGAACAAACAAATCCCTGCGGATATCACGAATAATTGCCTGACCTGCTCTGGCCGTCGAACGGGAACGCAGTTTGTTGCAAATTGCCTGAATAATTACCGTAATAATAATTGCAATGCCGGCAAACACCAGCGATTTGATTGCCTTATTTGGAATATATACGTCAATCGCATTTTTAGTAAACAATGGAAGCAACAAACCGCAAATAATCGATACCGTGCTAAAACAAAACGCTTTGATGAAAAAGCCCTTGTAACGCTTTACATACACAAGACTGCGCACCAGCTGCGAAAGGTCAAATTTAGATTCGAGTGTTTCATCTACGTTGTACTTATTTCTAGCCATTAGAATGCACCTCCTTCCAGAACTGCCGCAATTTCCTCTTCACCGGCAAGTCCCTGCTGGATTCGGTAAATCTTGTAGTAATAGCCCCTTTGCTCCAGTAATTCCTTATGGGTTCCCTGTTCCTTGATTTTTCCGTCCTCAAGTACCAGGATAAAGTCAGCATTTTTCACAGCAGTAATACGCTGCGCCACAATCAGTTTTGTCGTCTGTTTTTCTCTTGCTGCAATCCGTTCCTGAATGTACTTCTCGGTTTCCAGATCTACCGCGGAGGTTGTATCATCCAAAATCAGAATCGGTGCGTTCATGGCAAGAGCTCTTGCAAGTGCCAGTCTCTGCTTCTGACCTCCGGACAGACCCATGCCACGTTCTCCCACGATGGTATCATAACCATCCGGAAGTTTCTGAATAAAACTGTCAGCATCCGCATCCTTTGCTGCACGATATACCTCATCCATGGAGGCATCCGGTACGCCATAGGCAATATTAGATTCCGCCGTATCCGAAAACAGAAAAACATCCTGCAGGGCAATTCCGATATTTCTTCTCAAATGCTGCAGATTGTACTCGCGCACGTCCACTCCGTCAATCATAACCTTACCGGAGGTCACATCGACAAAACGGGTTATGATATTTAATAACGTTGTCTTTCCCGAACCGGTTGCACCCATAATACCTACGGTTGCACCTGCCGGAATATGAAGATTGATATGATCCAGTACCTTTTCCCCATCATAAGACAGGGTGGCGTTTTCAATGGTGATTTCGCCGCGGATTTCCTCGGTAACTCCACCGTTTTCCGGACTTTTGATTGAAGTATCCATATCATAAAGTTCATGCACACGTTCACAGCTTGCCAAAAATCTCTGCAAATCATTGATGTAGAAGCCAAGCTGCTGCATTGGCATATTCAACATCCAGGACAGCGATGTAAAAATATAAAGCTCTCCTAGCGTAATCTGTTCTAAAATAACTAACAGTGCCCCGATTAAAATAGCACAGGTATTCATAATATTTGCTACGGTTTCCATAATCGGCGCATACTTTACCCAGACACGGTTTCCCTCTAACTGAAGTTCATAGTATTTCTCGTTCTCTTTATCAAATTTATCAATTTCAAACTCTTCCCGACAAAATGCCCGTACCACACGGTTTCCGCTGATATTTTCCTGAACCATGGTATTTAAACGGGATAGCTGTGCTCTCGCATTACCAAAAATCGGACGTACTACCTTCCCCATACGGATTGCTGTCAGAAATGCAATCGGAGAAATAGCAAGCAGACAAAGAGTAAACTTCCAGCTGATACTAAAGAATACCGACAGTACTACTACTACCATTAAAACAGATTCAAAAATACTGTAAGAAACCCAGCTGATAAAATGGCGCATCATCTCCAGGTCACCGGTACATTTATTTATGAGATCTCCGGAACGGTTTTTCATAAAAAATTCCCTGGTCTGTGCTCCGACCTTTTCGTACAGTTCCTTACGTAAAATTACAATGCCGCGAAGTGCCACCTCATCACGATAGATGTTTCCCCACGTCTTAAGGACAAGACGTAAAAGGAGTACACCTCCTGCCAGCAAAAGGAGCGGAATCATCTGCTCAATCACTGCTTTTGTCTCAATACCGGTGTCCTCAAACATCGGTTTTAAAATATCATCCACCACATGACTGATAATCATCGGCTCAATGGTCAAAAGCACGGTACATGCCAGGCCGGACAACCAAATCAGTGCCAATAAAACTGCATTTTTCCCTCTGACAAACGAAAGGGTCCACTTTACATCTCTCATCCGTTTTATCCTCCTATGTAAGTCAAATTTCATCCTGTCTGAATACGATTCCATAAAATCCTTATCATCATACATCTTTTGAACAAAAAAGTCCATAGTTCAAAAAAATAAGAGGTGGAATTTTAGGTTCCACCTCCACTGCCTTATTTCATTACTCTTTTTTTGTTTCCTCTTCTTTACTTTCCGGCTCCCCTACTGCCACTTCCGGATCCGTCATAGGAATCCCCAAAACTTCTCTTAATGCTTCCAAAAGTGCTTCTTTGGATTCTGCTTTAATCAAAGCCGGTTCTTTCTTTTCTGCTTTCTTATCTTCAGCCTTTTCCTCTGCACGCTTTTCCTTCAATTTTTCATAATACGCGTCATTGGATTCCTTTAACTTTGCAAAGTAGGTAACCACTCCGTTGTCATCAATAGAGATAGCAAAGGATTCGATCTGTTCTGCAGTTTCTTCGCCAAGCTCTTCTTTGACTTCCTGCCTTACCTCTTCCAGTTTTTCATCAGCTCCGTCAATGATGCCTTCGTATTTTACTCTTGCTTCTTCATCCGTTGCCATCTGTTCTAACGTTGCCGAACTGATCACACAGGAATACTTTTTTGTACCCATGGCAAAATAGCGGTTCATCTCTTCGTCTGTAGCACAGTCTGCAATAAAGAAGTCAATATCACCGAACTTTGCTTTTAATTCTTCCAGGTAATCTTTTGCGGCATCACTTAAGTTTGCGTATGTTTCTTCCAGTTTTGCCTGAAGGTCATTCTTTTTATTTGAATTTACAGATACCGGTCTGGAATAGGCTCCGGTCTTCTGTTCCGGTGCTACACTGCCTTCATACACTGCAGCCTCATCGTTATACTGTGTTTCTTTTTTTGCAGAATCCCGCTGCTTTTTCCCCTGATTACTTTCGTAAGCTTTCTTGGCGTTCTCTGCATTTTTCCGGTACAGATTCTGTACATACTGTTCTGTCATGTTCGTGTTAAAATTTGTCATAATAAAAAATCCTCCCTGATATAAATTCAAGTCCCATCCTTGGACTTCTAAATACTATATCGGAAGGATTCTTTTTATTCTTTAGTTATTCTTCATAATTCACGTCCGGAAACCAGTAAAAATCCGGCAGATAGCGGAATAAGATTTTAGAAATAATATCTTCCCGCTTTACATAGGTATTTTTCCAGTCTACAGAGTCATGGGAGTGGTCTCTGTTATCTCCAAGCATAAAGTAACTGTCTTCCGGCACCTCATATGGTCCCAGGGTCCCAACCATTTTTGTCTGTTTATAAGGTTCTTCCAAAGCAGTCCCGTCAATATATACGACACCATCTCTGATTTCTACAGTTTCTCCGGGCAAGCCGATGATTCTCTTTACATAGACAACATCTTCTAAATCCGGCGCCCAGAAGGTGACAATATCGCCTCTCTCCGGGCCGGAGAACAGGTAGGCAATCCGGATACCGTACATTTCTTCTCCCGTATACAGCGTACTTTCCATACACGGTCCGTCTACTACCATTTTAAAAAGAACAAAATTATTAATGAGCCATGCCGCTGCAATCGCCAGTGCAATGGTCAATACCCAACTGAAAAACTCTTTCATTTTATTTGGTTTTGCTTCTCTCATCGATTGTGTACTCCTTTAACATCACTGCCTAACAGTATATTCCCTTTACACGAATCCGTCAAGATTAGCCGTTTACTTTCTCTATGAAGCGCAGGAAAGCTTCTTTTCCCTCTGCAGTACGCTTATAAACACCGGCGTGCTCCAATACCCGTACGAACACATCACCGATTTCCTTTTCGATTACGGCATCAATCGTATCCGTAGAGAATGTTCCATACTTTGCTACCAGTTCCTCTGCCCATTCCCCATGGGAAGCAACACTCTCCACTTCTGCCACACACTCACCTCGAAGCAGGCACTGCTTCACTTCTTCCATTTCTGTCTTTAAACGCGCCGGAAGCACTGCAAGTCCCATAACTTCAATCAGACCGATGTTTTCTTTTTTGATATGATGAAGTTCTGTATGCGGATGATAAACGCCAAGCGGATGCTCTTTGGTGGTCAGATTGTTTCTGAGTACCAGGTCCAATTCAAACTTTCCGTCACGCACTCTGGCAATCGGAGTAATTGTATTGTGAGGTTCGCCATCTGTCTCTGCGAGCACAAGAGCCTCCTCATCCGTATACCCTCTCCATACCTTTAAAATACGTTCCGCAAGAGCAATCAGACGTTCCTTTTTCTCGCTACAGATACGAATTACCGACATCGGCCATTTTACGATACCTGCCGTGACATCTTCAAACCCCGCAAATATCACCGGAGTCTCAATTTCAGCTCTTTCCATGGCAAACGTATAATGTCCGCCCTGGAAATGATCATGCGTCAAAATAGAACCACCAACAATCGGAAGGTCTGCGTTGGAACCAAGAAAATAGTGCGGAAACTGCTCCACAAAATCAAGCAGTTTTACAAAGCAGGCACGGTCGATTTTCATCGGTGTGTGCTGTTGATTGAGCACGATACAATGCTCATTATAATAGACATACGGGGAATACTGAAGGCCCCAAGGCTCGTTGTTCATCGTCAGCGGAATGATACGCAAATTCTGTCTTGCAGGATGATTGGTTCTGCCTGCATACCCTTCGTTTTCCACACAAAGCTGGCACTTCGGGTAACCGCTTTGCTTCATCGTTTTTGCCGCCGCAATGGCCTTTGGATCCTTTTCCGGCTTGGATAAGTTAATTGTAATATCCATCGTACCGTATTCTGACTCCGCCGTCCACTTTCTGTCCTTCTTCACACGGTCTGTGCGGATATAATTCGACACACGGGCAAGCTGATAAAAATAATCGGTCGCCGCTTCCGTGCTCTCTGCCTTCTTTGCTTCAAAAGAACGGATGACCTCGCTTGGTCTCGGTGTCAACAACCCCATAATCTTTGTATCAAACAGATCCCGGTACGTGATACTATCTGCCTCCAGAAGTCCGTTTGCCGCCGCATAATCATTCATTCTCTCCAGTATAACTGCAAGATGCTCCGTATCGCACGGTAACAAATCAAACCCGGCTGCTTCCTCAGATAAGTCATCCATCTGACATAATTCCATCAAACGGTTTATCGTATAGACACGGTCTTCTTCTGCTATCAACCCTGTTTTCACTCCATATTCTGCCAGCCATAAAATTTCTTTTGTCATAATTATCTCCATTCCGAAAATGCCGGAAGCAATCACTCCCGGCGTTTTCTGTTTGTCAAAATTTAGTTTAATTCCACAGGACCGCTACCGATGTCTACAACATAGAAATCTGCCGCATAGCCGATTTTATTCTTATAAGTCTCGCCTACGGTCTGAATAAAGTTATCGACACAATCTTCTCTTACAATACTTACGGTACAGCCGCCAAAACCTGCTCCGGTCATACGGGAACCGATTACACCTTCAACGGTCCATGCCGTCTCAACCAGGGTATCCAGTTCAATACCGGTTACTTCGTAATCATCTCTTAAGGAAACATGGGATGCATTCATCAGTTCACCGAATGTCTTCACATCATTTGCCTTTAAGGCTGCTACAGCACGGATGGTTCTCTGATTTTCATATACTGCATGCTTTGCACGGCGGATCTTTACTTCATCGCCAATGACATCCTTAATTTCTTCAAATTCCGCTTCGGAAAGTTCACCAAGAGACTTGATATCCTTTTTGGTCTGAAGCAGGGCAAGTGCTGCTTCACATTCACTTCTTCTTTCGTTATATTTGGAATCCCCGAGCCCACGCTTCTTATTGCTGCAGGCAATGACAATCTTTGCATTCTCAAGCACCAGCGGAGCGTACTCATAGGAAAGGTCTGCTGTATCCAGGAAAATTGCATGATCTTTTTTACCCATAGCAATGGCAAACTGGTCCATAATACCGCAATTTACTCCGATGAACTGGTTTTCTGCCTTCTGGGAAAGTTTTGAAATCTCTACAAAATCCATCTCAAACCCAAAAAGTTCACGGCAGGCAAACGCAGTCAGAACTTCAATGGAAGCAGAAGAAGAAAGTCCGGAGGAATTCGGAATATTGCCACAGAACACAAAATCCATGCCTTCATCTACCGCAATACCGGCCTCCTGCAGTTTTGCGATGATACCCATCGGATAATTTGCCCAATCTTTTTCCTTATCATAAACAAGTTCATCCAAATCAGCATAAATAATACCGAGGTGCTCAAAGTTCATGGAATAAAAACGGCAGGTGTCCATTCCGTTTCTTCTCGCTGCCGCATAGGTACCAATGGTCAGCGCACATGGAAATACATGACCGCCGTTGTAGTCGGTATGCTCACCAATCATGTTCACACGCCCCGGTGCAAAAAATACACGCACGTCCTCTGTTCCGCCATAAATACGTTCAAATTCCTGCATTAACTTCTCTCTCATAGCTTACCTCCCAAAATATAGTTGTTAATCATGTTTTATTTGTTCTATAATTTTTGTTTTAAAACAATATTTCTGAAATCATTGTACCAAAGATTGCTCGGATTGTAAAGTAAAATTTCAAAGAATCTATCACAGATTTCCTATCGCATTCTTGTTAAAAAAAAGGAGATATGGTAAGATAAAAGAACTAATGTTTACGAGGTATTTTTATGAAGAAAAAGAACTCTTTTTCCGGATTTTCGGGGGCCTTTCTGAAATGGCTTGCACTGATTAGCATGTTTCTTGACCACGTTGGCGCTGTTCTGATTAAAAACGGAATCTGGCCACAGGTAACCGGTGCTGTCCTTGGAGGTACTTCCTTTGATTATCTCCCCAAAGATTACAGGTTCTGGTTTCACTGCTACAACATATTACGTTATACCGGCCGGCTTGCTTTCCCAATCTATTGTTTCCTGCTGGTCGAAGGCTTTTTCCATACGACAGACCGAAAAAAATATGCCCTGCGCCTTGGTGCACTTGCCCTGCTCTCCGAACTACCGTATGACCTTGCATTTTACAACACCGTTTTCAGTTTTCAATTACAAAATGTATTTTTCACCCTGTTGCTTGGTTTACTTGCCATTTGGGGATTTGAATACATCAAAAACAAACGGCCGCAAAGCCGGTTTCTGCCTTATCTGCCGGTTCTTGCCGCTATGGTGGCCGCGTATGTACTTCGCACAGATTATGACGCTTTCGGCGTCTTACTGATCACCCTTTTGTATTTACTGATTGACGCCAGAAAGCAACTATGTATCTTTGGCGGTATTGTCACTCTCTGGGAATATACCGCACCGCTTGCTTTTGTTCCAATCTTTTATTACAACGGAACGCGTGGTAAACAACCGCCGAAATGGTTCTTTTACGGATTTTATCCGATACATCTTCTGTTTTTATGGATACTTCGGTTTTTGTTTTTCCGTTAGAGAATGAAATTATTATTTTAAGGAGGTAACGCTATGGAACCGTCTCAGCTTGACGTATTGTTGGAAAACCAAAAAAAATACTTTGAAAGCGGCATTACCCTTCCGGTAAAATTCCGCATAGAAATGTTAAAGAAATTATACCGTACCATCCGGTCCCACGAAGCAGAAATCAATCAGGCATTGATTCATGATTTAGGAAAAAGCAAATTTGAAGGCTTTATGTGCGAGATAGGACTTGTGTTAACCGAAATCAGCTATATGATCAAACACACCGCCCGCTTTGCAAAGCCACATCGCGTTCCTACTCCGCTTGCCCAATTTGCTTCCGTGAGTTTCCAACAGGCATCGCCTTACGGAAATGTCCTGATTATGAGTCCATGGAATTATCCGTTTTTACTGACCCTCGATCCGTTAGTTGATGCCATTGCCGCAGGAAATACTGCCATTGTAAAACCAAGCGCCTATTCTCCTGCTACCGGTGCCATAATCCAAACTATCCTTTCTGAGTGTTTCCCTCCGGAATATGTTGCGGTTGTTACCGGTGGACGAAAAGAAAATGCCGCTTTATTGGAAAAGAAATTTGATTTCATTTTCTTTACCGGCGGACAGACCGTGGGCAAAGAAGTTTTACGTCATGCTGCCGAAACTCTGACCCCTTCCGTCCTGGAACTTGGCGGAAAAAGTCCTTGCATTATCGACAGCACTGCCAAAATTCCACTCGCAGCAAAGCGTGTTGTATTTGGCAAATACGTAAACTGCGGACAAACCTGTGTGGCTCCGGATTATGTTCTCTGCCACAGCAGTGTTAAGGAAGCCTTCCTCCGTGAAGTAAAAAAAGAAATTCAAAAACAATTTGGTGATATGCCTCTTCAAAACCCAAATTACGGAAAAATCGTGAATGAAAAACATTTTGACCGTATTCTTGGTTTGATTCACAAAGAAAAAGTCGTGCATGGCGGAGAATCCAACCGTCAGACGTTGCAAATTGCCCCGACCGTACTTTCCGATGTCAGTTGGGACGACGCTGTTATGCAGGAAGAAATCTTCGGACCGATTATGCCGGTTTTGGAATTTGATTCTGTCGAAGCATTGGTATCCTTATTGAACAGCAAGCAAAAACCGCTGGCTTTTTACGTTTTCTCCGAAGACAAACACAACATCCGGCTGTTGACCGAACATTGCGCATTCGGCGGTGGCTGTATCAATGACGTCGTCATCCACCTGGCTACCAGCGAAATGGGGTTCGGAGGTGTTGGCGAAAGCGGTATGGGCTCCTATCACGGGAAAGAGGGCTTTGATGCCTTTTCTCACACGAAGAGCATTGTAGACAAAAAGACCTGGATGGATTTGCCGATCCGTTATCAGCCATACCGTCCGTTCTACTACAAATTATTACGTATATTCTTGCGATAAATAAAATGAAAAAACCGCAGTATCGGAACTTCCGTTCCAACACTGCGGTTTTCATATCTTCTTATGCCATAATACGGTTAAAGTTCTTTTTACCTCTCTTTACAATCTTACCTTCACCGGATAATTCATCCTTAGTAAAGGTCTTTGCAAAATCCGTCACCTTTTCTCCGTCTACGGTAACACCACCCTGCTCTACGGCACGGCGTCCCTCCGAACGGGAAGTTACGAGACCGGAAACAACAAGCATGGAGATAATGTCAATCGAACCATCCTTAAAGTTTTCTTCGGAAAGTGTAGTAGTCGGCATATTCTCTAAGCTGCCGCCGCCTGCAAACAGCGCCTTGGAAGCTTCCAGCGCCTTATTTGCCTCTTCTTCACCATGAACAAGTTTAGTCAGTTCAAATGCAAGAATTTCCTTTGCCTTATTCAGTTCACTGCCTTCCCAAGCTTCCATCGCAACGATTTCTTCCAAAGGAAGGAAGGTTAACATCTTTAAGCACTTAATTACATCCTGGTCGCCGACATTTCTCCAGTACTGGAAAAATTCAAACGGTGTGGTCTTATTCGGATCCAACCAAACAGCACCGGACTGTGTCTTACCCATCTTCTTACCTTCGGAATTTAATAAAAGGTTGATGGTCATAGCGTATGCATCCTTGCCGAGTTTTCTGCGGATTAACTCAGTACCGCCAAGCATATTGCTCCACTGGTCATCGCCGCCAAACTGCATGTTACAGCCGTACTTCTGGAACAATGCCAGGAAATCGTAACTCTGCATAATCATGTAGTTAAATTCTAAGAAGCTTAAGCCTCTTTCCATTCTCTGCTTGTAGCACTCCGCACTCAACATACGGTTTACGGAAAAGTGCGGACCAACCTCGCGAAGTACTTCAATGTAGTTGAGTCCCATGAGCCAGTCGGCATTGTTTACCATCAGCGCCTTGCCTTCAGAGAAGTCAATAAAACGGCTCATCTGCTGCTTGAAACATTCACAGTTGTGTGCAATAGTCTCTGTCGTCATCATCTGACGCATGTCGGTTCTGCCGGATGGGTCACCAATCATTGCGGTACCTCCGCCGATTAAAGCGATTGGCTTATTGCCTGCCATCTGAAGACGCTTCATTAAGCAAAGAGCCATGAAATGTCCTACATGAAGGCTGTCTGCGGTCGGGTCAAAACCGATGTAAAATACGGCCTTACCATTGTTTACCATCTCTTTAATTTCTGCTTCATCTGTCACCTGTGCAATCAAACCTCTTGCAACTAATTCTTCATAAACTGTCATCTCTTTTTCCTCTCTTTCGATGTAATAGTTTTGCTCTCTTGCTAATCCTTATTTTCTCACGGATAAAAACAAAAAAGCCCCGTCCCATTCAAAGGACGAGGCATTATTTACCACGTGTTACCACCTTCATTCACAGACGACTCACATCATCTGCCTTAGCAAGTACAGCATAAGCGATACTCTGACACTGTAACGGTTGTCTTCCGTCGCAGCCTACTCATTTCTTTTCGGTGCGCAACTCCGGGATGTATTCCTGTTGCTGTACTCCGCGCCTCTCATCCACCGGCAACTTTCTGTTGAGCCAATTCAGCACTACTTCTTCCCATCATCGTTTTTGATAGTGCCATTATAGCCACTTGCAATTTATTTGTCAAGGCATATTTTACCTTGACTTTCCCTTTTTTTTCACCCATAATCTGTACTGTAACCACATCGATTGCAAAACCTGATTCATCCAAGAAGGGATACTCACGATGAAAAAAAACAAGCATCCTATGCTTCAACCGGATCAATTAAAAACCACCATTCCTTATCTGCTGCGCCACTGTGCACAGCAGCTCTTTTTGCAGGCAAACCTGACCGGTTGTGACGTGCTTTTGGAAGATCTGGTTTCTTCCTCTGCCTATCACGCTTTCTGTGATAAGCATCCGGAAATTAATGATTTTACCTATACCTATTCTGAAAATGAAGACGTGCTTGGTCTTTTGTACCAATCCCTGGTGCATATAGAAAACCGCAAACAATCCGGGGCTTTTTATACTCCGGCTTCCGTAAGCCGACGCCTGATCTTTACCCACTTGCCAAATGAAGCTCTTTCCGGGACATTTTTTGACCCCTCCTGCGGCACCGGTATCTTTTTGCAGCAATTACCGTCATCCATTCCGTTACATCGTTTGTTTGGCAATGATATCGATCCGCTTTGCATTGCCCTGACAAGAATCAATCTGGCACTGAAATACCGGATTAAGACAAAAGAGGACCTGGACATTCTCTATCGCAACTTCACTGTATCCGATTATTTGTCAGGTTTTACAGGCACTTCAGAAACATATCATTACGATATCATTTTAGGCAATCCTCCATGGGGTTCCTTACTGGATAAAGAAAAGAAAAATGTATATCGGAGCCGTTTTGTATGCGCCGAAAAAAAAGGCATTGATATCTTTGACTTGTTTATAGAAAACTCACTGCATCTGCTCTCTCCGGGCGGAATTCTCGCATTTGTGCTCCCGGAGGCCGTTTTGTCCGTCCGGATGCATGCTCCGGTCCGTAAATTATTGTCAGACTCCTGTACCGCACTTTCTGTCGAGTACCTTGGAGATGCTTTTAAGAATGTTTACTGTCCGAGCATCATTTTTACCTTAAAGAAAAAAGTGGCAGACTCTTTTTATAAAGGCGCCACTGTCATTACCAAACAAAGGACTTACACGATACAAACGAACCGCTCTGCTTCTTTCGGAAACGCCTTTTCTTTTGCTCTGTCCGAAGAAGAATACCGGTTGTCCGAAAAAATCAAACAAACACCGAATTGCGTTACATTAAAAGGAAACGCCGATTTTGCCCTCGGCATCGTAACCGGGAACAACGAAGCCCTGCTTCTGACTAAGCCGTCCGATGGCGCCGAGCCGGTCATAAAAGGAACCGATATCGACAAATATCACATTTTGTCCCACTCCGGTTATATAAAGTTTCTTCCGGATGCGTTTCAACAGACCGCACCGGAGTATCTCTACCGGGCAAAGGAAAAACTCTTTTACCGTTTTATCAACCGACACCTTATGTTTGCATACGACACTACCGGTTTACTTTCACTTAACAGCTGTAATATCGTGATTCCGCGCATTCCGGGGCTTTCCGTGAAATATGTAATGGCAATCTTAAATTCCCCGGTTGCACAGTTTCTGTTTGAAACGCAGTTTTCCTCGGTAAAAATCCTGCGTTCCCACTTAGAAACCATTCCGATTCCCTACGCATCCGAACCGGTTCAAACCGCGGTACTTTCTTATGTAGACAAACTGCTGCAGACCGAAGCAAACTGCGATGAATACCATATACTGATGCAGGAGCTGGATGCTTTCATTACCGATATATATCAATTGACCGAGGCAGAAAAAGCCATTCTTTTGCGTTATGCCGACGATTGATTCGTTGATAGAAAAAGCCATGCAGGCTACAAATCTGCATGGCTTCTTTTTGGTTTCACATATTATTTCTTTTTCTTCTTACGCTTAGAAAATGCTGCTCCCAGGCAGAAACACCCCACTGCCAATGCAAGCATCAACACATACTGAATCGAAGACTGAATAAACTCCACTAAAAAATCCATACCTTACCTCCGTTTTCCGGCTCATCCGCCGCTTATTAATCACGGTTTGCAAGTTCAGCAAAGACGTCCTTCCAATCCAGTCCACACTCTGCCATCAGTACCGTCACATGATACAGAAAATCCGCAATCTCGTATTTCACTTCCGATTTGTCCGGATTTTTTGCAGCAATGACGATTTCCGTTGCTTCCTCACCGCATTTTTTTAATATCTTATCGATACCCTTATCAAACAGGTAATTCGTATAGGAACCTTCTTTTGGATTTGCTTTACGGTCCATCACTGTGGCATAAATCTTTTCCAGAATAGCGGAAGCCTCTTCTGTCTCCCACTCGGTCTTTATCAGATCACGATAAAAACAGGTCCTGTTTCCGGTATGACAGGCTGCGCCAATCTGTTTTACTTTCGCTAACAGCGTATCATTATCACAGTCCACCGACAATGCCTTTACATACTGATAATGTCCCGAAGTCGCACCTTTCATCCAGAGTTCATTTCTGCTTCTGGAATAATAGGTCATCGTTCCTGTACGTATGGTACAATTATACGCTTCTTCGTTCATGTATGCAAGCATCAAAACTTCATTTGTTTTATAATCCTGCACAATCACCGGCACCAATCCGTCCGGTCCCTTCTTCAAAGTGGAAAACGGGACCTCACATTCCGGTATTCCTACCTGTTCTGCCGATTGTTCTTCCGATAAATACGCAACAGCCTGAGCCGTTGTATCAAACACCAAAATGGCCTCCTCACCAAATTTGGTGTCTGCCTGTTTAATCAAAGACTCATCCGCCAGGGCATCCCGGACCAGGACCACCTTTTTGGCACCGGCATAATATACTTTTTTTACATCTTCCAGCCTGCTGACATAACATCCCGCAAACACGGAAATGTCCACGGATTCCGTCAATTCCCGTAAAAACAGGATGAAACCTTCTCTCTCTAATTCGTCCGCGGAATAATTATAAACAAAGACTGTACTCTCTCCGTTTTTTTCCGATTCCTGTATGCGGGCCAGGACACGCTCCTGCACTTCTCCCTGCGCATTAATACAACACAGTTTTTTCTGACTCATTTTTTCTCACCACTCTCTTCTGCGCCGTTTAAATCAACAAAATCTTGCAACGGCACCTTTTAAATCCACTTTTTTCTCATAAATCGCTTTGCCGAGAATCGCGCCTTCTACGCCGATGCTCTCCAGTTGCTCTAAGTCCTCCATACAGGACACTCCGCCCGAGGCCACAATGTTAAGCCCTGTGGTTTCCACAAGTCTGGCTGTCTGCCCCACATTAGGTCCGCATAGCATTCCGTCCTTGGCAATATCGGTATAAATGATGGTTTTCACACCCAATTCTTTCATATGAAGTGCCAAATCAACCGCTTCCGCATTGCTCACGGTTTCCCAACCTTTGATTGCCACCATACCATCTTTTGCGTCGATTCCCACCACAATTTTTTCAGTTCCGAACTGTTCTACCGCTCTTTTCACAAATTCGGGACTCTCCACTGCCTTTGTCCCGAGAATGACCCGGGCCACCCCCATGGAAAGTTTCCGTTCGATGTCCTGCACCGTACGGATTCCGCCTCCGATTTCGACCGGAATGCTGACATGTTCTATAATCTGTCTTAATGCCGCATCATTTGCTCCTGCACCAAGCAATGCTCCGTCCAAATCCACCAGATGCAAAAATTTTGCTCCTGCTGCTTCGAACTCCATTGCCACCCGGTACGGTTCCTCCGCATAAACTGTCTTTTCATCAAACAGCCCCTGTCGTAAACGTACACATTTGCCGTCTTTCATATCAATTGCCGGATATAATCTCATATCAATGCTCCTTTTGCGGAAAGTACTCCCTGGATTCTCGGGTCAGTCTGTGTTGCTGTATCAAGCGCCCGGGAAAACGCCTTAAATGCGGCCTCAATCAAATGATGGTTATTGGTACCGTCCAATTGTTTTATGTGCAGATTCATCCCTGCCGAATATGATACCGCATAGAAAAACTCTTTTACCATTTCCGTATCAAAGTTTCCCACTTTCTCCACGGTAAACGTCATATCAAACTTCAGATACGGTCTTCCGCACAAATCTACCGCACAAAGAACAAGTGTCTCGTCCATCGGAAGAATGTCATTTCCGTAACGCTTGATTCCTGCCTTGTCGCCGAGTGCTTTTGCAATTGCGTTTCCAAGGACAATTCCGGTATCTTCTATCGTATGATGACAATCCACATCCAAATCGCCCTTTACGCTCACTTTTAAATCAAAAAAGCCGTGTTTCGCAAAGGAGGCCAACATATGGTCAAAAAATCCAATTCCCGTAGATATTTCTGCCTGTCCGCTCCCGTCTAAATTCAGTTCCATCACAATCTCTGTTTCTTTTGTCTTACGTTCTATCTGTACGCAACGCATTTTGCACACTCCCTTCCGTTTGTCATTTCACTTCTTTTCCGAATCTCACTGCTATGGAGTTGGCATGTGCTGTCAGTCCTTCTGCCTTTGCAAACCGGATAATATCCTCATACACCGGTTCAAGTGCTTCCCTGGAGTAAGAAATGATACTGGACTTCTTAATAAAATCATCCACGGAAAGCGGAGAAAAAAACTTTGCCGTTCCGTTGGTCGGAAGCACATGATTCGGCCCTGCAAAGTAATCCCCCAGCGGTTCACTTGCATACTCACCAAGGAAAATGGCACCGGCATTCTTTACCTTTGTCATCGTCTGGAACGGATCCTTTGTTATGATTTCCAAATGCTCTGATGCAATTTCATTCACCGCATCCAATGCATCCGTCATAGAATCCGCTACTAAAAGATATCCGTAGTTATCAAGTGATTTTTCCAAAATATCCTTTCTGGATAACTGCGCCACAAAACGGTCTGCTTCTTTTGCCACCGTTTCCGCAAGTTCTTTACTTGTAGTAACCAGAATCGCACTGGCAAGTTCATCATGCTCCGCCTGGGACAACAAATCTGCCGCCACATAGGTCGGATTCGCGGTTTCATCCGCAAGCACCAGAATTTCACTTGGACCGGCTACCGAATCGATACTTACATGACCATATACCGCTTTTTTGGCCAGCGCCACATAAATATTCCCCGGTCCGACAATCTTATCCACTTTTGCAATGCTCTCTGTACCAAACGCAAGTGCTGCGATTGCCTGCGCGCCTCCCACTTTATAAATCTCCGTAACTCCCGCTTCTTTTGCTGCGACCAAAGTTCCTTCGTATACCGTTCCGTCCGGTCCGGGCGGAGTCACCATGGCAATCCGCTCCACTCCCGCCACCTTGGCAGGAATCACATTCATCAAAACAGAGGATGGATATGCCGCCTTTCCTCCCGGCACATATACACCGACCGCACCGATAGATGTCACCTTCTGTCCTAAAATCACGCCGGACGGGTCCGAATCAAACCAGCTGTACTGTTTCTGCTTTTCGTGGTAAATACGGATGTTGTTCGCCGCTTTCCGGATAACTTCAAGTACCTCCTTTGGCAATTTCCCATAGGCATCCGCAATTTCCTCTTCTGTCACCCGTATGGTCTCTGCCGAGAGATTTGCCCGGTCAAACCGTTTGGTATACTCAAACAGAGCCTCATCCTTTCTTGTTTTTACCGCATCCAGTATTTCTGCCACTGCCTTTGTCTGTTCCTCATACTGGTTTGGGCTCCTCTTTAACAGATTCTCCAAAATATTCTTCTTATTCTCTTCATTTAATGTCAGTATTCTCATGTTTTCATTCTCCATTCCGTTGTTTTCAGCAGACTCCTACTCGCCACGGTGTCGCAGTTTTTCAATAATGTCTGCAATCCGTTCATGTTCCATCTTCATACTGACCGGATTTACTACCATTCTTGCCGATAACGGTAAGATTTCTTCCAGGACAGAAAGGCCGTTTTCCTTTAAGGTTGTCCCTGTTTCCACAATATCAACAATGACTTCTGACAAACCGACAATCGGTGCCAATTCTACCGAACCGTTCAATTTGATAATTTCTACCGTCTGGTGCTTTTTATGAAAAAAGTAATCCTTTGCAATTTTCGGATACTTCGTCGCCACCCGGATTAACTGTCCGCTCTGAAGCAGTTCCTTTGCCGACTCCGGTCCTGCCACACACATACGGCATCTGCCGATATTTAAATCCAACACTTCGTAAATGTGCCTGTCTTCTTCTAAAATCGTATCTCTTCCGACAACTCCGATGTCCGCCGCACCATACTCTACATACGTCGGAACATCGCTTGCTTTTGCCAGAAAGAATTTCAACTTTTTCTCTTCATTGACAAAAATCAACTTCCTGGAATCCTTATCCTTCATTTCCTCACAGGTAATGCCGATGGACTCCAGTATTTCCATTGTCTTTGTTGCAAGACGCCCTTTTGCCAATGCAAATGTCAAATACTCCATAGTTCCTCATTTCCGCCTGTTTACCGGCTTAATCACACTCTACAATTTCTGAAATGCCATTTCTCTTCGCATAATCGGAAAGTTCCTGCTCTCTATATGTTTCCTTTTCCAGCAAGGTCACCTTTTTTCCTTCCGCGCGGAGCCTTTCCGCCAATGAAACCGCCTTTTTTCTGTTTGCCGCAGAATAAACAAGAAGCACTCCGTCCGCCTCCGGCTGTTTTTGTAATCCCTGCCTCATAAGTGCCGTCATAATCTGATCCGCATAAACGGCAATCCCAATGGCCGGGGCTTCCTTGCCAAACTGCGCTACCAGTTTGTCATATCTGCCTCCTGCCGCAATTACATCTCCGGTTCCGTACGTGTATGCGCGGAAAATCACTCCTGTGTAATAATTAAACCGGCTTAACATTCCCAAATCAAAAGAAATGTATGCCTCTTTCCCATAATCACACATCACATCATAAAATGCGCACAACCGTTCCAGGCTGGAAATGGCACGTTGATTCTTTGTCATCTGTTTCATTAAATGTATGGTCTCAATTGACCCAAAGTGCGTCGAAAGTTTGCTGAAAATATCTTTCAGTTCCTCTGATATCTCTTTCTCAGAAAGAATCTGTTCCACAGCAAATACGTTTTTCATTTCAATCAGATTCTGTAGTTCTCCGGTCTCTTCCTCCGTCAAATTTGCTTCTTCCGCAAGTGCCCTGAAAAAGTCTGCCTGACCGACAACTACCTGAAACTTTTTCAGCCCGGCCGCCCGTAAACAGTCAATCATCAGTGCCGCCATCTCCGCATCTGCTTCTACCGATGAGTCGTTATACAGTTCGGCTCCCAACTGCGTACTTTCCTTTAATTTCCCCTGATGTTCCGAATAATTTACAAAAACACTTCCGTGATAAAACAGCCGGATTGGCATAGTCTCCTGTTTATAATATTTTGCCACACATCTGGCCGCCTGAGGTGTCATGTCCGGACGCAACACAAGTGTTTCACCGTCACGGTCTACAAATTTATACATTTCTCTTGAAGACACTGTGCCTCTTTCTTTATGAAAGATCTCAAAATATTCAAAGGTAGGGGTCATGAGTTGATGGAAACCGTAAGACTGCATGGTAACTTTCACCTGATGTTCCATGCCTTCCTTTCTTTCAAATTCGGAATTGTAACAATCTCTTACCCCTTCCGGAGTATGCAATAACACGTCTCTCATAGGCCCTCCATTCTGCTTGTTTCAGCGTATTTATCTTGTTACTCGCGCCGCGCTTTATTGTGGTAGCGTGGTAGCATAATAACGTATATAATATTCGAATTATAATACAGTAAAATCCTACTGTCAAGGGCTTTACCGTATTATTTTACCGGATCAGTCTTCAAAACCAAAAAATCCGGTACATCCCATACCATTGGGACGTACCGGAATAATCTCTTATTCTTCACGGTTTTCTAAATCTTTTTGTAACGGTATCAGATACGGAACCAAAGCCCCGTGTCCTTTTGGAATTTCATATTCTTCTTCGATTTCTTCAAATCGGAAACTCTTTCTGCCTCCCTGTTCCATACGGTTCCAGAATTCCTTCATTTTAGCAAAACGTAAATAAAAATAGCGTTCCTTTTTCGAATAATAAATCAGTAAGAACGCCACGCCACCCTGACGTTCAAAATCCTCCATAAACGCCACCTGGTGGGCATGCAGATTTTGTAATGCAAAGGTATCTGCCGCACATTCCTTGGCATCAAAACAAACCGGAACTCCCTGCACCACACCAATATAGTCAACGGTACTCTTCTGCTCAAAATAGGCAAGTGTAATGTGTCTGGTTTCCTGGTCCATCTGTACCGGTGTAATCGGCGTCGGCACCTTCTGAATCAGCGCCAGCCGGTTCTCTCTGTATTTTTCATTGGTCATATTGATCAGTTCTTCCAGTGCAGAACCTCTTAATCCTCTTGAATTCCAGGATGGCATATAAAATCCTCTTTTCTGTCGCTATTGTCTCCACAGTTCTCTTACATCTGTCGTTCCGAAAATGTCCTGCATCGTCTGTAAAAACTTCGGTGCAGGATTCACCGAAACCGTTTTCCCCGATAACGCCGCAAGCGCTCCGGATGTCTGCGGAAACTTGAGTAAATACGCATGTAACAGCTGATATTTTAAGTGGTATTTCTGATTTACCTCTGCAAGACGGTGATTTCCCGTATACTTGGTATCTCCTAAAATCGGTAGCCCAATGCTGGCAAGATGCGCACGGATCTGATGGGTCTTGCCTGTAATCAGTTGGATTGCGAGTAACGAAAACCCGTCCTTTAAAAGAAGCGGCCGCACCCTCGTTTCAATCCTTTCATAGGCTTCCGGCGATTCCCCTCGCCGGGCAAGTTCCTGCTCCGTCAATACCTCTACTGTATTGGTCGCCTCATCCTTTTTCAAATATCCCTTTAAAGCCACCGGCTCTTTCAGTTCTCCCCACACAATACACAGATAATACTTTTCTAATGTCTTCTGTTTTAACAGTTCTGCCATTGCCTGCAGGCCAGGAAGTGATTTCCCGGCGATAATAAGTCCGGTTGTATTCCTGTCTAAGCGGTTACAAACCCCCGGTGTAAAACTATCTGTGCCGATTCCGTAATTCCTTTTTAAGTAGAAGACAATTCTTTCGTTAATGGAAATATCTTCTTTCCTTGCTTTCTGCGATAATTCTCCCACCGGTTTATTGGCAATCAGAATATGTTCGTCTTCATAAACAATCTCATGCGGTTTTAATTCCGGAACCTTTTGTTCTACTTTTGTAGACTCATTTTTCTTTCCTGATTGAAATCCCGCAATTGTCTCATCTGCCAGAAAAAGTTTGATTTCATCGCCTTCTTCTACTTTTTCGGAGCCCTCCGCTTTTTTCCCGTTCAATGTAATATTCTTCTTACGAAGCATCTTGTAAAAAAAACTTTTCGGTGCAGTATCCATATATTTTGCAAGCAGTTTGTCTAAGCGTTGTCCTGCTTCATTTTTCGTTACCAGAAACGACTTCATGTTCTATCCTCTCTTTTTACTTCTCTATATCGTGAACAAAAGAAGCATTTCCTTTACCGGCTCCATTGCCTCTTTCTCCCACTGTTCCTGCCCTGTCCGCAATACCATGCGGCTTTCCAGCTGTTTCTCATTTGTAGTAAGAAATACATGATGCGTTAACTGGCGGATTTCCAGTTCTTTCTTTAAATACTCTTCTATTTTCTTTACATTATCTTTGTTACGCTCCGTATATCCGATAATCTGACTTCCTGTGATATACACACAGTCCAAATGCATCACACGTTCCGATGACGTAAACACAAGGTCGTACAATATCTCGTCGGAACCCTTTTTGTACCGGTCCAATTTTTCTTTTTTCCGGGCATCCATCTGCTTGAACGGCAATAAAACAACCACGGTTACAAATGATTTTGCCGCCGGAAGCACAAATAAAAACGCAATCACGGTAAAAATATTGGTCGCTTCCATCTTGTTCAGCAAAAGACCGATCACAAAAACCAAAAGACCAATAGCCACCATCAAAAGTGTATGTGCCAGTGCATTCTTCTTTATGCTGTTCAAATATCCGTAGGTTCCCTTTGCAGGTTTCTGCTTTTTTTTCATTTTCTTCCGTCTCTCTCTTCTTTATTTTCTACAATAGTAGTATGTTTATTTTAGCAGTTCAAAATAATCCCGTATAAAATAATCCGCCAGTTCTCTCTTTTCCTTTTCCATGCTTTTTGAAAAATCATCTTCTACAGCGCAAACTTCCATTCCCGCCCGCTTTCCGGCAAGAATTCCTTCCTCAATATCCTCAAATACCAGACAATCCTCCGGCGCCACTCCAAGGCAGGCTGCCGTAAGCAGGTAAATATCCGGTGCAGGCTTTCCTTTTGGCACTTCACAGGATGTGTGAATCTCGTCAAAGTACTCCTCTGCCGAAAGACTTTTCATGACCGCCCGTACCAGTTCTACCGAATTACTTGTGGCAATTCCGGTCTTTATCCCTTTTCTTCTCAGTTCCTGTAAAAATTCTATTGCCCCCGGTTTAAACGGCACCGTATGTGTGTACCTATACATCGCCATTTCATTCCAGGTTGCTTTAATTTCCTCAATGGAATCCGGTATCCCGAACGTATTTTTAAAATAGTGGGCTGTTTCGGTAAAGCTCATGCCGGAAATATCCTTTTGTAAGGTTTCCGGAAGCGGTATTCCGAAGCGCCCGAGATATTCAATATCAATTTCCTTCCACATTCCCATGGAATCAATGAGCGTACCGTCCAAATCAAAAATTACTGCCTTTTTACTTCTCCACATAACTGTTCTCTCTCTTCCTCTGTCAGCCTTCTTACCTCTCCCGGCTGTAATGCCTCATCCAAAACAAGTGCTCCCATGGAAAGCCTCTTTAAATACGTCACCTCACATCCGATTTCATGGCACATACGCTTTACCTGATGAAATTTTCCTTCGTGCAACGTAATCTTTACCTCAGCGCACTCCGCCTGCGTATCCGTAGAAACGACTTCCAGTTTTGCAGGAAGCGCCTTGTAATCCTTTCCGACCTGAATGCCTTCCGCAAAGCGTTCTGCGGCATCCTGCGGCACTGTGCCGGATACTTTTGCAGCATATACCTTATCTACATGATGCTTTGGAGACAGCAGCCTGTGCGCCAGTTCTCCGTCATCCGTCAAAAGCAAAAGCCCTTCCGTGTCCTTATCCAGACGTCCCACCGGAAACAGTTCACGCTTTCCGATGACGAAATAACGCAAATCTTCTTTTGACAGAGTCTCATCCGCTTCTCTTTCCCGTACCAAATCGAGCACGGTGCGGTCTCTTCCGTCTTCGGTGGCAGATACCACACCGGAAGGCTTATGAAGCATCAAATACAAAAATTCCTCTGCCGCACCGAGTTTCACCCCGTCAAGACAGATTTCTTCCGTCACCAAAACCTTACGGTCACTATTTTTACAAATCTCTCCGCCTACACTCACACGTCCCTTTGTGATGACCGCTTTGGCGTCTTTTCTGGTCAGTCCGGCTGCCTCCGATATGAACTTGTCCAGTCTTATCTGCTTTTCTGTCGCCATTACATCATTCTCCAGCCCGGAAGATACTTATTTTTCAGTGTTCCGTTTTGTGCCTTTGCCCATCCGAGCGGATAACCCGCCACACAAATCAGCACAAAACCGTCCGGCACCTCTGTCTTTGCCGTAATTGTCTCACATTTTAAATAACGGATGACATCTTCATCCTCTGCATCCATATTATAAACCGCATCAAATTCCTCCATCCGGAGTGCACAGGCAAGTGCCTGACTCGGCTCGAAGCGGTTTTTCTTTACTTCTCCCAGCAAAAGACCGGAACGCATAATGCGAAGCCCCTTCAAATTCGGAAGTTGCTCCGGAAGCAGATACAGCCTGTCCTCTCTGAGTTCCAGGCGCTCTCTCGGTATCTCGAAGCCGACTCTCGCAAGGAAGTCCTCTGCTTCTGCCGGAAGAGATACCTTTCCCTTCGTCGGAGCATAGTACACCTCTTCCGCCCCCGCATCCTTTTGCAAAAGCGCTACGAAATGACCCTCACCGTTCATTTTATGCGGCCAGATACGAATCGCATTTTTTAATTCCTCACTGCCGTTTTCTATCCAATCCGGACGTCCGTAGGAAAAGCCCTCGAAGGTAAGCTCCGGCTTCACCACATGCATATCCGGGTAATTGTCTAAAATATACTGAAGGCTTCCTTCATCCTCTTCCGGGGAAAAGGTACAGGTCGAATAGACCATCATACCGCCCGGCTTTAGCATCGGAATCACGGCATCTAAAATTTCCAACTGCAATTTATGGTAATACTCCACACCATACTGCTCCCAGTTTTTCATAATCGCAGGACTTTTCCGGAACATCCCTTCTCCGGAGCACGGAGCATCGACCAGAATTTTATCAAAAAATCCACGGAACCGGTCAGTCAGTTTTCCCGGAGCCTCACTTAAAATCAATGAATTTCTGGAACCAAATAACTCTAAATTCTTTAACAGTGCCTTTGCTCTGGAATTACTGATGTCATTGGACACCAAAACGCCCTCTCCCTGCAGTTTTGCAGCCAATTCCGTACTTTTCCCACCGGGTGCCGCACATACATCAAATACCTTGTCGCCGGGCTTCACAGGCAGTATTCTTGCCGGAGTCATAGCAGAAGGCTCCTGAATGTAATACATTCCCGCGAAATAAAACGGGTGCTTCGCAGGCTGGTCCTCCAGACTGTAATAATATCCGTTGTCAATCCACGGCACGGAAGTTACTGCAAACGGAGCAATCCTCTCCCATTCCTCCTTTGTCAGCTTTAATGAATTAAAACGGACACCGCCGTGACGTTCTTCTTCAAATCCTTTTAAAAATTCAGGGAACTCCTCTAACAGGAGCTCCCTCATTCTGTTTTCAAACTTTTCCGGTAAATTAACCACTGTTTCCTCCCAGTCCGCGTTTAGTTAAGACTCTGTGCACGGTAGCCCTCGGCTATCACATCCAGTTCCTTTCCAAACCGCACAAGTTCATTTAAATCTCCCTCATTATAAATCCGGAAGAATTCCTCCTGAATCTTTACCACCTCGCGCTTATTCGCTACTTTGTACAGATTCTGGATGGTTGTCAGTATTTCGGATACCATATTGGCTTTAATATTGAACGAATTCTGCGCGTCCATAATTTCTTCCCGCACCGACGCCATCTGCTCATCCAATACATTGATGGCCTCTGCTGCCGTCTGCAGGCGTTCTCTTAAAGCAACCGGCATATTTTCCTTATACTTATACTGTAGCGAATGTTCAATAATTGCCCAGAAATTCATTGCGAGGGTACGAATCTGTATCTCCACCTGAATCTCTTTCGGACCTTTGAGCGACTCTACCGTATAGTACACGTTGACATGATAACTGCGGTATCCGCTTTCCTTGTTATTGCTGATATAATCCTTTTCGCTCCGGATTCTCATGTCCGTACGGTTCCGAATAATCTCTACCACTTTGTAAATATCCTCTACAAACTGGCAAATAATTCGGATTCCAGCAATATCGTCTACCTTTTCCTCAAACTCATCAAATTCAATCCCCTTCTTCTGGCACTTCTCCAAAATACTGGAAATCGTCTTCACTCTTCCGTGTACCTGTTCAATCGGAGCATACCCTCCTGCCTTACGGCTGGCTATCATCAGATGATTAAATTTCACCATCAGTTCTTCTACTGCCAGCTCATACGGCTCAAGAAGTTCTCTCCAAAGTTGTATGTCCATTTCAATTACCCCTCAATCTCACTATTCTCCGTAAAGGAATTCCTGAAGAAGTTCAATGTTCTTGCTCTCCATGTAAAGAACATCCTTGCCATTGATATCCTTATCGGAAAAATATCCTCTTGCCGGAATCTGCATGGTATCAAAATCCAGTTTCTTAAATTCCATCACTGTTACAAGACAATCTGCCGCCAAAGGCTGCAAATCATTCGGCGCAGATACATAGCCCATACACTTTTTCATCACGGCAAGAAGCTCTACAAAATTCTTTTCCTTATACTTATCAAACAGCGCCTTTAACACGGTACGCTGACGGTACGTACGACCATAATCGTCTTTTAATCCGTTTGCTGTCGGTACGGCACGCACTCTGCAGTAACCGAGCACCTGACTTCCGGTCATCATCTGATAACCGGCTACCGTATTTCTTTCCTCCGGATTTGAAATATATCTGGTCGTATTAAGATACTCCGACTCCTTGGTCGTCAGGGAAATTCTGAGACCACCCAGTTCGTCAATCAAATCTTCAAAACCGGTGAAATTAATCGTTGCATAGCTATCAATATCAACCTTGAAATTTGACTCAATGGTTTCAATCAGACCATTAATTCCGTAATAGGCAAAGGCAGCATTTAACTTATCGCCCTGACCGTCTGGCAACCGGACATACGTATCTCTGAGTAACGATACTACCTTCATCTCTCCGTTTCTCTTATTCACAGACGCAACCAGAATAGCATCCGTTCGTCCGTATCTTGCATTGTAAATATTTTCCACACCAACCAGCAAAATGTTAATGACATTCGGGTCATCCTTCACCGGAATGACATAGGTTGTCGGTGTCGGTGAAATCGTTGGTTCCGTGGTCGGAGTATCCGTTGGCCCCGGTTCCGTCGTCGGTTCTCCGGTCGGTTCTCCGGTCGGGCCTACAGGCTCTGTAATGCCCGGTGTCACACCCGGTGTAAGCCCCGGTGTCACGCCCACAGGCTCTGTCGGCACCGGTGTTAGTGTTCCCTCCGGAGCCTCCTCAATAAAAAGGAACATAATCTTTGTTGCCACATCGGCAAACAGTTTCCGTCCCGGCTTTGTACCGAACAGGAATATTACCGAAAGCAGTACTGCTAAAATCACACTTGCCAAAATCTTGGTCCAGGTCGGTATCTTGCCCCAAACTCCTGCAATGACACTTCCAAAGCCTTCTTTGGCGGATGCTTCGGTTCCAAACTCATTTTCAATCTGCTCGATCAGTGCTGCATCCACACCGCGGAAAATTTCATCATCTACATCGAATTCATCCTGTTCCTCCGATGCATCCATGCCCTCCTCCATACCAAGGTCATCCTTTGCCGAAGCCATATCCGCAAGTTCCTCTTCCGTAGCATCGAACAAATCCGCAGCAAACACAAGCTCCGGCAAATCTTCTTCGCCTCCGTCAATTTCTTCGGCCGGCACCTCTTCGGCTTCTTCTACAGAAATCGCGGCTTCCAGATTCTCATAAAATTCTTCACTTGTCGTCGGGTCAAACTCCTGTCCCTTGTTTTCGTTTTCGTTACTCATGGTCCTTCATTCTCTCCAGTAATTTTTCTAAAAACTGATACATACGAATTGTCGATGGTAAATTTAATGCCTCCTGCGGTGTATGAATGTCACGCATATTCGGTCCGATGGATATCATATCCAGATCCGGCATTTTTTCTGCAATCAATCCACACTCAAGGCCCGCATGAATCGCCTCCATCTTCGGTTCACTGTGGTACAAATCCATATAAACCTCACGGAACAATTCACGAAGCTTCGATTCCCTGCGATACTCCCAGGCAGGATATTCACTGTGTGTTGCACTTTCTCCGCCGAGGAAATCAATTAAATACTCTACCTTATCCCGCATGAAATACTTATATGTTTTGGAGGAACTACGCAGGGAGAAATTAAACTCTGCTTCGTTCTCCTTCACTTCAAAAATACCAAGGTTTAAGGAACTCTCTACCAGGCCCTTAATATCTCCGCTCATACGCTGGATACCGTTCGGTGCCTGCATTAGGAAAAACAGTAGTTTTTCAAAGGATACCGGATGAAGTACGTTATAGGTGTCTGCGGCCCCCACTGTAGCTGTCAGGGAAAATCCCGGTTCAATCGAAGCCAGTTCTTCTTTATACTTTGCTGCCAATTCTTCGATTTCCTTTTTTAGTAATGCCGCATCCGCACTTTCAGCCACTACCGTCGCAAATGCCTCTCTCGGAATGGCATTGTCCTTTAATCCGCCGTTAAAGTCAAGCAGGGAATACTCTACTCTATCTCTTAATTCAAACAAAACTCTTGTCATCGCGTAAACAGAATTGACACGGTTCTTATCAATTTCTGCACCCGAGTGCCCGCCAAACAGTCCGGTCAGGGAAAGTTTTACTGCAACTCCCTGTTCCGCTACTCTCTCAAGCGGAAGTGTACAGGTCTGTCTCATACCGCCGGCGCAACTGCAAAGTACGACGCCCTCATCTTCCGAATCCACATTAATTAAATAAGATGCTTTTAATCCGGACATATCCAGTGCCTTGGCACCGTCCATACCGGTCTCTTCTTCTGTGGTAATCACAAGTTCCAGTGCCGGATGCTTTGCTTCCTTGTCAGCAATCAGTGCCATCGCATAAGCGACTGCCACACCATCATCGCCGCCAAGCGTGGTCCCGTTTGCCATCAAATCATCACCGACCATACGAAGTTCCAATGCATCCGTAAGGAAATCATGTGTCGAGTCTGCATTCTTCTCACACACCATGTCCATATGACCTTGAATCATTACGGCAGGCGCACTTTCGTAGCCCGGAGTAGCATCCTTAAACATAACAACATTCAGTGCTTCATCCTGTACATAACGCACGCCCTGTTCCTCTGCGAATGCTACAAGGTAATCGGAAATCGCCTTAACGTTGCCGGAGCCGTGCGGAATCTTTGTCAGTTCTTCAAAATAATACAGCACCTTCTTATAATCATACGGTTCCAAAAAATAACTCATACTCTGCCTCTTTTCATCCTAATTCTTAAAACTATGAATCGGCGCCGGAATACGTCCGCCGCGATTTACAAATGCCTCACAGGAAAATGCGTTGACCGGCATAACCGGTGCATAACCGAGCAATCCGCCGAATTCCACGATTTCTCCGACGCCTTTACCGATAACCGGAATCAGACGCACCGCTGTGGTCTTCTGGTTAATCATACCGATGGCCATCTCATCCGCAATAATACCGGAAATCGTCGTTGCCGGTGTGTCCCCCGGAATCGCAATCATATCCAGTCCAACGGAGCAGACACAGGTCATTGCTTCTAATTTTTCAAGCGTTAACGCTCCTGCCTTTACCGCATCAATCATGCCCTGATCTTCGCTGACCGGTATAAACGCACCACTTAAACCTCCCACATAAGAGGATGCCATGACACCGCCTTTTTTCACCTGATCATTTAAAAGGGCAAGTGCGGCTGTCGTACCCGGTGCACCCGGATGCTCCAGACCGATTTCTTTTAAAATATCCGCTACGGAATCACCAATGGCAGGTGTTGGAGCCAGGGATAAATCCACGATACCAAACGGTACGTGAAGCATCTCTGCTGCTTCCTTTGCCACAAGCTGTCCTACTCTTGTAATCTTAAATGCCGTTTTCTTAATCGTTTCGCAAAGCACCTCAAAATCCTTACCGCGTACCTGCTCCAGTGCTGTTTTTACTACGCCCGGTCCGCTGACACCGACATTGATAATCGCATCTGCTTCGGTTACTCCATGGAATGCTCCCGCCATGAACGGATTGTCATCCGGTGCATTACAGAAAATTACGAGTTTTGCACAGCCGAGGGAATCCGCTTCTTTGGTTTCTTCTGCCGTAGCCAGTACAATTTCACCAAGCAGTTTTACCGCATCCATATTGATACCGGTCTTTGTAGAACCGACATTGATGGAACTACAGACACGCTCTGTCTTTGCAAGTGCCTTCGGAATGGATAAAATGAGATTCTTATCGGCAGTTGTCATGCCCTTACTCACTAATGCGGAATAACCGCCGAGGAAATTAACCCCCACCGTTTTTGCGGCTGCATCGAGTGTTTCTGCAATTTCCACAAAGTCATCCGGAGTTTTACATGCTGCACCACCAATCAGTGCAATCGGTGTCACGGAAATTCTCTTATTGACAACCGGAATATGGTATTCCTTTTCAATCTTGTTTCCCGTCTCAACAAGGTCCTTTGCCACTGTCGTTATTTTATGGTAAATTTTCTTTTTACATTCCTGTAAATCGGAGTCAATACAGTCTAAGAGGCTGATACCAAGCGTAATGGTCCTGACATCCAGATTTTCTTTTTCAATCATCTGATTGGTTTCAATTACTTCAGAAATATTAATCACGTCGGTTTCGTCCTTTCTTAGATACGGTGCATCATATCAAAAATGTCTTCTCTCTGTGCCTTGATAATTACTCCGATTTCCTCTCCGAGCGTTTCCAGTTCGGTTGCAGCCAAAAGGAAATCCTTTTCTGTTTTGCTGATGTCCACAATCATCATCATGTTAAAATATTCCTGAACAATGGTCTGGGAAATATCCAAAATGTTAATGTTGTTGTCTGCCAGATAGGTACAAACCTTAGCGATAATTCCTACACAGTCTTTTCCTACTACTGTTATTACTGCTTTTTTCATCATGATTTCCTCTCCCACTCTTTGTCATTCTCTTTTATATTGTAATTAACCCTGACGGAATATCTCTCGGTGCCACCCTAAGGTCCGGCATCCGTTCTGCTCCGACTGCCATCAAAAGTTCTGCACGCACCGTTTCATACGCCAAATCAGGATAATTATTTTCTTTACTTAAATGGGCAAGCAGGACATGCTTTAACCCATCATGATGTAGCTCACATAAAAGCTTTGCCGCACTGTCATTGGAGAGATGTCCATGCTCTCCTAAAATACGTTGCTTCAAATAATATGGATACACTCCAACCATCAGCATATTAACATCATGATTGGATTCCAGGTACAAAATCCCGGCATCCTTTAAATACTCTACGGTCTTTTCCGTATAGATGCCCAAATCCGTTGCCATGCCGATTTTCTTTCCGTCCGCCTCAAACACATAGGCAACCGGATTGGCTGCATCATGTGAAACCGAAAACGGTGTCACAACAATACTTCCAATGGAAAATGTCTCCTCCGGATGAACCTCACAAAACAGGTCATCCTCGACCTTTCCGATGGAAGTCTTTCCTTTTTTCATGGCACAAAATGTTTCTACCGTGCCGTAGAGAGGTACCTTATATTTTCTCGCCAACACTCCGACCCCCTGAATGTGGTCCGAATGCTCGTGGGTAATCAGAACACCGCTTAAGTCCTGCGGCTCTATGCCGATGCTCCTTAATCCCTCCTCAATTCGCTTTCCGCTGATTCCTGCATCTATCAGCAGATGTGTGGAAGCGTGGCCTATGTAAATACAATTGCCGCTGCTTCCACTTGCAATACTGCATAATCTCATGTTACTTCATTCTCTTTCTGTCTATTTCCAGTATAAATCAATGGTGTCACCGTTTTGAATCGGAGTCGTAAACTCTGCTGCCACTCCGTTTACCTGCATGACTACGGATTCCCCGTGTGCCGCACTGACATCAAACGGATACACATCCAAAATATCCACGAACACATAGGAGGTCTTTCCTTTTAAGATAACCGGAGTCCTGTTAACTACTATCGTGATGGTAGCATCGTCCGCCTTCGCTACTGTAGCCGCAATCTGTGGCACTTCCTTGTCAGATTCCTTACTACTTTGTTCCGAAACGGTTTCATTTTCTTTTTCTTCCAGCATCCACTCTACCGTGAAATTTTCATAAATCTTTTCGTCTTTTCCCGCCAGGCGGTTATTGACGTAGATGTGCTCCGTAAACGGAAGGTCCATAAACTCCAGCAGTTTTTCCAGTGTATAATATCCGAGGATTTTTAATTCGTCCCCTTCCTTGATGCTGTAATACTCCGAAACCAGTTCTCCGTTCACCTCGATAAACTTCGGGCATACTACTTGCTTTTTGTTCACCGTAAAGGTAATGGTGGAACGGTATTCCGGAAGCTGTCTTACTTCATACTCTGCCGGTTTTCCGACGGTAGATTCTTTGATCACGATTTCGTCATTCGGCTCTATCGGTGTATTGATGGCTGCCGGACGTCCGTTTAATGTAATCTCTGCCGCTTCTCCGGCTTCTCCGCGAATCATGCGTTTAGCACCGTCTAACGTGAAATTCAGTTCCTTACCGCGTCTTGGGAACAGCCACTCATTCGGATATCCGTTCTGCAGTGCTGCATCCATAACGGTAAGACGATTATTGTCATATAACTTCACACTGTCCCCGTTTACAGTAACAAAAATGAAATTGTTTTTATCCTCATAATAATTCAAACAGATACCGATTGGTGTTACTAACATCGGATCCTTCTTAATGTCGTCCTGCTTAAACTTCACAAAGCCAAGCACTTCCTCACCGCGAAGCGCCACTCTTTCCTTCGGAATTCCGAGATGACCGGCAAGACTTTCCGTATAACCGGCAATCTTTCCGCCACCGCCGACAATAAATACTGCACTGACCGGCTTCCCACCGTTTAATTCGACGATTCGCTCAGCCACCTGCTTTGTCATATGGTCAACAATCGGTGCAAGTTCTGCTTTTACAGCCTCCGGTGTCGTCTTCTGCGTCAGTCCCATAATATCCTTATAGGTAATGCTCTTTTTCTTTGTTCCGGATTCCAGTTTTATCTTTTCGGCAGTCGCAAAGTCAACCAAATGACTGCCTGTCAGTGTCTCTGTCAGAATGTCTCCTGCCATCGGAATCATGCCGTATGCGGTAATGCTGCCCTCTTTTGTAATGGAAATATCGGAGGTTCCGGCCCCCACATCGACAAGCGCAATGTTGAGCAGACGGAATTTTTCCGGAATTGCTACCTGAATGGCCGCAATCGGCTCGAGTGTCAGATTTGCCACCTTAAGTCCTGCCTTTTCCACCGCAGTATAAAGACCACCGATGACTTCATCCGGCAAAAACGTTGCAAGAACATCTGCTGCAATCTTATTTGCTTTGTGATCTTCCAGATTGGTAATCGCAAAGTCATTTAAATAATAACGGATGACCGTGTACGCTACACAATAGTAATTCGTTTCGTCATTTTTGACTTCTTCCTTAATCTGTTGGTAGGCCTGTTCCACACCAACCAGTTCCAGCGCACGAATCATGTCCTGGTTTACGGTGACTTCCTGTGTAAACTCTGTACTTGCATGTACGGTAATTGTCTTTAAAACACGACCTGCCGCCGCGATGCAAACCTCGTTTAACTTTCTTCCGATCTGGCGCTCCAGACTATGCTTTACCTGTTCAATTGTCTCTGCAACCTTATTGATATCGTGAATCTGACCATCCATCATGGCACGGGTTTCATGCAGTTTTACTGCCTGCGCAACAACGGTAAAATCATTCACTGACTGTTTATACCCTACCGTTCCCACGATACTTCTCGTTCCGATATCAAGACCAAATACTAATTGTTCCGGATTCCCCATAGCATTTTCTCCTTTGCAAAAGATAGACATCCTATTTATTATAACATACCATCCCTCTACTTTCCAGTTTTTCTTTCAAACGTGGCAATATCTGAGAAGCGAGATGCTCTTTCTGTTTTTCTCCGCACAGATTCGGGTTTTCTACCACAAAATCCGCATGTTTTCTGAACTCCTCCTCCGACAGCTGTGCCGCAAGAAGACGCTCGATTTTTTCCTCCGTGTAACCTCTGTTTTCCTTCATCCGCATCACCCGGTCGGAAAGCGGCGCCGAGACATACCAGAGTTCATCACACAGTTCCTGATAGCCTGCTTCAATCAGCAGTGCCGCTTCCACAACGGCAACACCGGAAAAATGCTGTTCTTCCAGTTCCGCCAGCCGCTCCTCTACTTTCCTTCGTACCAACGGATGCGTGATTTCATTCAGTCGTTTTGCACTTTCTTCCGTTGCCAGGGCAATCCCGGCAAGCCTTTCCCGGCTGATTCTCTTCGGTGCCTCTGCGGCCTCATCCAAAATTTCTGTGCCATATTCCTCTATCAATGCCACATAGGACGCTCCGCCCGGCTCCATCAGTTCATGTGCAATTATGTCACAATGCAAAAACTCGGTTGGCACCAGCTGTTGGATTTGTTCTACAACTGTAGTTTTGCCGCTCCCTGCTCCGCCGGTAATTCCGATGACAAAAAAACTTTTATTTTGTTTCATACCAGTTGTCTCCCGTTTTTACTTCCACGGAAAGCGGAACCAAAAGTTCTGCCGCTGCCATCATTTCTTCCTTTAACACAGCCGCTACTTTCCCCGCTTCTTCGATTGGTGCCTCCAAAAGAAGTTCATCGTGAATCTGCAGAAGAATTTTGGTTTTCAGTCCCTTTTCCTTTAATGCCCTGTCTACACGGAGCATGGCAATCTTCATAATATCTGCCGCCGTTCCCTGAATCGGTGAATTCATGGCGATACGTTCTCCGAAACTCCTCTGCATAAAGTTCGAGGAGGAAATCTCCGGCACCGGTCTGCGACGTCCGTACAGCGTGGTCACCGCCCCTGTTTCCTTTGCCTCTGAAACCAGACCGTCCAAATAATTTTTGATACCCGGATATGTCTCAAAGTACTGGTTAATATAGTTTTCTGCTTCTTTTCTCGAAATATTTAAATCCTGTCCCAAACCAAACGAACTGATGCCATACACGATACCGAAATTTACCGCCTTTGCATTGCTTCTTTGTGCCGGTGTAACTTCCTCAAACGGGATATGAAAGACCTTCGACGCTGTCATACGATGAATGTCCTGTTCCTCCCGGTACGCCTGAATCAGACTGTCATCTCCTGACATATGGGCAAGAATTCTCAGTTCAATCTGTGAATAGTCTGCATCGACAAACACGCATCCATCCTTCGGAATGAACAATTTTCGAATCTGCCTTCCGAGTTCAATCCGCACCGGAATGTTCTGCAGGTTCGGCTCCGTACTGCTTAAGCGTCCGGTTGCAGTGATTGTCTGATGGAACTTTGTGTGGATTCTCCCGTCTTCTTCAATAAAGGAATCCAGTCCGTCCGCATATGTGCTCTTTAATTTTGTCAATGTCCGGTATTCCAAAATCTTTTCAATAATCGGATCCTCCGGCTTTAACTTCTCCAAAACTTCTGCAGAAGTCGAATATCCGGTCTTTGTTTTCTTTCCGTAAGGAAGTTTTAACTTTTCAAACAAAATCACACCAAGCTGCTTAGGCGAGTTTATGTTAAACTCCTCACCGGCCATGTGATAAATCTCCGCCTCCAATGCATCGATTCCCTCCTGCAGACGTTTTCCGTATGCAGCAAGTTCTTCCCGGTTGACTTTAATTCCGGTTGCTTCCATTTCTGAAAGGACAAAAGCAAGCGGTTGCTCTATTTCTTCAAACACAGTTTTCATACCGGCTTCTGTCAATGCTGTTTCCAACGCGCCATATCCCAAACAGGTCACCACGGCATTTCTTGCAATCAGACGATACGCCTCCTCCTTTTCTAAGGCGAGCGCGTCTGCAAGTGTCTGCTTTTCCAAAATATCTTCTACGGACGGTATTGTCATATTCAAATAATCTCTGGCGATATCTACAGGCAGATACGTATCCTTTAACGGATTCATCAGATACGCTGCTAATTTCAAATCAAACAAGGACGCCCTTGCCATCTCTGAAAAATGTACCGACAATTGCTTCGTTTCAAACGTAGACAGAATCTTCCCCTCTTCGGCCAGCCGGTTTACCTTGTCCCAAAGAAAATCCTCGGTCAAAAACCACTCCGGCACAAACAGGAAAGTCTCGCCCTGTGCAGAAACCGCAAGCAGTTTCAGCCCTTTCCCTGTGACCACCGGTAACATACCGAATACTGTGTTTTCCGGCAGGGCAGAAAGCTTTGCAAAAACTTCCTCCGCCTCATTTAAATCCGAAATCTTTCTGTATTCATCAGACACAGAACTTTCTGCCGACATTTCATCCTCTGTCAGAGAAAACTTCGAAAGCAATGACTTGATTTCCAACTGTTTTAATAACTGATAAGCTTCCTTCGTGAAAATATCCCCATGCTTTGCCGACTCGTAAGAAAACTCCAGTTCACAATCTGTTTTAATAGTCGCAAGTTCCTTACTCAATAGCGCAAGATCCCTGTGCTCTTTTAATGATTCCCTCGCCTTGTTCGGCGTTACTTCTTCTACATGTGCTATCGTATTTTCTACACTTCCAAACTGCGTCAAAAGTTTTACTGCGGTCTTCTCCCCAATACCCGGAACTCCCGGAATGTTGTCCGAAGCGTCTCCCATCAATCCTTTTAAATCAATAATCTGCAACGGGGTAAGTCCATACTTTTCAATCACATCCTGTGTATGGTAATCCTCTATCTCAGTCCCGGTGCGTTTTGTCTTAGGAATACGTACCTTAATGATATCGTCTGCAATCTGAAGCAAATCCCGGTCTCCCGATACCAGTGATACCAAAAGTCCGTCTGCCTCACCGCGTTTTGCCAGTGTACCGAGAATATCGTCCGCCTCATATCCCGGACGCTCCAGACGCAAAATCCCCATCGCATCCAATACTTCTTTTAATACCGGCACCTGCTCTTTCAATTCTTCCGGCATTCCTTTTCTGGTTCCCTTGTATTCCGAAAACATCTCATGACGGAAGGTCGGGTGCTTCACATCAAAAGCCACTGCCAGATACTGTGGTTTTTCTTCCTCCAGCAATTTCAATAAAATATTACAAAAACCCAAAATCGCATTCGTATGTCTGCCGTCTGTCGTTGTCAAATCCGGCAACCCGTAAAATGCACGGTTCATAATACTGTTTCCATCAATTAAAACGAGTTTCTCCTTCATTCCCTGTTTCCTGCCTCTCTGTGCTCTGCTAAATTCCAAATCCGACTCCCATCGCCATCGCAATAAAAAGAACAATCAGACCATATGACCACACACGTCTTCTATGATCCTTTTTTGTCTTCAACACCGTATTTTCGGTCCTTTCCAGGCGTTTCTCCACATTCAGAAAGAAATCACCCTTCTCGGTATCGTCCATTGTCTCAAGCTGCATTAAGGCAGAGGAAAATGCGTAATACTCCTCCAATTCCTTTCTGCATTCCTTACACTGCCGGACATGCCGGACAAATGCATCTGCCTGTTCAAGCGTCATTTCATTTAATAAATATTCTTTTATGGAATGTTCTACCTGCATACAGGTTAACTTTTCTTTTTTCTGTTTCATGGCAACCCCTCTTTTTTCACAGACTAACTCACTTTTTAGTATAACCGAGATACCGGCGTTTTTCAATAAAAATGCACAAAAAAAGAGAATCCAAAAAGGATTCTCCCAAACTGTTTACTTAGTGTCTTGGTTTCTGCGCCACAACCGTAGCTGCCTTTGTAATTTCCGTCATAACCATAGCCTCAAACTGGTTATCCATGGAACATAACTTCGTCATAAGTTCTCCCTGTGTCGTAGCAACATATTTGGAAGGAAGACGGTTCAACGCATAAGAGGCAATGTCCAAACGGCAGTGCTCACACTTACAGCAATCCATGCTTTCGAGCATTCTGTCCAAAGTCAGTATTACGTAATCCTCCATTACATTTCTTAGAATAATCTGCATTTTAATACATCCTCCTAAAACTCATTTGTAACACATACACCTATACTTTACCATTATCTTTTTGATTTGTCAAAAATTTTATTTAATATCTTGCAAAATGAAATAAGATGTGGTAATATTTCAATGTTGCTGGTGTGGCGGAATGGCAGACGCATCAGACTCAAAATCTGACGTGGGCAACCACGTGCGGGTTCAAGTCCCGCCACCAGCATTCAGAGAATCCGAAAGGGTTCTCTTTTTTTCTTTATAGGAAAGTCCTATAAAGAAAAAAAACGCTTTCTATACAATCACTTCGTTTCCGCTCTTTCCTGCCCGCTTTGCTGCTATGTACTCTCTGATTTTTGCTACGCTCGTTTCGGTGTCCATACCGCAACGCTCCAAAATCTGATCAATCTCCCGGCACATTGTACTCTGCACTTTCTCTGTTGCCGCCTCTGTTGCCGCCGCTGTTGCGGCCGCTGCTGCTTCTGCTGCTGCTTCTGCTTTTGCTGCCGCTTTTGCTTCTGCTTTTGCTGCCGCTTTTGCGGCCGCTTCTTCTAATTCTTCCTTGAACAGTTCCCGTAACGCATTACACATCATATTCTTCTTTACCTCCTTAAATAATTCTTTATTTGCATTTACTATCACATCCATCATGGATTTGTATAACTCATCACCTTGATGCTTTGCATACTCCTGTGTAATTTTCTCCGCCGTTTCTTTATTCTTAATATCGTTTGTCAGATACTTTAACCAGAAATTCTTTTTTTCAGACAATCTTGATGTAACAACCAATTGAATGGAAAACTCTTCCCCATTAATGTAATAGATCCCCTCTTCCTGTTCCTCTATAATGAGATGTTTCTCCCTTTGTAAATATCGTATCAGTTTTTTAGGGTACCTTCTGCACACAAAGGTCAGTGTAATATCCTTTGCCGCAATCTCATTCTGATAACGGGAATCTGACTTGTAAAAACAGGCATAGCCGTAGACCTTGTAATAATCATCGACACCCAAATAATCTTCCGGACTCTTGTATTCAATGATATTGTACTTTTTAAACAATCTGCCGATATTCTGCTGTAAAATTTCATTTGTTCTTTTTCTGATTAAAACATCAATCTGCATTGGTTTACTGCTAATATTATGCTCACTCTCTAACTCAATCTTTTCTCTTTCGTCACTGAATTCCGTCTTTAAATGGGCAAAAAATGCCGGGTGCCACTGCAAGTACTCCTTCATCCATTCCTCCTTGTATGATATTTACACGCAGGAATTCTTAACGAAAATCCTGCTTTCATTAAGTGAATCAAAGCATGAATTTTCTTTAAGAAACAGACAAACCGACTCTCCGGTTCTCTGCATGGAATGTGAGACTACAGCGTCTTTTTACTGTAACCGATGAACAGAAAAACTATGCTTTGAGTGGATTCTAGCATACCCAAAATGTCCCCACAAGTCCCCTTGCGCAAATTCGTGAAAACATACAAAAACAAGGCCATTTTCTGTGCACATTGTATACCTGTTTTTCTAGATATTGTAAAAACGAAGGAGATTCCTTTGAAAAAGAAAAGGGCCTGTCTTTGCAAGCCCTTTCTAAAATAGTACACTATAACTATTTAGCCCAATTATATGCTACCAAATTTATAAGTAATTTTCTACGCTTCGGTAACATCCTTCCATTCCCAAGCTACTTCCATGTCAGTATCTTCTATTGACATGATATCAAATGATGCCATCGTATCCCAGGAAATGTAATCAACAACGCTGATTTCATATGTACTGAAACTAACTCCCAGGTCACTCTTTCTTCCGCCAAAATACCATTCGTTCAATTGTTGTTCCAAGTCCCTGTTTCCGTCAAGAACGCAATATTTTATTTCCCCTTTAGAGTTTTTTATGGTTATTTTTTTGTTCATAAGCGCTATGCCTTTCCTATATACATTCGGCAAAATATCACATAAGATAAATTAAAACGAGAAAATATTATATTGATACTCCGATGATATTAAATATTTTTTGAGCGTCCTGTGACGAAAGTAACATCATTCCATATCCATTTATACGGACAAAATATAACCCCTTTTCTTCCGGTGACGGAGACGGTTGTATGAAATCCACTAAATCAACATTAATAATTACCGGTCTTATAGCATCTACCCTTCCAACATAATTTCTTTCATGATTATTTACCTTTATAAAATTACTCATAGTATATATTCTCCTTTCTATAGACAACAAAATTCAGCTTATCTGATTTTCCCAAACTTCTTCGCGTACTTTTTTCTATAGTGGAAATAACAAATAGCAAACAATGGAATCGATAATATCATATAAATTATTACTTTCTTCATGCAAAATCCTCTCCTTCGCAATTCGCATACTTAAATCTCATTTTTCTCATGTTCACGTATCATGTCTTCTCTTTTATTTAGCATGCCTACAATCTGCTCTGCTATTGCTTCTGCACGTTCTATAGAATTATTTGTTGTATACGTTTTCAAAGCATTTACTTGTATTTTTATATCATTCTCATATGGAAGAATCTCTTTATATGTATATTGCGTACATCTTGTCAATGTCTCTAGCAAATCATCCAAAAAAGGCATATCAGATAGATTTTCCCAATCCTTTATGTCTGTTACGAACTTCATAAGCAAGAGCATTACGGAACTCTGAACTTTGATAAGTTCCTCTCTTCTGGGTTCTTCTTTCGATACAGACTCTTCCTGCGGAATATTCACATCTTTCTCTTTTTTCTCAAAATCCACCGATTTAGAATCGGATTTTTTAGTTTTATTTCTTTCCATTCTATTTGCTGTTGTCAAGACTAGAAAACTAATAATAAAGATCCCTGCCAGAATCCCATGAAGTATAAAAAGAATCTTCACTTTATCCGAGTCTAACAGTGTCAAAATGAAACCTAAAGCGGTTTCTATTACCGTTAATATCAATAAATATGTAGAGGGAAGAATAGATAATAATGGGCTGCGATGCATCCTTCTAAATACAACCATTAGTACAACTGCTGCAAGCAATAAAACATTCAGAAATGTGAAAGAAATCCACACTGTCTTGTAACAATTACCCAAAGCATAAGTAAAAAAATAGAAATCGTACATCCCAAGCATCATTAAAACAAGTATAACTGCTCCAAATATCTTTATTCCCTTCTTCATCTCAATCACCTTACGGATAATCAATTCCCCCATTAGGGTCACAACACCGATTAAACCTTTTTATTCCTTTCTTTATTCCTTTAATCAATCCATATTTTTTTATTGCAAGTACCATATACTCCGAGCAATTCGGAATAAACAGACACATACTTCGTATTTCATAAGACCCATATCTTTGATATAATCTGATTAAAAAAATAACAATCCGTTTTGCACAAAACAAAATGCACAGGGCTAAAAGTATAATGTATAAAATAATAAAACTTTGTTGATCTGATAACTCCATTTTTGCGAACCATGAAGCACAAGAGAGCATCTTTAAAATGCACCAATCAAATACTCCTAACAAGAGTATAACACTCAAAACAATCACAATAACACGCACATAATCAATCCGCGGACGTATCAGTTTTTGTTTTGTTTCAGGGTAAATTTCTTCTATCGGTCCGATTACCTTAAATTTGTGTTTTTCTACAATTCTGTTTTTCTTTTTAAACATGTTGCTCCTTAAAAATAGGTGGAGCATATGCCACACACTCCACCCACCATTGAATAATAATTGCTTAAAGAATTACTGCTTCTTTTCTCTCAGTTTATTCTTCATTGCCTTAACCTGCTGGTCAATATCTCCATATGTAGCACAAGAGAACTTATCTCCAGGTACAATAAGAGCAAATTTCTGGATTTCTACAGAAACTCTCTTTGGTGCGCCGGAACATCCCTTGAATTGGAGGGACTCGATTGTATCACTAGAGGTAGAGAAGTTCGTAATATCCTTGTAGAAATATTCCTCTGTTCTTTCCTTCTTTTCATTCTTCATCGTATTGATGATGAGCTGATACATATAAACCTGTGTTGCGGAGAAAAAGAGGTGAGTAATAGAGTACAGATTACTTCTATATGCACCTGCTGCAGTAGTTTTGGAACAAGCAGAATCTTCATATCCGTATAATGTTACCGGTGGAATTTCCTTTAACTCGCTTTCATCAAGACCAATCTTATCAAGTGCTCTCTTGTAAGAATTGCTTGCATCTACAGCTGCCTTAACAACTGCATCATAATCTTCATCCTTAACCTTTCCGAACAAACCCTTGCAACCGGTTTCCGGAATAAAATAGTTAATCGCCTTTTTCTGTTCAGCAGAGGCACCCTTAAGATATGCCTTTTTCTGCGCTACTACCTGTGCGTATTCTAATGCATTAGCCATGAGTAATTACTCTCCTTTTGTAAAATTTTATATAATCTTCGATGTAGTGGCATTACATCGCGACTACCAATTTTTAAATAACATCCGGTCGTTCAACTTCCATTATTTCAAACAACTCCATTACATCGTTTTGAGATAATCCTATCTCTTCCGCCTGGTTCAATAATTCACGATAATCCGGTGACATCATATAAGACTTGCGGAAATGATGGTCATATCTGATATACGCCCAAAAATAATAATAAATACCTTTCGGTTCAATCATTATTGCAGCCTGTATGTATTCCTCAATCTTATCAATTACGGCTCTTGGTGTAACAAAAGCCTTTTTCCCTTTAAGCAGTGCAATTGCCGCATAAAAATAGGTTTCCGAATTATCAAAATTATCCTCTATTGCTTTTTCAAAACACGGAATTGCCTTATCGTATAACTTCAACTTCAAGTAACAAAAGGCAATCGACATATTTAAAGTCTGGTCATCCGGATGTGCCACCATCGCCTTTCGATAAGCATTCGCCTGTTTGTTAATTTCAAGCGCGGACATCCCTGTAATACTGTTAAATGTTGAAATAACAATTTCTCTAAAACACTGTGGGCACTGCTTTGTACTGGTTGTAATCGGTACACCACATCCCGGACACTCAAGTTCAACTACCTGATGAGCCATTTTCCATTCCCCCTTTTATCTTTTCTTTAGTTCTATTCTCATTTTTAATTTTGCCTGAATCCTCTGGCAAAGAATTTCAATATTCTTATTTGTCTCTGGTGCAGTACTCGGATTATTCAAGCCTGAAATATTTCCTTGTATGGCACTTAAAAACGCAGCTATTTCATTCTCACAGTTAATCACTGCCACCGAACCCGTTCCGAAATCACTTTCATTTTTCAAGCGCTCACATAAGGAATACAATGCCTTTTTTGCTCCGCTTGTATCCTGTCCTGTTATCAGCTTTACTTGTTCATATAAATCCATAACTGTCAGATATGCACTTTTCCCTGTCAGTTTCGCATCTAAACTTACCTTTGGTTTTGTATTCTGCAACATATATCCCACAGCAAACAAAGACACAACAAAGGCCCCCGAAAGTATCCAGTTTATAACCTTAAACCCGATGATTTTGTATATTGGATTCAATACATTATCCGGTACTGTCAATGTCTCAATAATATTTTCCGGGCCGCTAAACATCCACTCTATTACCGATATTGCTTTTCCGTATGTTTTTGGAATCACAATCAGGAAAACCACAATATAAATTGCCGCAATAAGCACCGGCGTTAAATAAATCAGCCAACGGAAGTCCTTTTTATCTACCGCCGCCACCTGAGGTGGCACGATACTTTTCTCATCAACATTGTACGAAAAATTACTCTTCTCCCCTTTACCATAGGTTTGCTCCGTTTCTTCTGTCTCTCGAACAACCTCTTTTTTAGGATCAAATGTTTCTGAGCTTACATTATTAGGTTCCGGATAGAAGGTTCCCATTGTATCAAACAGATGTCTATCCTCTGCCGGTGTACTTTCTTCATCCTCGGTCAGATACATATCGTCACCTATTGTTTTCAAAGAAGCTTTTCCTTCCATTGCTACAGACTGTTCCTTCGAAATGTCCTGTGCGCGTGTGACAATTACATTCACTTTCATATTTAATTCTTCAGCAGACAATATTTGCTCTGCTTTCTGTAATGCACCCAAAAATTCCTGTGCATTATTATATCTTTCTGCCCTTGGCATAATTGCCTTTAAGACTACCTTTCCTAACTCATTCTGTGCATCCAACGGCAATTCCGGAATTTCTCCCCGCATTCTCTGTTCAAATGCTGTATCCTCATCTGCCGTACTATATGGTTGCGGAAACATTGGCATGAACGGATTCCTTGACTTGTTCAGTAGCTTGTACAAAACAATCCCTAACGAGTACAAATCCACCGTATTATCATAGGTTTCTTTACCGAGATATACTTCCGGCGCAATAAAATTCGGTGTTCCTTTCACTGATTCCGCTCGTGATTTATCGTTCAATGCTTTTGACACACCAAAATCGCCTAATTTATAAACACCTTCTGGTGAGACAAAAATATTGTCATCTTTGATATCTCGGTGAATGATGTTCTTCCCATGACAGGAAATCAGCGCTGCCAGAATGTCTTTATTGCTGTAATATCACACGCTTTCTCACTGGCAGACATTGTCGAATCATTTAATACATCAGCAATCTTACTTCCTGCTTCCAGGACATCAATTACCCCTTCTGCAATGCCTGCCGCCATTTCCAATGTATTTGCAACTTTGTTAATCGTATACAAAGTTCCAATCCCGGGTGTTTTCATTAGTCTTGTTGGTTTGTAATGAGTCGCAATTCCCTTCCCATGTAAAAATTTTGTTATCTTATTCAAAACACTGCTTCTGGTAAACTGCGAAACTATTATCTGCCCATTTTTAAGTTTAAACGATACATCCGTTGCACCCGTTATGTACCTGAGTACTTTTTCACTCTTACCTATGTACTTTTCAATCTTAGATATCCATTTTTGCGCAGGTTCAAGTCCGTTCTTGAGATCTTCTATAATATTATCCTTCGAAACACCTTCCTCACTTGCTATCTGCGAAATAAGTTCCTCTGTTTCTTCGGCTGAAAATTCAAGTTGTTCTGTTCCGATGTTTCTTTCTATCACATCATGCCCTACTTCCGTAGGTATTCTTGCTATAGGTTCCTCTGATTCACTTGCCGATTCTGTACCATGGTATTGTGAAACCGCATAGTAAAAAAAGTTTTCCATCTTTACCAGCGAAGACAATTCTGTATCCAAATCCCGAACAATATTTCTTGTTCTGTTTTTAATATTTGATACGGAACTTATATCCCAATCTAAATTGTTTGCATACGCATAAAAATCGCTTTGAATCCTACTAACACCAGCCCTGCACAACGCCAATTCAGAAGAATAGTTTTTCAATCTTGAAATATTCACTTTTATGTATGGCAAACTATCTCCTCCCAGCTCTTAAGTGCAACTATTCCTTAACTTTGTTGTGCCTGTGCTCCCTGCACGTTTGCAGATTCTGCATTGTCGTAGGCTTCTGCTGCCTGCTCCAGAAAATTTGCATAACCAATAATGGTCTGATAGATTTCTTCAAAATTATCAGCAAGTCCTTTAAACTTTATTACCGTAGTTTCAGCAGATTCCCCCTGCCATGCATTTTTTAAGCTTTCCACTTCAGCAGTCATTTCGCTGGTAAATGTACGGATTGAATTTGCAACTGTTTTAAAAGAATTTGCTTTGTCTCTCATTACTGTAGAATTCACTTTAATCGTAGCCATTTTCTTTTCCTCCTTATGTCTTAAATACCGGTATGAAGATTTCCTGCTGCATCCTTAATTGCATTTTCTGTTTTCACATAGTTATCTGCAGCATTTCTCAAATATGTTGCATAATTTAAAAGTACTTTTGACATTTCTTCAAAGTCGTTTCTATAGCCTTCCAACTTTGCATTAAACGTATCGCTTGCAACACCCTGCCATTGCGATGCCTTCAAGCCCTGCAACTCTGTATAAAGTTTTGCCCACTCAGAATTGTACTTTGCTGTTTTTTCCTCAATAATACCTGCTGAAGAAACTAATCTTTCCGTTGTCACTGCCCATTCATTTGCCATAGTTTTTTCTTCCTTTCTTTTCTCCGGTTACCCGGTTATTTTATTGTCCTTGAACTAATGCAGCAGCTATTTTTTCATCCTCTGTCCGAATTCTTGTTGCTACATTTTTAATTGTGCTTGATACACTTGACATTCCGTGTTTTGTTACTTTCATATCTGCAATCAGAATAATCAATTGTTCCTGATAAGCTTCTGATGCCGGACCATACCATTCTCGCTTAATCTGAGCAAGCAATTCCTCCAATTTAGTAATTTCTTGTCCCAGATTCAACGACAAATCATTCATTGCTTCCGCCTGTGAAACAACCTTTTCATAATTGATTCTAAATTCAGCCATTCACATCACCTGCCTTACACCAACAACAATTTTTCCCCTTGCACAATTCCTAACTGTTTGAAACTGCATCCCGGGTTTAATACTTTTCCTGTTGACATCTGTATGAGTACATTTTTCCTCATCGTACTCTGTCTTGTTCCAGGATATTCTTCTCCCAACGACTGAACAATCAGCCCGGTAGCATTGCTCACATTCATCTCTGAAGGGACAAAAAAATTGTGTTCAAGATTCAATGACAACACTTTAATGTTCAATGAAATTTTATCTACCACAATTTCAACTCCCTTCTATGTTCACGTAAGCAATCTTGCCACCGTGGTATACCAATGCTTGTTCTTCCTGAAGTTCTCTTTCCCTGAATTTACGCGGAACATTATAAATCTCCGTTGAGATTGCCGCTGCAACCGCATCATCAATCCTTCCTTTGACAATTGCTCCGCAATCCGTACGAATCAGATGCACATACAATCCGGTATCCCTATAAGGTTCCAGTCTACTCATCTCATCTAATGTAAGAATGCAGAATTTTTTCTTATTTACGAGCATTCTTTCAAATACAGACAAAGCCTCATCGGAAATCCGATCATAAAAATCGCAGAAGTCGTCGATTATAAGCACCACATTTTCTAAAACTTCTTCCGGTGCAACAGAGAGCTCTTCAATAAATCCATCCAAATCACTCACTGCTTCGACCGAATATTCCATGCCGTTTGTGACTTTTGATGTCACCAGATAAATCTGCTTACTCTCCTTACGTGCCAAATCATTAGCAAAGCGTACATGCATATTCTTCATTCCCATTGTTCCGATGAACACCCGAGGAAAATCTGTCAATGAAAATCCCTTTGCCTCACCTGTAGTAATATCCGTACCAATCACGATTGACGAAGTCATATTAGAAACCGACTCTAAAGTTTCCATCTTGGTTTCATATATCTGTACTTCTGTCATTACATGATTTGTAGTCGGATTACCCGAATACTCCTGATGAGCATACTCTGCGCGTTCAGTTTCCATAGACATTGTTTCATAAATCTGATGAATTCTGCTTGTCCGTTCAGACTCATTCACTGCATCAAAAGGAACCGCGAATTGAACCTCTACAACCTTTTTGTCTATCACAGTTAAACCACGGCCTTTTGCCTGTTCCGGAATTATTGGAACAGCCACATTCAAAATGTCTCGATATGCGCCTGTGTCATTCATGTTCAAGACAATCTTCTCAGAAATCTGCTCTATCACCTTGTAATAAATTGCTCCTTTGCTATTACCCGTTACAATCAGATAAATTCCGCAAGAACGTGCTGCTGAAACCATTTGCACCAGCATATCTTCACTTCGGTACATTCTTTCCCTAAATGCCGCATAGTTATCAAGAACCAGCAGAATCATTGGCATTTTCTCTTGTGTGGAAGTTATGTAGGATTCATAATTTGCACAATGCTTCTTAGCAAACTTGTTTCTTCGTTCCTCAATAATTCCTTGTATTGTACTAAACAAAGATTCAATGCCCTTATCATCACCATCCGAAGCATATCCTCCACAATGCGGCATACTCCTTACATTGGCCAGACTATTTCCGTCAAAATCCAAAACAAATACGTTCATCCATTCCGGAGAATACTTCAATGCCATAGCAAACAGTATTGTTTGAATCAGAGAACTTTTACCCGTTCCGGCAGAACCATAGATAGCCAGGTGACCATTCTTTATAAAGTCAATTCCATATTGTCTTTGTTCCTGTCTTTCCGGAATATCCGCCATACCACATACCGTGCATCCGAACATTTCCTTATCCCAGTTCTCTTTGTTATATGCAAGATTCCTATCCAAACAAGATTCAAGAAGCAATTCCTTAGGTAACGGTGGCAACCAAAGCTGTTTTACACGTGCCCCAATCGTTTCTCCTGTCT
>SVEF01000013.1 GCA_015057585.1 Lachnospiraceae bacterium | reverse complement strand
AAGCTTATAATAGCCTTTACCATAATTTACATTTGCTTCATATCCTCTACGAAAGGGATTTTCTTTGATTAAATCATGGAGTTCGTTAAGCTTTGTTTTGTATTCCGTAAGGACAACTAAAACTTTATCACATTCTTTTAGAGCTCTTCGTACCATATGTAGATGAGCATTATGAACCGGTTGCATTCTTGCTAAAAAAACACCGCACTTTTCCATATTATTTTTCCTATACTGTTTGAAATTTCTTGTAATTAGGTATCTATCTATTAGATAAAAATTTGTTTAATTTTATGAGTAAAAAAAAGCCCCCTCATGTTAGAGGGGGTTTTGTCAATTACTTACGATGTAGTACTTTATCCAAAAGTTCTGTTCGCTCTTCTTTTGACATAGATTTGAAGTTTTGTTTCTGTTGTTCTTTTAAATCTTTTGTTGTTGTGGTGCGATTGTCGTCATCACAACAATCGTCCTGATTTTGTACGATTGGAATTTCTGGAGTGATGTTTGCTTTATCCGCAATGTCAAGAAGCTCTCCCTTAATCGTCATATCTGCTGCTAAACTTGCAATTTCTGTAGGAACCACAATCTTGGTTGCCTGTCCATGACCGAGTTCTTTTAAGGCTTCTACTTTCTTTAAAGCAAGTACCGTTTCATTTACACCGGCTTCTGCGAGCAACTTAAGACCATTCGCTTCGGCTTCGTAAACGAGTCTAATACTTTCTGCTTCACCGGTAGCTCTTGCAATAGCCGCATCTCTTTCCGCTTCGGCTTTAAGAATTGCTGCTTGTTTGTCACCTTCTGCTCTTGTTACAGAAGCTTCTCTGTGTGCCTGAGCTTCCAGTAAGGTTTGTCTCTTTTCGCGTTCTGCTTTCATCTGCTTGTCCATCGCTTCCTGAATATCACGAGGAGGCATAATGTTTTTGATTTCTACACGAGTTACTTTAATACCCCACTGGTCTGTTGCTTCATCAAGCACAATAACCATCTTTGCATTGATTTCATCTCTGGAAGTAAGCGTGTCGTCAAGGTCCATACCGCCAACGATGTAAGTATTAGCCGACCAGTGAGCATAAAGGATTGAATCTTGAGGTCTTACCCATTCTCCATCAACGTCGAAGAATGTTCCGTCTTTTCTAACGGTTGCTAAAGGAAGTTCGCCATAACGGTCGTCATATAAAACTTCTTTTTTTTCTAAATAACAATATCCTGTATTTGCGTCAAAAAAGACATTATATGTGTTTGCGGTCCACGATGCATAAAGAGTTGTATTATCATTTACCTGATAATATTCTCCGGCATTTCCAATAAAGTCGGTATTAACTCTATCAGAAAACCATCCGGAAAACGAATATCCATCTCGAGATGCATTTGGTAAAACAATTTCTGAGGTTTGCCAGTTTGCATATATTGTTGAATTTTGAGGTACATCCCAAATATGGGCAGAAGCTCCTGTACTTGTGTAATACTGAGTTCCGACGCCACCTCTTGATGCAAAATATCCTAAAAATGTACAAACAGCTTGTAACGAAGGAACCTCCGGAGTACCTCCGGTTCCATCAAAAGTAACAGTAAATTGTTTTTCCGGCAACGTAATTGGAGTTGGCATAGGTTGTTCGTAATCCGCAATAACGCTAATAGTTCCATTCCAACCACCCTGCTGGTCTAAAGAAACCGTATATGGAGATGGGGTCCACTGTGCATACAAAGTGTGGTCTGAAGCTGTTGAAACAGTTGTAGAACTTGTAACAAGAGTTCCACCTGTTTTTGCAGTATACCATCCTGAAAAAACATATCCTGTTCTTGTTGGTGTAGGAAGTGTACCATAAGTTGCTTCAAAAGTTACACTTTTGGTTTGTTCCGCACAAATACCACCATTTGCATCGAACGTGACAAGATAAGTTCTAGGAGACCATTGTGCATAAAGCATGGCTCCGCTTAATGCAGTCCATATGTCATTTGTCCAATAGCCTGTATTATTAACAAAGATGCCATTTTTGTCATAAACATACACACCGTCATTGTCATTTATTGAATTCATCCATCCGGAAAAGATATATCCTGTTCTTGATGGAGTGTACTGAGAAATATTATTGTTGGTGGTTTCTTTATAAAACACAGAAAACGGGCCGTCTGAGTCATAATTTGCATTATTTTTTCCGTTATTTGCATCTAAAGAAACTTTATATTCTTGACTTACGATAGTCAGTTGAACTGTTACAGATTGAGTTAAAGTTCCGGTAGCCGGAGCTGAGGCAAAAGTAAGCCCTATATATTAGATGACTGTCTGTTTAATTTTATGTGAAGAAAAAAAGGTAGGATATAAAAATCCTACCTTCTCTATTCCCTCTATAAAAGGAAAGTTTATTTGGTTGTTAATCAATCCACTTAAGCGTACCGTATTGACTATAAGTTCCATCATTAAGCCAGTTGAAAATTTCATGAACAATAGCTCCATAATGTTTTTCTGATGGCAGTTTTGTTACAGTAAATTGAAATTTATTGCCATTTTTATCATAAGCAATTAACTTTCCACCAACTTTAATGCAACCACAATATTGACCACCAGCTCCATAAGAAGAATGGTCTTTTCTATTGTACACTTTGGTTAAAGACTTTGGTAGAGTAATTGTTTCGAAAAGTACCGGGAGACCACTATAATGTGTATAATCAAGACACATTTCATATAAATCAGTAAATCCTTCTTCAATTACTAAATGCTTTAACACTTCAGATGTAAGAGGAATATTATTTCGCTGACAATAACGAGTGAAATTCAAACATTCATTTAAAGTCCCCGTACCGGTAACTACTAAAGTTCCGTTGTCAATATAGGTCATTACTATTTCGCTACTACCCTTTACAACAAAGATTTCTCTTGGTTTTGCCGGGTTTGGAGTAGGTGTTACCGTTGGACTTGGTGTAGGTGTTGGTGTTACCTGAACTTTTTCAATTTCTTCCTTTGTATAACCATCAAGTGCATTGGTTTTACCGAAAGAAGTGTCCATAAATGTTAATTTATCAAGATTGAGATTATGCCAAGTTGTATTTTTATAAATGTAACCAACTCTGTAGAAACCATACTTTCCAACAGATTTGAGAGAACTAGGTAAATAAACGTCTGTTGTATTTTGATAGTTTGTAATAAAAACACAATCGCCAATTCGAGTAACTCCCTCATTGATGATAATCACGGTTGTTTCTTTCATTAAGTAATTGTTTTTCACAAGAGAAGTTTTATCAATACCAGAGTTTTTGCTAAAAACATTTAACATATCATCGTTGTTTGCAAAATCCCATGTACTACCCGTACCGGTAACTACTAATGTTCCATCATCATAGTATTTAAAATATACATTATCGCCCATCTGTACATTTGCACGTAATGTGCTTGGTACTACTGTTGGTGTTGGTGTAGGAGTATTAGTAGGACTTGGTGTAGGAGTATTAGTAACAGTAGGAGTAGGAGTATTAGTAGGTGTAGGACTCGGTGTAGGAGTCGGTGTGTTTGTAGGTACTGGTGTAGGAGGAATAAAAGGTGTAGGACTCGGAGTAGGACTCAACGTTGGTGTAGGAACCGGAGTGAATGTTGGGGTTACTATAGGTGTGTTGGTAGGAGCCTTAGTTGGTTCTACAGTTGGCTCTACAGTTACCACAGGAATTTCTGTAGGTGTTATAGTGTTTGTTGGATTTACAGTTGGTTCAGAAGTCGGTTCGGTTGTAGGCTCTATAGTTACTGTTGGAGCCTGTGTATTAGTTGGAGCTATAGTTGGCGTAGGAGTTACATCAGGCTGCTCCACAAATTGAGGAACCACGAAAAGCATAATTCCTATAACTGCAATACCACCCACGATACAACCAATCCATAATTTTGTATGTGCTTTAATAAAATTCTTCATAGGGTATTCTCCTTTCAAATCTTTATTCAGTATACCATATTTTGTCGTTTTCGTATACTGGTCGTTTTAATTATTTGTTCTACTTATTAGATAACTCTCTGTTTAAGTTTATGTGTAATTAAAAATAGAAAGAATTTTGGCTTTCATTTCTATATATTAAATAATATTATGTTTAAGTTCATGTGTTTGGTGTTATTAGGACAACAAAAAAAAGAGCAATATAAAAGTTCCTCAACATATATAACCAAACGTAACTATTATATGTTAAAGGAATCTGGCAAAAAATACAAATTATAAAACACGACACCATACGACACTTTTAGATAGTTTTTACATTTTTTTTGGTAGAATAAAAAAGACGCCTATAATAAAGGCGTCTTATTTAAATGACATCAACAACAATAGTTATAGCCATTATGGAACCCTTAAGTGGATTGATTAAAACAATATTTATAATATAAAAAGAGTCGGGGAATTTATTTCCCTGACTCTCTTTTTTTTCATTATTATTCTATTCGTAAATTATAAACAGATTGTACTTGGTACTCGTTATCACATGGTCGTTTTACTAATACTTTGAAAATATAATCTCCTGTTCCTGCTTCTGGACTTAATTTAATCCCATCAATATCAATTTTTTTAATTTTCTTATATCCAACATATTCAACACATGCATTTCTTTTTATAATGTTTTCATTAGAGGTATCTATTGTAAATTCATCTATATCTGAAGATAATCTTTTTTGAAAGTCTTTACTAGATTTTGTCAATCTAACAATAACATCTATTTTTTGTTTGTTATAAACAACATTGTCTTCTTTTTTTCCTTCATTTGTGGTAGATAATAATACAATATCTATTACTATATAAAAACCTCCAATATATTTGTTGTCATTGATTGTTTTTGAAACAATGATATCAAATGGTCTTATGAATTCTTGAGCTCCTTGAACTTCTGCATTTCTTACGTCTGAAAATAATGAAATCGTTGCATTTACATTTTGCACACACATAAAATCATAACCTCCTAAATATCATTGCTTTCACTCTTACTTGTTGCTTTTGGTGAGTTCCATTGGGAAATTATATCATTCTCTTCTTCAAAATGATATCCATTTTTCAAAAGAGACATAATATCTGTTTTTGTTAATAAGTTGTTTTGATTATGTTCAATATCAATTAAGTGTCCTTCTAATTTTGCGAATAACTCTCGTGTTCTTCGTTCAGATTCAAAAGATTGGGTCATATTGTCAAAACTAAGCTTTAATGATATGATACTCATTAAAGTAGCAACAACTCCCAACACAATACTTACATATTGGTTCCAAATTTCTGCCCCGGCAATTTTACATTCAGGAAAGAAAAACGGCAAAATGAATTGGGCCGCAAAAGGAACGAGTGCTCCAAGAATTACTATGGTTGTGATAGCGCCGTATATAAATTTTTTGTGAGCATAAGCACTTTTGTATAATTGATAGTAATACAGGCTTGAATATCGCTCAAAATCATCTTTTGAATTCATCTTAAATTTTCTCCATTTGTGTGTTGTCACCAATAGGACACAAAAATCCATAATAGTGCAGGTTTCATTATAAATCATATTATTCAATATGTCAATAAAAAACACATACTTTTATTAAAATGTCAGACAAAACGAGACTATATTCCTACGTATTATAAGTCGAAAAATATAAAATTATTAAAATTTGTAAAGATTGACAACAAGTTGTGTTTACCTACATATTGGTTAAAAATCTGTTTAATTCTATGTGTAATAGAATTTTATTTATTAAAAATACAACTAAAAAAATAAAAAAAATCAGCTTGACTTAGACCTAGCTTCTGAACAGATAATTATTTTAAAGGAGGTGATAAGGATGAAGTCAACTACATTTATATTTTTGTTTGCTGCCGGAGTATTTGTTTTTCTGGCTATGTTGAGTTTATTTGTGTTTCTGGTGGGAATTTTCGTCCAACGAAACGAACTAATTTCCAGAGCCAAACGATTCTGTAATGTCATGTTGTCCGGAGCCGCTGTCAGTACAGGCTTAACGATATTGTCGTTATTTTGAGTTTTATTGAGGGGAATAGGGGAGTAATCTCCCCTTCCTTCGTTCTTTTGTATAGTCTTTATTTATATATTAGTTAAAAATATGTTTAATTCTGTGTGAAACAAACAAAAAAAAAGAGAGTATCTATGAATACCCTCTTTGTCATTTGTTTTTATGTGGTTGTTTATTTGTTTAAATCAATATTAATTACCGTCTCGGACGCTATATATACAGGTAATTTTATTCCCAGTTCTTTGGCAATAACATAACGATGTCGGCCATTATTTAATACAATTTTGTTGTTAATAACGGTTCCAAAGATTCTCGGTCCGACGTCAAAACAAGAGTGAGCAATTTGAGATAAATCCGGGTCATAAAATAAGTGTTCCATCGTTTCTCCAGATTTTAATCGTTCATAAATCTGCTGATATCCTAAAATACACTGAGTTAGTGATTCTCTATTTTTTTCTACAGACTTATAAAAATATTCATCATCGTGTTCAATTTGAATATATTCAGCATCTACAAAATACAAGCAATAATTACAGATATCCTTATCAAAAGGGCCGAATAGTTCAATAAGTGGAGAAGTAATGTATATATAGTTGTTTCTATTTTTTATTACTGATGTTTTATAGCCGCTATAAATTGCAAATAAAGTAGCAATAACAAGTGCGACTAAAATAAAAGAAATATAAAAAGAAGCTGTCATTAAAAAATATCCTTTCTATCAACGTTGTAACAAAATATTGATGGAGTTGTCTTCTGACATTTCGTTTATAATGTCGGAAGCATCAGTCGTTCCTGACATTATGTTTTCTTTTTTTAATATAATGCCAGAGGTTTTATCCATTTCTTTTTCTACTTGTTGCTTAACAATTCGTTTTTGCGTTGCCGTCATATCTTCTAATTTTAAATGATATTCTTTTTCAATTTCTTCTGCAGCTTTAGCAAAAACCCGTTCATAAGTTTCGGTATATTTACATTGACAAAGTGCGATAAAATCCGATTTATTTAATTCAGACGTTTTTACAACATCTTTAGATAAATCGTTATCTTCATAAGATAGTTGAAATGCTTGTCCATCTCTAAAAACAATAGACCCGGCAATATATTCGTTCTTATTATTTCTTAAAAAGCCATCTGTTTTTATGATTAAATCGTTTGTATGTGTTTTTGAATATTTTAACATTTCTTGATATGCAAGGTCATATTGTTTGTCGTCTAGTAAACGTTCGATTTTTAATCGAAATTCTTCATCAGAAGCAATCTTCTCGAATGTCGGCTCTTTTCTGATATATTTTGTTGTAATTGGTTGTGTATGAAGCAATCCGATTAGGTAAGAAAGTTGTTCATCTGTAATTTGAGCACCGGTATTGTCATACCATTTTACATGATTAGACCAAACAGATTTTTTCCCGACGAACGATACCGGTCCAACTTGAAAAGCTTTTGATTGGAATCGAGAAATTCCTCGTTTCAAACCTTCCAGTTCTTTGATACAGTCACTAAGAACAGCGTACTCTACTTCACAAGACCATGTGAGATTTTTGGCATTTTGATTGTAAAATCGCTGAACGCTAATAGAGTCCGTTAAATCCAATTCAATGGTTTCTGTTTTAACGAATGCAGATGGGTTGATATTTTTAATGTCCCCGTCAAAAACACGGTCTAGTGTTATTTTTAAGTCTTTATTTTCACGGCAAACATACATTTTGCCTTCCGTAAAAGCAACAACAACTCCGGGTTTTAATTTGTTTAATGCTACAAAAAATGACCGTTCGGCCGTTTTTGCTATATGTAACCCCATATCTTTAAGAGCTCTTTCGTACCCAAGAAGTGTAGAAGTTTCTTTATTTGCCGCATAGCGTAAAGGCATATCCCTCGATACAAGACAGCCCTCGGGTTCGTCTTTTTGTTTAAGATTTGTCGAATAAAGTTCGGTAATATCCTTATAAAACACAAATCGTAACGCTACATTGCACCCTACATCGCAAATAAACTCGTAGCCTTCTTTCACAAGACCTTGTTTATAACATTCGTCAAAAATTTTTTCTAAAGTTAGATATAATTCTTGAACACTATAAGAGTGATAGTTCATTAGGTTAATGTATGCTCCTCGCATTTTTTCATAGACCAAATCGTGTTTATTCATAAGACAAACTCCTGCATTTGTGATTACGCTTTGTTGGTTTTTTCCGGCTTTTTTAAACCATATTCTTTTTCACATCCAAGATAACAAGGTCTTTCCCAACTAAAATACCCTTCAGGGACAATACCTTGTTCGTAAAATCGTTTTTCATACTCTTCTCTGAGTTCAGTACACAAATCGAATTTTTTGTTGACAGCATCTGATTGTTCATACAATCCAAGGTCGGCAGGAAGTTCTACCGCAAAGTTATCCGGTAAAGTCTTTCCAAATCGGTCAGTAGTTGTGGGATTGACTCTACAAATCAAACCGGAATGTATAATTGTAATGTCGGTTTCAACACTATGACTGTGGGGATAGTTTGAAAAGAATACCCATTTTTCGTTTTTATATTGTTCTGCTCCATTGTAATAGACCATATTGTCAAGAATAACAGGCGAACTTTTCATAAAACATATTCTCCTTTAGGTGCAGTTGCCAAACATAATTTCTTTTAACATGAGGTAATAGCTCATTTCTTTAAATAATATCAGTTTCTACTTATTAGATGGCCTTCTGTTTAAGTTCATGTGTATTAAGAAATATTTTAAATAAAATGATTACAAAAAAATATTTATTAACATTGCATATATGGAGGGTTCTCATTCCTGAATATTTCCTCTTGAAAATTCTTACGAACATCCATCAATAAATTACCAAGCATGTTTTTACCCGGAATATTCCGGCATCGTTCACAGTTACAATTCCCCCAATGGTTATCATGCCATCCATTTGTTTCTTCTAAAAACTCATCTCCGGTTTCAAGTAATTTTTCTTTCAATTCCGGCTTGGAGAATTTGATGATAAGAATTTCTTTCATAATGTCTTCTTTCACCTCTTCCCAATCCGGTCTGAGTGGAACTCTTTTTCCTTGGGTTCTGGCATCTCTTGGAGACAATCCGGTAAATTGCCACTGAATATTTTCATCCAATGACTTTTGAGCTTGAAATGCAGCCTCAGCACTTTGATAAGTTTTACCGTTATAATTGATATTGCAAATATAGAAATTACTTAAAAAATAATATTCATTTCGAAATCCTGCTATCATTATAAACACCTCTTAAATTATTACGAAAACGTTAATGTCGATGGAACAATTCCTTCTGATTCGGCCTCTGACATTGATGATTTAATTTTTATACCAAGCTCTTGGGTTCGGTCCATAAAAGATTTATATTGTCTTTCGGTAAGAAAATCGTCTCTGGTGATTTCTTTCGTAAAGTGAAAATCAACGTGTTCCATAGCTCGCTTTGCAGCTTCTCTCATAGTCATCCTTTGGTCGTATAAATAAGTTGCGTCTTTATCATACATCAAGGCATTATCAAAAGCATTATTGTGGTCGTAGAGAGGGTGGCATCCTAAAATCTCCATAGTATTACAATCATAAAAAAAGCCCCAATTTAATCCATGTCTATCTCGATTTGAAATCAAATAGTCAACTATCCACATTTTATATATCATTTCCGGGTCAATTTTTAAAGCTTCTTTATAAGGGTCTACACCTCTAACATTACACCAAGAAGTAAAATCCATTCCGGAAAGGATGGAAATATCTTCTGTAGTCATACATTTACATTTACAGGTATAAACGGACTCTTGAGTTTGTATATCTACAGAAGAAGAAGACTCGTATTTCAAATGTGGGACATTACAAAAATCTAATAAATTTGAAACCATAACTTCAATTTTCGATTCCCAAGAACCATTCGCCCCTCTTTTGTGTAGATATAATCCATCCTCTTCTCTTATCCAAGCTTTAGCATAAGCTCCTTGTCCAGTAAGTTCTGGAGTATGAACCATACCGGATAGGGATAATGAACTTCCGTGCAAGGAGACTTGAGTAACAATTTCGCTGAGGCTGTTTGTTCTAAGATTAACGTCGTTCCAAGTTATTTTTTCATCTTCTAATTTCACCCAGTAATTATCTTGCAAAGACACGGCTCTGCACAAGATTGCTATTTTAGCTTTTGAAACTTCATCCTGTAATTGTTCTACCCCAAATAACTGATAAATTTTTTTTGCGTTTTCTCTACTAATTGGTAATACTCTATGCGATAAAAAAGCAAGTAACTGTTCATAATTTTTGATAGCGGAAATTGCTAATTGTTTTGCGTCATAACTTACATTCCCGGTTAATTCTGGTTGTTTGCGTAATCGGCCTTTCATATCAAAAGGAAGCAAGTTTTCATTCAGAACAATATATTCCCCTTCGTCTAAATTTACGGATAAAACTGGGGTATCTTTCATCATGAGTGTTAAATTTTTTACATTCATAAACATTCTCCTTGTTGATATATGTTTTCAAATGGATTACAACTCAATTATACAATAAAATTACCTTATTGTCTAATATTCCAGAGTTGCATTTTATGTCTCTATCTATTAGATAGAATTTTGTTTAAGTCTGTGAGTAAAACAAAAAGAGTAGTCACTTGGGACTACTCCTTATTTAATAACTCTTTCACTTGTTCAAAACTCAATCCTTTTTCAGAAATTAAATCATTTAATTCAGCCAACTGATTCATTCTGATTTGTTCTTCAATTTCATTTTTAGCTTTCTTTAATTCTACTAAATTTTCCTCCATAGCTGCAATGTTTTGAGTAATTTGTTCTAGCTGTGTTTCTAAAGGAAGATTTCTTTTACCTCTAGCCATAATAACCTCCTAATTCATAATCATTTTTGTTATTCATCTTTAGGAGTCTGTCCCCTACAAAAGGGGATTTTTTCGACTGGGTATTGTTGTTTATTAGCCTCCTTTTTCCTTATATAGAGAGTATCACTCAAAAGGAAAAATGTAAACAATTTTATATCGACAGGTATTTCAACAATTCGGCAAGGCTACACATTCATTACGGGTGGGGTACATTCATTTTTAAGCAAATCGATTTCATCAGAAAGAGCTAACATTAAGTTTTCATAACAGGCATAAAAATCGACTTTAAAAGTTTGAAACATTTCTATAAAGTCTTCCAAATCTTTTTGGAGTGTTTTAGAAGACTCTTCGAGAGGACAGGTTTTATAACTGCAACGATTATCTCGAATGAAATTCTTAACGATAGGTTTTGAGGTTTCAAAATCAAACCCCACTGCAAATCCAAATTTCTCATCAATCCGATGTCCTTTTCCAAGGTATCCTACAAAAAAGCTACCAGCTTCGTTTATGACTGAAATAGGCGTTCTCTGATATGGAGTATTCCTAAAGTCGTCACCATTATTTGGTGCAACGTTCATAATGTCAATAATATCTCGGATAAAGGGAATTTCTTGATGTAAAAAATTATTTAAAGTTGCATGATATTTATCTTTACTACTGTAGGACGGGTTATCTGATTTTTTAGAAAGGATTAGAGATTCTTTTGCTTGAAGTAATTTTTTTAATTGAGATGCGCGATTCATGTAAAAACCTTCCATATATGAAAATACACTACATTGACTTATATATTAGATAATTGTGTGTTTAAGTTTATGAGTAAAAAATATAAGCCTATAAAAATTATAGGCTTTTAGGAAGTTGCAATACTCTTTTACGCTTTTAAAAAATTGGTGTAAATTTGGTGTAAAAACATAAAACAAAACTGCTACAAACCGCATAAATAAAGGCTTTTAAATCTAACGGTACATCTCGCCGCCGACAGAACCGTTCTGTGCACTTGTAAGGTTACCATTGTAACCGTTTGTTAAAGGCACACCGAGTTCAGATGCAACTTCCATCTTGAACTGATCCATAGCGCTCTTTGCTTCAGGAACTTCGACTCTGTTTCTACTTCTAGACATAACTCTTACCTCCAAAAATAAAATTTGTTTTTGATGTTACGCTAGTAGTATTTGCAGTTTTGCTCACCTTACACTGGTATGTTTTGTTAATGACGTTACCGGTCGGAAAATCCACGAATGCAACCGTAAATGTTTCAATATACAGGCTGCCGCTACCGGCAAAAGAACCGCCATAATAAAATTAGTTACTATATTACAATAGAAGTTTGTAATACCGATTGCCGGTAAAATCCTCCGGTTTGCCGCAGTAATAAAACAATGAGTGACATAAATCTCCAGGCTGTAAGTGCCAATCCACCGAAGCACGCCCGGTTTCGGTATTTTCCGGTAATGTTTTATGAGCGGTTCCAGTTTCTCTGCCAAAACCGGTGCCACTGCTTTTGCAAGATAAATTCCAAAATAAAAGAAGAAACTATAATATAAAGTTCTCTTTATTTCAAATAATATACTATCCGGCAACAAATCACTTAAAAAATATAAACCGAGAAAAAAAAACACTTTCAGCCATTCCGGCTGTTTTACCCGCTCTATAAACCATGTAACCATATACAGCAATACCAAAACATACAGATACCAGTACGGAGCCATGGTCCTTACCGGAATCATCCATAAATGTTTCCATGTGTATGTCGTGTTCACCTGTCCGGCAAATACCATCTTAAAGCACCATTGCAATACACTGAAAAGAATATAAACCACGGCAATATTTCCTATCTGCAGCCACATGCTCCGTTTCTTTACTTCTCTGTTTTTTGCATAAGCAACGTAAAAGGCATATCCGCTTAAGACAAAAAACAACGGCATATGGAACGAGTAAATAATATCATAGCCTGTCTGTAAGACTCCCGTATACCCGGGAAACATCCCTGCATCCAGATATCCATCCGCAATGTGTCCGAGCACCACCAAAAGTGTTGCAAACCCTTTCCATGCATCCAGCCATCCGATTCTGTTGTTTTGCACTGCTTTTACTTCCATTCTTTTCACTACTCCGTCTTATTTTGATATTTCTTTACCTTTTTTACAATATACCAGACTCCGATGATAAACGTCCCTATGCCGGAATATACCAGCATATCGTCAAACTTCATCGGAAGATATCTGCTCGTCATAAAACTAAGTATCAAAAGCAGTAACAGAATATATCCATATGCCACCGCTACTGTGATAAAAAAGAAAATGATATCTTTTACAATATCCAATTTGGTATAGTTTTTCATTCTGCTTCCCCTTATTCTTACACTATCGCTTTGGCCCATAAAATTTCGTTTTTATGAGTGTAGGCCGATAAAAACTTCACCGGTCTGCTGTTTTCATAATCATAACAGATTCCGATAACGCCGTCTACCGGCAATTCCGGCAAATTTCCCTGTTTTGAAACCGCAATTTCATTGCAGGTATTCGAACAGGTCAGCCATTCCCACTCTTTTATCTCAGACAGCATCTCTTGTCCTGCTTCTGTCGCAAGAAGTGCCGCCGCATCTTCCTCCGCATACGGTTCCGGGCATAATACCGGCCAGTCCCCTGCAAAATACATGGCACGGACGACCATATAATGCATCCGGTACGAAGGCTTTTTCCACGGATTCTTTGGTTTATGACAAAGCGATTCTGCCCCGTCCCTGATATGATGGACAAAGAAAAACCGGTCTGCTTCCGGTGCGTAAAATGGCACGCCGTGTCCCGGACCGCGAAAGCCTGCAAATTTCCAATTCTCTCCTTCTGCCGCGTAAGGCTTCTCCGCCGGAAAGCGGTAGCTTCCTGCCACCTTTTGCCCGAGACTCTCCCCATTCAGGGATTTTCCCTCTCTGTCCAGATACGGACCGTCCACCTTCGGGCTGACTCCGACACGGATATCATAATCATCTCCCAACCATCCGTAGGATAAAAACAGATAATATAATTTCTTTTCCGGATGGTACATAACTGCCGCACCCTCCGGACCGTCTATATAAGAATTTTCCGGCTTCACGGCAATTCTGCATCCAAGCGCATGGATATCACCGTCCATACAAAGTCCTGTCTGTACCGAAAGTTCTTTTAAGTAAATCCCGCCAAAAAAAGAGCCATACACCAGAAACTTCCTTCCGTCCGGACAGTCTACCACATGAGGGTCAATCGCGTTTGGCTCTGCATCCGTGGTTCCCCACGTATCTACCACAACCCCACGGTTTTCAAACGGTCCCTCCGGATGGTTTGCTACCGCAAGCCAGATTCTGGATTCCGAACTTCCGAATGCCTTTGTTGCTGAATAATACAGCCGGTACTCTCCTTCAACACACTCAGCATAAGGAGCCCAAAAGCCTCCGGTCGGCCGGTTCCCCTCTCCGTTATCACGTCCTTCTCTGACTGCCTCTTCGGATAATGCATATCCCACAAACTCAAAAGAAACCAAATCCCGGCTTCTGCGCACCGGAATTCCCTGCCGGTATTCAGACGTAATGGCTGCATCCGTGGAATAGGAATAATAAAACCCGCTCTTTACGTCATACATCATAGACGGGTCATGCGATTCAAACGGAACATTTTTTTCTCTGTCATGCAGATTCAAATAAAAACCCGGTTTCTTCATCTTTTATGTATCTCCTCTTCTCCAAAATATCACATAAAAAACGGCGCGATGCCTGCTGCACCGCACCGCCTTACATTTATTCAATCATCTTGCTCCCCCAGATGGTTAACTGGTTTTCTTTTCCGAGTGCCGTAAATACCGATGTCTCCATCTTTGTATTTTCTACATTCATATGAAGAGCCACACCACTGTAGGTCACGCCGTCAATCACCAGCGTAATATACGAGGTTCCCGCTTCCAATGCCCAGGTACCTGTCATTTCACCGGTAATGGTTCCGTCTGCATTCAGCTGCACAAACACCGGCTTATGGGAATCCAGATTTTCGTAATCAATTTCCAGTTCATGTAAAATCACTTCATACTGACCTGCATATTCTTCCGTTTTCAGCCGCTCCGGTTCCAGTTTTTCCCCATTTGTCGTGTACGGCGCTGCACACAGCCAGCCTTCCTTATTCAGAAACAGCTGCAGCACTTTAACCGTATGTCCTTCCGTACCGTTGCTGGTTCTGGTATGGTAAATCATATAGGCTCTTCCGTCATCGTCGACAAATGCCGAATTATGTCCCTGGGCAACATCGGCATATGTGAAGGTTCTCCACTTATAGCCGCCGAACAAACGGACACCCTTGTTCGCCATATTGTAGTTATTTCCACCCTTATCTAAAAATGCATCATTGCCGAGTGCATCTACATAAGGTCCGTCCGGATTCTCACTGCGGTAAACTCTTACATTATAACCGGAGTCTGCTTCCAGGTAACCGTAGGAAACAAACAGCCAGTAATAGTCGCCGATATGCTCGATATAAGAAGCCTCACCGGAGGTATACGCACCACCGGAAATTTTCTTACCAAAATATGCATCCGAATGGTCATTGCATTCATATGTCACATTGTAATCTCGAAGTCCTGTTTCCTCATCCAATTCCAGAATAAAGATACCGCCGGACCAGGAGCCGTATGACATCCAAAGCTTGCCCTCTTCATCGTAGAACACACACGGGTCAATGCAGTTTGGCCACTTGATGCCCCATCTGCCGTTTTTCAGACCGAACTTATAATAACGCTCCGGAAGCTCGCTCTCCCCGGTTGCTTGTTCGCCGTCCATCTGGCTCCATGTATTTTCATCAAAGCCGCCGTATACAACACTTCCCGCATACTCATACGGTCCTCTCACGTTATCCGACGTCAAAAGCACAATATTGGATACCCAGTTATCACCGTTTGCACTTAAGTAAATGCAATACTTGCCCATCGTTTCATTGTAAATGATATCCGGTGCCCAAAGATAATCGTACCAGTTGGATACGGTCGAATCCTTGTTCCAAGCCCGGATTTCATCCTTTACGCTCTGGGAAAACAGCGTTGCACGGAAGGTTGCTTCCAAATTGGTCCAGTTTCTCAAATCACTGGTATAGCCTCCGGTAATATGGGTACCGAATATGTAATAGGTACCATCCTTGTCCTTAAAGATGGACGGGTCATGACAGGTAATCCGCTTTGGTGTGTCCTGCTGGGATACCTTCACTCTTACTCTCTGCTGCAGCATCGGAATTTCCATAACTGCACGGAGCGTCACCTCTTCTCCCGCATAAGTTACCTTTACATACGGACGCAATGCAACCTTCTCTGCATCTGCCACATTAGAGCCTGTTGCTACTCCCTTGGTATCTCCCGTACCGCCCATCAGCGTTCCGGTAATTTCATAGCTTTCCCCGGATAAAATCTTTTCTACCTTATTCGGAAGCGCAGCACCATCCGTTGTGGTTAAATTCTCAGAGTTACTGTATTCAAAGCTAAAAGAAAGAATGTCCCAATACGCACGGTTATTTTCTATCTTAATCGTATAATGGATCGTCTCTCCTGCCTGGTATTCCTTTTTATCCGTCGACATTGTAATTGTCACATTCGAAGCGGATACGGCATGAGATGCACCTTCTGCTGCCGGTTCCGTAACCTCCGGAGCTTCCGTCGGAGCCGTTGTCGGTTCCTCCGGCACGGTAGCACCATCTGTTGGAGCAGGCGTAGGAGTCCCCTCTCCCGTACCGGCGTTCCCGCATGCTGCAAGAAATACACTCAGCACCATCATCATGCTGAAACATAACCATTTTCTTTTCATAAATTACCTCTTTCTGCTTATCGCTTATTTTTATGGTAAACCTTAAAATTTTACCATGTTTTCATAATCAAATACAGGATATCCCTGTTCGTTCCATTTCACTTCCATTAACATGGCGTGACGGTTTGGATCGTACAACGGATCCCCTTCGATTTCAAGGTATGTCCTTGCATGGAATACACAAATGTCCCTGCCGTTTTCATCCTTGGTAAAGCAATTGTGTCCCGGACCGTAAAAGCCCTTTCTGCGGTCGGAACGAAGTACCGGGTAACGTTCCTTCTTCCAAAGCTTCGGATCCAGTAAATCCTCATCCTCACCGATACTCATCAGACCCATACAATAGCACTCACCGGTCGCACTTGCCGAATATGCCATAAAAATACGTCCGTCTTTTTTAACAAATGCCGGCCCTTCGTTGACCCAGATATCTACTCTTTCCCAATCGTAGTCCGGTGTGGTTAAAAGTACCTGCGCCGTCGCAAGCTTCGTAGCAGACTCCATTCTTGCAATATAGAGATTGGAAATCTGAATACCGACGCTCACCTTTTCTGCCCACACATAATAATACTCACCCTTATGCTCCAGAATGGTTGCATCCAGCGAAAAGGCTTCAAACGAATAAATGTCATCATTGCTCCGTTTCATCTTTCCTTTTTCGACCCAAGGGCCTTTCATCGGATCCTCACTCTGGCATTCTAAAACGAACGGACGGATTTTCCACATATCGTCCTGTTCTCCCGCTGCAAAATAAATATACCACTTTCCGAACAAAAAGTGAAGTTCCGGCGCCCAAATATGTCGGCTCATTTCACCGGACTCATGCTTTGTCCAGACTACCGTCTCTTCTGCTTCTCTCAGTCCGAGCAACGTCTCTGATTTTCTTAAAACAATTTTATCATACGCAGGAACCGATGCGGTAAAATAATATGTGCCGTCTGTATGACGGTATACATATGGATCAGCTCTCTGCTCAATAAAAGGAACATTGTACTCCGTTAAAACACCGTTTCTTCGCAACTCATTCATTGTCATTTCCTCCTATGATTCCAATTAAACACACATATAATAAGTTTACGCAAAATTATATACAAATAAGTTTATTATATCTGGATTTAATTTTTAATTTTACACTCCGGATTGCGAAATGAGCAATCCGGAGTGCCTTTTTAATTAAAATTCTCTATTTTCCGTTTTGACCGGATTTACTTTGTAAGAACATCCAGCCAGCAGCCGTCTACGGTAAAGCAGAAGTATAATTCACCACCAACTGCAATGTTAGCATACTTCTGTGTGAATACCTTGCCATCAACGGTTGTTGCTGTTGCAACGATGTCTGCAGTTGTTCCGTGATTGGTTACTGCTACTTCTACCAACGCACCTTCCATATCTGCAAGGAATGTGGTCCAATCCCAGTTGCACTCTAACTGCCATCCAAGGTCAGCTAAGTTTCCGCCGGTATTGAGCGCTCCGCACCAAGCATAGTTATCCGCACGGAATACACCGTACTCTGCGTAGTTTGGATTTTCTGCCGTGCCGTGACCGGTTGGTACATTCTGTAAAATAACAACGAAGTTATTCCAGTTTGCAACACCATTGGTATGGTTGATTAACTTGGCAGTTACAGTTTCACCGTTTGGAACTGCGATTGGTTCGGAATGTGCTCCCCAGAAAGCAGTGGAGCAATCCATCGCACCTACTGCAGTACCCTTATATGTACCAAGGATATCCAAGCAGGAACTGTCTGTTGTGAAGCAGTAGTATAAATCACCTGTAATGGTAAGATTTAAATACTTCATAGTATGAACTTCGCCATTCTTACCTGTGATAGTAGCCACTACATCTGCAGTTGTACCATGGTTGGTTACAGCCACATCAACAGTAGCTTCCTTCATGAATTCAATGAAAGCTGCTGCATCAGTAGCATTGCCAAGATCCCATGTCCAGGAGAATTCGTTCACACGGTTTGGATTGTTTTCGTAACCGATTGCTCCCCAACCATAGTTGTCGGAACGTAATACTGCATATTCTACATATGCTGCATCATCAGCCGCACTGTGTGCTGCCGGTACATTCTGAAGAACTGCTACCCAGTTCTGATATACGGCGTTACCTGCACTATAGTTAATCAGGCGTGTTGTTACTGTTTCACCTACCGGAACCTGAACAGGCACAGAGTGAGCTCCCCACCAACCGGAGGACAAATCTGAATTACCAACTAAAGTTCCCTTTGCCATGATATCCGGGAGATAATCAAGGAAGCCGCCGGCTACGGTTAATGCTACGAATACATCACCTGTTACAGGAATACCAACGTACTCTAAGTAACGGGTTACACCGTCTGCACAGTTTGCTGTCATTAAAACATCTACGGTTGTACCGTTGTTCTTAACGGTTACTACATACTTTGCTCTGTCTGTGTTATCACCGAAAGTCTTTGGATTGAACTGGTTAAATGTATTTCTTACTAAGTAACCTTCCAATGCACTGTTGTTAGGCAATGCGGAGCTTACTACTGCATACTCTGCATACGCTGCATTGTCTGCTGTGCTGTGTGCGTTGCCAACATTCTGTAAAATCAGGTTGAATACATCCTCAAAGGTTTCACCCTTTGTATAGTTTGTGAACTCAAGTTCTACGGTTGCACCTGCCGGAACTGCCTTTGTATCTGTGTAAGCAGTACCTGCCGCTGTGGAACAGTCTACAGAACCGATGACATAGCCTGCAGTTGTTACATCACTGTGATCTCTGCCTTCCTGCTCGCCGGCCGGGTTAACAGGCTGTTCACTTGTATTGCCGTCTGCATATAAGGTTGCTACCTGACCAGCGGTTAATGCCTGGTCAAAGATATATAATTCATCCATAGCGCCCTTGTAAATTGCATCCCAGCAGTTGATACCAAGTAAGAAATGGAAGGTCTCATCTGCACCGAAAAGTCCAGGTGTTAACTGACAAACCTTATCTACGTATTCACCGTTGATATAAAGATCTGCATCAATATAGATACCGTCTTCTGTCCAATCGTTTTCATCGGAAACGAGTGTAATATGTGCCCATTCCTTCTTACCTGCTTCTGTCTCTGCCGCATAGTTGAACCATGGCCAGATGTTTTCTGCTTCATTTCTGGACCAGAAAGTAGGGAACGTTACGCCGTCAAATTCAGATCTGGTGATATTTAACCATCTTGCCGATGTGTTTTCACTGTATAAATCAGAACCGAACTGAACGGTTGCACCGTAAGTGGAATATCTCTGTGCGTTAATCCAGAAGGAAAGCGTCCAGGTATCGGAATCCAGCGGTTCAATATCAAGTTCTGCACCATAGGTACCGTCAAACCATGCACACTGTCCCTTTACACCGTTGGTAAAGTACATAGTCTTTTCGGTATTGATAATTCTGGTGTCTGTTGTTGTACCTGTGAAATCATTTACCTTTACGGTAAGACCGGTTGCATCTTCAAATGGATAGTAATACTTTGCTTCCGGAAGAGCTTCTCCTACAGGAGCCTCTGTTGGGTCAGGAGCCTTTGTTGGGTCCGGTGCCTTTGTTGGATCTGGAGCCTTGGTCGGTTCCTTGGTTGGCTCTGCTGTCGGTGTCGGATCCGGAGTCTGTTCGCCTCCGTTACCGCAACCTGCAAGCATGCCAACTGCCAAACTTAATACTAATACTAAGCTGAACAGTTTCTTTCTCATGATAATATCCTCCTCTTATTTATATTTACTGTGCTGTGAATGCATCTACCACTGCCTGGTACTTTGCAATTTCCTCTGCACTTAAAATATCCTTATAACCAACTACTGTTGCATACGGACTGTTTGGTCCGAAGTAAGCAAGCATTGCACTTGCATGATAGTAGTTTGCCTGTCTGGTTGCCTCATCTACATAATCGGCCGCCTTTGCCTTACCGGTATCTACCAGGGTGTGAATACCGATGGAGTTGAAGTACTGGTCACAGAAGTTCCAGTAACCTGCGATGCTGTACCAGCCGTAAGGAACCGGTCTGGTGATACTGTCAAAGAAATCATCCCAGTATGGCTTGTGTTCTTCGTCCTGTGGGAATAATGCTTTGTATCTTGCCCATACTCCTTCGTCCAAAGTAATCGGCACCGGCATGGAAGAATGCTGTAACTTCACGCCGGATGCATTTACGTTGGCAGGATCTTCATAGATGCTCATACGCGCATTCCAGCCATCAACACCCCAGCTGAAGAATCTGAGTAAGAGGTAAGCTTCCAGAGGATGCTCTGTGGAGCTGGAGATACCGCCCATATACATGGTGGAAATAACGTTGTGTTCCTTTTCATCTACTACGTTTGGAGTAACGTAAGGAACAATATCAAGACCTAAATCTTCCTGATAGCCTTCCTGTGCCCAAATGTTCTGATAAGTCCAGAATGCTTCGGAGAATACAGCAACGTGTCCGGTTGCACCAAACCAACCGTCGTAATCGCCGGTCCAGTCTTCCATTGCATCGGAGCCGGAAGTCGGAGCTACGTAACCTGCTAACTGAAGGTCAGAGAACTGCTGCTCACCGATTGCCCAGTACTGAAGATCGAAATCTTCACCGTTGTAACCAAATTCACCCTTGATGGCTCTTTCTGCATTGGTACATGCTGCAATTCCGTATAAGGAATCCAGTCTGTTGTACCAGCCGAGTCCGTAGTACATCATATCCGGATCGTACTTGGTTGCATCCTTGATTAACTGGATCATTTCATCCCAGGTCCAGTCGGTATCCGGCATGTCAAGGTTTAAGGTTTCGATTACGTTACGGTCAATGAAGGTAGCACTTGGCCAGTAAAGTACCGGAGCGGCAAATCTTCTGCCGGTATCAAAACAACCAATGCCGTATTCATCAATGGTATACAGTAAGTTCTTGGTATCCGGGTCTGCATTCCAGTACTCGGTAATGTCGCCCCACCAGCCGTTTGCAAGAGCAGTATCGGAGTCAGTACCTTCAAATACATCCGGCATCGTCTGTGCAGCAGCTGCTGCGGAAAGGTCCGTACTCATGTCAGAAATAATCTTATGCTCTACAGTAATGTTCGGATACAAATTCATGAAAGCTTCACAAAGCTTTGTTGCAGTCGTCTCATCCTCGTAGTGCCAGATGGTTAATGTGATGTCCTCTGTGGTAACCTTGTAGTCACCAAACGGAGTATACTGAGGTCCCAGTGTACTCTCATCACCACCCGGTGTGACTTCCCCTTCCTGTCCGCCAGGTGTCTCGTTGTTTCCGCCACAAGCTGTCATGCTCACCAGCATAGACATTACAAGTGCCATGGAAACAAACAATTTCTTAAAATAATTTTTTCTTTTCATGGTTTTCCTCCTTAAAACTTTTTATCTGAACTTTACACCACTTACTTCGTCCCGGTGTAAAATTTAGAACTGGATTATTATTCACCGGTAATACCGGCGCGGTCGATACTTTCCACAAACTGCTTCTGTAATACCAGATAAACAAGCAGAAGCGGTAAAATACTGAGTGACGTTGCCGCCATTCGTACCGACTCATTTAGTGATGTTGCCGTATCTCCGACTACCGCTTTGGAATTAAATGCGGAATCGAAATTCTTTAACTGGATGACCAGATTTGTCCAGATACTCTTCGTGGAAAGTCCCTGTACATACATTTCTGTTAAGTACGATTCGTTCCAGTACCAGACAAACGAGAATAACACGACGGTCACTATCGCAGGGATGGCAGACGGAATCGCGATTTTATAGAACGCTTTAAAATGTCCTGCCCCATCAATGTAGGCCGCTTCCATCAGCACCTTTGGTACCTGCTTAAAAAACTGATAAAAAATCAGGATAAAAATCGGTGCGTTCAGTCCGTTTCCGAAGATTGCAGGCAAAACAAAGGTCCAGAGTGTGCCTAAAATCTTCATATCGTTATAGAGCACGTAAGTCGGTATCATCGTTACCTGGCTCGGTAAGATATAAGCAAAAATCAAAAGTCCCATGAGCAGATTTTTTCCTTTAAACTTATACCTGGCAAAGCCGTAGCCGACACACATGCAGATAATTACGTTACACAATGTCGGCGCTCCCGCAATTACGACCCCTTTCAGTAACGTTTTCCAAAAGTCCATAGACTTAGCCGCATCAATGTAATTTTGCAAATAGAACGTACTTGGCAACCATTTTACCGAACTGTCCAACAGGTCATCCCGGTTCATAAAACTGGTACTTGCCATGCTTAAAATCGGGTAAAGATAGATGAATCCGATACAGATTAAGAGACCGTATACAACGAGTTGCTGTCCAAGTCCCTGCTTCTCTCTCGTACCGAACACAAACTTATGTAATTTTTCCCTGGTAAGCTTCGACTTAATAGTCTCCGCTACCGTCATAGGTCGTGTATCTGCGTGAGTGGCGCGCGACTTTCTTTGCATGACGTTCTCCCCTCCTTCTTACCCTTCTTCTCATACGTTCTTCCTTCTTCTGTTCCTGTTTGAACTTCTTTGCCTTGCGGTCATAGACGTCCTTTTTAGAACCAAGCAACAGGAAGAACAACGCTGCAATCAATGTAATGACTACTGCATACATCCATGCCATTGCGGATGCATATCCGTAACCCTTTTCCACGGTTCCCGAAAACATTGCCGACTCAATCATCGTAATCAATGTGTTCTGCTCATTACCGGATAAGAAGATTACGGTATAGACTGCGTTAAGTAACAACATCGGTTTCATGGTCGGAAGTGTGATCTTCCAGAAACATTCCCAACTGGAACCGCCGTCAATTTTTGCTGCTTCATACAGTGCCGGGTCCACTTTCTGCAATGCAGAAAGGAAAATCAAAATCTGGACGCCGGAATACCATAAAATCATAATCATGTTGGCAAACATTTCTCCGACAGACTGTGCTATCGAAGTCGGAAGCACACGGTCAAACGCCGAAATGATGGATTGGATATTCATCGCCGGAATTGCTGCCGCGCCTTCACTGACCAACATATTCATAACCGGACCGGATACAATAATAACCGGCAGGAAAAAGATCAGACGGAACAATGCCCTGCACTTGATCTTTCCGTTTAACATCATGGCAATCATGAGTGCGAATACTACAATGATCGGCACTTCGAGAAGCGTCTGCCAGATGTAGGTTACCAATTGCTGCGGAAACTCCGGATTTTCTAACCAAATCTGCGAGAAATTCTGTGCTCCGATGTAATTGAATGCATAGCCCTTCGGCGTAATGCGGATATTAAACCACATATAGTAAAAGGACTGTCCCAGCGGAATCAGCAGAAAAAGTATCGTGCCGATAATCCACGGAGCGACGAAGAAATAACCGGCCCTGGCTTCCCGTTTTTCGAGCTTGCCGATTTTAATCTTCGGCTTTGGCTGTTTTTCAGTTTTTCTACTCATTCGCTCACCACCTTATAGGACATACTTTCTAAGCTATGGCCATCCACTGTCTGGCTGTTTCTGCTGTAATTCAAATAAATCCGGACGCCGTTACTGTAAGATACCACGCGTACCCCGTTTTCCAGTATCTCGTGATTCTCAATTACAGCACCCTCTACTGCCTTATTTACTTCTTTCAGTTTCTGTGTATACTCTACAATTTCATTCTTGTACACATCATACTGCGAGCTGTATATATCCGAAGAGTTGGTATAAATCAGGTCTGCCGAACTTGCCTCCGTTACATAGAAGGACGGATACGTTCCTGTTTCCACCAGTTTTAAGAAAAACTCTTCTTTGTTTGCTTCAAAATTTACATATTCCGAATATACCGGAACAATCCCCTTTAATACCATCGAAAGGAATGGTACGCTTTCGTCCTCGTAAATATAATCCGACGCATACATCGGCATATCAAGAAACGCTTCCATGTCTGACCAAAGGTATGCCGACGGCTGCTCAAGCACCAGGGAGAGCCTGTCACGTAAGCCTGCCAAAGTGACCGCATAACTGTCCGCACAGTCAAATCTGGAATAGAACTTTCCTCCGTAGGAGTAAGAAAACATGGTATTCGTGATGCCCGCAATACAAACACCGTCCACTCCCTGCTTTAAGTAGCTGTCTGCAAATTTCTTTAACAGAGTGCCGCTTCTGTCCGGAGTCAGATACGCCATTTTCTCATAGACATCCTTGTAGGTATATTCTTCATATTTCTTTTTATTTACTTTCTTTACTACGTTAAAGGTCGCATTCTGTTCATCCGGATTGATGCGGAGTGCCTCGTTATAAAGGTAAAACGAAATACCCTGTTCCTTGGCATCTTTGATCAACTGCGTCAGTTTCCCGGTTCCTCCGATTTTTTTATCCGCCTTGTAAGACGTAATCGGAATATCCCATAAACCGCCCTTTTGCCAGCCTTTATAAACGGAAAGAAGATCCGTTACTCCTGCTTCCTTTAAATCTTCATAAATTCTGTAGATATCATCCACCGTTGTCATCACAACCGCTTTGGTACCGATAATAAACTCTTCTCTCTCCGTTCCGAGAAAGTCTACTCTCGTCCGGAAAATATCTTCCGTTTTCTGTAATGTACCGTTGTCCAGAAGATACTCGCGGTATGCGTTTGCCATACCGGCATAATTTGCTTCGTCTCCGGTCAAGAATAAAAACTGGAGTTTCAAATCCGAATGGCTACGATCTTCTTCCACCAGGTGGAAAGAGCCGGAGGAGGTATTGTTACTGGTCGGCTGTGTGTAAAGCTTACGGAGTGTAAACTTTGCATACGCACGGTTATAATCCAGTGTTACACCGTTCGGATTTGCTTCGATGGAAGCCCGTCCCGCACCTTCTTCAATCACAGCCAGATATGCCATGCCGATGTCGGTATGGGCAATTCCCCAAACCGGTGCAATAATCTGATTTGCCTTGGTAATCATCTGGTACTTATTCCATAAGAGGTTAGCACTTGACGTATCCGAAAAACCTGCATCGCTTCCGTATACCACCGAAGTAAATCCGGTATTAAAGCGTCCTTCTTTATCCGTCAGGTAAATGAGTGCTCCGTTTCCGTCCGGAATTAATATGTATCCTTCGTTATAATCCAGATAGGAAAGTCCCATACATGGGTAGATGCTGACGGTACCGATCATGTACTCCTCGCCATCCTCCACAATGGATTCATCCGGAACCCATGCAGTCACGCCCTGTTCTGTCAATGTTACCTTTAAAGTCATACCAAACTTATACTTGGTCCAGTACACCTTTGCTTCAAATCCGTCTTCGGTATAGGTAATCTTTTTATCCACCGCATCACGGATCAAATCTGCCTGCTTCGTATCATCGTTTCCGCGGATCATGGTAAGAATCAAAGCAGAATTCAAATACGCCGTCCAGGTCTTGTTATTTTTTCCGTCGTTGTAACTTGGAGAAGATTCCATATATGCGCCGGTCTTTTTGTCCTCTACCACAAGTGCCAGGCTCTCTTCGTTTACATACAAACGGATTTTATCGTTTTCCGCTACAAACTTATGGGTTGTCTTCCAGTCATTCCAGGATCCTTTTTCATTTGTCTCCATTTCTGTTTCCGCAGAGGTTTTTGCTGCTTCCGCCACCGGTTTTTCCTGTGCCAGGGCAGGCACAAGACCAAGTGTCAGCACTAAAAGAAAACAAAGGACTTTATTCATTTTAGTTGCCAAGCTTATACACCACCTCTCCGCAAATCGACTGGATAAAATCAAATACCTGTGACCATAACACATAAATGATAAATGCCAGCAGACAAACGATTAAAATCGTAAATACCGTCAGTCCGATAATCTTTACTGTCTCCTTGACTGTGTAGTTGTTGATTTCCCTTATGGAAATGAAAACCAACACGCCAATCCAGACAAGCATACACAAACTACCGAACTGAATGAAAAATACTTCGTTAAACGTCACCACATGGGAGAACGCAAACAACACCGGCTGTATTACAAAATACGGACCGAAGCTGTAGATGAAGGAACAGTAAATGTGCTTTAACTTACCTTCACCATCGTTAATGGTACACATCAGGTAGTTACATCCGACTACCAAAAACAGTACCAGCAGGATAAAACCGATATCCGAAAAAATGTCGTATTGTCCTTCTCTTACGTTTTTCTGAAGGAAACCAACAAAATATTTGTTAATAATATAAAATACAATACCAACCGCAAGAAGAATGTTGGAACTAAGAAGCGAAACCTTGTGCTCCTTCCGGATTCCGTAACATCCGTCAATCGGATGTCTCATAAAGTAAAACAGGTATCCGATTTCTTTCACCAGACGTTTCTGCCGGATTTTATTTACCGCTCCTCTTGCCGGGTCTAAAATGTGCTTTTTCTTATCTAACACACCAATCACTCTCACTGCCACATAAAGCAGGATCAAAAGAATGAATGTCGTCGCCAGATTCTTCTTTAACCACTCATTCCGGATTTCCCAGAATGCATCCGAGTATCCGTCAGCATCTTTGGCAAGCTTTGCATACCGGAGTGCTTCTTCGTAATTGCCTTCTTTATATAAGGTCTTACCCATTGCCATGTTGGCATAGTCAAACAGGTTATTCATACGAAGCACTTCTAAGAGCGGCTCCTTGCTTTCGGTATAAAGACCTTTGGAAAACAGGTACAAAGCGTTGTGCAGATGATTGGTAAACTCGGTTGGTTCAAAGATCAGAATCTGTCTCTTATCCGAGTCAAGAACGTAAATCTTATCGTCCTTTGCCACCTGAATTGCCTCTGCCTTAATGCTCAGGCCCATTCTCTGCTGTCCGTCATCGCTTCCGCTGAAGACAAACAACAATTCGCCATCATTGTTATACTCGTAAATGTATCCCTGCTGGGAAAGTACATATACGTTATCGTGATTACCTACTGCAACCGCTGCCGGAACCTCGTCATAGGCGTCCGGTTCAATCATGTTGCCGCCGGCAATGTTCAAACGTTTCAAGGATGCCTCACCCTCACCCCTGGTTACCGTATAAATCAGGCCTTTTTCATCAATTGCCATATTATCCGGAGTCGCAGGCAGATTACCTACCATCTTCGCCCTTGCAACATCTGTCAGCAAAGAACGCCAGATAATCGTCCAGAGATTCGCATTCGTCGCATTGGTACCAAAATATCCAAGGAACGTTCCGCCCTCCGTCGGGCTGATTTGTACAATACCATTGGTATTCTGTTCACAGATAACATAAATGGTACCCGAATCATTTGCCACCACCTTAAGCGGCAGGAAATCCAGCGTATCACCGTATAACGGTTCATCCGGTCTTCCGTAGGAGTTCATCAATTCTCCCTTTTCGTTAAAAACCCAGACCGTTCTCGCATCACGGTCTGCCACATAACAGATTCGGTCCTCTGTCACATACATGCCACGCGGTCCGACCAGGTAATCCTTTCCGAACTCGCCGTAATAGTTACCTTCAATATCCGTAATCAGAACTCTTTTATTTCCGCTGTCAAGGATATACATGGTGCCGTCGGACAGAATCGTAAAATCCGTCGGTGCCTTTAATAAGGTATCGCCGATTTTGTTGATGGTGCCGCACGGAAGATACGCAGTCTGCGTCTCCGTTACGGAACCATATCCATCCACCGTATACGTCTTATACGGAGCCTCGGCAAGGGCTGTCATTGTAGTAGAACCCAGTCCCACGGTAAGAAGAAGTGCAACCAGTGAGACAAAAAGTCGATTTCTCTTTGTTTTCATATGCTGCTCCTTCTTTCTACTTAATACCCGAATGTGCCATGGTGTTCATAACGTTCTTCTGCAAAATACAGAACACAATCAGATTCGGGATAAACAGGATTAACGATGCCGCCGCCTGCATACCCTGACCGGCAACGCCGTTGGATGCATTGGACAACGTGTTCATATAGAATGCAAGGGATTTTAGCCCCTCATCGTTAATGTAATAATTCGACGCTTCCAGCGCTCCCCAAACCTGTTGGAACACCAGCACCACTGCGGTTGCCAGCGCCGGCTTAATCATCGGAATAATTATCTTAGTGAACACGTGAAGTTCTGTCGCTCCATCCATATACGCTGCTTCGATCAGCGAATCCGGAACCGTATCCACGAACTGTTTTAACAGGAATACTGCGACCGGAAGCGGAATCAGCGGTAAAATCTGTGACCAGTAGGTGTCGGTCAACCCAAGCACCTCAACCACCAGATATCTTGGAATCATAACTGCAACCGGCACAAACATGATTGCCAGCTGGTTAATTTTAAATGACAGGTCTCTTCCGATGAACTTTAACTTTGACATTGCATACGCAGCTGCCGAAGAAAGAACTACGGAGGAGAACACCACACTCACCGTAATCAGCAAAGTATTAAATACATATTTGCTGAGCGGAATTCCCGCAGAACGGGAAGCTTTAAACAATTTTCTGAAGTTATCCAACGTCGGATTTGTTGTAATGAACTTTGGCGGGAATGCGAACAACTCTTCCATTGGCTTAAATGCATGGAAAAATATGAATATAATCGGCAATCCCGTGATAAGAACCAGAGGAATTACAAACAAATACAACTTAATCTGACCTTTTTCAAATTTATCCGGGTTCATTCTGTGTCCCTTATATGCTGCCATTTGTGATTTCCTCCTTTCCTAGTCCTTTTCGCCAAAGAGTTTTGTACTAATCTTTGAGAATACCTGTACAATCAACAGAAGTGCTACGGAAACCGCTGCTGCATAACCCATTTCATAACGGATAAATCCGTAATCTTCAATATGGTTTACAATCAACTGTGCCGCATACCCCGGTGTCGGATTACCGGCAAGCATCGCACTGACGGAACCGTTTTGGAATGCTCCGACAATCTGCATTACCGCTGCGAACAGCATCTGTGGTTTCATACTCGGAATCGTTACGTAAATCATTTCCTGGAAACGATTCTTGACACCGTCAATTGCTGCTGCTTCGTACAGGGTTTCATCCACATTTAGCAGACCTGCCAAAATGGATAAGAAACCGACACCCATGCTGCTCCAAAGACCGATGATAATAACAATCGGAAGCAGATAATCCGCGTTGGTCAGCCAGATAATCGGCTCATTGATGATGCCGATATCCATCAGCCAGCTATTGATATATCCGGTCTGGTCACCGGTAAACATAATCTTCCAAAGTACCGACATTGCAACACCTGCAGTCATACTCGGAGAATATAAAATCAATGAAAAAATGGTTCTCGGCCATTTTGTCATATTCGCCAGCGCCCAGGCCAGTAAAAATGCAAGTACATACCCGCCAACGCCGACAATCAATGCATATTTTACCGTATTCGGCAAAACATACTGCATGAACACTTCATCACTGGTAAGTAAGTTGATGTAGTTTAAAAATCCGACAAACTTCGGAAACTGGATGGTATCAAAGTTTGTGAAGGATAAAATAACCGCCATGACTACCGGTGCCAGGATAAAGGTTGCAAACAGTATCATATAAGGACTCAGAAACACATATCCTGCTTTATTGAATTGTGATTTTCTGGCCACTCTTGACCTCATTTTTGGTTTGCTCATTTCTTTCCCCTCTCTGATTGCAGCCACTAACGGCCGAGGATTTCCCTGACTTTTTCTACGGAAGGCACTTCGTATTCCTTCAGTACGTTTCCTTCACTGTCAATGTATCCGAACTCTTCCAGTTTGCGTTTTGTTTCACGCTCTACTGCCTTTACTACATCATCGATTCTGGAACGGAGATTTTTTCCGTTTACCACAACATCGTTAAATGCATTACTCATTTCACGTTCCAGCATGTAACTGCCGAGTAATCTCGGTGCCTCTAAAATATTTTCTGCCTGCTTCATGATGACATTCTTATCCGAAGTTGGAAACGGCAGCATCGAGAATGCTTCTAAGTTCGCCGTCGGCCAGATGTATTCATCTCCGTACATAATCTGCAACATCTGTCCGAATTCTGCCTGAACCTCTGCCGAAGACCACCAGCACATAAACTCCCATGCCTGCTGTTCTCTTTCCTCATTCGATGCAAACATTACCGTACTTTCCGCACCGCCGGACATGTAACGGTAAATTTCACCGGTTTCCTCATCCTGAACACCCGGAATCAATGCAATTTCCCAGGAGTTTGCAATTTCCGGTGCTGCATTTAATATCAGGTTATAAGCACCGAAATCCGCGATACCGATCGGCAGGTCGCCGTTTCTGAAATGCTGATAGAAGTTTGGTACGTCTACCGGCATGTTATAAATCGTAAACAGTTCTGTCAGCTGCGTGAACCCTTCAATCGTCTCTTCGCTGTCCACCGCAACCTCAAGTGCGGTACGTCCGTACAATTTACCCTGATTCTGGAACAGAATCGGTGTCGTTCCGTGGAAGTTTCTCATCGCAAGCATGGATGCGGTCGGATAATATACATTTAAACCTCGCATCTGTAAATCCGGAAGGATGGCAACGAGTTCATCTAACGTTTCCGGAACCTCAAGTCCGATTTTCTCAAGCACATCACTCCGATAGAACATAACATAGAAATTCATGGTTTCAGGAAGAGAAATCAGGCTGTCTCCGATAATGGAGGACACTAAAATACCTTCGCTGTATCTGCCGAAAATTTCTTTGTAATTATCAAACTTTGTTAGGTCAACCAGCGCACCGCGGATACCGAGTTCAAACGGAATTGCGTAATTGATACCGGTTGCAATGTCCGGTGTGTCTCCGGAAGCATTGGAAAGGACCAGTTTGTTGGCATCGGTCATGAGGGATAAATCCACCTCAATTCCGGTAGCCGGTGTAAACTGCTCGTCAATCATTTTCTGCATGATTTCTACATACTGACGCGGACGGTTCACCCAGACCTGTATGTGTTCTTCATTCGTATTACTTGCCGAATAGGACTGGCCAAAGAACGAATAGAAGAAACGCTGTACTGCCATCCAGATGGACTGGAAGAAGTTTAAGCCCTTCGGAAGCTTTGCATCTTCCTGGTAAACATAAATCCGGTCAATGGAAACCCTGTTATTATTCACAATATCTACAAAGTTGGCAATCTGGGTATTGATGGAGTTCACACTGGTAGACAATTCTGCCACACGGTAAATCAATTCGTCCGGCTCATCCCCCAACGTCTTTAACTGCTTCGCAGCAATCAGCAGATATGCAAATGCCGCAACATCTTCCCCACTCTTTGCTCCGGTCAGCGCTGCCGCTTCCTCTGCCAGTGCGTTCAGGCGGTCTACCCAACCGTAAATTCTGGTCTGTACATCCGGAATGTACCGGGTCAGTTTCAAATCTCTGTACTTATCTTTATTTGTACCGGCAACTTTGGTTACCTCTAAGGATAAATCATTGATGCCGTTCATAATGTCGTCTACTTCTTCCAGTGCATGTCGTAAATATTCCGCACTGATGGTAAGCGATATCGTGTGTTTTCCTTCCGTCAGATACACACTCAAAGGATTCTTATCCGTATCCTTTAATGTCATATTCCTAAATTTTGTGGTATACGCCACCGGATACGACTGAAATGCAGTATTCGGGATACTGCCGTCCACTGCAAAATCCATGTAAACCGGGAAATTATTTTTATCGGTCTGACGATAATTCATTCCGATGTTATAATATCCTGCTTTTGTCACTTCAAATTGATATGTAACCGTTTGTCCGGCTGTCTTAAAAGAATCGCCGTCCAAAATATTTAACACCTTTTCCTTCGACGACAGCGGGCTTAAGGAAGAATCATACTCTCCAACCGCATGAATCGAGGAGTCATTTCTCTGATAAAAGTCCTCTGCTTCAATCTCAATCAGTTCCTTACCTTCTGCTGCTTTAGAACCTTCATATTCTGAAATACTCTCCGGTGCAACCAACCGGATATTTCCTAAGAGTACCGTTCCTTCGCTCATCTCCACCGTAAGTGTATGAGTGCCCTTTTTCAGAGAAACCAAAAGCGGCTCACTGTAACGGTAACTGGCATCCATCAGATACTTACTCTCCCAGGACATATCCTTGTCCGGCAACGTCACAATTTCGTTTCCGTAGCGGTCCAAATCGGTTTTTCCGTCGGTAATCCAGGTTGTTTCAAACTTTAAGTTTCGTGCTTCGTAAAACGGGAACGCACCATCTACCTTTAAGGACAGTTCAATCGGAAGAATCGAAGTATCATAAGAAAGATAATCAAATTCTATCCAGTAGAGAGCTGTCTCCGGCACCTCAATAGTCATCTCAAGGGTATCGCCTGCTGCAATCTGTGCTACGGCATTTGCATAGCCCTTCGATTCTTCCGTCAACAGGTTACGGAACTTCTCTGCCAATATATCATCCATCCGGTATTCTACTTCTTTTCCGGTATACTGCTTGGCAGTGTAGGACTGACTCACCGTGGAGTATCCGGTACTTAAGCGTTCTACGGTATATTCTGTTTTTCCCGTATTCTGTGCTGTGGTCTCAGCAGATGCTTTGATTGCACCGGCGGGGTCTGCAAACGGCAGTACCATGGCCATGGCAAGCATCAGCGCCAGCACTTTGCTTACTCTTTTCCTTAACATGGAGAACCTCCTTTTATTTCACCGTAACCGCAAGGTGCAGTACACTGCAGGCAGGAATTGTAAATACCAGTTTGCCGTCCGCAACCTTACAATCGTTAAATGCTGTTGTATGTACCGTATCCGGCGCATCAAATGTATTGTGCGCATGCATCTCATTGGTAAGAATCGTACCCTCTACTTCTAAAATTTCTGCGCCGGCGAGCTCACCTTCAATCTCATACGCTTTCTCAACGGAAAGATTGTTCATCGTAATATGAACCTTTCCATCCTTGCCAAGAGATACGGATTCCGTTACGTTAGGAACCATGTACTCATCTTCCAGACCAATCGTCTCTGTCTCTACGCGGCTTTCTAAAAGTTCTGCATCCTGATGTGCACTGAACATTTTAAATACATGATACGTCGGTGTGAGAATCATCTTTTCACCTTCGGTCAGAATTACCGACTGTAATACATTCACCAGCTGTGCGATGTTTGCCATCTTAACTCTGTTACAGTGTTTGTTAAAGATATTTAAGTTAATTCCGGCAACCAGTGCATCACGCATGGTGTTCTGCTGATAAAGGAAGCCCGGATTGGTACCCGGTTCACAGGTAAACCAGGTACCCCATTCATCCACAATCATGCCAACCTTGTGATCCTTATCGTACTTATCCATGATAGCCCCATGCTTTTCAATCAGTTCTTCCATATACATGGTCTTCTTTAAGGTCTTATACCATACTTTTTCATCAAAGTCGGTTGCACTTCCCTTAATCTCCCAACCTTCCGGATGCGTATAATAGTGAAGGGAAATTCCATCCATAAAGCCATGCATCCAAGGAGCCCCCGCAAAGCAGGTTTCCATCACTTTATCTGTCCAGTTGTAATCATCGACATTTGCACCGCACGCGATTTTATAAATCGGACGGTCGTGATGATAGTTTCTTACGTAAGTCTGATATCTGCGATATTCATTTCCGTAATGAGTCGGTGTCATATTGCCGCCGCAACCCCAGTTTTCATTTCCTACACCAAAGTAATCTACGGTCCAGGAATCCTTGCTTCCGTTTTGTTCACGAAGCGAAGCCATCGGAGAAACTCCGTCAAAGGTCATATACTCCACCCACTCGCTCATCTCCTGCACGGTACCGCTTCCTAAATTTCCGTTGACATAAGTCTTACATCCAAGCTGTCTGCACAGTTCCATGAACTCATGGGTACCAAAGCTGTTATCTTCTACCACACCGCCCCAGTGTGTGTTAATCATTTTCTTTCTTGTCTCTTTCGGGCCGATACCATCTTTCCAGTGATATTCATCTGCAAAACATCCGCCCGGCCAGCGAAGAACCGGAATCTTCATTTCTTTTAATGCTGCTACCACATCATTTCTCATTCCGTTGGTATTCGGGATTTCTGAATTCTCTCCAACATAAAGTCCTTCATAAATACATCTGCCCAGGTGCTCTGAAAAATGTCCCTGCAGTTCCGGATTGATGTGCCCCACCTGATTTTTTGTGTTAACAAACAATTTGAACATAATTTTCCGTGTCCTCCATTCCTTTTTTGTACAAAACAAACAAAATCAATTTCATTCATTTACGAAATACTGGCAAATTTTCACCTGAATTTTTGTTTGTGTTTCACTTTTTACTTAACTATTAGCGTTTTTACTTGACTATACTCTTAACATATACCATTTTTCAAAGAAAATCAACACCTTTTTTTGTTAATTTTCCGTCAAAGTGTAAAAAATCAATGCTGCTTTTTGTGCAATTTGCCCAAAAGCCATTTTCACTCAAAACCTTACTGCTCCACTCTTGACTAAAACAATATTTTCAAATATAATCAAAATATATGTTTTAAAACAAAAGCTTCACTATTTCACTTTTAAATATACCTTTAAGAAAGGAGCTGTTTCTATGTATTATCTCCGTTCCTTAAAAGACGCAGAAGAAGTCTTCAAAGCGCTCAGCACGCCAATGCGTCTGCGCATTATGGAATTGATTTACGAAAACAACAACTTAAGTTTGAATGACCTCGCGGAAACCCTTGAATTAACCAACAGCGCCATCTCTTTGCATGTAAGCAAATTAGAGGCAGCCGGACTCGTTACCATCAAAACCACCTCCGGCAAACGCGGCATCCGCAAAGTGGTACAGCCGGTCTATAATAAGCTCATTGTAGATTTGGCTCCGCAAGGTGCAGAACGTCCTTGCTACAAGGATGACATTTCGGTCGGACACTACATCGCAATTGACGCCCACCCAACCTGCGGTCTTGCTTCTCCTGTCAGCATCATCGGCGAACTGGACAACCCAAAAATGTTCTCCTATCCGGAACGTTTCCGTGCCGGTATCCTTTGGATTGGCTGGGGCAGCATCACGTATGACTTACCAAACCGTCTCCATGCCGGACAAAAATTGACCGAGCTTCAGATTTCCTTTGAAATTTCTTCCGAATGCCCGGAAGTAAACGAGGATTATCCGAGTGATATTTACTTTGAAATTAATGGGGTTTCTTTAGGAAAATGGATCAGCCCGGGCGATTACGGTGCAAGAAAGGGCATGATTTCCCCGTCCTGGTGGCCGGACCTGTTAAACCAGTATGGTTTATTAAAGACTTTAATCATTAACAAAGAAGGTTCTTTCATTGACGGAACCCATAAAATATCCGATCATACCATCGATGACTTAAACATCGATTATAACAGTTCCATTACTTTAAAGTTCTCTGTCCCGAAAGACACAGCGAACTGCGGCGGTATGACATTATTCGGACAGTACTTCGGAGATTACGGTCAGGACATTTCCATCAAGGCCTACTACGAGGACACTGCCTCCTAACCAACAGACAAAAACCGCTGTATGAAAATCTTAAATGGATTTCATACAGCGGTTTTCTTATGTCTATTTATTTTGCAACCTTTACAATATAAACACCGTCGTTTTGGAATACAATTTCTCCGAGTGCCAAAATGGCAGCCTCATTAATTCCGGTATCCGCGAACTTGATTCTTTCCTGATCTCCGACGTAAACGTAAGAAACGTTGTACTCTTCCATCAGTTTCCGAATCTCTCCGGCATCCGTCGACGTATACATCCTCTTTACAATCTCCGCACGTTCATTGGCTCTTTCATAGCCCTTTTCGTTACTGTCTTTCCACAGCCATTCATGCGTAAACCAACCCATTACGGTCGGAAGACCGGTCAGAACGGAAACGCGGTTTGCATACGTATAACTGTCACCGTTTGCCTCCAGCATAACCACGGACCCTTCAATATTTTCGTTAATCCAATCGATTGCTTCCGCATCGTGTTCATTTTCATTCCACACAAACGCAGCCGCATCCAGCCCCTGGAATCTTGTCGTATCTTTGATATCACCAAACCAGGAGTTTACGGAAGTACCGATGTAACCTACGGTGCCAAGCAGTAAAAATCCGGTAATGAGTCCGCCAACTGCCTGCTTCACATTCTTTGCCATGAGAAGAAACTTGGTAATTACATAACCCATCATAACACCGAATAAAATAAACGCCTGATAAGTCAACTTGAACATGGTATTGGCACGCTTGTGTCCGCCATAAATATCTACCACATAAATAATTTCCGGCATCAATACAAGCCCTGCTGCACAAAGACCGATGGTCAGAATAAACAGTTCCGGCAAGGTCAGGTTATTGATAAACTGGAACAGAAGCGGCAGGGAGCCCTTCTTATGGTTAAACAGCTTCTCCTCTGACTTTTCGTAAATCAGCGAAACCAGATACATCACAAGCACTGCAAGCGGCAGTCCCCAGAGAATCATTAACTGATAAAACGGTGTATGGTCAGTACACAATGCAATTCCTCTGGACATGGATTCAAAGTTCATGGTAAACGGCAACGATACCAGCATTGCAAGAACAACTACCAAAATACCATGGGCTGCCGTCAGTATCAGACTTTCCTTTTTGAACCTGTGAATCACGGCATTACTGAATAAAATAATTGCACCCGAAACCACATAATAAATCGGGAAATCCCAGAAGTTTGTCATCTGGAACAGACCGATAAAAAAGCCAACCATTAAAATCGCCGGATGAAAAATTTCTGTCAAATCAAGTGCATCCGTCCACTTCTTGCAGGCAGGCATCAGTTTTCCTTCTTTGACCGCTGCCATCTTTTCTTCCCGATACAACAGCCACGCAAGCAAAATACCAACTACGGTAAGTACAAACATAATATTTGTTACATGCGCATGCAAATCACCGAGTACAAACGAATACGACGGAAATTCATGAATTGTCTTATCGTTGGTCTCCGGATGATAACCGATATATCGTGTCGCATCCGGGAACCAGTAATTGTCTACTTCCAGTCCAAGCATGCTCTGCACGGCTGGAACCACCTTTGCAAACACGGTATAATGCATATTACCCGCAAATGTTGTTGCAACACCGCCCACAATACCTGCTACATGGGAAATTATAACCGCAACCGGCTCTGAAATCAGCCAGTAGTTCTTTGTATCTGCAGCCACAGCATCCTTTTTCTTTTCATTGCGCAATCGGATGGTCACCTGCATTACTTCATAAAGGATGGAGTAAACCAGCATGAAACAGAATGCGCACAACATAATCAGCGCCAGATTGTAGCCGTCATTTACCGTAACTCCGGAAAGTTTGGTTACAAAAGTAGCAAAATACTGTCCCAGATAATAGTAATTTAATGTCGTACCGGAATACCATAAATCTTCCGGTGGCATATAGTCACTACGCATCATGGAAGTCATAAAACCGTAATCCATGAACTTTTCTGTGCCGTAAGCCTGCGGATTGTAACATTTGATGTAGCTTGCTACAATAAAGATCACAAGGAACAACAATTCAAACGTCAATGCCAGCACCAGTTTTTGCGAAGCATCCGTCTGCGATTTTGCACGTACTTTCTGCAACCATGCAGATGCTTTATCTGATCTCTTTGCCAGCGCCATGCCTGCATAATTTAATAAAAATACGAAAAGTACAACAACAATTGTACTCATCTTTGTGAACTTTAAAATATGCATTGACGACAATACCCAGAGAAGCCAGCCGGAAAGCGCCAGGCCGATGGTTTTGGAAAACATCCAGCCGCCGTCATGGAACCCGGAAAACAGGAGCCCCGAAAGAGGAAGACAGGAAAGTCCCAAGAGAACCAGTGTGCCCCACCATTGCATCACTGCCTTAAACTCTGCTCCCAGAAAAAAATAACCGAGCATACAGATCGTTACATATGCCACCAGTAAAATAATAATTTCAAGAACCGGCAGGGAAATATCCTGCGTTCTTTTGTTTTGCTTTGTACTCATACTCTGTCTCCCAAACTATTCTGATGCCTTAATAATTTTATTAATCCGGATGAAATCCTTTAATGCCTTCTGTCCGATTTTCGTAATCTTCTTAAAGTTAATGGAATTCACACCACCCTGTCTCGGACGGAATGTAATCGGCAGATATTTTACCTTGTAACCCTTCTTAATAAACAACACGGATACAATGACATTTGCCAGGTTATAGTCCTTCGGAATATAGGCGATTTCCTTTTTCAGGCTTTCTGCCTTCATCAGGCGGAACGGGGTATTGGCATCCTGGACATTGACATGGAAACAAATCAAGCAGACAGCCTTTAATACCTTCGTTACAAAGACTCTGGAAAATCCGTCCTGACGGCCCTTTCTGTGACCGATTACCATGTCATAATCTTCCCTCAGATTCCAGAATGCATCAAACTCGGAAGGAAGGGTCTGTCCGTCAGAGTCAGTCTGGAAGATATAATCTGCCCCTTTTTCAATCGCATAATTGTAACCGAACAGCACTGTCGCACCATGTCCACCGTTTTCCTTATGTACCGGCTCCATCTGCGGGCGGTCCTTCGCCAGTGCCAGGAGTTTTTCATAGGTCTCATCCTTACTTCCGTCATCGATAATCACAAGACGGCTGGCCGGACCTGCCTTTTCCACAACCGGATACCAGTCTTTTACCACTTCATCAATATTATCCTGCTCATTATAAGCCGGAATCACAATATATAACTTATCCATTCCGATTCTCCTTTATTTACTGATTCTTTCAAACAAATCAAGTGCACTTCTGACTACGGCATCGATATTGTAATAGCGGTACTCTGCCAGACGTCCCAAGAAAAACACTTTGGTTTCCTTATCCATTTCCTCACGGTATTTTGCAAACTGCTCCTTATATTCCTTTGTCGGATACGGATAATATGGTTCTCCCTCGCTCTTTGGGAATTCCTTCATAATTGTAGTTTTGGCATGCTTCTGCCCTGTCAATTTCTTGAACTCCGTAATACGTGTATAATCGTAATCGTTTGGATAGTTGACCACCGGTGCCGGTTGATACTCCTCCTCGTCATACGTTTCGAAGACAAAGTCGAGACTGCGGTACGCCATCTTTCCATATTTATAATCATAGAAATAATCGGTCGGTCCGGTGTAAATTAACTTATCATACTCGATATCGTCAATGACTTCTTTATAGTCTGTGTTTAATAGCAACTTGATGTTTGGATTTGCCACCATCGCTTCACACATCTTCGTATAGCCGTGCTTTGGCATTCCCTGATACTTGTCGGCAAAATATCTGGTATCCCGGTTAAAGCGCACCGGAATCCTGGAAATTACCGCAGTATCAATGAGTGCCGGGTCAAGCCCCCACTGCTTCTTCGTATAGTTTTCAAAAAACTTTTGATAAATCTCTTCACCGGCTTTGCTTAAAACAACATCCTTACTGGTCTTTACCTCCGGAATGTCCTCTGCCCTTTCCTTTAAGAACGCTTCCATTTCTTCGCCGGTAAAGTTGGTATTATAAAGCTGGTTAATCGTCTCTAGCGTAATCGGCATCGGAATCATGTTGCCGTCCACGCAGGTCAGCACTCTGTGCCAGAAGTCTCTCCATGCCGTAAACTGACTCAGGTAATCATAGACGCCCTTATCATTGGTATGGAAGATATGCGGTCCGTAATTGTGAATCAGAATCCCGTCTTCATTATAGGAATCAAAAATGTTTCCCCCGATGTGGTTTCTCTTTTCAATTACAAGGACCTTTTTGTTAAGTACATTTGCAATACGTTCTGCCATCGTAAGTCCGGCAATTCCCGCACCGACAATGACATATTCATACTTCATTCCCATATTCTCCTGTCTCCTTTATTTTACTTTCTGTGTATCGAAAATCCGGAACGCCCAGTCTCCGGAATCCTGTTCAAATACCACTTCGAATGTGCTTTCAATCACGTCTTCGCGCACATCATAATCCGAACTTGTCCTGCAGTCAAAATCCACTATGATATAGCGGATTTTGTTTTCCTCTACCAACTGTCTCAACTCTTCCGAAGAAGATGCTTCGTACATTCTGGCAACCTCTACATGACGCTCATACGTATCATAGCCTGCCGATGCCGCATAATACGAATGTCCGTAATACAGCATAGCGCCGCCCATTACCACATTGTTCAAAGCATATGGTGGTGTCAGAAACATATCGTCACACGTTGCATTCTCCATCACCCAGTTTGTCACAGGGTCATCCTTTGCAAATACCAGATATCCCTCGTTTCTTTTTACTACGGTCGTCAGTTCGTAGGCTCCGGTTGCTGTCAGCATCACAACAAGCAGGACTGCAATTCCCCGTTTCATCCAGTCGCCCGAACGAATCAGTTCCACTATCAGCCAAGCTGCAAACATAGAAACCAGCATCAGTGACATCATAATCCATTTGTGATTTACCGCAATATAATAAGACGGAATGTCTGTTTTAATCAGATTCAGGGTAAAGGCCAGAATGTACGGTACAAAAAATACAAACAGCATGTATCTTTTGACACCCTTCATCAGACATGCACCGGCAAGCGCTGCAAACAGCACAATTCCGGTCAGCTCTACCGTGTAAATCACTACACCCCAAAAGGTCTTATTTTCTGCCAAAAATCCGAAAAAGAACTCCGGAGACACCGCCGCTCCCGTAATGAACAGTGATGACTGAAGCAACGACATTCCAAGCGCAATCAATGCCGTAATCAGATAGTCCAGACGGTAATCCGAAACCGCCGCCATAAAAAAGAGCATGGCAAGTGTCGCAATAACAACCGAGCCGTTCCAGAATGCCAACGCTCCCAAAAATACACCCATGGCAATCGCCGTGCGAAGGTTATACACTCCAAATGCATTTTTAGAGAAGAACAACGTCCGCACCTGTTCCACACGGTATACCAGGGCATCCTCTCCTTTTGCCACTTCGTTTAACTTCTTTGCCATCTTCTCCACATAAGGATAGAAGATGATAACTGCCAAAAGCAAGAAAGCCAGCGCAAATGCCAAATGTCTCTGGTTACAATACACATTTAAATTCCAAAGCCCCCAGTTTTCCTTATCCGTGTAACCAAGAAACTCCGTATTTTCCTTCAACGCCTTCCATACATTATCTCCGGCCTGCTCCGCCATAAAACGGAATACCGAAAACGAACTGCGGAAGGTAAAAAACAATGCGGTCAGATATCCGCACAATCTGCTTTTGGTAATCCGGACTACCAGTACAAACAAAAGCAGATACACCGCTGCCATACCGAAAATACTCGGCAGGTTAAACGCAAAATCAATCCGCATGCCTAAATACTCAAGATTTCCCACCATAAACTGGAACATGAAATGATATTTTACGTCTTCGCCGGCAAAATGTGCATACTGTGTCGGGAAGTTATTACTTGCCGAAAATGAACGAATCATCCCAAGATGCGGCGCAAAGTCACTGAATACCGAATGTCCGACAAAAAGACTTCCGTCCTTCCATTTCAAAGTTAAAAACATCAGGTATGTTACAAATGCAAATGCAAGCAGTGCAAAGTAAAACGGAATCAAACTTCCCTTTTTCTCTTTTGCCCTGCCGTCAAAAAATGCAATCAGTTCTTCTGCCTGAAACGTTCTTTTCTGATTTTTGTGTTCCAAAACCAAAACAACCGCGATAACCGCTGCAACCATCAAAAGGACAATCAGGTTTCCGAAGAATAATGGTTTCTTTGTATTTTGGAACAGATACGAAACCAGATAAACCAGCCAGGTAACAATCAACGTACCGGTCAGGTACCACGCCGGAAGTTTTACCAAAAAGGCCGGAACCTCGGTCTTTGCAATCACCCGGTCCAGATTCTTCAAAAAATAATCACACAAAATGCGTCCGAGCATCACGCATAATAGAATAAAAAGCACTCCTAACATTCTTCTTCTCCGTCCTTAATTTTTCTAGCCACCAGATAACGCGGTCTGCCCTTGATTTCATGATAGATTTTCATCAGGTACATACCGATAATACCAAGACTGATCATCAGTAAACTTCCGATAAAGAGCTGCAACAGAATGACTGTCGTAAATCCTTCCATCGCATTTCCCATCAGATAACGGATGAGAGTCTGCGCTCCCAGCACAATGGATACCAAAAACATCAGCACTCCAAGAATCGTAACCAGCTGAAGCGGTGCCGAAGTATACGACGTAATTGCAGAAAAAGCAAGTCCTGCCAGACGTCTGACGGACCATTTGGTTGTGCCCATGACACGTTCCTTCACTTCAAACGGCAGTCTCTTCCGCTCAAAGCCTACCCATGCCGACATGCCACGGAAAAAAGTCACCTTTTCCGGCATCGTCTGCATCGCTTCCACTACCTTTCGGTCGAGCAGTTTATAATCCGATGCGTTTCTCAAATCGATTCCCGTCATTTTAAGTAAAATCGAATAAAATCCCTTCGCACAACACTTATAGATGAGCCCTTCTTTTCCTCTGGAAGACTTTACGCCTTCTACCACGTCATAGTGCTCATCCCTCCAGGCTGCCACCATCTCCGGAATCAGTTCCATCGGGTGTTGCAAATCCGAGTCCATAACAATCACTGCATCCCCGCGTGCTGCATCAAGGCCCGCACAAAGTGCTGCTTCTTTTCCAAAATTCCGGGAAAGACGCACCGAAACCACCTTTTTATTTTCTCTTGCAAGCTCCGAAATCTGTGCCCAGGAATTGTCCCTGGAACCATCGTCCACCAGCACAAATTCATACTCTATCTGATGTTCCTTCAGCAACTGCTCCACCTTGCCGACCGAGGTCTTGATATGTTCTCCCTCGTTGTATACCGGCATGATAATGGAAATTACTGCGTTTTCTCTTCCAGCCATGAAATGTCTTCTCCTTTAATCAATGTCAACTGCTCCACCGAACAGTTTTCCATCGTTACGATACGGTTAGCCTGATTCACGACCATCGTTTCAAACAGATTTCGTATTCCTCTTGCATTACCAAATTCATAACGTTCTTTTTCCGTCATCTTCTCCAGATAAGCAGTTATTTTATCGGACAGGCCTTCTTCCAGTACCAGTCCTGCCTTTTTTGCCATTCCCGCTAAAATCTCCACCAGTTCTCCGGTCGAATAATCCGGGAATGGGATAAAACGGTTAAATCTTGACATAAGCCCCGTGTTAGACTTCAAAAACCGCTTCATTTCTTCGGTATACCCTGCTACGATAACCACAAGATTTTCCCTGTGGTCTTCCATCAGTTTTACCAAGGTATCTATTGCTTCCCCTCCGAAATCATTACTTCCGGCGGAGGCAAGCGCATATGCTTCATCAATAAACAGCACACCACCAATGGCCTTTTCCACCACTTCTTTTACCTTAAGTGCCGTCTGTCCGACATATCCGGCAACCAGTCCGGAGCGGTCTGTCTCTGTCATTTCCCCGTGTGTCAAGATCCCAAGTTCTTTATATATTTTGCCAACCAGACGTGCAAGGGTCGTCTTTCCGGTACCCGGATTTCCCGTAAATACCATGTGATACGACATTTCAATCTCCGGAAGACAATATTTCTCTCTCATCTTACGCACCTTAATCAGATTGATCAACGAACGGATTTCCGTCTTTACTTCTTTTAATCCGACCAGTGCATTCAGTTCCTCTACCAAGGCATCCAGATGTGCCGACTGGACGGCGTCCAAAACAGCCTGTTCCTTTGTCTGCACCTGTACTTCTTCCTCACGGCTTTCTTCCGCTTCTGATAATAACTGTGCTTCTGCCGGCTGCATCGGCTTTACCGTAGCCGTCTGCACGCTTTCCATCTGTTCGGAACGGTAAAACAGATGCCGTCTTTTATATAATTCAAAGTTTCCGTCTGCCTTTACGATCTCATCATTACTCTTTTCCAGTTCACCGTTACACAATTTCTTAAAAATATATTTGCTGTCCACGGCTTGTCCCGGATGTTTGGAATTTTGCAAAAACATGCTGATTCTGTCAAAATAAATGCCAAGATACTTTGTCGCAATGGCTTCTCTCTTTCCGTCCAAATAGGACAGGCAAAGCATAATATTTAATACGCCGTCAAAAAACAGCCCCGCCATACCGGAGCCGTGCTCCAAATCCCGAAGGGACAAAAGCTGGTATAAGATCGGCGGATGATTCTGGAAACGCTCTGCCGCAAGCGCAATCTTTTCGTCCTCACGTTCTTCGGTAAAGGCCAGTTCATTCTTCTCCGAAAGAGAGGCGATAAACTCCTTCTCCTGCGCTGTAAAATGTCTGCAATAGACAGAAAAGCACACCAAAAGCGACTGCACGTAAATCTCAAGTACTTTCTCGGACTTTAAGTGCAGTACCTGCTCTGCCTGCTCCCAGTAACCCTCCTCCTCAAGTACCGTACAAAACCGAAGCAACGTGCGGTAATTTTGCGATGCGATATGATTCAGTTGTTGATTGGAAAATGCCTGCATGGCAAACTCTCCCTTCTAAAAAGCATACCTAATCAGATTGTACTATAAGCGTCTAAAAAAATAAAGACCTCTTTTGCACCATTTTGGCACATTGACTCCATTATTTCTGCCCGCTTTGCCGCCGTCAGGGCATTTACTGCCTCATTTGCTTCCTTTAACAGTTCTGCATCCTGATAAATGTCACCAATTTTAAAAGACATATCACCGCTTTGCCGGATTCCGAACAAATCTCCCGGTCCCCTGAGACGCAGATCTTCCGACGCTATAAAGAATCCGTCATTGGAATTTTTTAAAATATTCAGACGCTCCATTGTATCCTCATCCGTCACACTGCTGACAATAATACAATAGGACTGATGCCCGCCTCGTCCGACACGGCCGCGCAGCTGATGCAGCTGTGCCAGTCCGAACCGCTCCGCATTTTCTACCATCATCACCGTAGCATTCGGCACATTGACTCCCACTTCAACTACGGTCGTGGAAACCAACACCTGTATGTCCCCACATGCAAAACGTTCCATAATTTCATTCTTTTCTTCCGGCTTCATCTTACCGTGAAGTGCTGCTACCGAAATCCGTCCGCCAAACCGTTCCTTCAGCTGTTCCGTATAGTCCACAACATTTTCCAGCTCCGATGTCTCGCTCTCTTCTACCATCGCACAGATAATATAGGCCTGTCGGCCCGCCGCCACTTCTTTTTCGATAAAACGGTAAGCCGTTTCCCTGTATTCTGTGCCTACAACACAGTTCTTGATCGGAAGACGTTCCGCAGGAAGTTCCTTAATCACAGAAATGTCCATATCCCCGTATAACATCATTGCAAGCGTTCTCGGAATCGGTGTCGCACTCATAACAAGAATGTGCGGCTGACTGCCTTTTCCCGCCAGACGTTCCCGTTGTTTTACACCAAACCGATGCTGTTCATCCGTAATAACCAATCCGAGTTTCGCATACTCCGCTTTCTCCTGAATGAGTGCATGGGTTCCGATGACAACATCTGTCTCATGTGCCGCCATTTTTTCGTAGGCCACTCTCTTTTCCTTTGCTGTCATGGAGCCTACTAAAAATGTCACACGTACTCCGTAGTTTCCAAGCATCTTCACTGCCGATTCATAATGCTGCTTTGCCAATACTTCGGTCGGTACCATAAGACATCCCTGGTAGCCATTCTTCACCGTCATCAAGAGAGCCAATAAAGCAAGAATTGTCTTTCCCGAACCTACATCGCCCTGTACCAGGCGCACCATCAGTCTGCCGCCTGTCAAATCAGTTTCGATTTCTTTCCAAACTTTCATTTGATCGCCGGTCAGGTCATATGGAAGTGAAGCCATCAAAGCGGTACACGCTTCTGCCTTTTCCATTACAATATCACTGATTCTCTCGTCCTTCTGTCCTGCCAGTTCCCTCAGAAATACAGAAAACAGAAAAAACTCCTCAAACACCAGGGATTTTCGTGCTTCTAACATCGTTTCCCTGCTCTTTGGAAAATGGATTTCCTCCAGAGTATGTTTTCGCTTTGCCACTCCGTACTGTTTTCTGATTTCTGCCGGGATATACTCCGGCAACTCACCCGCTAATGTCAATGCCTGCTTCATGGACTTTGATACCAGATTGTTCGTCAGTCCTTTTGTCAGGGAATATACCGGTTGCAAAACATTTTGTAACTGCCGGTACTCTTCCCGTTTATAAATCTTTGGCTGTTCCATCCTGAGACGCCCGTTTTTTCTGGTCACTTTTCCGCGAAATACATACCGGTATCCCATACTGAGACTTTTTTTCAAATACGGCTGGTTAAACCACGTCAAAAGAATGGTTCCGGAAGGGTCCTTTGCTTCGCAGGAAAGCACCGTCATCCGGCTCTTTGTCCTCGATTCCGTAATTTTTGAAACCGAAGCTTCTATGACCCCTGTTTCGCCCTCTTTTAACGCTCCTATCGCTCCGGGTTCCCGAAACGTCTCATAATCTCTCGGATACCAGGTCAACAGTTGCCCCACTGTACTAATATCCAATTTTTCGAATAACGCTCTTGTCTTTTCCCCGATTCCCTTTACGGAATCCACAGAATCTCCCAGTCGCATGACGTTCTCTCCTTTCCCGGTTTGCCCATATGCAAAAAAGGCCTGCAAGTGTTCACCTACAGACCCTTTGGTATTTATTCAACAGAAATAATGTAATAATAAATCGGCTGATTTCCGGAATGCACTTCTACTTCTGCATCCGGATATGCCTCCGTAATACGTGTTGCAAGGGCACCTGCTTCTTCTTCGCTTGTTTCCTCACCATAGTACAGAGTAATCAGCTCCGAATTTTCATCCATCATGTTAGTCAACAGTTCATATGCCGTATCCTCTACCGTTTCACCTACCGCACGGATGGTACTGTCATCAAGCCCCATAATATTGCCCTGCTTGATTTCCATTCCATCAATACTGGTGTCACGCACTGCATACGTTACCTGACCGGTCTTTACCTTCTTCATCTCCGTCGTCATCTGCTCTGCATTTGCTTCCGGGTCCATGTCATAACCATAGTTAATCAGGGCTGCAATCCCCTGTGGCACGGTCTTAGAAGGAATTACCACTACATTTTTATCTTCCGTCAGGCTCTTTGCCTGCTCTGCTGCCAAAATAATATTCTTATTGTTCGGAAGGATGTAAACATTATCTGCATTTACGGATTCAATCGCGTTTAACACATCCTCCGTACTAGGGTTCATCGTCTGACCGCCCTCGATAATGCAATCTGCACCAAGTGCCGTGAAGATTTCATTGATACCGGCACCTACGGATACCGCAACAAAACCATCCTTCTTTCTAGGCTCTTCCGGCTTCTTTACCGGAGCCTCTTCCTGTACCTGTGCAGGCGCTGCCGCCTCACTGCTACCGGAAATTACGCGTTCGTTGTGTTCTTCGCGCATGTTGTCAATCTTCATTCTGGTCAGGGAGCCATAGGTCAGCGCTCTCTGGATAGCCAGACCCGGATCATTGGTATGCACATGCACCTTTACGATATCATCATCCGACACCACAACAATGGAGTCACCGATGGACTCTAAATACGCCTTGAACTGAAGTTCTGTATCCATCGTGTATTCTTTTTCCAGCATAATAATAAATTCTGTACAATAACCAAACTTAATATCTGCTGTGGAAATATCATCTGCTGCCGCTCCGACTGCTTTTACCACCGGCTTTTCTACCGGAATATCAAAGTCTACTTCTTTTCCGCAAAGTGCATCAAAAGCACCCTTTACAATTTCAAGAAGTCCCTGTCCGCCGGAGTCCACAACGCCTGCTTCCTTTAATACCGGAAGTAATTCCGGAGTATAAGCAAGTACTTCTTCCATATGCTTAATTACTTCTTCCGCAAAATAAACAATGTCCTCTGTCTCGCCAACCAACTGGGAAGCACGCTCAGCACCGCCCTTTGCCACGGTTAAAATCGTACCTTCCTTTGGCTTCATAACTGCCTTATATGCCGTTTCTACCGCACGCTGGAAGCCTTCTGCCAAAACCGGAATGGTAATTTCCTCATATTCTCCCACTACTTTACAAAGTCCGCGAAGTAACTGGGATAAAATAACACCGCTGTTTCCTCTGGCACCACGCAGGGAACCGGAAGAAATCGCCTTTGCCACATCCTTCATCTTTGGATTTGACATCGCGCTGACGTCCTTTGCCGCTGCCATGATAGTCAGGGTCATATTGGTACCTGTATCACCATCCGGAACCGGAAATACATTCAGTTCATTGATATATTCTTTTTTTGCATCCAACCGTTTTGCACCGGCTAAAAATGCCTTGCATAGCATATTTGCATCTATTGTAATATTCGCCACGAATTTTTCCTCCTATTCTCTTCCTGCGGACTAGTCAATCACGCGCACGCCTTCTACGTACACATTGATGCGTTCCACCGAAAGCCCGGCGAACTCTTCCACTTTATATTTCACGTTACTGATTAAATTATCCGTAACCGCAGAGATGCTGACACCGTAGGAAACAATCACATGAAGGTCAATCGTAATTCTATTATCGGAAGATACGGTCACTCCTACACCGTGTCTGATATTTTCTCTCTTTAATAATTTCGCAAAGCCTTCCTTTACATTTACGGCTGCCATACCGACAATACCGAAACATTCCACCGCGGAAGAGCCTGCGTATTTTGCAATCACATCGTTATCAATCTGAACATTTCCAAGGTTTGTATTCATCATTCCACTTGTCGCACTATTCATAGTTTTACCTCCAATCTGCTTTTTGGAATCCAACCCAAATTACGGGCACTATAGAAACAGTATACCTTGTTCTTTCAAAAAATGGAACCTTTTTTGAAATTTTATTTGATTTTCTCATATATTAGTATCAAACACACCATCGGAGCATCGTCATGAAACGCCTCATCGGATTCAGTCTGTTTTGGATTGCCTTCGGCATGATTCTCATGCTGTTCATCAAAAACGGACTCTGCGCTCTCTGCATCATCCTGCTCTGTCTGGTATGCGGATATCACCTGTTTTGTAAGTAAAATAAAGAATGGGTGTCAAGCAATGCTGACACCCATTTTCAATCAAGCCTTTTTGCTCAATTCAAATTCTGCTGCTGATTTAATTAAGGTGTTTCCTTAATTACGCACGCTCTACTTTACCGGATCTTAAGCAAGCTGTACATACGTACATCTTCTTAGCACCGCCTTCTGTCTTTACTCTGACAGACTTAACGTTGGACTTCCACATCTTATTTGCTCTACCGGAAACCTGGCTTCTGGTAATGCTGATGGTTCTTCCGAATAAAGCACCCTTATCACAAACTGCACATTTAGCCATTTTATTGCACCTCCTTAGGTAATAATTTAAGGCTATGGCCCACAAACATGATTATTCTAACAGAAAACATCAAATAATGCAAGAAAAATATTTAATAAATTTTTCCTTCTTTTATTCCATGTCTTCTACAACGCTGTCAACCTTCTGCTGCATCTCCTTCTGACCGGACTTATTTGTGAACCGGTCAATCAAATCCGGCACCATATCAAGCACCTTCGTCACCGCATCCTGGTTCTTTACATTGACAAGCTTTGCATGGCCGTCCTTTAATACCACAACGGAGCTCGGTGTAATCTTTCCGCCAAGACCGCCGCCGGTGCTCGCACCGCCTGCTTCCTTTGCCCATGCACCCGCACCGACACCAAAGGAAACATCTACAAGAGGAAGAATAATGGTGCCGTCATCAAATTTCACCGCATCTCCCACTACTGTCTTTGTGGACAAAAAGCCATCCATTCCTCTAAATAATGCTTCTACCGTACTGTCAAATTTGTTATCTGCCATATCAGCTTCCTCCTCTACTCTATTTCCCCGATTCCTTTTAATTCGGCAATCAGTTGTTTTAATTCTTTATGAAAATATACCTTTATGAGAATGACAAGCAGTGTGAATACCTGCAGTCTTCCCTTAAATTCCAAATCGCATTCCAGACGTTTGTTTTCAAAATCCGGAACTATTTTAAGCACCGGTCCCATCGCTGCATACAGCACACTGATGAGTCCCAATACCTGACCTGTAGTCGCCGGGTCCCCGCTGCCATAAATAAGGTACCCCTTTACCTTCCGCGGAAGGATATGACGCAGCGTTTTCTTTAATTTACCCCAGGCAAAGGAAATCGCCTGTTTGCTCTCTTCCTTTGAAAGAATCCGTAACGCCTCGTCCTTCTGACGGAACAGACGCTTGACCTTTTCGAGAAAACCGGGCTTTGTCTTCTTCGGCTTCTTCGGTTTCTTTTCCGGAGAAAACGGTTTGATTTTTTCAAGAATTTCCCCGACCTCTTCGTCCGGCGCCTCCTCCTGCTCCGGCTTTTCCGTTTCTGTCTCCGGCGTTTCCTCCTTATTTTTACCAGAGTCGGCAAAAACATACCAGAGTGCTCTTCCTCGATAGGAAAACTCCTTTTCAAAATACCGGAACTTAAATACCACAAGCGGAGACAAAAAGCCTGCCCTTCCGATACATTCCTTTCTGTCCGGAAGATACTTTACCTTCACCTTATAAAAGACCGGAACAAATAATACGATAACCAGCAATGCAAGCACCGTGATAAGCAGTATTGCAAGCACTATCCCTATAATTTTTAAAATAAGCAGCAATACCTGTATCATACCTCTGAAAAATACTCCTTACCGGAAAAGTTCCCTGTCTTACGATACATCTCTTCCAACATTGTTGTCACCAGCGAAAGCGCCTCTGCCTTATCCTTTGCCAATCCGTAAACTACGATTTCTCTTTTCCTGTGATACGGAAATCTCAGTTCCTTTGCTTCAAAGACATCAAATACATTGGCTTCGTTGGTCGGTGCGGTAATCAAAAAGACATCGGGCAGAAAAAACCTGCGGGACAGCTTTTTTTTGATTGCCTCGCTTTTCCTTTGCAGTGATTCACTTATGTACAGCTTTTCCGACCAGACCAGCATGAATCTCTTCCTTTCGCTTTCTTATCTTATCAGACTTTTACAAAGAAGTAAAGCACTGCCCGGCACTACTCATAATAACTTCTCAGTAAATCCACACAAATCTTCTTTTCGCCTTCATCCCTGCAGGAATCCAGTGAATTTCTGACATAATTCATCACTTCCGTATGATTGTTAAAATACACCGGAAGCTCCTTTAATACCTCAGCCATCACGGCACGGTTCCGTACTCTGGAACCGTCCTCCAGCACTTTCTTTATATCCTCTAAAAAGGCCTGCTTTACCTTGGACGCGGAAACTGCCTTTTCTTTTTCCGTTTCATCGGTCAGAGAAGCATAGGCACTACCCGAATTCAAGCGCTGTGCCACAAGAATACGGTGGTACACGGTCGATAACATCAGCCCTTCCACCTGTCCTGTCATGCTTTCGCTGACAAGATTCATCAGAGGTTCCAATACCGTTACCTCCTCTGACAGGCGTTCCATATCCATCTCAATTCCTTCAAACAATGCCTCGGCATGTACCTCGCCGCCCTCTATCATGGATGTGAGAATATCCGCCGGACGCTTTGCCACCTTTTCGGCAGACAGGGTAAAATACTGTCTGGTCAGCAGCACTGTCAAAAGTGCATTTGCCGTTGCCTGAAGTGCCGACAGGCACTCCGTTGCATTTAAAATGTATTCCGTTCCCTTTGCCAGTGCCTCTTTGCGTTCGGTATATTCCTCCTTTGTCAGCTCCGAAAGCGACTTTCCTTCAAATAGCTTTTTCACCTTGTCCAGTTTACCGTAGGTCTTTGCCATTCCCTTTGGCGCATACATACCTGCGGCAGAACGGAGCATGTAATCAAAGGTAGCCACCGAGCCTGCATCCGAGGTCTCATAGACAGAAAATGCATTCTCTACGAGTTCCAGGAATTTTGCCTTTGTCATACGGACCGGAAGACACGACAGCATCATCCTGATTCTGCCGTTTGTCGCAGCCGGCTCGGATTCCGAAAAAATCCACTGCAGGATTTCCCTTGCTACCGCATCAGAATCCATTATCTCCGTCTCCGCCTCTTCAAACACCGCCTCTAAGCGGTTCATCACATATTCATATAAAATAAACAAATCCGTATATGCCGTCAGCATCTCCATCCGAGCAATCACCTTGTCGCGGAGAGTCGAAAGCTCTAAAATTGCCTGTTCATATCCCTCCGGTGAAAACGGTGCGAGCAGCGTTTCCTGTATTATCCGGCGCAGTGTATCCTCAAGCTCTGTCATCGGCTTGTCCGGACGGATTCTTCCTTCCTCCTTTGATTCCGCAAACATGGAAAACTCCATGGCGAGATTATAAAAAGAAAGCAGTCCGTAGGCAGACGCCATACGGCTCATGAGCTCCGGCAGGGCTACCTCCGGTGCCCGCATTGCCTTAATATCGGAAGCCAGCTGCTTATTTGTCTTTTCCATCCTTTTATCCTCATTTCTATTAGTTCTGATATAATTCCATCATTTGTCGGACATAACGTGCATTCGGTATACATGTGCCCATTCCTTCCGGAATCAGCAGCCCTTCCGCGATACTAACCACACCAAAGGCGCCCAAAAGAAGTACCACTGCCATCATTCCGACCTGATACCCCTGCCGCGAAGGAATACCCCTCGCACACAAAAGCATAATACATACTATAACACACAGATACTGCAAAGTGCAAACAAGGAATGCCGAAAAATCGGTAAATCCCCTTCCGTTTCTTATCACAAAAACAGATAAAAACAACACTGCAAATCCCCCGGTCAGGCAAAGAACCGCTAAGCCGTTTCCTATCGCCGCCGCGCCTTTAACCAGCGGCAGCGTTTTCATCTTTCCTGCCATACGTCCGTGCAACAACCTGTGATACGGCATACAGGCATAGACCGCAAACATTCCTGACATAAGAGCAAAAATTGCAAAAATCGCCTGCTGGTAAATCACTTCATTCCCCGGCTTCTGTCCTATTTCTCCCGTTGCTGATAAATATTCCACATCGAAAGCAAAGTTAAACATGTCATCCGAAAAATACACCTGCGCCCACGCCGCATATTCCTCCGGTGTTTCTGTGACCATATCTCCTCTTGCAAGAAGATATTCCCGAAATAAAAGATATCCTTTGGAACCACAGATTTCCGGTATCATGGCTCCCGCCAGAACATCGGAAAGTAAAAGCGTTCTCTCTTCTGTTTCATACAAAAGAACCAAATCATCCTTTTCCCCTGCTAAAATCTTTTCCTGATAGCCTTCTCTCAGGACACAGACAGCTGAAAGTCGCCCTTCCGCCAGTTGCTCCTTTAAGTCTTCACGTTCCCCGGTAATCACTTCGTACCCATCCAGTTTCTGAAGACGTGAGATTACGCGGGCAGAATAGTCCGTGCCGTCTTCATCCGTCACACCGACCGCCACTTGGCTTTTTTCTACTTTTACCTCATCCATGCCTGTTAACATGACGCAGAGAATACACATGCCGGCCAAAAGTAAAATCCAGGTCTCTTTTCCACGGAGCAAAAGCCGTCCTGTATGTAAAAACATCTGACTGCAATCCATGCACCACTTACGCATCCTCTTTCGCCTCCCCCCGCCGTACCAAACAAGTGGTACCAAAGAAGAAACAGCCGGTTGTTATTACCGCACAAACCAGACACACCTTCCCTATCTGCGTTTCATTTCCGGTCATCAGTAAAACAAACCTCTCATTCGGAAGCAGCATAGCAATCCGTGCAAACAAATCCGGCAGGTACTGCTTTGGAACAATTCCGCCGCCAAGCACGGTAATCACGCAGAGAACCATACTGTAAGCAAACAGATAATCCTTTCTCTTTTGCAGGGCCGCACCAAGTCCTAAGGCTACCAACAACACCGCTACAAACAACAGCACCGCACAAAGAAAATTCCGTACATCGAAACTTCTTCTTAAGTAAAGCATACTTCCGGTTGCCACAAAAATTCCCGCAAGATATGGAAGTGCTGCCGCAGCAATCACCGCCCCCATAGAAATTCTCATCGTCTTAAATCTGGAAACCATTCCGGTCTGTTTCCATTTTAAAATCCGGTTTCCTGCCGGGAGAAACAAAAATGCTCCCGCACAAAACAATAAGGTAAAGAAATAATGCTCCGCCAGAGTAATCTCCTGCTTTCTTTCGACCTGACGGATTCTGAAAAAATCATCTTTTCCCAAAGCTGTAAAAATCAAATCCAACGAAATGTCCATATTGGCTTTGTTCAACTCAGAGGCCGAAAATCCCACCAGTTTCATACGGTCATACAATACCGTACACTGTACTTCCACATGCCTGATATACGTTTCGTAGGCCTCTAACACCTGCCGAAACAAAAGCGCCTTCGTTGGCTGACGCATGGATACGACTGCCCGGACCGGCACATGTTCCATAACAATCAGACTCTGTGCAAACTGTTCCGGAATGAACAGATATGCATCCAGCTTTCCTGTTTCCAGTAACCTGCGCAATTCCTCTTCTGTTCCCTCTGTCACATCAACAAAAGAAGAAAAATTCTCATTACCTACAAAATACGAAATCAACAATTCGGAATATTCGGAACCATCCTCATTTGCCACCCCAAGGGTTAACTTTCCTGCCATAGCAGGCTCTTCATTTTCCCGGTTCTTTACATACGAAAAAGTGCTTATCATACAAATAATAAGCACGATTCCGATCCACATCAGTGTCTTTTTTCTGTTTTTCCATTCTGCAGCCTGTGCCTGCAGAAGCAACAGAATCTGTCTCACTTATTTTTCCTCAAAAGGTGGAGTTTTGCCCGGCACAATTTTACGCACATGCTCATGTGTATACAAATGGTCCGAACAATATTCATAGTTACCCTCACATTTGGAGCAATAACGGAATTCTAAATTTTCATCATCCAACTCCGTTCTGCCGCAAATGGCACATTTATGTCTGGTAATCACGGTTCTACCCTGATATGTGGTTTCATTTCCCATTCTCTTTGCTTCGCGTACTTTCTTTTTATACTCCTGTTTCCGCTTAATTTCACTTGGAGAAACTCTGGCGTATCCTCTGGTCGTAAAAAAGAAAATAATAAAATTCAACAGAGATGCCAAGATAATAATCCTGCTTGCCATAGTTCCTAAAATAAACTCATATGCCACCATGACACCGTACAAAATGCCAAGAATTTTCGCACGAATCGGTAACAGTCCCATCAGATAAAAACGGACATCCGGATACGTTGCTGCAAACGCAAGCAATAAGGCAAGATTGATGTAATACGTACTGATTCCGGCAAACCACACCGCCGGTAGCAGCACATGCTCTGCCGCACCGCTTTCCGTCAGTCTGGAAACCGTTGCCATGTTGGTAAATACCGTTTCCGCGCCGTAAGCTTCTATGACATCTGCAAACTGTACCTTTGCAATTCCGTAAAGGACAAAACTTCCCAAAATCGTAAACAATACACCGGAAATCATGTAGACGTTAAAACGGAATGCTCCCCATGTGTTTTCCAAATCCTTACCGATGGAATAGTAAAAATATAATACGATAATGGTAAGGAAACTAAAGGATTCCGGCGGAATCAACACCCAGGAAACCAGTCTCCAGATTTGCCCCTTCAAAATATAGTACGGATTCAGTGTCAGAAACCCTGCCAGTTCCGGCATCGTAAGTTCTATCACATAGCCGATTCCGTAACATATGATTAAAATCAGCGGCAGATTCCGGATGGCATATTTGCCATATTTGTATTCCATCTTATACCAAAACTTTCCCATTACTTTCTTCCTTTACTTGAACTAAAATACATCCTTTTTGTGGAAAATCAGTGCCACAACACCGGCAAGCAAAAGTGCAAAACCGAGAACAATATAAAATCCATAAGGATTATCATGTCCCGGAAGTGGCACATTCATTCCGTAGAAACTGGCAATCATGGTCGGTATTGACATTACAATTGTCACGGTGGCCAGAAACTTCATAACAAGATTCTGGTTGTTGCTGATAACCGAAGCAAAAGTATCTACCATGCTGCCTACGATTCCACTGTATATGTTTGCCATCTCCATCGCCTGTTTATTCTCAATAATGACGTCCTCCAGCAAATCCTCATCATCCGGATAACGCTTTACCTTTTCGTTTTTTAACATTTTTTCAAACACCGCCTCATTGGAACGGAGCGAGGTAGTGAAATACACAAGGCTCTTCTGCAGTTCCAACAGTTCAAACAATTCCTTGTTTTTCTGCGAGACATGAAGCTTATCTTCAATCATCTCACTCTGACGGTTGATGGAACGAAGATTCTGCAAAAACTGCGTCGCTACGCGGTAAAAAATCTGCAAAATCAAACGTGTCTTTTTATGTGTGGAAAATCCTTTCATCCGACCCATCTTAATATGCTGTAATACCGGTGTATCCACCAGACATACGGTGATAATCACATCTTTAATGCTGATAATGGATAACGGCATGGTGATGTATCTGTCCTTTTCCTGCTTCTCCACCATCTCTTTTTCTACCGCGGGAATATCAATGACAATGAGTGTGTAATCCTCCTCGGTTTCGATACGTGCACGCTCTTCTTCATCGAGCGCCGCTCTAAGTACGTCTTCTTCCAAATGGCAGGCACGGGAAATTTCTTTAATCTCCTGTGCTGTCGGTGCTGTCATGGCGATCCAACAGTCTTTGGTCACACTCTCCTGTTTTTCGAGCACACTGCCCTCTGTTGTCTTAAAAATTTCGAGCAAAGGAACCGCCTCCTTCCTGTTTGTCATTATAAAGTTCTCTCACTTATTCGTCAAATGAATTTTCCGTAAACTCCGCGTCAGTCTCTTTAGGTTCCGGACATACAGTTTCCGGCACGCGGCGGGCTCCCGGATAAAGTTTTGCCGCTACAAACAAGAGTATAACACCAACAACCGACAGGGCAATTACCCCGGCAAGAGTCGAAGTCATGCTCTCCGGCAAGAGACCGAGCAATTCCGCCGAACCGTTGACAAACGCATGCAACAGAACCGATGCCCAGATGGAATGGAAATATTCCGCTGTAAAACCAAGAATCAGACCAAGAACAAACGCATATGTTCCCTGAATCAGATTTCCGTGATAAATTCCAAACAAAAGTGCCTGCAAAAGATTGGCCGCCATAAACGGCATAAACTTCTGCGCTTTTTTCAGTGTCACTCCCCGGAACAAAAGTTCCTCTGCAAGTGGTGCCAACACCACCGTAACAAGTAAAGACAGCCAGATGTTTCCTCCGATGAGACTTTCTATCAGTTCCGAATATTCCGTTGTCGTTGCATTCGGCAAAAGCGGGAACACCGCATTTAAGCACATGGAAATCAAAAGTTGCAACGATACTCCCAGCAAAAACATGGCAGCAAGCAATTTTGCATTGATGACTTCTTTCAACTTAAAGTCTGTCTTCGGCCGAAGTCCCCGATACCAGAAAAATCCGATAATCAACGTATAAAACGTCGCAATTGCCGTGACAATTAAAAGAAAGTTGCCCTCCGCCAATTTTTGCATCATTGCATCATATAATTCCGTGTCATCTGTAATTCCCTGATTCACTCCCCAAAAGGTAAGAATGACTACATAAATTGTGGAAATCACGGAAGCGGCCAACACCTGCGTAGCAAACGCCGCAATTGTCGGCAAAAAACAGCCGATTACTTTTCCTATTTTTTTCATATTCTCTATTGTTTCCTCCTTCTCCCATACTTCATTATAGTATAGCATTGCAGTTTCCCTCTTGCAAGTTTTTCTTCACTGTAGAATAATCTTTCCCTTTCGGATTGACACTTTTTTCCCAAACCTCTATAATCTTTTATACAATATTAAGATTGAGAGGGTTGCAACATTGAAAAAATTAGTATCTATTCTTACCGTACTGCTTCTGGTTGCTATCACCGGATGCGGTAACAATCCATCGGAGAACCCGGATCCTTCTCCGACGGTCACTGTACCGGCTACCGTTCCAACGGATGTACCGGCTACGGATGTTCCGGCTCCGACAAACACTCCGGCCCCGACCGAAACTCCGGTGCCAACTGCACCTGTAGTCGAAGAAGTTGGTTTTAAACTGACTGCGGACGGAGCACAGACCTATGAAATCAGCGACATCTTATACGGCCTGTTTTTAGAAGACATCAATCACGCTGTAGATGGCGGCATGTATGCGGAAATGATCAAAAACCGCTCCTTTGAATATGAAGAAACCTATGCCAGAAACGGCTACTTCCATGCTTGGAACGACGTAGGTGATATCAGCCATGAGCTGATGGACGGAAGTACAGACGGCAGTTACTTAAATGCCAATAACCCACACTACCTGAGTATGACCGCCAATGCCCCGGACTCCGGTATCCGAAACTCCGGCTGGCTTACCGGTCTGGCAATTGAAGAAGGAAAGGAATACAGTTTTACTGCTTTCTTAAAAGCACCGGAAGGCAATTTGGGCAACGTAACAATCCGCCTGCAGAACAACAGCGGTTCCAAAGTCTATGGCGAAGCAACCATCAGCGGAATTACCGATGAATGGTGGAAATATGAAGTTACAATCACCGCAACAGAAACCCTGGCAAAGCGCGTTTATCTTGCGGTGCTGATTGACGAAGGCACCCTGCACATGGATATGGTTTCCCTGTTTCCGAAGGATACCTACAAAGGACGTGAAAACGGCCTGCGTGCCGACATGGTGCAGATGCTTGCCGATATTAAGCCGGGATTTTTACGTTTCCCGGGCGGCTGTATCATTGAAGGAAACACATTAGAAAATGCCTACAGCTGGAAGGATTCTGTCGGCAACGGCATGAAGATGACCATCAACGGTGTCGAAACGGTGGGTGATGTTGCTACCCGTCCTCTCGGTTTTAACCTTTGGGGACAATACGCAGACGCCAACAATCCGTATTACATGACCTACGGCTTTGGCTTTTATGAATTTTTCGTATTATGTGAAGATTTAGGCTGCGAGCCTGTTCCGATTTTAAACTGCGGACTCTCCTGTCAGGCACAGGGAGATGCATCCGGTCCTGCCATCGGCTCTGCCGCATTTGAACAGTACATACAGGATGCTCTTGATTTAGTGGAGTTCTGCCGCGGCGATGCTTCGACCCACTGGGGTTCCGTACGAATTGCCATGGGACACGAGGAGCCGTTTGCACTCACTTACGTCGGCATCGGCAATGAGCAGTGGGATGAGATTTACTTTGAACGCTACGAAGAATTTTTAGCCGCGTTCCGTCAGGCAGCCGAGGAAAATCCTGAACTTTACGGCGGCATTGAACTGATTGTCTCCAACGGTCCACAGTCCGAAAACACCTGGGCATGGGATAAAATCCGTGAACACGGCACCGGTTATGCCGACCTCGTGGACGAGCACTATTACAGAGAGCCGGATTGGTTCTTAACCCACGCAAAGCGTTACGATACTTATGACCGTGACAGTGTTCCGGTATTCTTAGGCGAATATGCCGCACGTTCCAATACGTTACGTGCCGCCCTTGCCGAAGCAGCTTACATGACAGCATTGGAGAGAAACGGCGATATTGTCCATCTGGCAGCATACGCTCCTCTGTTCAGTAACCTGACAAAAAACCATTGGACACCTGACTTAATCTGGTTTAACAGTTCTACCACCTGGGCTTCCCCGAACTACTACGTACAGCAGTTATTCGGTTCCATGAAGTCCGACCGTGTTGTTTCTTCCACCTTAACCGGCAATGTCCATGAAATTGAAGACCTCACCGGAAAAATCGGTGTCGGCACCTGGCAGACCTCTGCCATCTTTGATGATATTAAGGTAGTTTCGAATGACACCGGAGAAGTATTGTTCTCCGAGGATTTCACCGATGCTTCCCTGTCCGATTGGCAGACCGTAGCCGGTGATTTTTCCATCGGAAACGGCGTGATGACCCAGTCCTTTGCCGGCTGGCCGTCCAACTCTGTCAACGGTGATGTCACTTACATCGGTGATACCACCTGGACCAATTATACCCTTACCTTAAAGGCTACCAAAACCGGCGGTGCCGAGGGTTTCCTCATTCCGTTTGCCGTACAGGATGCCCGGAACTGTTACCACTGGAACATCGGCGGATGGGCAAATACCGTCTCCTGTTTAGAGAGCATTGTGAACAATGTAAAGAGCGGACAAACAGACGGAACCGTCAGCGGCTTTACCGTAGAAACCAACGTCACATACGAATTAAAAATCGTTGTGAACGGCAGTCATATCGACTGCTACATCGACGGTGTACAGTATGTAAACTATGACATCCCGCAGGCAGACGATTTATATCAGGTAACCGGCCTTGACGAAGCAGGAAACATCATCATCAAGCTTGTCAACGTAACCGATGCTCCGATTGAACTGGAAATTGACCTGATGAATTTTGGTGTTATTTCCTACACGGGTGAAGTTACTACCCTGACAGGACCAACCTTAGATTCTACAAACAGTGCGACAAAATTAAATGTTGCTCCGGTCACAAGCACGATAGATGTTTACGAAAACTTCACCTATGAGGTTCCTGCCATCAGTGTGGTCATCATAAAGATTCCGAGAGAATAACATACAGATATGAAACAAGGCGGTCATTTTCTCTGACCGCCTTGTCTTATTTCAAATTTGGAAAGTTGATTTCTCCTTTTTGTAATATCGGTATAATCACAAGTTTCAGCATCTTTTTTATATCAGCACGGACGCGCCACCGCCCCATCTTCTCCGGGTAAAATCCGCCGGTCGGAGATTTTTTTCCACTCATCATGACATGTCCGACAAAATCACACTGGGAAACCTCTGTGATTTCCTCCGGATGCTCCTCCTGTTTCCATAGTCCAAATAAAATGAAGTAGGAGTCATCTTCCGAACATTCCACAAATTGCATCAGACAACTTACCTTTTCACCATGCAGGCAAAAGAACCGTTGCGGATCCGCATATGGAAAATCATCAATACAACACTGTAATACTTTTGCGATTTCTTCAAGTTTCGTAACCATCACTCCCCCTCTTTTATCTATTACTATGTATATCAGAAATTTCCGCCAAATACCAGTCCTAAGATGTTATCTTTATCTGCCTATCCCTACTACCGGTAAACTCGAGAAAAATAAGGCGGTCTTTCGACCGCCTCGATGGTTTGATATTCATTTACTTTCCAGATTTAATTTCTTTATACGACTAACGGCTAAAAAGAAAAACAGGTTGCAGGTAACTCCGCCGACAAATGCACCAGCATACGCACCAATGCCCAAAATACCAAATATCGTCTGATTCGTATTTATAAACATGGATATCAGCAACATAAATACCGAATATCCATAGAAAATACCGTAACCGATGTAAACCGGCAAACACAGTTTGGTAAGCTTTGTTATCCCTTCTTCTTTCAGTACCCTCGATGTTTCCACACACGCTATGCAAATATAGGTAAATGTAACTACTTTTGAAACAATTCCAATTGGATTCGCATATAACCTAAGATTTAATCCAGAAAATAACCCGTGCCAAAATGATATAGCATATCCACCAAGTATCATAAAAAATACTGTCAAGTAATTTCTTCTTTCTTTTGCTGCAGTAAACAATCCAACCAGCACCAAAATATCACCAACCGTCATAACAATTCCGCCGATAGTGTCCATTCCAAAACTTTCCCCCCACATGATAACGGCAAAATTACACATCCAATGTAGGACATGCCCGATGGATTTCAACAGAAATCCAATAGCAAACAAACTTAATCCTTTTTTTAACTTCGGATACTTAAATTCCATTTTCTTTTCCCCCCTATATTTTTTGTCATTTTATTTTCATTATAACACACCTTCCAGCCTTCTTGCAATTTCGACCTCTATAGCTGAATTCACCTGTTCACCAAAGCAGTTGTCGCTGTATGAACTGATTGTTCATCGGGCAATCGGCACAGCCGACCGCCCCGTGTTCATTTGCGGACTGTAAGATATCTGTGTTGTCAGGCTTTCAGCCGGGTGCCAAAGCGGCATCCTCCTTTTATTTCGATGCATGGATTTCCAAAAAGACATTACGTGCAGTCCGCAAAATCCTCACAGAACTTTTTAGACGCTTTCACCGACTGTTCCCTTTTTGCCGTTTGTCTGAGCAGAAGGTGGAGTAAGAAACTGTCTCTACAGAATTGACCTAAAAAAAGTGCGACGCACTTTTTCTCAAAACGCAGAAAGGCGCTCTCGAACAAACACGTTTGTTCAGAGGTGCCAATCTGCGTTTTTTAGAAAAGCGTTCCTTGAACGCTTTTTACGGTCAATTCTGTTTGATATCTACTGCCGCCACCGGCTGCGAGTTACGGAAAAAGGGAATACAGTCGGCAGAAAGCGGATGAAATGTGATGTGTAAGGATTTGCGGACTGTTCGTAGTCTTTTGGGAAATCTATGCAGAGAAAAAGAGGATGCCGTTTGGCACCCTCTTAAAACTCTTACAGTCCTTGTTTGTTCATGTTTAAAATCGTCTGAATAATATGCTCGTGCGCAAGTTTCTCGGCAAGTTCTCCGTCGCGGTTCCGGATTGCCTCCAAAATCGCCGTATGCTCTTCGTTGGATTTTAACGCACGTTCTTCGTTATGAAGCGATTTCTTCCGGATACGCTCGACATAATGATGGAATGTCGTCAGCTCATGCTCCAAAATCTTGCTGCCGGAAGCCCGGTACATGCTCTCATGGAACTTGTTATCCAGCTCTACAATCTGGTCAAAGTGCTTTTTCTTTGCATGAAACTCCGAAAGATACACGATTTCCTCAATCTCGTCGATTTCCTGCTCCGTAATCCGCTCACATGCCCATCTGGCTGCAAGTCCTTCTAAGTAAGAACGAATCACATAAATATCATGGATATCCTTTGTGGAAATCCCGGTTACGTACGCTCCCTTGTTTGGAATAATCGTAACAAGACCCTCCAATTCCAGTTGTCTTAATGCTTCCCGCACCGGAGTACGGCTGACACCCAGTTCTTTTCCGATGGTTGCTTCCTTTAATTCTTCATTATCCGTATATTTTCCGGACAAAATATCCTCACGTATCTTGTGGAACACCCTGCCACGCAGAGAATATTTATCCGTCACTTCCTTTTGAACGTCAAAACGCTCTTTACTCTCTTCCATTTTTCTCCCTTGCCTTTTCTAAGACTACATTTTTTCGATGGTTTCCATGATATAATCCGCAAACTGTGCACCTGTAACGCCGGTATCCCGACCAGTAATCACATACTTCTTTTCCGTTACGGTACAAACATCCAGTGCACGGTATAATTTATCCGACTGCTCTGTATATCCGATGTGTGCAAGGAGCATTGCGCCGGCACGGATGACACTGCATGGATCTGCATACTTATCTCTGCCTTCGGTTACCATTCTTGGCGCGGAACCATGAATTGCTTCAAACATCGCATATCTCTTACCGATATTGGCACTGCCCGCAGTACCTACGCCACCCTGGAATTCTGCCGCTTCATCCGTAATAATGTCGCCATACAGATTCGGAAGCACCATTACCTGAAAATCACGTCTTCTCTTTTCATCGATTAACTTCGCAGTCATAATATCGATGTACCAGTCGTCTGCGAATATCTCCGGATACTCCTTTGCAATCTCACGGAACGTATCTAAGAACTTTCCATCGGTTGTCTTAATAATATTTGCCTTGGTCACTGCAGTCACTCTGGTCTTTTTATTTGCCTTCGCATACTCAAATGCAGCACGGATGATTCTTTCACAGCCCTGAGAAGTAACCACCGTAAAGTCAACACCTAAATCTTCTGTTACATGGACGCCCTTGCTTCCGACAGCATACGCACCTTCTGTATTTTCACGGTAGAAGGTCCAGTCAATGCCCTGTTCCGGAATCCGTACCGGACGAACGTTTGCAAACAAATCGAGCGCCTTTCTCATGGCAACGTTGGCACTTTCCACGTTTGGCCACGGATCGCCCTTTCTCGGTGTGGTTGTCGGTCCCTTTAAAATAACATGACATTCCTTTAATTCTTCCAGTACATCGGCAGGAATCGCTGCGTTCTCTTCCACTCTTCTTTCAATGGTAAGGCCATCGATCACCTTAAATTCCACCTTGCCGGACTTCACTTCATCCGCGAGTAAATATTCCAAAATTCTCTGCGCCTGAGCAGTAATCGCCGGGCCGATGCCATCACCACCGCACACACCGATTTTAATCGTGTCAAGCGATGCATAATCAAGAAAACCTCCCTGCGCTTTCATTTCCTCCACGCGTTTTAACTGTTCCTCTAACAGTTTTCCAAACGTTTCCTTTGCTGCTGCAATCTGTGCTGTATAATCCATCTGAAATCCCCATCCTCTCTGCTGTAATTATGTACTTTACTCTGTAATCGGCGGTAAATTCATACCGAATTCACCCTGACGGAGCTGAATCTGTTCGGAAAGCTCACGGTCGGTAATTACCGTAACACGTCCGCTGTCATACTGCTCATCCACCCATCCCTTCAAACTCTGTACCAGCGGGTTGTTCTTATCTACCATAAAATCACCCTTCAGTTTAAATACCGTATTAATCCAGTGTGCAATTCCTGCAAGTCCGGAGGTATTCGATACCGAAACGAGTGCCGGACGGTTTAAAAATTTGCCTGTGTCAAAAATATTGTAAATTTCCTCATTCTTTAACAGACCGTCTGCATGGATACCGGCTCTGGTTACGTTAAAGTTTGCACCGACAAACGGCGTACGGGACGGAATCTTATAACCGATTTCCTTTTTAAAGTACTCCGCGAGTTCCGTAATGACGGTTGTGTCCATACCGTCCAGTGTTCCCTTTAACTGGGCATACTCAAATACCATCGCCTCAAGCGGTGTATTTCCGGTACGCTCACCGATACCAAACAGGGAACAGTTGACGCCGGAGGCGCCGTACAGCCATGCAGTTGTAGAATTCGTTACAGCCTTGTAAAAATCGTTGTGTCCGTGCCACTCCAACAGTTCGGACGGCACACCGCCATGCACCATGAGACCGTAAATAATGCCCTGCACGGAACGCGGAATCACCGCACCCGGGAAGTTAACGCCATAGCCCATCGTATCACAGGCACGGATTTTTACCGGAATACCATACTCCGCACCAACCTTCATCAGTTCAAAACAAAACGGAATGACAAAGCCGTGAATATCGGAGCGGGTAATATCCTCCAGATGGCACCGCGGCGCAATTCCGGTTTCCAGACATTCTCTCACTACATTCAGGTAATGCTCCATTGCCTGGGCACGGGTCATCTTCATCTTATGGAAAATATGATAGTCGGAGCAACTGACCAAAATACCGGTCTCGCGGATACCGATTTCCTTTACCAGTTCAAAGTCCTTCTTGCTGGCACGGATCCAGGTCGTACATTCCGGAAACTGATACCCTCTCTCCATACATTTATAAAGAGCGTCTCTGTCTTTTTTACTGTATACAAAAAATTCACTTTGACGAATCAGACCGTTTGGTCCGCCAAGCTTATGCAGATAATCATAGATGGTCACAATCTGTTCCGGTGTATACGGAGCACGGGACTGCTGGCCATCACGGAAGGTCGTATCGGTAATCCAGATTTCCTCCGGAAAACAATGCGGCACAATTCGGTCATTAAATGCAATCTTTGGAATCTCATCGTACGGAAACAGGTTACGGAATACATTCGGCTGCTTCACATCGACCAGTTCATAAATACGTTCTTCCAAAGAGAGCAGATTGTTGTGTGGATTGATATAAACTTTACGATTCTGCATATTTCTTATTCTCCCTTTTTGCACTTTTGCTCAATTGTATACAATTATACAAGTATTGTCAATCAATTATTAAAAAAAGAGCGGTATTTTTATTTTACCGCTCTCCTGTTAATCGCAAAATCCGCATATTCCTGTGGAATCAAGCCTTTTATCAGCATTTTTGCCAGATACTCGTTGAAAGTATCCACAGAGATGTTTGCCTCTGCCAAATGCCGTAATGTTGCAATCACCTTTTCTTTGTACTCCGAAGGTGTATACACGTTGTCCCAGAACAAAATTCTTGCAATATAGATTTCTTTATAGTAGTCATTCTCATCAGACACATTGTTGTTATCTAAAATAAAATGTCCGCTAAACAGTTTTAATAAATTTTTCACCGATGTTGCCGTGCACCAGACTCCGGGTGCGGCAGAATACATGTTTTTCTTAAACTCTATCTTGTAGCCGTCGCTTGTCTGATAATAATTCGGAAGATACTCGGCAAACAATTTGCTGACCAATGACTTTTCCTGCATGTTTGCATATTCTGTCGAAGGTCTGGCTGTCATTCCCCTCCGGATATGAATACCATCAATTCCTGACAGTTCGGCCTTTATCATACGCGGCTCCTGCTCAAGCAACAGAAAATAGAGATATTTACTGTCACGCCATGCATATGCCGGACACTGGGAGATACCCTCTGCCTGACAGTACTCAATCATAATCGGTACATGTTCCCGCTTCACCTTGTAGGCATACATTACCTTTTTTAACTTCTTTTCGTCGTAGGAAATGAGGGGATTTTTCACTGACGTTTCCTCTTCCCTATTTTCCTTCTGCTTTTGCTCAGACGAAATCCATTCTAACGCCCCCGGAGTGTCTTTACTTTCTGCTTTTTCTTCCTCGGACGTTGGTTTTATCTGTTTCATGGAAATCTCTTTCGTACCGAATGCTGTATTCATCAGCACCAGACCGTCTACCAAAAGGGCAAGGAATGCCAAAACACCAAGCGCCATGCTCGATAAAACCAAGGCCAGTAATAATACTACGACACCTGTTGCCAGAATCCCAAACAGAAAATACAATTTATTCTTTGTTCTCCTGTCTCCGTATTTTAATGTGTTGATGATTTTCCCTGCCATGGATGTCTCCTGCTTTCCTTTTCTTTCCTCTATTTTATTATTTTTATACGCAAAAAGCAAGTTTTGTATTTTCTTTGAAAAATAGAGGAAACTAGACAACCAGCCCCACATACTATAAAGTGTAAATAACATTTTGGAGGTCTCCAAATGGGCTGTTTTAATTGTGGCGGCAATAGCTGCTGGTGGATTATCATTCTTCTTTTACTTTGCGGTGGCAACAATGGTTGCGGTAACGACTGCGGCTGCGGCGGCGGTTTCATCGGCGGAAACGACAATTGCAGTTGCTTATGGATTATCCTTTTGCTTCTCTTCTGTGGCGGCAATAACGGTTATGGCATCGGTACCTGCCAGAACAACGGTTGCGGTAACAACTGCGGCACCTGTTGCTAAACGGAACAGTAGAAAATCGGAGTTGCCCTCGGGCAGCTCCTTTTTCTTCTTTGCCCTGCCCTCAGTAATTCCTTGCACAATTTCATAAAATCCGCTATACTGATAAAAACACATCAGTGCGTGATTGTGCCAAAGCACAGGTAACAGAAAGAAGGGAAAACAACATGGCAGGTTCATCCTTTGGAACCATATTTAAAGTAACGACCTTCGGCGAATCCCACGGCATCGGACTTGGTGCAGTGGTAGACGGCTGTCCTGCGGGGCTTCCGGTTTCCGAAGACATCATACAGACCTATTTAGACCTTAGAAAGCCGGGACAGACAAAATACTCCACTCCACGGAAGGAAGGAGACAAAATCCGTATCCTTTCCGGTGTGTTTGAGGGAAAAACTACCGGAACTCCGATTTTACTGCTCGCTGAAAATGAAGCCCAGCGTTCGCAGGACTATTCAGAGATTGCTTCGTATTATCGTCCGGGACATGCCGATTTCACTTTTGATGAAAAGTACGGGTTCCGTGACTACCGCGGTGGCGGACGTTCCTCCGGACGCGAAACCCTGGGACGTGTGGCAGCAGGTGCCATTGCTATTGAATTCTTAAAGAGTCTTGGGATTGAAATTTGCGCTTACACGAAATCCATCGGGGATGTTTCTTGTGAAAAAAATGATTATATTTCGAATTTAACCGAGGACAACAGAGAAACCGAAGGTACCTTTTTTGACCGGATTTCAAAGGAAGGCTTGCAGAAGCTCCGCGCGGACAAATTCTTAAGCCCCCTGTACATGCCGGATACAGACGCCTCTGCAAAAGCAGAGACTGCCCTGTTTGATTCCATGAATCAGCAAGACTCTCTGGGCGGTATTATCGAGTGTGTGGTAAGTGGCATGCCGACAGGCATCGGCGAACCTGTTTTTGATAAGCTGGATGCTTCCCTTGCAAAAGCCATGCTTTCTATCGGTGCGGTGAAAGGTTTTGAACTTGGTGCCGGCTTTGATGTTGCCGGAATGAAGGGTTCGGAAAATAATGATGCTTTTGTTTCTGAAAACGGAACCGTCCGTAAGGCTACCAATCATGCCGGTGGAATCCTCGGCGGTATCAGTGATGGCAGCGACATTGTATTCCGACTTGCCGTAAAGCCAACACCATCCATCGCAGCAGAGCAAAACACGGTAAACAAATCCGGCGAGGAAATCTCGGTTTCTGTCAAGGGCCGTCACGACCCGGTGATTGTACCGCGTGCCGTTGTTGTAGTCGAAGCGATGACAGCACTGACGATTGCAGATGCGCTGCTTGTGAATATGGGCGCACAGTTAGAAAATATAAAAGAATTTTATAAATAATCAAAAAAGAGTTCGCTATGTAAAAATAGCAAACTCTTTTTTCCTTTACGCGTTCTTTTCATTAATATAATTCATAAGCCCATCCGCCTTCATAATTCTCTGCATGAACTCCGGGAATGCCTGACCCTGGTAGGTCTCTCCGGTCGTCACATTGGTAATGACACCGCTGTCAAAATCCACTTCCACTTCCTGTCCCGCTTCGATTGCCTTTGCCGCCGCAGGACACTCTAAAATCGGAAGTCCGATGTTGATGGCGTTTCGGTAAAAAATCCGTGCGAAGGTTTCGGCTATGACACAACTGATACCCGCCGTCTTAATGGCGAGCGGTGCGTGCTCTCTGGACGATCCACACCCAAAATTTTTGTTTGCCACCATAATATCGCCCGGCTTTACCTTCTTTACAAACTCTTTATCAATGTCTTCCATACAATGGGTTGCCAAATCCTTCGCATCCGAACTATTTAAGTATCTTGCCGGGATGATAACATCAGTATCTACATTATCTCCGTATTTATGAACGATTCCTCTTGCTTTCATGTCATTCTTCCTTTCTATCCGTTCTTTTCTCTACAGCCCAAGTTCTGCCGGTTCTGAAATCTTACCGGTTACCGCACTTGCTGCTGCCACCGCAGGGCTTGCGAGATATACTTCAGACTCTACATGTCCCATACGGCCGACAAAATTACGGTTGGTCGTAGAAACCGCACGCTCTCCTGCTGCCAGAATGCCCATGTGACCGCCAAGACAAGGTCCGCAGGTCGGTGTGCTGACAATTGCCCCCGCCTCAATAAAGATTTTCAGCAAGCCCTCTTCCATTGCCTGCAAATAGATTTTCTGTGTTGCAGGAATCACAATGGCACGGATGCCCTTTGCCACCGTTCTGCCTTCTAATACCTTTGCTGCAACTCTCATATCCTCAATACGGCCGTTTGTACAGGACCCGATAACTACCTGGTCAATTTTCACCTCTCCGGCTTCCTTCACCGTCTTTGTGTTCTCCGGAAGATGAGGAAAAGCAACGGTTGGTTCCAGTGTACTCAAATCAATCGTATACGTCTCATCATATTCCGCGTCCTCATCCGCTTCGTATACCTTATAGGACTTTGTGCTGTGCTCCTCCATATAGGCAATGGTCTTTTCATCCACCGGGAAAATACCGTTCTTTGCCCCGGCCTCAATCGCCATGTTGGCAATCGTAAAACGGTCATCCATGGAAAGATTGGCAATACCGTCACCGACAAATTCCATGGACTTATATAATGCACCATCCACGCCAATCATTCCTATGATATGAAGAATGACATCCTTACCGGACACCCATTTCTGCGGCTTTCCGGTCAGTACAAACTTAATTGCTGACGGCACCTTAAACCATGCCTTACCGGTAATCATACCGGCTCCCATGTCCGTACTGCCGACACCGGTGGAAAATGCACCAAGCGCCCCATACGTACAAGTGTGCGAATCCGCACCGATACAGGTTTCCCCTGCGACAATCAGTCCTTTTTCCGGCAAAAGCGCATGCTCAATGCCCATCTCTCCTACTTCAAAATAATTGGTAATGTCGTGCTTTCTTGCATATTCTCTCAGGCATTTACAATGTTCCGCCGACTTGATATCCTTATTCGGTGCAAAGTGGTCCGGCACCAGGGCAATCTTATCTTTATCAAATACCGTCTTCTTATTTAACTTTTCCACTTCATGAATCGCCACCGGTCCGGTAATGTCATTGGCAAGTACCATATCCAGATCCGCTTCAATCAACTGTCCGGCAACTACCGAGTCAAGCCCTGCATGTGCTGCCAGAATTTTTTGTGTCATTGTCATTCCCATGATTTTCTATCCTCTCTTCCTCTCCTACTCTTCAATACACTTACAGATAATATCCCCCATCTCGGCAGTTCCGACTTTGATGCAGCCCTCCGAATAAATATCTCCCGTACGATAGCCTGCATCCAGTGCCGCATGAATCGCCTTTTCAATCGTATCCGCTTCCTTATCCAGATCAAAGGAATAACGAAGCATCATCGCTGCCGAAAGAATCGTCGCAATCGGATTTGCCAGGTTCTTTCCGGCAATGTCCGGTGCCGATCCGTGGCTCGGTTCATATAAGCCAAGTTTTCCTTCTCCCAGACTTGCTGATGCTAACATGCCAATTGATCCGGTTACCATACTTGCCTCATCCGAAAGAATATCTCCAAACATGTTCTCCGTAAGAATCACATCAAACTGCGTCGGATCCTTCACCAGCTGCATCGCACAATTGTCAACCAGCATATCGGACAGTTCCACATCCGGATACTCTGCGGACACTTCCTTTACCACCGCTCTCCAAAGTCGGGAGGAATCCAACACGTTGGCTTTGTCCACACTGCATACCTTTTTGTTTCTCTTTCTTGCAATTTCAAAGCCCCACTTGGCAATTCTTCGGATTTCCTCTTCGTTATACGTCAGAGTATCCACTGCCGTTCTGAGACCGTCCTGCACCGTAGTGCATCTCTCACCGAAGTAAAGGCCGCCGGTCAGTTCCCTCATTACCACAAAATCAAATCCGTCTCCCACGATATCGGGCTTAAGCGGACAAGCTTCTTTTAACTGCGGGAATAAGACTGCCGGACGGATATTGGCAAACAACCCAAGTCCTTTTCGGATTGCCAGAAGACCCGCTTCCGGCCGCTTATTCGGCGGTAATTTATACCACGGAGAAGTATTCGTATCTCCTCCGACTGCGCCAAGCAGCACAGCATCCGATGCCTTTGCCGTAGCCAGTGCCTCCTTTGTCAGCGGCTCTCCCGTCGCATCAATCGAGGCCCCACCCATCAGTACCTCTGTGTATTGAAACTCATGACCGTACTTCTCTCCGATACAATCCAGTACTTTTTCTGCCTCTCTCACAATTTCAGGTCCGATTCCGTCTCCCGGAATCACTGCAATACGATATGTCATTTGGTTATACCTCCGTTTCCTGTTATAAATCTTCAAAAAATCCGCATATTTTCTTGCTTTTTCTTAATTTTATGCTTGCATTATACCACATTCATTGGTATAATTGAAATGCATAATAAACATAGTTACCATAACTTGAAGTTATACCTTGATTTTTTATTTCCGGGTGCTTCAAGTCAGACGAAACAACGTATTGAGGTGAACCCATGGAAACGGAATCCACGTTATCTTCCTATCATATCTTTAACGCGGTAGCCGAAGCCGGAAATATTTCTAAGGCAGCAAAAACTTTATATATCAGTCAGCCTGCCATTTCCCGTGCAGTCAGCAAATTAGAGCAGAACTTATCTGTAAAGCTCTTCATCCGTGGTTCTCGCGGTGTTCATCTGACAGAGGAGGGCAAACTGTTATATGAGCATACCCGTACTGCATTTGATGCATTAAAAAAAGGCGAAGAAAATCTCCGCCGCGTCAATGCTCTCGGTATCGGCCAGCTCCGCATTGGTGTCAGCACTACCCTTTGTAAGTATATACTGATGCCATACTTACAGAACTTCATTGAACAACATCCACATATTCAGGTTACCATCCGGTGCCACTCTACTTATGAGACACTGAATCTTTTGGAAGAAGGGAAAATAGATATCGGTCTGGTTGGCGAACCAAATTCCACCCACGCACTGGAATTTCTCCCTGTTACCGAAATTGAAGATGTTTTTGTCGCCACAGAAACTTATTTAAAAAATTTGACACTTCGCGAGCAGAAAGAGAACAACTTTCCGGATACAGTCATCCAGAAAAACCGGCGTTCCACAACAAAAAAAGTTTCCGACGCTTCTCTTACAGCTTTTCGAAACGGAAATCTGATGCTGCTTGATGAAAAGAACATTTCCAGAGTACACATAGAAGATTATTTCAGGAAGCACAACATAGAAACCGGACAAATCTTAGAGGTCAGTAACATGGATTTATTGATTGATTTCTCTAAGATTGGCCTGGGTATCGGCTGTGTCATCAAAGAATTTGTCCAAAAAGAACTGGACGACCACACTTTAGTGGAGCTTCCGCTTCCTGCACTGATTGACAAAAGAAAGGTCGGCTTTGCTTACAGCAAAACATCTCTCCAGTCCGGTGCAGTCAGCAAATTTATCGAATTTTACCATAATCGTGAAACAAAGGAGGCAGACTCTTCATGCAAAAGAAAATAAAAAAGTTCAAACGTCGCATAAGAAAACGGATTTATCATTTTCTTCTTGCATTGAATGAATTCCGTTTCCGGAAGCTTTGGCCGGTATTTGCAGGAATTGGATTTGTTGCACTGCTCATTACCGCCTGTCTGCTTCCAACCACGTCAAAGACTAACACCGGCTCTCCGCTATACGAGCACGGTGCAGCTGTCGCCGGAGACATCAGAACTACCGTAACCGGGTATTCCACATTAGAATGCGCTGCGGATGTTGTCGCCGTATTCCTTCCAACCGGTTATGAAACCCTGTCCGAAACTGCATTTCTTTCTGCTATGGAAGGAAAGCATTTATACAGTTTCTATCTGACCGGACGCGAACTATATCATCTGGCTGAACACGCAGTTGCATTAAAGAGCGACACCCACTCTCTCTTTTTAGACGGTCTTACATTTACCTTTCACGAAAACCGTCTTCCGTTTGACCGGGTAAAGGAACTTTCACTTGCTAACGGTACCTCCGTTTCTTCCGATGACAGTGCCTTGTACCACATCGTTACAACCGAGGAGATTTTTACACTCTTTCACTACGGTTCCTACCGTTCCCTCGGCCTGCTTGATATTGTCCCGAAAGACCGTTACGGAATACAGCTTTCCGACTACCAAAAAGCCGTAGTTTCTAAAGACAATGCTGCACTCACCGTTGCATCTGCCATCGCTTATGCAGCCATGCATCCATCGGGCATCCCGACCGGCCGTCCGGCATCTGTCATCACTACACTGGGCGGTTACAATCTGATTGCTTTATGGAGCACTCCAAATCATGTTACCGTACTGATTTGCCTGATGTTCTTTACCGCAGTTGTATTAGTTTGGTTCGCGCTTCCGAGATTGCATCGCGTTGTTCTATGGATAAAAATCTACGCTATCCGCAGCAAGAAACGCGGCCGTCATGTTTTATACAGCAAAAGACGTTTTTCCGGCAGCCGCTACTACCGCCGTGCCGGTTGATTCCTAAGACAAAACGCTGAATAACTCAGCTTCCTATATCATCGTTACATCCTAAAAAAGCAAAGGGATAACTTCATCAAACCGTGAAGTTATCCCTTTGTTGTTTTCCGTTTCATTTTTAGCACGGCAGATAGCAACAGCTGTTACAAAGGCAGTTGATTAACAAACACTGCCAGCAGCAATTACTGCCTCCCACATAGGACCGGCCGTAAGACTGCCCTTTGCCTGCGTACCAGCCCGAACCGGACTGTAACTGCTGAAGCAGGGACTGATATTGATAATTTTCCGGTTCGAGTTCGGTTGCCCGCTTTGCATGTTCCTGCGCCGTCACATTATTTCCCGTACCGGAATTTGCGATTGCACTGTAATAGTACCATTTCGCATTTCTTTCCGCAGACGGAACCGATTCGAGTACATTCAAAGCCTCCCTGTAATGCCCGTTCCGGATATAGTTTCCGGCCGCCTGCATCAGCGTAGATTCATTACTCTCCTGCCGCCTTTGTGTATAGCCGCCAAAACCACCGCCGAAAAACTCTTCAAACGGGTCCCGGTAAGCACCGCCTCCGTAAGATCCCTGGCCATATCCGCCTTGTCCGTAATCCCCGTAAGAACTCCGGCTTCCTCCATGTTCCCTTTCATCCACAATTTGCTTATATGCAGCCTGTATTTCTTTGAACTTTGCCTCCGCCTGGTCCTTGTTTGGATTATTGATATTAGCATCCGGATGATACATACGGCTCAGTTTGCGATATGCTTTTTTAATTTCGTCCATGTCTGCAGATTCCGGCACGCCCAGAACCTGATAAGGATTTCTCATTCTTTTTCTCCCTTTTCTCTTTTTCCTTTTACCATCTCATACTTGCCCCAGATTCCGGCATACAGGATATTTCTAAGAATCTCAATGTTTTCCACCAACGGCAGGCGTTCAAACCCTTCTGCTGCTTTTGCTGCCATCATCGTCAGACTTTCTTCTGCCAGTTCCACATTTTGGATTGCCCCATGATACAACAGAAACGGATTGTAATTTCCTTTTTTTGCATCCTTTTCCATATCCTCATAAGCATCCATCAGATAAATAAACTTCCCAAGATAAAATCCTGTCTGGTACAAATCATCATGCCACTCATCTTCCTTCATGCAAAACAATTCACCTAACATCTCTCCGGTCAGACCGGCCGCCGCGTCTAAGTTCGTTTCTCTCTTTTGTTCGCATAAATTTAACTTTTCTATATAATTTTCCACAGCACGTGTCTGTCTCGGATATTCCTCTGCAATTTTCCTTCTTATTTTACGAAGCAGTGCCGCTCCCGCATAAGCTGCCGGATTCTTATCGTCCTTCCAGTCATCCAGCAAATTGTCATAGCATAGCAACAAATTCATCTTGGCAGCGTATATGGAGGCTTCACTCAAAACATATTCATGCCGACACACCGGATGAACTACGCATCTTCGTTTTCCTTCTGTTTTTTCAAAATCATACAGGTCATCTAATAACATGGCCAAAAATGTCATGTCATAAGAAACCGTCATCCTGGCTTTTGTCCCCGCTACTTGCTTCAGTGCATGACACAAACCGCAATAATAGGCATGATAACGCTCCCAATCCTTTATTTTCAATTCCTTCTTATTTACTGTAACGTAACCGAACATACCCTACCTTCTATCAAGTCTTTTTAATGAATTCCGTTCCGCAGGTCCTGCAACGAATGGCAATTCTTCCCTTTCCTTTTGGCACACGGATTTTTTGTCCACAGCTTGGACACTTAAAAATACGATGCGTCTTGCTCTGCTGTGCATACGACTTCTGACGGTTGAAAAACTCCCTGATTTTATTCGTATAACGGTAGTATGTGCAATTCTCCTGATATCGTTTCTGCACATTTCTTGAAAAGACACGGAAATAACAATACACCAGCAAAGCCAATGCAACATAATACAAAATGTTCCATTTCAACCGGATAAACATAGACAAAATCAATAAAATCATGGATGTCCACGATAAAAACTTACCGTACGCATCCATTCCGTATCTGCCGTACATAAAACGCTGTAATCTTTCCCGAAATCTCATTTTAGTCCACTCTCTTTCTTTTTTCAATCAATTGGTATTACTATATCTTGTTTTTCCCCATTTTTCAATGAAAGAACGATTAAAATCATTAAAATTTCATAATTTCTTTTTTTCCACACATACTACTCCCAACTTTAACAGAAAGGAATTTCCTCCATGACTCAATTTTCTCTCTTTGCAAGACTAAAAAACTTTTTGAAAAACTTCATTACATGCGGCGCTCTCGGCTGGTGCTTAGAGTGCTTCTGGACCGGCATGGACGCCATCCGCCGCGGCAAAGATAAAACACTCCGTTGCCAGACCTCTATCTGGATGTTTCCAATCTACGGCATGGCCGCCTTATTTGCTCCCATCAGCAGACTACTCCGCGGCGTTCCGATCGTAATTCGTGGCACAGTATATATGCTTCTGATCTATGCCGGCGAGTTTCTGTCCGGCACCATTCTAAAAAAACATAAATCCTGCCCGTGGGATTACAGCAAAGCAAAACTGAATTATAAGGGGCTCATCCGACTCGACTACGCCCCTGCCTGGTTTTTATCCGGACTCCTCTTTGAAAAGGTCCTGTCGCAAAAATAAAGCAGGGGCCTAAAGACCTCTGCTTTCTGCACTTACCTATGAATGTACATCCTCGTCATGTCCGGTTCCCCGTCTCCCTGCACCATACAAAGAAACTCCCAACCATATCTTTCATAAAATCCGGTATGGTCTGTAACAAGATACACCGGTGTAATCCCTTTTTTCTTCAGTTCCAAAACTACCTTATTTAGGAGTTCCCCTGCAATTCCCCTGCAGCGATACGCCTCTTCGGTGTATACGGCACATACATTCGGTGTCAGATCCTTACGGTCATGGAAGTCATTTTCGATTACTCCCAGTCCGCCCACAATCTTTTCTCCCTCCAGACACAGGTACCAGCCATATTCCGTCCCACCAGCCAGATAGTTGTCCATGCATTCCAAATACGCTTCCTTTGGCACACCCCACTTACTGTGAAACCACTGTGCCGCTGTGTCTTTTAACTTAGGTTGTTCCCTCAAATCAATATAGGATATGTTCATTTTTGCCCCCCTAACTCATATTTCTTTCCGTCACTAAACAAAATTCCATCGGTCAGTCTCATCTTTAAAATAATGGTATTCGGATCCTCTTCATTCGTATGCCCATTATCATACCAGGCTGCAAACGCACATCGTAACTTATCTGCTATCTCTTTATTCTGTTCCAGTTTTATGTGCCCTAAATTTTCGGCAATTGCATGTCCCGAAAACCATTCTCCGCTGATTGCAACCGCAGCATTGTGTCCTATCTGCTTCATCTTGTTTGACAAAGCATATGTAATTGTATAAAAACTGTCTTCATAAAAAATGGCATCAATTGTTCTAACCCACGGAATTCCTTTTTCATCCACAGTCGCCAATGCCATCAAAGAGTCTTTGCAAAATCTTTCTTTTAAAATTTCATAACATTTTTCCATAAAGAAAATCCTCCTCTATTCCGTTCAATCCGATTCCTGCAAATCGGAAGTTGTTCAATTTCTTTCACCCCGTCAAACACAAATTTGTATCCTTCTTTTATATACCATATCATACTTTTTCCCTTTTGAAAACAAGTCTGTCGTCAAAAATCTGACGCCAAACCCAAAACGCTTGGTCGACGGAACAGTCGAACAAACGAAATGCTTACGCATTTCGTTCCAACCTCCGCCAAATGCTGTGATTAGTGACATTCTACGAGGAGGTTGCCGAGCGGCTTTATCCCCTTCGTCTCGTGATTGCGCGAGACGGGGCGCACGAGGTCCGGGGGACCTCGGTCCTGCGCGGACCGGAGCGGAGCGGTCCATGACATCCGGTGGATGTCAGTTCTGGACGGACCGAAGTGGAACGTAGACGACTCAGAACCCATGCAGGTTTGCATGGGTTCGTGAGCACTCGTGCTCACAAAAAAATAAGAGTTGGTTTTCCAACCAACTCTCATTTTTTTCTAGAGCGCGAGACGGGACTCGAACCCGCGGCCTCGACCTTGGCAAGGTCGCGCTCCACCAACTGAGCCACTCGCGCATATCGTGTTTTTCTTGACACATTTGGTATCATACACGATTCAGAAACATTTGTCAACAACTTTTTTAATTTTTTCTTATATATAAATAATCACCGGAGTAAAACCTGCTCCGGTGATTATTTATTTTTCTGCTACTACATAAGATCTTCAAACATAGACTCCGGTGTAATCTCTGTATAACTGCCATCCGGCTTATATGCGGATGCTTTATATGCCGCTTTTTCAGAAGACGCATTTGTCATCTGGCTTGCTTTATAAACCATCTTTTCTGCCAGACCTTGTCTGCCGTTGAATAAGGAAGCCTTTGTGGTCTTGCTGGCCTCTGTCCACTTTGTCTCATCCAGTGTCAATTGGTTATTATCTCCGATGGTAATACCCAACTCACCAAGCAGACCTGCACTTTTTTTCATGATATTGGTCATCCACACTGCATTTCTTAAAATACCTTTGGAATTTACATCATCTGCCGTGTCAATAACTGAATTATATGCCGAAACAAAACCCTTAATTGCTTTCAGGCTATCTTCTGCAGATGCCTTGGAAAAATCCATCTTAGAAAGCGCTTTTGCTGCACTCTTCAAGGAACTTGCATTGCCTCCAACCAACTGACGGTTCTTTGTCTCTGTTTCAATGGCCTCTTCCGCTCCGGTAGTGCTCATCTTCTTATAATATGCCGAAAGCAACTTACCGTAAGAGCCACTACGGATGGACTGAAACTCTGTCGCAAGCCCGGTCAGACTGCCGCCCGAAGCTTCACTCGTCTTTGGCAGGGAACCAAACAAAGTACTGTAATCTTTTGTTGTATACTGATTTAAAAAACTGTTATCAATGGAATTACTCATCGCCGGACTCCTTTCCGTAAACATATTATGTAAGTGTCTTGGCATAAACATCCGTTTCTATGCCTTTATTTTACTATATATTTCGTCATATCGCAAGCAAAACTTTAGGTCTACAGTCCTAATCCACCCATGTACACAAAAAACCCGGAAAGCATTCCGCCCTCCGGGTTTCTATTTATCACATTACTTTACTTCAATTTTCTTCATGCCGCCCATGTATGGCTGTAATGCTTCCGGAATGTTTACACTGCCGTCTGCATTTAAATTGTTCTCTAAGAATGCAATTAACATTCTAGGAGGAGCCACTACGGTGTTGTTTAAGGTATGTGCAAAGTACTTGCCGCCGTCTGCACCGTTCACACGGATTTTCAGACGTCTTGCCTGTGCATCACCAAGGTTCGAACAGCTGCCTACTTCAAAGTACTTTTTCTGTCTTGGGGACCATGCTTCCACGTCGACGGACTTCACCTTAAGGTCGGCAAGGTCACCGGAACAGCACTCAAGAGTACGAACCGGAATATCTAAGGAACGGAATAAATCCACGGTATTCTGCCATAACTTATCAAACCACATCGGGCTCTCATCCGGCTTACATACGACAATCATTTCCTGCTTTTCAAACTGATGGATACGGTAGACACCACGCTCTTCAATGCCGTGTGCACCCTTTTCCTTACGGAAACATGGGGAATAGCTGGTGAGTGTCTGCGGAAGCTGCTCCTCCTGCAGAATAGTATCAATGAACTTACCAATCATGGAGTGCTCGCTGGTACCGATTAAGAACAAATCCTCACCCTCAATCTTGTACATCATGGCTTCCATTTCCGCAAAGCTCATAACGCCGGTAACAACGTCGCTACGAATCATGAATGGCGGAATGCAGTAGGTGAATCCACGGTTAATCATGAAATCTCTCGCATAGGAAATGACTGCGGAATGAAGTCTTGCAATATCGCCCATCAGGTAATAAAAACCATTACCCGCTACCTTTCTTGCACTGTCGAGGTCAATACCGTTAAACTTTTCCATAATTTCTGTATGATAAGGAATCTCAAACTCCGGCACAACCGGCTCACCATATCTTTCTACTTCTACGTTCTCGCTGTCGTCCTTACCAATCGGCACACTCGGATCGATGATGTTTGGGATAATCATCATAATCTTCTTAACCTTTTCTGCGAGCTCAACTTCCTTTGCTTCCAGCTCAGCCAGACGCACTGCAGATTCATTTACCTTCTGCTTTGCTGCCTCTGCCTCTTCCTTTAAGCCCTTTGCCATGAGACCACCGATTTCCTTGGAAATCTTCTTTCTCTCCGCACGAAGGCTATCTGCCTCTTGCTGTGTCTTTCTGCTTTCTGCATCCAGTGCAATCACTTCATCTACTAACGGAAGCTTACTGTCCTGGAACTTGTTTCTGATGTTCTGCTTTACGATTTCCGGATTTTCTCTTAAAAACTTTAAATCTAACATCTTTTCTTCCTCCTATAAACTTTAATAGAATTTTGCTTACAAAATTCTTGCGCCGAGCGCGGTCGCTTCTGCGACATATTCCTCTCGCACGAGTGTGTATCCTCGCGGAGCAGTTCTTTTCACAAAGTAAAAGAACGCGGGACACTACGTCCCTTAACATAAGGGACGGAATGCTCCGCGTTGCCACCCTAATTGCAATAAATTGCCACCTCGTTAGCGTACGATAAAGGATACGAGCCTTGGGCTTTCACCCTGATGTGCAGATGCTTTCATCAAACATCTGACCGGGAAGTGGAAGGATATCGTCTGACCACCGGTTTTCACCAGCCACCGGCTCTCTGCAAGTCTTCTCATATCGAAGTTTCCCTTACCATCCAAAATATATGCTTTAGTATAGCCCAAAGTACAGATTTTGGCAAGGGGTGAATTTTATATTCTCTTTATAACCTGTTATACCGTCTCTTTTTCCCAACAATTCAGAAAATCGTAGAAAATGTTGGTATGCCATTTCAAACACACACCAATAAAAACAAACAAAAAAAAAAAATATTGGTGTCGATAAATTTCTCCTTACCAACAAATAATAAAATCTTCTTAACTTGTTGGTGCACATTTTTTCTCACCAACCAACATTTATAATTATTTTTCCGTTTTGTTGGTCCCGCCCTTTTTTTCATTACCAACATATTCGCAATACTATGTTATTTATTGGTACCTCTCATTTTGGGCCTACCAACAAATAAATCAATTTCCAATTTTGTTGGTATCCCCTCTTAAAATCACACCAACAAATCTTAAATTTTCAAAACAATGTTGGGAATCCCGCTCCTCAAAAAAACCGACAGCCCCGGTATTACCCGGGGCTGCCAGCTGTCTGATAGACAAAAACTAATATAATGTGGAGTATTTTTACAAAACTTACTGCTTATTTTCCTCAACAACCTTTGCCTGAACATCGGATGGAGCTGCTTCATAACGGTCAAACTCGTAGGAATATACACCCATACCTGTTGTCATGGAACGAAGGTCTGTGGAATAACCATAAAGTTCGGACATAGGAATTTCAGCTACAATTTCCTGCTTGTTGTTTGGCAGTGGGTTCATGCCGTATACACGACCGCGGCGACGGTTTAAGTCACCCATGATATCACCGGTAAATTTATCCGGAACCACAACCTTCATAGTAGCGATCGGCTCAAGTAAGATTGGGCTTGCATTTAAGATACCTTCCTTAAATGCCTGACAGGTAGCAGTCTTAAACGCCATTTCGGAGGAGTCTACATCGTGGTAGGAACCGCCGGTCAGAGTAGCCTTAATGCCCACTACAGGATAGCCTGCTAAAGGACCTGCTTCTACGCTGTCTGCAATACCCTTTTCTACTGCCGGGAAGAAGTTCTTTGGAACCGCTCCGCCAAATACGTTTTCATGGAATTCGAATGCTTCATCCTGATTGCCGGATGGCTCGAAGTCGATGATAACGTGTCCGTACTGACCATGTCCGCCGGACTGCTTTTTATACTTATGCTCTGCCGTTACTTTCTTACGAATGGTCTCACGGTAAGCAACACGTGGCTTAGAAAGTTCCATCTCAACTTTATAACGGGCAGCCATCTTACTTGCAGTAATCTCTAAGTGCTGTTCGCCAATACCATAAAGAAGTGTCTGGTGATTTTCAGGATCGCTCACTGCCTTTAAGGTCTGGTCTTCTTCCATCATACGGGAAAGAGCCTGGGATAACTTATCTTCGTCACCCTTATTCTTTGCAGAATATGCACGGTATTCATAAGGAACCGATGTCTTTGGTGGGTCATATGTAACCGGAGTATCCTTAACAGTCAAGGAGTCACCTGTCAAAGTAGCGTCAAGTTTTGCAATGGCACCGATATCGCCCGCATACAATTCCTTAACTTCAATCTGTTCTTTACCGCGAAGCACATAAAGTTTGTTGATTCTTTCTTCTTTTTCTCTGTTTGGATTATAAACAGTCTCACCGGCCTTCATGATACCGGAACAAACCTTCACTAAAGAGAACTTACCAAGGAACGGATCTGCGATAGTCTTAAATACCTTCGCTGTCATTGGCTTGTTTGCATCATAGTCAGCTGCGAATGTGCCGTTAGTCTTTGTATTCATACCAACGATGACACACTTATTTGGCGATGGGAAGTAAATATCCACTGCCTGAAGTAACATCGTAGTGCCCTGTGCATTTAAACCGGAACCGCAAAGTACCGGAACGATACTGCAATCAGTAACGCTGCTTCGAAGTGCTGCAGAAATTTCGGTCACTGTGAATTCTTCACCGCCGAAATACTTATCCATCAGTTCTTCGCTGGTCTCAGCAACTGCTTCCATTAAAGTTTCTCTATACTTATTTACATATTCCATCGAATAATCCGGAATCGGACATTCGTCATATTCGCTCATCTTAGTAAACTTACGTCCTGCCATCTTAACGACATTAACAAAGCCTACAAACTTTTCATTTTCACGGATCGGAGAATGGAAAGGTGCAATACGCTTTCCATATGCATCTGTCAAGTCTTCTACTACCTGACGGAAGCTGGCATTATCATCATCCATATCGGTTACGAAGAAAATGCGAGGAAGTTTGAATCTTTCGCAAAGGTCCCAAGCCTTTCTTGTTCCGACTTCAATACCCTTCTTTGCAGAAATAACAATAACTGCTGCATCACATGCACTAACTGCTTCTTCTACTTCACCTACAAAATCGAAATAACCAGGAGTGTCTAAGAAATTAATCTTTGTATCTTCCCAAATCACAGGTACTACCGATGTACTGATAGAGAAACCACGCTTCACTTCTTCACGATCGAAGTCACTGATGGTATTTCCTTCCTCTACCTTACCCTGACGTGTAATCAACCCTGTTGTGTAAGCACATGCTTCAACGAGGGTGGTCTTACCTGCGCCACCGTGCCCCAAAACGGCTACGTTCCTAATCTTCTCATACTTATAAGTGTCCATTTTTACCTCCATTCCGAAGCGGGCAACCCCTTGCCGCTCCAGCACATCATATTCGTCGTTTTGCTACAACAAAACCACTGAATCTATTTTACTAAATATTTAAAAGTTTTACAACTATTTTCTATCAATTTTAAGCAAAATTTCTGACTTTAACAAAAACCGCAGCATTATGCCGCGGTTTTGTCTGTTAATTATTTGTCACAGAATCTCTACTTATAAATTTCCGTCCCGGCAGCATGGTACACCTTACCATTTTCCGGTGTCACTCCTTTATAATAAAACAATTCCGAAAGCGTTACAAACTGAAATCCCTGTTCAGACAGATACTCTAACAGTTCTGCCACTGCCTCATAACTATTGTCATAAATGGAATGAAACAGAATGATGTCTCCATCATGATATGTTTTTTCCTTCATTCTTCTCGCAATAATTTCTGCTCCGTTTCCTTTGCCTTTTTCCTTGTAATCCACACTGTCTATACTCCAGTTGATTATCGGCATCGGAAACTCCTTTGCCCATTTCCCGACGGAACCACCCGGCAAGCGAATGTAATCCGGAGCACATCCCGTTGTTTTCGCAATCAGCGCATTGGTTGCATTAAACTCCTTCCACATATCCTCCTTCCTGTCGTCCCGATTAGAACTAAAATCTATGGTGTGGGAATATGTATGACTTCCTACTTCAAAGCCGGCATCATACACCATTTGCGGAATTTTTGCATAAGAGGATTTATATTTCTCCCGGATTCTGTCCCCCAGGAAGAAGAAGGTAGCCTTCCCTTCATATTCCTGAAACAAATTCACCAATTTCAAATCAACAATATCTAAATAACTTCCTTTCACAAATTGCGGGCCGTCATCAAATGTAAAAGCAATCATTGGTCTGTCCGGATCCAGTTCCCGAATCGCAATTCCCCTTTTCGAACCGTCCAGATTATAATAAAAAAACGTCTCTGCTTCCTCTAACGGCACCTCATAGGAAAACGGTTTTTGCCCCTCCGCAAGTAATGTATTCGCATCAAACCAAAATACGAAACAATCTTCTGTCATATAAAATTTCTGATAGTCCTCTACCTGATAAATTTCTTTGTATGTAATAAAATCCGTCTCTTCGGATGCCGGAAAATGCTCTGCTGCAAAGAACTGTAACCGCTCTTTTATGATTGCAAAATAACATTCTTTCACTAAGTCGCTACCGGTTACCTGTTCCTTTGTCGTGAGATTGTACACCAAAGGGAACAAGCACTCCACTTCTTCACCTTCAAACAGTTGCTTCCGGCGGAACACGACAGATATATAATTTCCTACCGGATAAACGTCATAAATCAGTTCTGTTGTCTCATCTCCCGCAAATTGCTCTGCTTGGCACCGAATAGCCGCATCCACTGTCTCATCTCCGGAAAACACCTGTGTGTCCCAAAAACTCATAAACGGCGTCGGTGTTGCCGTTGGTGATGGCGCTACCGTCCAGGATGCCATTACCGTCGGCATCGGCATCGAGGTCGCTGCCGGAGTCATCGTCGCTACCGGGTTGGTTGCGACTGTCGGTGTAAGAACCTGTGTAATACTCACCTCTTCACGCAACGACGCCGCATTTCCGATTATCTTTTCATTTCCCGCAATAATCCATAAAATCAGCAGAACATTTATGACTACTAAAGCTAATATCGTCATCTGCAATATGGTTTCTTTTTTCTTATTTTGATTTTTCATTTTGTTACCTCAGGAAATGCTGTCCAAAAACACAGCATAACTCTTCTACTTTCTGATATCACTAATCTGCTCTGCCGGTATTTCAAACTCTACCGCCCCCATATACATCGGTGCCACATCTCCCTCATCAAAACAAATTACAACATTTCCTTTCTCATTCAAATAGAACGAGGTCTGCTCCGTAATTGTCTGAAAATTAAGTTCTTCGACTTCCTCACCAATCCAGTACTGAACTCTCCGGTCTGCTGACATTTGTTCTTTCATCTGTTTTTTGATATTTTGGCTGATAACGGTAATATAATCGGCATCTTCTTTAAAAACATCCTTTAACTGAAGATATTCTCCTGTTCTCAGGTCAATCGTATAGTAGTAGTTCCACTGATAGCCACTACCATTTCCCTGATAACAGCAGAGTTTCAATGTGAAATATTCCTGCGTCGTCAACAATACCTCACTTGTTACAACGACATCGTGATAGTTCATTTTTTCTTCCAAATACGTTTCGAAATGCATCGTCAATTCATCGGTTACTCTTCTAATCTCTGCATTTATTTTTTCTTTTGATTCCTCCAGATTTTCACGCAGATCCGCATCATCCATCTGAATTTTTATTTCAATCTGCGGTACTTCGATTCGTGCACTGTTCCGCTCTGATTCATACTCATACCTGCGAAAGGTTACCACCTCTACCAATTGTCCTAAAAACGGCACCTGTCCCATTGCCTTTGCCATGTTTTCTGAGGTATTGGATAACACAACAAACATTCCTGCACATGCAGCAACCGTCAAAGCAGAACGAATCCATCTCTTCTTCGCACGGTCTTTTCTGTCTTCTTTTTTTGCCTGGTCCATTTTAGCAAGCAATTGCTCAAACTGTTCTTTTGACATTTCTTTTTTTTGGTAGTCACTCTTTATTTCCAATAATTTATCTTCCAACAAATCATTCTGTTTTTTCATCTCAGGGAAATTATAAATCATACTTTTTATATATCCTTTCCATTGCTTATTTTGTAATCCTGCATGTTTTCTCCGTCCGAGAGAACTCCCCGCAGCTTTTTGATGCTCCGGTACAGTTTACTCTTCACTGTATTTACATTTTCATCAAGAATAGTTGCAATTTCCTCCAATGTTTTATCTTCAAAATACTTCAACACAACAATCGCCTTTTCTTTCTTTGGCAATGTATCCAATGCTCTTTGTAAATCTATACTAGTCTCACTGTCTTTGCTATATTCCGCCTTCGTTTCTTCCTCAAAAACAGTTTCATAAGAAAGCGGCTGTGTTTGCTTAAAATACCGGAAGCATTCGTTCAGCATAATTCGATATATCCAGGTTTCTGCAAACTCCGGATTCTGCAATGTATCACTGCTTCTCAATGCCTTATATGCTCCGTTTTGGACAATATCACACGCGTCCGCCTCATTATGTACATAGTTATATGCCAGGCGATAATATTGATTATACTTTGCTAAAATAATCTGCTCGACTCGCTCCTTATTATTGTGTGCCTTTTCCCGGGAAAACAACTGCAAGTTTTTCACCTCCTTCATTGCTTCTATAATATTAGATACTTCGAATTTTTAAATTGTTTCAACAATCTTATTTTTTTTAAGTCTTTTGAATGCAAAACTAACTTCCGGTTTTTAAGTTTTCTATAAGTAAAAGGCGCATCCTTGCAGACCCGCCTTTATCCCTTCTATCTCTATCCGATTCCATCGTCTCTTAATGACTTCTCTTTAAAACCACTTCACCAAAATACTCCGGCCTGTGGAAATCCGGTTCCGGTGTCTCCACCTTCTTCCATACTCCAAAATGCGGAAATTCCGTTTCATCGCCGCATTTATAGAAATTTGCCTTTATCGTCATTTCGTCTGCGCGCACAAAGCCCGGAACATACTTTTCCATCAATTCAAACGGGACCTCATATTCCACTGTCCAAACCATTTCTTCTATTTTTGTCCGGATATGAAGCGATTCTACATCTTCTACGGTCATGGTCTGAAATTCATGACGGTCTTTTCTATACGCGACATTCATGACACCGTTTGCATTCCCCTCAAAATTAAAATACCGGTCTGACGTTTCCGGTGAGAAGTTAACAAACCATTCCACGCAGCTGTCTAAATGCACCGGCTGGAAATGCTCCGCCATAACACGCTTCGGATTTGATTCGTGCACCGTAATTTGCATTCTCACTCCGTTTTTCGTCAGTTCCGGGCAAAATGTCACTTCCGGACCGCAATGATACCCTTTTTCTTCCCATAAATAATGTACTGTGATGTTTTCGATATTTTGATTCATTGGTACTGCCTCCTTAAATATAAAACCTCGTATTTCCAACATGGGTTTTATCAAATGCTTTTTTATTTCTCTTTCGTCTAGGAAGTGCTGCCTGTATTTTACACAGCAGATCTAATTGTTTATAGGTCATTTTTGTGTAAATCCAAGGGAGTTTTTTCGAATCATCTTCATGTATCACTCTCATCACTTTACCTCCTTTACCATGACATGAAACCGCTTTTGTAATTCTTCAAAAAACAGCGAAATTACTATTTCCTCATCTTTGTATCGATTTAATATTTTACCAAGCACACTGTTATATCGTTCCCCCGAAAATGCTTCGTTTGCCGTGTAAACATATACTTTTTTGTTATGACCGCATACGATTCCCAAACTATATCTATGAACATAATTCGAAAGAAAATCCGCATGACTTGGTGGCGAACCACTCGGATGCGTATGAATCGTAACCAGTCCATGTTTATTCTCTATTTTCGATAAGGTACTCCCGGAATAAGTAACTTCTTTTTCTACCCTACACGCCGTTTCTTTCGCAACCACCGTTGCCGTTTCCGCATCAATCCAGTACATATCCTCATATAGCGTACCGGAACGATGCTTTAGCATAGTCTTAGCTAAACGATACAGAAGTTTGTTCAACTTTTCGTTGTCAGAAATCCGGTCAAATTTTCTGCGATACTCACCGCTGTTAATATACGCATAATTCACCACGGTATCCTTATTCCGACCGTACCTCTGCTCTTCTTTTAATTTGTATAACATGAAAATCCTTTCCTGTCTCTCCCAAGAAAAGAAATTCCCTAACTCTATTATACCTTCCGTACTCTCCCGTTTCAACGTTTTTCACCGCTATGAAACGTAGAAAATCCGCACTGTTCTTTGTGAAAGTTGCACAATACAATTTTTTTCAAACAGGTTACATCTCCATCATCGGCATAGTGCTTCGCACCATGCCGATGAAAAGGGGTCGCATAACAAGTACGGCATGACCATGTGAGTGACAGTCTCCGCCTGCTTCCGTCACTATTTGTCTGCACCGGCAGTTCCTATTAAAAACATGCAGCAAGGGCCGCAGTACTCCGGTTTCTGCATTTTTTAGAGTAGGTAGGAATAAGAGAGCACGGAGCCGGTTGTCCGAAGCGGGAGGGAGAAAATAGTAAAAGAGGGATATCACGGATAAAGTGCGAAAGCACTTTTACGAAAAGGCGAAGGTCGTCTCTGGACAAACGAGTTTGTCCGAGAGCGACTTCCGCCTTTTCTAAAACCGCGTCCTACGGACGCTTTCCGTGATATCCCTTATATAATTTTTTATCCTCCCGACCGCAAGTTCCGGGCCGTGCTCTCTTGTTTATGACTACCGGTAAAGACTGCGGAAACCGGCAAGTCTGCGAGCCCGATGACTGCGTTTTTACGGGAACTGCCGGTGCAAATTAGTGATGGAACAGGCGGAGACCTGTGAAGCACATGGTCATGCCGTACTTGTTACACGTTGCGATCACGTTATCATCCCTCACAGAACCACCCGGCTGCGCAATATACTTAACACCGGACTTCTTTGCTCTCTCAATGTTATCACCAAATGGGAAGAACGCATCGGAACCAAGCGCCACATCGGTCATACCGTCAAGCCATGCACGCTTTTCTTCTCTTGTGAACACTTCCGGCTTCTCTGCAAAAATATTCTCCCAGGTACCGTCAGCCAGTACATCCATATACTCATCGCCAATGTATAAATCAATGGCATTGTCTCTGTCCGCACGTCCAACCGTATCAAGGAACTTAAGTCCAAGCACCTGAGGAGCCTGACGCAGATACCAGTTGTCAGCCTTCTGGCCTGCCAGTCTGGTACAATGGATTCTGGACTGCTGACCCGCACCGATACCGATGGCCTGACCGCCCTTTGCATAGCAGACGGAATTGGACTGTGTATACTTTAACGTAATCAAAGAAATAATTAAGTCAATCTTTGCTCTTTCCGGTAATTCCTTATTTTCTGTTACAATGTTGCCAAGGAAATCATCATCGATAACCAGTTCATTTCTGCCCTGTTCAAACACGATGCCGAATACTTCCTTATGCTCTACCGGGTTTGGCTTATAGGATGGGTCAATCTGAATCACCGCATAGCCACCCTTTTTCTTTGCCTTTAAAATTTCCAGTGCTTCCGGCTCATACCCCGGAGCAATAACACCGTCAGAAACCTCTCTCTTGATAAGCTTTGCGGTAGCCACGTCACACACATCGGAAAGGGAAATGAAATCGCCGAAGGAGGACATTCTGTCTGCACCTCTGGCTCTTGCATAAGCACTTGCAAGCGGTGTCAATTCACCCATGTCTGCTACCCAGTAAATCTGTTTTTCCACTTCAGTAAGAGGAAGACCTACTGCCGCACCTGCCGGAGAAACGTGCTTAAAGGAAGTCGCTGCCGGAAGTCCGGTTGCCTTCTTCAGTTCACTTACCAACTGCCAGCCGTTAAAAGCATCTAAGAAATTGATATACCCCGGCTTTCCGTTTAAAACGGTAATCGGAAGGTCTCCGTTTTCCATGTAAATTCTGCTTGGTTTCTGGTTTGGGTTACAGCCATACTTTAATTCTAATTCATTCATTGGATTACCCTCCTATTACTTATTCTTGTTATAAATCTTAGACTTAGTTTCACCCGTCGCAATATCAATATATCTTACAAATAAGGAAACCTTGTTATCCTCATTTAAACTGTTCCAAATCATATCGCCGAAGGAATCCATATCACCGGAAATTGCTACCGGTTTTGGCTCACCCTCAAAGCTTGGAAGCGGATTTCCGTCACACTTATAGGTGTGAATGAAACGGCCTTCTCCGTTCTTTGGATTTGTATAAGCAAAGGTAAAACGGTTGCAGCAGGATGGATCTCCGTTGTTGCTCTTTAAAATAGACATTGCATAGTTAAATGCGCCGTTTTCCATATGCAGGATACCGGAAATTCTAGGAGTATAGTTCGGTGCATCCGGCTCAAATTCTCTGGTTCTGAGCGCCTGTTCAAAGGTCATCTGCTTGTCCATGAGTTCGTAAATGGTATCGGTCTGGTCACCGTTGGTTACGATGGTCTTGTTGCCAAGGACACGTACCGGAGCATAAATAATCAGGCTTGGGTCTACCAGTTTTGATGGGTCAAATGCCTGTGTGCGGATACCGTCACCATCTTCCACAAAGACACGGTTACGGCTGTTTTCACTTCTGCCCATAATAAAATATGCGGTTACTGCATATTTTCCATCCTCGGACTTACCGATGACAATTCCTCTGCCCGGATAGGCATTTAACTTTAATTCCTGTTCCAAAGATAATACATTCATGTCCAACTCTCCAATCTCCGCGAAGTAACCTTCGCTCTCTTTTCCGTTGTTAATAAGTTACGATAACACCTTCATCATAGCATTTTGGGCGTTTTTTCTCAATGGATTCACTCGTGAAAAAAGCAAAGGGAATTTATAAGTCAAACTTATAACCCCTTTGCTTTTCCTTCTTTATCTCGTCTATTCCATAGTTCTAAGCAGATCTGCATACCAGAAAATTATGTTTTGCACACGGTATAACTC
>SVEF01000012.1 GCA_015057585.1 Lachnospiraceae bacterium | reverse complement strand
GATAATCTAAATGCCGTTGCCCCCAGATGCCTATTGCCTGTTCTTCTTCGGCGGGTACAGTTAAGCACGGTATCAAATAATCCCCTTGCCTTTCGTATTTGCCGCCCAGTTCCTCAAATAATGATTGTACAATAGACAACTATTTATCTTTACCGGAAGGAAATACATATCCAACAATAGAGGAACTATTGACACATACTTCAGGCTATAAAGGATATTATTTAGAAAGTCCTATGGTTTCTAACTTTTTTAATGGTAGAAATGATTTTTATGGTGTTACAAAAGAAATGGTTTCTGACAAAGCAGGAAACTTGAATATGAATAAAGCAAGTTATGATTTCGTATATTCTAATTATGGTTATGCAGTATTAGGACTTGTTCTTGAGTCAGTATATGAAACGGAATATACAAGCTTGTTAAATGATTTTGCACAAAATGAATTATGTTTAACCTCAACACAGATTTCTGATAAAAGCGGAGACCTTGGAAAGTATTGGGATTGGAAAGAAGGCGATGCATATTTGTCAGCGGGAGCTGTCACATCAAATATTGAGGATATGCTTTTATACGCACAGATGCAACTTGAAGATAATTCATATTTTTCAGATTGCCATAATAGCCTGAAAAGCATTAATGCATCAACCGAAATGTATAAAACCATGGGTATTCATATGGATGAGATAGGAATGTCTTGGATTCTTGATAGTAAGAATAACATCATATGGCATAATGGTGGTACAGGAAATTATAATAGCTATCTTGGTTTTAATCCCGAAACAGGTACAGCTGTTGTTGTGCTTTCAAATCTCGCCCCGAATTATAGAGTCCCAGCTACTGTATTAGGTGTAAAATTGTTATTAGAACTTGATAATGAGAAGTGAAACTTTCAGTTTGTTGGAGAGGTGAACAAATTGTCCTTTCCGTATCTTCGCTAATCACAAACATATATTATAATCACGATGTAGCAGTGCTACTGCTACATTTCAAGGCAGAATGTGGTCTTCGGACTGTGTTCTGCCTTGTTTCATTTGCAAATAATTTTTTACACAGAAAGGAGCTTTTAGCATGGATGAATTTTTGGGATGTTTGATTAAGGAACTACAGCCCTATCTCAATGAGGACGAAATTGCCTATGATGTAAAAGTCATGGTAAACAATGGTGTAACTGAAAATCGTATTGCTCTTAGAAAGGATAATGCGCCAACTGGTCCGACGATAAGGGTTGACGGACTGGTACAGGCTTATAACAAGGGTGAGGTCACAATGGAAATGGCAGCTAGACTTGTGATGAATCTGTTCCGGCATGAGGAAAGTAAAAATGTTCATGTACCTTATGTGACAGAATTTACAGAAGATGTTGCTAAGCGTGTGCGGATGATGTTTGTCAATCAGGAGAAAAACAAGGAACGCTTAGAACGAGGACTTGTGCCTTTTGTTCGCTTTGAGGATTGTGGTCTGGCAGGTACGTTTTTTGTGGCAGGAACAACGGAGGACGGAGAACCAAAGGTCAGAACAGAGTGGGCAATGCACATTTCCTATGAAATGTTCAAATACTGGAGCTGTGATTTAAGTGCGGAAGATCTGTTTGAATTGTCCATGAAAAATCTGAATGCCGAAGATGATACTTGTATTATTGCTACACTGGATGCAGATGTGTTGAACAAGAAAAGCGGAGAAGTAAAAAATGTACCGCTACCATTGGAAATGTATATAGTATCTTTACGCTCTAGGAATTACGGTGCTTCTGCTATTCTGGCAGACAGTGTAAGGGAACAGTTAAGAGAAATATTACAGGAAGATAAGGTGTTTGTCTTACCATCCAGTGTACATGAAACAATCGTGGTACGTTACAAACCAGAGTATGCTGAAATGTTCAGCCAAATGGTTAAGGATGTCAACCGTGAAGTGGTGGACGAAAAAGAAATACTGTCGGATGATATTTTTGAAATGGATTTAGTGACTGGAAAATTGAAGAAGTATGAAATATAAGCGGAAGGTACGTTGATTTGTATCTTCCGCTTTGTATGTTCCGGAGAAAGGAGCGAATGTAAATGAATTTAATTACAGAATCAGGAACTATGACAACAACAATTGTAGCCAATGAGGACAAAAACAAAGTGTTTGAAATCTGCCGGGACTGCTCCGATGGAGAATGCGCTGAATGGGAAGAAGCTGTTCTGCTGACCCTCTATCCTACTACAAATGAAGTTCAAAGGTTTGATTTAAGTACCATGCACATGGTAAACCATTTAGAGGAATTGGGATTAAATAAGGTACATTTCCTGTATTTGTTCGGCAGGGTCTGCTCTGCCAGATTAAGCACAAGAGGAATTGTTGTAGACGAAGAAAACCTGTCTTATGTGGAACAGGCATTACAGAAATACAAAAATGCCAGAGTAATCATTGGTTGGGGAAACTCCATGAGCAAATCTGCTACTGCCATATCTGCTAAAAAACGAATACTGGCGATGATGGATTCCAGAGAGGACAGCCGACTATGGCAGTTAGGTGGTAATGGTTTAGGTGCTACTGACAATATGCACCCTTTGTTCATGGGGATTCGGTATGGAAATGTCAAGTGGGAGCTGAAGCCTTTTGAAATCCCGGAGGAATTGAAAGCCACAGAAGAAGCCAAAGAACCTGCTGAAACACCAACAACAGGAAACGTGGTTGTCGCAAAACGCGTCGGAAAAGCAAAACAGGCAGAAAAACTAAGAAAGTGAGGTTTGTAACAGGTGTATTACAAGGTTGTTAATCAATTTGACATTGATATGCTGTTGAAAGCAGCGGAGGAAGGTTTTGTTCCAGAAATTAAGAATAAGCCGGAGGATTACAAGAAAGCGTGCAAGCTGTCTATCCAGTCACTAAGGGAGCAGATATTAAGGTTTGATTTGTTCTACGGTGAACATAGGAAGCCGGATGCAGATTTAGGTGGTTATGCTTACTTCTTACCTACTTTGGAAGATGTATCAAGGTTCTTTGCTGAAATTAAAGCTATGCATGGTCTTACAGAACTGCCATCCGAATTTGATGATACCGTAGCTGAAACGGATGATACAGAATTTTTGGAGGAACTTTTCATTCCAAGTAGTGATTTTGCGATACTATGTACATACCCAAGGAGGAAAAACACATGAAGCGAATGTTTGACTGGTTATTAGAAAAGCAACTGGAAAGAGACAGACGGAGGGAAGTCAGAGCCATGCTCCGCTGTTTCAATAGAGTGATGGAAACGAAAGGTGGTGGTTTAGGGTGTCATTGGAATGGTTAATCGGGAGTACGATTGTAACACTGGCGGTTCTTATTTTGATTGAGGATTAAGGGGGAAAAGTGAAATGTTAGTGGCAGGTTTACTGGGTGCATTGGCAACTGCTTCCACAGGTTCTATTGTATCTGCTGTGACTTCGGGGGTGTTTCTTGGAAGTTCGCTGTACTTAACGAGCCGTGCGAAGAAAAGTCCGCTGAAAATGCCAAAGAAGTAAGGTTGTGTGGGGCTATTGTCGGTTATGACAGTAGCCCTGTACTGGTTTTCTTTTTTTGCCTTGATGATGATTTTAGTACTATTGTTGCATTGTCCGGGCTCGATAATACCTGTGTTGGTACGTTTGGTTATAAGTGAATGTGAAAGGATTAGTAACAGCTTGAAATGTTCCAAAAGTAAGCGTCCGTAACCAACAAAAGATTAGAAAATAACAGCCGCAAGGTCGGATGTTATTTTCTATATTATTATAGAAATATTGAGGAAAGGATGATGATTTTGCGTAAACATTATAAACTGGCGAGTTCTGCTTACAGGAGGTCGGCAGATTTAAGAGACTATGAAAAAGAAATAACAAAAGCAGTACGGTTAGTGAAGCCGGATGCAGAGGTGATTGTTGAAATAGATTATTATGAAGTGCTTCCAAGACTTACAAAAACAGAATCTATTGCGGTAAGTGCTATTTTAAGAACAGGCACATTGGAACAATACACCTTGTACAGACCATGCCTGTTCATTGGAGAGGAAATTGAGGAGGAGTGATTTAATGGAAGATGTAAAAGAGAATAATTCCAAACAATGGGTATCTGTGTCGGAAATTCAAAAGGAATACTTGCCATTGAGCAAAAAGAAAATTCGGGAGCTGATATGTAAGAATTTAGATGTAGTCAAAGCTGGAAATAAGATGATTGTGGAGCGTAAACAGTTAGAAGCATTTTTAAGAAATGAGTTGTAAATATTACCCCAAACACCAACGGCGGTGTTTGGGGTGTAATATCGTACCGTTAGATTGGATAGTTTATGAAAATATCCGCAACCTGTCTATGTATATCTGTAAGGTCTTTATATATCATATCAGCGTAAGTCTCAATCATTTTATGCTCTGTTTCGTCTAAATCATTTAAATCTCTGAATGAACTAATGCGGTTTAATGGTGCGTGTTTCGGTATTTCATCCGTAGTAAAAGCAATACAAAATACTTGGTTTGAAACGGAACAATAGCTATCTGTGGAAGTTTTAGTTGAAGAATGGCAAATAAATTGGCAACAATCTACCAATAGGTTATCATCAATTTTTGCAGGGTCACAGGACAGTAATGTTTCAGCAAGTTCCAGTGAATTAACTGTATCAAAAAGCGACAAGTCCATGATAAAGGCACGGGTATTTGGAATATTACGTTCTTCAAGTAACTGTTTTAATTTGGTACGAATAAAACAGATGTAATTATCTTCCATATCAACGAGTTGTTTTTCGTAAAGTGGCTTTGAACGTGTATCATCCAGACAGATATTTTCTATTTCATTTTTAATCAGGTAAAATAACTGGATTACATCATAGCAATCGGTATCTGTTTCATTCTCTGAAAGGCGAATGATAGTTTTTAAACTATTGGAGCAGAAATCTATAAAAAGATTGTCTAGTTCTTCTGTAGTGCGGAACATACATTGTGTGGTGCAATTAGCCGAACTTCTCAAAACATTTGGAATATATTTTTTTCGAAGATTAACTATTGCGCTGATATTTTGAATACGTTCTTTTGGAGAAAGAGACTCTTTATCTAAGATTGTCCGATACCGCTGTACAATTTTCATGTAAGCTTCTTCGTCTTTTGGATGGTTGTAATCTGCTTCTTCGGCGAACGTTCCAGTAATTACCTCTTTAGGAAAGCATTTTTGTCTTAAATTCCAAAGTGCCATAGTAGTAGAGGGGGTAATGAATCCGTCTTCAATGATTGGAAGCCTGGAGCGTGGCGTTTCACTTGAAAAGGACGTATCTTTTTCTGCTTTTATTGGGTTGCATGAAAATCCCAAAAAATGTGTGAACATTGAATATGCTTTTCTGGCGAGCATGGTATAGGAAATGGTATTTTTTGTATTTACTAATTTTGAATTGTAGTTTTTTTCTTCGAATTTTTTAAATGCTTTGGTACAAGCATGGGGGAAAATTCGAAATTCTAATATTTCTAAATAATCAAACCAATTTAAAAGGGAACTAGTGAATCTTTTAGAATTTCCACAGCATAATTTTCCCCTAAAGTATTCTGTTTCTAAAGCAAACACATATAAAATGGTATACACTAACCAGTCCTGATAAGAAAGCAGGCGATGGCAGTTGGTTGCTAAATTTTTAAGGTCTGCAGAGGTAAGGTTGCAATCTCCTAATGTGATTAAATAAGTAGCAGATGTAACAATTTGGGCATAATTGTAGTGAGGATGGCTAGTATCAGCAGGTAGAACAGAAAATTTGCCCAAAATAGAACTTAATTTCTTGTAAGTATATTTTAAAAGTATTTGTTCGCTTCTTTTAAAATATGAGCCAGAAGCAAAAAGGTTACCCATGCGGGTTGTGTAGTTATATTCGTAATCGGCATAAGAAATAACGCAAGGATGATTATCTGCATTAAAGTTTTTCTGTAATTTGCGAGCAAGTTGATTGATTTCAGATGATAGATAATTCTTATTGTTAATCGTATGTGAAAAAAGGTACTTGCGAATGTCTTCCCCAAATTGTTGGTCCAAGGTTTTATTTATATGAATTGTATTCATGGAAGAATTTCCTTTCTTTTTCTTCTTATTATAAGTTGTTTCAACAAGAAATACCAGCTTTTTGTAACTAAAAATATTCTGTTAGGATGTTAGGTTTATAGTAGGAACAGAAATGAGTTATGAGTTCATTCTACTAATGCTGGAGGTACGTATGAAAAGGATAAGAGAACCACCGAGAATGAGAAGCCCATGGGCAATTAAACATTGAAAAATCGATGCGTAAAATCTTAACAGATTTTTGCACAGATGTGAAGCAGGAGGAAGCGGTCAGAAAAATGCCGAAAGTGCCGTCAGTGCCGTCAGCGAAACTTGTTTTTGCAGAACCAACTTACGGCATTGCCGACATTTTTTGGCATGGCATTGCTGGACAAGCCTTTCAAGTCTGTGCTGAAATAGCAACTGTAAAAAGTAGCAGGTGGTAAAGATACTGTCTGCACCAATGAAAAAAGGAGAATTAATTTATGAATCAGACAGATTATAACGTTGACAAGAACGAGAATATTTATATGAGCATGGAGGAGTTCGTGCACTCTTTCCAGGAAAACATGGTGCACCTGTTTTGGGTGGATGATGTAAGAATTTCAACTGACAGGACGGAGGTAAGAGGAACACTGAATGCTTTTGATATAGAATTCAGAAAGCAGGTCACTATGGAGTTTGTTTTACCTACATACGGCAAGGCTGAAAAAGTTCTGGATGAATTTTACGAAGGTATGGGTAAGATGTTACATATGCGTACAGATTATCGCTGTGTAGAAGGAAGGATGTTCCTTGGCAGTTTTGATTTTAAGGATGGTACAGTCTGTAAGGTTCACTGCCCACTGATGGTTTCTAGCGATGACCTTGAGTGGTTGTCCGACTATGACTGGTTCTGGTATTTCTTATATGAAATGAAATACCAGATTGAAGAAACCGAATTCTAGTAGCGTTCAATACAAATCCCAGTCTACCGTTCTTAGCAGGACGGTAGGCTGTGGAAATAATAGGCACAAAGGTTCTTAAATGAACCAGCTTCAAATTAAACAAAGGGTACTATTCCCCACCACAAATGAAAGGAGACATTTTTATGTCAGTTAAGAATTCAAAGTTAAATCGTAGTAATGAAGTAAAGTTCAATGCACCATCCAACCGCAGAAAAGGTGTGGTTGCCAGAAGCAACAAGCCTGCTCTGATGACACTTACCTGCCACAAAAAATGTGGCAAGCGTCTTTCCTTTGGAAGAGAAGTGTTTGAAAAATTAGACTCTCCAAGTGATGTTGAAATTTCTTTTATTGAGAACTATTTGGTTGTAAGAGATGGCAATGGTAACGGTCTGGGATTGTCCAAGGTCGATACCGGCAAGCCTATTCTTTATGTAGCAACTTTAGCAGAGCATATTGTTGAAAAATACAAGATTGATTTGTCCGAGCATACTACAGTGTCCTTCTATGAGGGATTCTTTGAAGATGATGCATATTACATCCAGTTAGAAGAAGCCCCGGAGAATGTATCCGATGATGATATGGAAGAAGCCGATGCAGACGAGTTAGAGGAAGAACTGCCTGTGGAGGAACTTTCAGAAGATAATGAGCCGGAAACTTCTGATATAGAAGAAACTGTACCAGAGGAAGATTTATTCGAGGAAGAATAAACAAAGGAACGCTCCTAGCAGTATAAGATTACTGCTAGGGGCAAAAAAGGAAGCAGAAGGGACTTTGGGCAGTTGCTGACGGCATTGCCGACAAAAGTCCCCCACGCTTCCGTTCAAAAAAGAAAGGAGCGATTTTTTATGGTAAGAGAAGAAATTATTAAGTTCTTTAACACAGTTCCAGAAGGCATGTATATAAGAACACTGCCACCGGGTAAATGGTATCATGGCTATTTCGATAATACTGATGATTTGGCTGATAGTCTGGAATCATTAGATGATGAAGTTACACTTTATTACAATGCCCATAGTATCAGTGATGATTTCAAGGATACGATTCCAATCAATACCCTTGGAGCTGGCAAGTCAAACGGTGCGTTAAAAAATGCAGATGTTAGTCAAATGCAGTATCTCATCGTAGATATTGATGTCGATACCGATGACAAGGGTTCCACAGAGAATGTGAAGGTAAATGTTACAAAAGAGGAAAATGACAAGGCAGTTGCAATTGCCCAGATGATGGCTAAGCAGTTGGGGGCAGATGGTTTTACTGGTATTGGCATTGTTAATTCTGGCAATGGTGCGCATGTTATGATTCCATGCAAGCCATTTGTAGTAAAGGACAACATTAACTATGTGAAGCAGTTTGTGCGTTTAATGCGGGGGCAGTATAACCAGGACAATTACAAGGTAGATACCAAGGTAACAAATGCCGGAAGAATTTTCAAAATGCCGGGTACTCTGTCAAAGAAGGGAACTTCAACAGACGAAAATCCATGGAGACACGCTTCTATTGTAAAACTCCCGGAATTTGACAAAGCCAATGACTTTAAAGCTGTTGTTGACTATGTAAATAACAACACTTACTCTCAAGAGTTGTATTATGTAGACAGTAACGGAAAGGGTAGCTGGAATCTGGATTTGATTTGCGAAAAAGCACTGGAAGTATTCCATCCGTTCCGTGACCAGTATGACAAGTTGTACACATCTGTTTCCGACATTATCAGCAGGCAGGTCTACAATTTAGAGCAGGAAGCTGTAAAGTCTGTAATCCGTGAATGGCTGAAAAAGAGTACGGATAAGCGTTATATAGCGGATGCTGCAATGCTTGCCGCTTTACAGAGCCTGACGGATGAAGCAAGAAACAACCCAATGGTGGAACTGCACCACCGCATGGTTAAAACAGAAAACGGTTTTCTGTATGACTTAGGGGATAATGAAACAACGGTAAGCATTACTCCGGGAAATGTTGAACTGGCGGATTATCCAGAAAAGACATTTATTACTGACAATTCCGACAAGGTACAGGTTCTGCCGGACTTAACAGCTGACCCAAAAAAACTGCAGGAACTTATGAAGCCTTTCTTTAATCTGCGCTCTCCAAAGGACTGGATTTTACTGATGACGTTCATTGCTGTGGCTTTTATTGCAGGTGTCAGCCATCCAATTTTGTTTCTGGAAGGCGAAAAAGGCAGTGCGAAGTCTACCATTTGTCGCTGGATTCAGAGCCTAGTGAACCCGAAGGTGACTGGTCTGTACAGATTCCCGGACAATGCGAAAGACCTTAGTGTTATTCTGGGTCGTGAATTTGCCCTCTGTTTTGACAACTTAGGCGGTATTCGCAAGGAAATGGCTGATATTCTCTGTCAGGCGGTTACTGGCGGATATGTTGTAGAAAGAAAACTGTTCACGAATGATGAAACTGTTACCAGAGGACTCAAGACAATTCTGATTCTGAATGGTCTGAACCTTTTAAGCAACAAGGAAGATTTATTAGACCGTGTACTTATTATTACGTTAGAACGTTTCCAGAGCAATGAACGTATTAGCGAAAAAGAGCTGGAAGCGAAGTTCGATGTTGTAAAGCCACAGATTTTAGGTGGTTTCCTTAATGCGGTGGCGGTAGCTTTAACAACAGACATTAACCCGATTAAAGAAAAAATCCGCTTACTGGATTATCAGGAGTTTGCTGTGAAGTGTGGTTTGGCTATGGGATTTTCACAGGACGAAATCGAGAATGCCTTTGTAGAGAATACTAATATCATTACAGAGACAGTAATCGAAAACAATCCGATTACGGAATACATTGTTGGAATGATGTACGGAAAGACGACATTCGACATTGCTGTCTCTGTACTTCATGAAAAACTTTGTGAGAAGTACGGCAAACATCCGGGAGTTCCAAAGAGTTCTTCTGCAGTTTCAAGAAAGCTTTCTAATTTTGCGTCTGACTTGGCTCAACATGGTATTACCTACACAAAGAGTGCTAATGGAAAGAACAAGATTCTTACCTTTGTAAACAATGGAACAACTGCAAATATAGTTCTTCCAAAGTCTGGAGTTGTGGGGAGCGTGCAGGAGGAAAAAGCAGTAATAGAGAAACGCAGTAAACCTAGAAGTATTAAAGAAGTTTTTCCTGATGAAGAAGAACAGGAAGAAGCAAAGGACACCCCTGCCGGGGAAACTAATCCATCTGCTAGTAAAGCTAAACCAACAGTAGCAGATAAGGAAAATATAGATAAAGAAGCTTGTGCAAATTCTGTGGAGACACCGGGAGTTTCCAATACACAGGAGGACACGGGCAAGAATGGAACACCAGGCAATGAGCAGTAATGTTTCAGAACCTTGTTGTTACCTTATTATGAGACGCTACACAGTAGCAGAGCAGTTCCAGAGCAGATTTCTTTTATTAAGATATGAAAAAGAAATTGAAAGCTATTTATACAGGATGATTCCTGATATTGCCCGGATTTACATAGATAACAAGACTTTGACTCTGTTGTATTTGGACAACGGATTTGCACCGAAGGATTTGCCTTATAATGTATGGAAAGGCTTAAATAATATTGTACACGGACATAAGGCGGTATCCATTTCAACCACTTACCTTTATGCAGAATATCACATTTTTGAAGAAGATATGGAAGCCAGAGATACGTTGGTTGAGTACAGGATAAGCAATGACTGTTAGGTGCTTGAATTAGTAATTAGAAGCAGAACAGAATCCAGTAGTAGTCCTAAAGCCGATTTCTGGCTTTGGGACTGCTAGCAGACCAAATCGGATTGCTGTTATTTGCAGACATATATTATTAAATAAAACAGGAGGGATTCAGGATGAACGAGGTAAAAAGCTTACCACGCATGCTTAGTATTAAAGATATACAAAGCTACTATATTCGGTCAATCGGCTATAAAAAATTAAAATGTTTCTTATTAGCGTATGTACCGTATCAGAAAATTGGAAACACCTACTATTTCTCAAGAAAAAGGTTAGAGGAACTGCTGGAGTCAGAGGACTCTACAGATTTTCAGCTTGGTATGGAGGATTATGGGTATAAAAACAATTAGCAGAGGAGAAAATGACAATGGCTCATTTAATTACTATTGACTCAGGAAACAAAGGTAAAGAGCGTTACAAGGTGATGTATGAAGTCCGTACTTTGGATGGCAGACGTAAACGTAAGTCTAAAACATTCCCGGCAGGTACAACTCGCCGTGAAGTCGAGCGGTTCAAAAAGAAAGTTGAGTGCGAATTTGACGATGGCGCAACCGTAGTTTACAAGGGAGAGCAGATGACTCTCAAAGAGTTCTGCACCGAGTATTTTGAGGTGTTTACAGAAAATCTTAGTCCGCTGACGGTTCGGGGCTATGAAAACATCTGTTATTCTCCGCACGGTTTACTGGCGCATTTTAACCCGGAAATGAAGCTTTCAAAAATAACCATGGTGCATTTGCAGAACTATCTGAACACATTACATAAGGATGGACGTTCCAAAAAGACTATCAGCAATACCAGAGGTTTTATTAGTGTACTGTTTAAAAAGGCACATAAGGCAGGTTATATCAAAGATAACCCGGCACTGGATTTAACTGTTCCGTATGGTGCGAAACCTAAAAAAGAAGCAAAGTTTCTGGATGTTCAGGACGCAATGAAAGCACTGACATTTTCCGCTTCCATGGGCGGACATTATGAAACCGTCATCTGGCTTGGCTTATTGGCAGGACTCCGTAAGGGAGAAATGGCAGGACTGCGCTATGAGAATATTTTCATTGATGATGGAATGTCTGAACTTCACATTGTGGAAACAAGGGTAGCTGCCGGAGGGAAGATTTACGAAAAAGACCCTAAATCAGAAGCAGGGCGCAGGGTTGTCCAGATTCCAGAAATCCTTGCTGAAATGTTGCGCAGAAAGCGGCATGAGTACAAGATTTTGAAGTTACAGGGTGGACAGGACTTCAACGATGAAGAATATGTTTTCTGTGACAAAACTGGTCAGCCGTTTAAGCCGGACAGAATTTACCAATACCATCGCAGATTTATGAAAAAACTCGTAGAGGAGTATCCGGAGATTGACTATGTAAAGCTTCACGGTCTCCGCCACTCTTATGCTAGTATTGCTGTGAATGGTGGCATGCAGGTCAAAAGTCTGATGAGTCAGTTGGGACACAGTGAAGTCAAGATGACAATGGAGTTATATGCCCATGCTTTTGAGGATGCTAAAAAAGCGGAGGTTGCTAAGATTAACGACACATTTAAGGGTGTTGTAGAAGAATTAAAAGCACAGGGAATGTAGTGCTTTTTGGTACAAGGGGGAAGTCCTGAAAGGGGCTTCTCCTGCCTAAATTTTTTTTGAAAAGGAGAAATCATATTATGAGATATGTAAACGAAAATGGAAATGAAGTAATCAATGTAGTATGTAGAGGATGTGGCTGTAAATGTCGTATAGAGATTGAACCAGCAAGTAGAGAAGCACGCTTTGAAGCACAGTGTATGGATTGCGTTTATGCAGATATTATTGTGGGTAGTTTAATGGAGGTAGATGAACCAGAATATCCAGAAGAATGGAACTGTTAATATTGCTTTTGACGGAGTAAATGTTACATTTTAATTTTCGGCACCTTTCGGACACCTGACAAGCAAATCTGGATTTTTTTTGAACGGTTGTGTAACCGACTTGGCAAGGACATCGTCGCTAGAAGCAACCATTAAAAAACATAATTATACAGATATTGTCAGGGTTCGAATCCCTCCGTCTCCGCTAGTAACGATTAGGCTCTAATCCGCTTGGATTAGGGTCTTTTTGCGAGATAAGCAAAGGACAGACGAGGAGGCTCTGCTTCAGAAAGGATTTCTGAAAGCAGGGCTCTCTTTGTTTGTCCGCGCAACGCGACCGAGTAAGCGTGAGCTTACGAGGTGCTTATCGAGCATAAAGAAATGTTCGCCAGAACGGGTGAAGCGTCCGAAAGGAGTCGAAAAAACTGCAGTTTTGGGGTTGGAAGTGGAATGGGTTGGTTTGGGCAAGTGTGACCCACTGGGAGCAAGATTTCGAAGAAATTTGGACGCTTTTTGGACACCTGTGGAAAGATTGCTGTGGAAATCAGAATGGAGTTGTGCTAAAATAAAATATACAGTTGAATTGGAAAACAGTTCGACAAACTTGAATAGGGTGAACAGATAAAAAAGAAATGGAGGATATGAGAATGCTACCACAGGATTTACATGATTATGATGATGTAGCAGAGAATTATGACCTTTATCTTGATGCGATGTATAGCAATGAAGATAACCATGCGGGATTTCAGGATTTTTATCTTGACTTTGCAAAAGAGTATGGAAAGGATGGCGTAATTGATATTGCTTGCGGAACAGGAGCGGTTTTGCTATATCTTGCTGAACATGGGATATATGCTGATGGCACGGATTTATCAGAGGCTATGTGCCGTGTAGCAGAAGAAAAGGCAAAAGCGAAAGGATTCAATCTTAGTATCTTTCCTGCTAATATGACAGAGTTTAAAAGTGATAGAAAGTACTCTTGTGCGATTATAGCAAGAAGTGGGTTTATGCATCTTTTGACACCAGAATTGCAACGTGCAGCACTTTTGAATATTCGTGAAAATTTATCAGATGGCGGAATGTTAACCTTTAATACGTTTGACCCTCATCCATTTTTTCAAGCACAACAAATGAACACAAAGGACACTGACTATTCTTTTCGATTAGAATACATCAATAAGCAAGGACAGCGGGAAAAAATCTATAATGCGATTTCGTATAATCCGTACACACAGATTATGAGCGGAAATTGGAAGTTTGAAACACTGGATGATAACGGAGTTATTATTGAGGAAAGAATTCGTCCAGTGAAAATGCGCCAGACATACCGCCAAGAGATGAAATATTTATTAGAAATGACAGGCTATGAAATTGTAAACATTTATGGTGGATATCATAAAGAATCTGGAGAGTGTTCTGCTAAGAATGTTATTTGGTGTGTTAGAAAAAAGTAGTCTAATGCCTATGCACAAACAGTTCGTCAAATTCCAATTGGTCTAACACTTACAATATTATAATAAAGTGGTGAACTGATTTCCTTTCCGTAACTTCACTAATCACAAACATATATTATAAACATGATGTAGCAGTGCTACTGCTATATAGCAAGGCAGAATTTAGTCTTCGGACTGTGTTCTGCCTTGTTTTATTTGCAAATAATTTTTTACACGGAAAGGAGCTTTTAGCATATGTGGAAAAATGGATTAAAGAGCATGAATAAGAACAAAAAGTTGGTTTTTTTGTAAATTTACAAAAGTATTGGGCGGTCGAAAGCCCCAAATCCAACCATCTCGGCGGGGAGTCTCCCCGCCATTCTTTTTTTATGGTCTGAAAAATCATTGCTAACATAATAGTTTTTGTGTTATACTTACTATAGAAAAAATAGGAGGACTAGACATGTACGAAGCTGTTCTAAATGACAACTTAATAAATGAAGTGAAAGAAGAATGTACCAGCCTGGTCCGTGACTTGTTGAAAGAAGATTTGGTAGAAGTCGTATTATACGGTTCCTGCGCTCGTGGCGACTATACGGAAGATTCTGATATTGACATCGCACTATTGACAAAGAGCGATCGTTTGGAAGTAAAGAAATATGAAGATGCCTTGGCAACAATTGCTACAGAAATAGCGATGAAACATTTTGCAATCGTTAATTTTGTTTGCTTGCCGTTTGACGAGTTTGAAGAGAAAAAGACGTGGTATCCATACTTTATGAATATAGTAATGGAAGGGGAGGTATTGTATGGATAAAGAGCAAGGCATGATTTTAGCAAAACTTCGCTTAGACCGAGCAAAGGAATTAGTGACGGAATCACAGGAAGTATTGGAGAAAGGTTCCTACAAATCTGCTAATAACAGAGCGTTCTATGCCATTGAGAAAAGTATCAAAGCATTGCTTGCTACGGAACTTGGGAAGTAGTAACACATAATGGTGCGTTAAAGCAGTTTAATCTGATATTCATTTATAAAGGCAATGGTACATTTACGCAAGAGGATTACCAGAAGGTTGCACGTGCAGAGCAAATCAGAAATGCATCCGACTATGATGACTTCTATTTGGCAAGTAAGGAAGAAACCAGACAGCAGGTGGAAAATGCCGGATATCTGGTGGAAAAGGTAGAAAAGTACATTGCTGAGTTAAGTGTTCAATAAAATAATGATTTTGGTCTGGGCGTAAGCTCTTTGGGCCACCGCAGGCGGGAAGAAGTTCCCGCCATTTTTATTTTATGAAATGAAATAAGTAAGAAGAGAAGCTCGGACACTTCCGGAACACCTGTGAAAAACAGTAGTTTATGGGTGGAATTTGTTTTAATGGTGTGTTAAAATTCATGTGCAGATTTGCGGAGGTGAGAGTATGGCAACAGGTATTATGATAATGGGTTCTTCGGGGGCGGGAAAAACAACTCTTGGGAAGTTGGTCGCAGAAGAATTAGGTTATACTTTTGTGGATATTGATGATTATATATGGCGGAAGGATACGGAAATTCCCTTTTCTGAGATGTATTCAAAGGAGGAGAAAATAAGCCGATTACAAGAAGCAATATCAGATTGTGAGCATTTTGTAATGGCAGGTTCCATGAATTCATTTCACGAGTACTTTGACCCGTATTTTGAACTGGTTGTGCATCTCCACGCAGATGCAGAGCTTCGTGTGAAACGTGTGCATGAACGGGAACATGGGTGGTTTGGTGAACGTGTTTTGGAAGGTGGAGATATGTATGAGGAGCATGAAAAAATGCTAAGGGGTATTGCTGAATACGACCATGGGGCTGGCGGTTGTACACTGCAGCAACATGAAGCCTGGATGAACTCTCTTCAATGCAAAATAATAAGATTAAATGGCGCAGATACTTTGGAGAAGAATTTAAATATAATTTTAGATACATATAAAAGTGGTAAGTAAATTGTGAGGAGAAAAGGATATGAGAGATGATATTATAATCAGACCGGAAACACCAAAGGATTATAAAGATATTGTTTCTTTGGTTTTGCGCTCTTTTAAAGAAGGTACAAATTATTCCGATGGAACGGATATTGTGGCATTGATTGAAGAAATCAGATATTCCGGATATTACATACCGGAACTTTCCTTTGTGGCAGAACTGGACGGAAAGATTGTTGGTCATTTCCTGTTTTCAAGGTTTCCGTTATCTCCGGCAAAAGAAGGCAGACACGGTGATGGACAGGATACGGAGATTGTGATGCTGGCACCGGTATCCGTGCATGCGGACTATCTTGGTCAGGGCATTGGAAGGCGATGCTTACCCTTGGTATAGAGAAGGTGAAAAGTCTGGGATACAAAGGGATTACGGTGGAAGGAAATTTTAATTTTTATAATAAGGTTGGGTTTAGAACATCATCAGAATATAACATTTTCCCAACCAGTGGGTATCCTATGACAGAACCGCGTTGTATGATGTGTCAGGAAACATACGAAGGTTCCTTGGAGGGAATACACGGTTACATTGTATATGACATGTATTACAATGCGTAAAAGGAGCCGGGCAGATAGACGAAAGGAAAACAGGAAACATGCTAATTTTAAGAGACATGAAAGAATCTGACATCGAAGATTACGTCAGATGGTTTACAACGGAAACGGAATGGGGGAATTGGGATTCTCCGTGGGAAGGACATTTTGAAGGCAAACGGACATCGTTCCTTTTACACACAGACCTGGTCCGGCAATCTGGCAATGGTGAGGGTTGCTGAAAAATTAGGTTTTAAAGAAGTGTGCCGTAAAAAGGATTACAGGGAAGTAAACGGGAAGAAATATGATGCGATTACATGGAGCTTGGATGTATAGCAGAGTTGTGATGGGAGAATCGGAGATGAAGATACCAAACATTGAAACCTCAAGGCTAATCCTTCGGGGTTTTACAAAAGAGGATGCTTTGTGGGCATACAGCATCTGGAACAATCCGGAGATGGGACAATACTTACCGGACGAAGCAAAAGAAGAAATAGATAATGAATATTTGAAGATGTTAGAAGGGTTAGGCGAGGATGAAGAATGCTGCTATTTGATTCCTGTGTTCAAAGACTCCCTGGAACGGGTAGGAACCTGCAGTTTCATGATAAGTGAAGATAAAAAGGTATATGATATTGCGTATTGTGTACATAAAAAGTTTTGGTGTCAGGGGTATGCAACCGAGATTGCTCAAGGAATGATAGATTATGCTCGTAGCCAAGGGGCAGAGAAAGTAACTATTTTTGTGGGACAGGAAAATATTGCGTCTAATCGGGTTGCACAGAAGTGCGGCGGAAAAATTGTCAGTGAAAGTACATATAAAAAACGGGGAACTGATATTGTTATGAAGGATTATAAGTATGAAATACAATTATAATTTAGCTGTATTGCTAATGGAATAGATTTTGTGTTATACTTACTATAGGAACAAAACAGGGAGGTTTTGTATGGATAAAGAGCAGGGCATAATTTTCGCAACCCTTCGGACACCTCGTCCACAAAAACGATAGTAGAATTTAAATAAGTGTAATTATAAAGATATGAATTGACAATTGGGTTTGTGAACGATATACTAAAGAAAATAAATCTGCAAAAGCAGATACGAAAGGAGAAATGAATTATGAATTTATTAAGCGAGGTAATTGTAGCATAACTGAATAAGAAGGGTGCAAGTAATTTGGAGGTACAGACCTCTTTGCTGTTGTGCCGTTTTTAGGAACCTTTCGTGAATACTATAACTGTCGGTTGTAGCACACTTTGAAGGTGTGTTATTTTTATGTCCATTTTTAACCGTAGGAGGTAGCGTTAACAGGGTTACCTTTCTACGGTATTTTTGCGCTCTTTTTTAGGCAAACAGGAGGAAAGGAAGTGTTGTTAATTATGAAAATGATGAAAAAAGAAATAAGAACTTTGAAAAATGAAATAGTTAAAATAATGGAGGATTACGAAGGTGAATTTAGAGAAATATGGTTTTATGCAAGAAATGGTAAAAGAGAATAGTGCATTTGGAGAATCTGCAATCATACCGGCGAGAGTAACGGCTGTTCATAGGGAACGCTATCAGCTAGTATGCGAGCATGGCGAAATTTATGCAAGATTAAAAACAAAAGAGTATTATGTGGAATCGGAAGAGTTCCCAACCACAGGAGATTTTGTACTAATCCGTTATATTTCTAACGGGGACAGTCAGATTATAAAAACATTGCCGAGAAAGACGTTTTTTTCACGTCTGGATCCGACGCCGGGACGGGGAGAACAGGCGGTGGCTGCAAACTTTGACTATGTGTTCATCATGCAATCGCTGAATCATGATTTTAACGCAAAAAGGTTGGAAAGATATATGACATTGGCCTGGCAGTCCAAAGCAACTCCGATCATCGTGTTAACAAAGGCGGATTTGGTAGAAAATTACGAGGAATATGTTACAAATATTGAAGTGGTTGCACCGGGAGTAGAAGTGTACCAGGTCAGTTCCAAAACAGGTTACGGAATGGAAAAACTGAAAAAGTATCTGCAACCGGGCAAGACAGTTGTATTCTTAGGTTCCTCCGGGGTAGGAAAGTCAAGTCTTGTAAATGCATTGGCGGGTGAAAAAATCATGGATGTCAATGGCATACGTGAGGATGACAGCAAAGGGCGTCATACTACAACTTATAGGCAACTCATTATGTTAGAGAATGGTGCAATGATTATTGATACTCCGGGGATGCGCAGCGTTGGCATGTGGGATATTTCGACCGGACTTGGTGAAGCTTTTGAGGATGTGGAGCAGTACTTAGGAAAGTGCAAATTTACTGATTGCAAGCATAAAACAGAACCGGGATGTGCCATAAAACAGGCATTAGAGGATGGAAGTTTATCCTTGGAACGTTGGCAAAGTTATTTGAAACTGAAAAATGAAGCCAAATATTCCGATGATAAGACGGCCTATATGCGAGATAAGGTGAAATGGCATAAAGAACTTGCCAAAAGCAGTAAGCGGATGAAAGCCGACAAGAAATTGGATTTATAGGAGAAAAGAATGATACATTTATCGTAACTGTAATGCTCGCGTATTTGGTATTGCGGATGATTCACAAATTGTTGGTGTTGCATTAGTCCGAGATTTTACAGAGGAACCGTTTAACTATGATTTACAACAGTTTATGATTGATGGGCGGTTTCAAAACAAAGGCTATGGAACGGAAGCATTACGACAGATTTTAAAGTTGCTAAAACAGGAAGGACGATATCATGGTGTAGAAGTTTGCGTAAATCGTGAAGACACTGTGGCAATACATGTTTATGAAAAAGTAGGATTTGTTGATAGTGGATATATTGATGAAGAATTGCCAAATTGCTTAAATTTGATTTATCATTTATGGTAGTTAAAGCACGGCAATTATCTTGGCTACCCGTGGAGTAAAAGCTCTGAACTACAGCGACACTTGACTTCTCCACAATGAATTGATAATTGTTTTCCTCAAGGTTTATGTTATACTAAAGCTACACCGGTGATAATAAAAACGGAGGAAAACAGGATGAAGATAAGTATTGGAAAAAACATAAAAGAATTGCGACACCGTGACGGCAGAACTCAGGAAGATCTGGCAATGGCGCTTGGTGTGACGGGACAGGCGATTTCTCGTTGGGAAGCCAACGGAGGGTATCCGGATATGGAAATGGTACCTTCCATTGCAAATTATTTTCATGTTACCATTGATGAACTGTTTGGGTATCATGGGGACAGAGAAGCACAAATCCGGAAAATTGCAGATAAGGCCGGTGCAGATCTTCGTGCCATGGGCGGTTTCTTGGGAGAAGGAATGGGAGACCTGACCGGGACAGTCGAGATGCTGCGTACCGCACTTGAGGAGTTTCCAAACGAGCCGGACCTTATGATAAAACTGGCAGAGGCACTTTTCTATCTGGGTTGGCAGAAAAGCGGAGAAGAGGTAAAGCAACTATACTGGCAAGAGTCCTTGCAGGTGTACGATAAACTGCTTGCGATGGAACTTCCGGTAAAGTATCGGGAGGCATCACTTTTGATGATGATGCATCTTTGCAAATATTTAGGAAAGCATGAGAAAGCCATAAATCTTGCAAATGAGCAGCCTTCTGTTATCTTTAGCAAGGAGATATTGTTGCCGTTGGCTGCGAAAGCCGAGGAGGCAGGGAAGTATCAGGGAGAACTTATTCTTGTGCTTTTACGAGAACTGTCAGGTGTAGTTTCCCGGGCGGTTCTTGCGGATGCATCTGTTTCTTCTTCTACATACGGAAGAGAGGTTTTGCATAGTCTGGTTAACCTATTTGAAACAGTATTTCCGGATGGAAGGTGCGGAAAGGAACATTTTGACTTGCGATACTTGTATTTGACTTTGGCAACATTGGAAGCGCGCCACGGGAATGATATTGCACGGGCACTGAGCTATTTTGATAAGGGCTTTGAGCATCATAGGGAGTATTGCCGCCTTCTTGCATTAGGTGATTATTGCTATTCTTCTCCGTTGGTAGCGGATGTTATTTTACCTGCGGACAAATTTCAGCAGATACCGGAGGGTTTTTGGAAGTACCAGATGGAACAGATGCCAGAGGTACTTTGTGCGGAGCTGCGAAAGAATGAAAAGTACGGGGAATGTTTTGCGTAACGGACTTTTATAAAAATGTCGCTGCCAATGAAGTGGTTGAGTAATACATAGAGAGTTGGTTGTTTTACAGGATATCTCTAACGTGATATAATAATTGCAAAAGAAAGCACGGAGGATTTGTATGGTTACATTGGGAGAAAAAATTTCTTATTATAGAAAAAATGCCAATATGACACAGGAAGAGTTGGCATATAGGCTCGGTGTTACTTCCCAGGCAATTTCAAAGTGGGAACGAAATCAGAGTTGTCCGGACATTACTACTTTTGCAGAGTTATGCAGAAATTTACATATCAGTGCGGATGTTTTGCTTGAAACAGATTGTGGCAACTCCTCGCAAGAAAAGGAATCCATAATTAACGATGAGGTCAGAAAGATTCTAAGAGATAATGAAGAGCCTCTTGTATTAGAATTTGGTGCGGACATAACAAAAGTATTTGTGGAAGATGAGGGTTATATTGAACGCATAAGGAATGTTCGAAAAGAACTTGCGAAGCTGGGAATCTTGATGCCGGTGTTACGAATCCTGGACCACAAGGAACTAAAGGATTCGGAGTTTTTGCTACAATCCTATCATAGGGTATTGCACAGAGAAGTGTTGGAAACGGCGGATGAAAAGACGATGGATATCATATTTAGCCGCTTGGAGGAAACCGTAAAGAAATACTATGGCTATATTCTGAATGAGGATACTGTGAAATTTATGGTAGACAATTTGAGAGTGAAATATCCGGCATTGATTACGAATGTGATTCCGGAGATTATTCCGTACAATACGTTGCGCCTGGTGATGGCCGGTTTAATAGAACGCGGTAACGACTTGTGTTATATGACGAAAATTATTGAGGTTTTGGAAGCGGCATTAAGGAAAAATCCAAATGAGGATACGCAGGAATTGATAAAAGCAGTGGCAAAGGAGATAGAAAGAGAGGATAATGCTTGGAGGAGGCCGTGAATAGAAGGTAACTTAAGTTCGCTGCTGCCGCATATGCCGGATAAAAGAGGTTGAGTTGAAGGGGCTGTAAAAAACGGCCCCTTTTCAAATTGTCCAAACAGATGTTGGAGAGACATAGGCAACAAGAAAATGACCGTGAAGATGTTTTGAAGTTTTGAATGACGTTTGTTGATTGCTGGTTAACTTTACTTAATCGGTAGTTAACATCATCTCAGTTGCTCTATCTCAAAATCCAATGTTATAATAAAGCCATAGGGTCCCTATCATTAAGATAGAAAAAAGGAGGACAAAGCGATGGTTGAAGAGACATTTGGAAAACGGATTTTTCGGTTGAGAAAGCAGGTCAATATGACGCAGCGTGAGTTAGCAACCAAGCTTGGCGTTTCAGAGCCTGCTGTGTGTAAGTGGGAGACGGATAGTTCTATGCCGGATATTATGCTGTTGATGCCACTTGCAAGAGCGTTGCATACGGATTTAAATACGTTGTTTTTATTTGAAGATACACTTTCAAAGGAGAAGGTGAAAGCAATTGCAGATTGTGCGGAGAAAACTGAATGGGCTGGTGGTATAACAGCGGAACTGGCGTACTGGAGAGAACGAATGTGGGAATATCCAAATTCGGAATTGTTAAAGCTGACATATGCGAAGCGGCTTACTAAGCTACACATGCAGCAAGGATTGGCAGAGGAACAAGTGTTAGAGATGGAAAGGATTCTTTTAGGACTATTGAAATCTGAGGAGCTGGAGATAAAGGCAGAAGCACAGCATTATTTAGCAAGCTTCTATATCCGCAATCAGCGTTTTGAAGAAGCAAAAAATGCTATCAGTATATTTCCAAGCTCCGATTTCAATGCCAGACATTTTCATACGGTTCTTTTATATGAGCAGAAGGAATATGAGGCATGCGAGAAGGCTGCGGAACAGTTTTTATTGGAATGTGTACAAAATGTATTGATTTGCCTGTCGCATTTGAATGGTCTTGCTGTAACAATGGGGGATATGGATAAGGAACGTATTTATGCAGAAACGATATGCTGTATCGAGGAACTATTTGGACTTCCATTTTATCGCGGGGCAATACAGATGGTATGCAGTTATTTGCGGGTACAGGAAGAAGAAAAGGCAGCGGAGTGTTTTGAAGTATATGTTGAAAAGATGATTCGGGCGGAGGAGAAGTTAAGGGAATCGAAGTTCTTTGGTGGATTAGGAGAAGAAATCCGCTTTATTTCAAATGGAACCTTGGTAACCTTGGAGGAATTTAGAGAGGAGCTGTACCGAGTAATGCAGAATCCTGCATATATGAAGAATCTCCGTGGTAATGTAAGATTTGCACAGAGCATGGAGAAGTTAAACTTATATATGGCAGACAAAACATATTAGAGAAAAGATATGAGAGGCGGTAATTCTGAGAAAGAATGCCGTCTCTTTTTATGTAAGATTAATGACATTGTTAAGGAAGATTGGCTATGGTATTTGCAAGGGAAATGTAGTACTATAAAAGAAGGATTTGAATTTATTAACGGAGGATGCAAAATGAACAGATTACTACTAATCATGGGAGACCTGGCAACGGGCAAGTCCACCTTTGCAAAACTTCTCTCACAAAGATACGGAGCGAGTATGTTTGCCAAAGATACCATAAAGGAAGTATTGGGAGACACGATAGGCTTTACAAACCGGGAGGAGAATTTAAAACTTTCCAAAGCAACGATGGAATTGATGAACTTTTTGTTTGATGAATTTGCCAAATTGGATAAACCGTTAATTTTAGAATCCAACTTTCATACCGGCGAATTAGAACACCTGCACAAAATGGCAAAGGAACGGGGCTATGAAATTTTGACATTGCTGCTTCGGGCAGATACGGATATTCTATATCAGCGCTACCTGCACAGAATGAATAATGAAAACCGTCATCCGGTACATTTGAGCACAACCCTGGACGTGTATGAGGATTTTAAGGCATATCTGGAGCAGACGAGAAAAGAGAAGATGGTCGGTGAATGGCTGGAGATTTGTGCGGATGACTTTTCCTATCAGACAGATGAGAGCGTGTTGAAAAAGATTGATGTGTTTATGGGAATGTAGGAGGATGCCAGATGACCAGAGAAGAAATCAGAAAGAATTATAAGATTTACATGGAATACGTGGAAAAAGTGTTAAAAGATGCGGATAGTGATAAGTGTAAACGGCATCCGTTCCGTTCACGCAGTGCACACTCAAGACGCGTGACGCAGTGGGCAGCCCGTTTGTGTGAAGGAAGAGAGGATGTGGACAGGGATGTACTCATTCTGGCGGCAATCTTTCATGACATCGGACAGGCAGACGATGACAATGAGCCGCACCAGACGGTAGGGGAGAGAATGTTCCGTGCGTACGCAAAGGAGCAGGGATTTGAGGAGGAATTTGCCGATAAAGTGGCGGTTTGCATCGGAACTCATTCCAATAAACAGATGTTAGAGCATCCGGAGCAGCTGACCGTGGAACAACTCCTTTTGATGGAAGCGGATTGGCTGGATGAAGAAGGTGCGCTTGGTATCTGTTGGGACTCGATGGCGTGCAGTTATGAGGGGAAACTTTCCTTTTATGAGGCACTGGAGAGGACAAAGATGTATCATGAGAAGAGAAAGAACAATCCGATGGTGACGGAGCGGGCAAAACAGTTTTGGCAGGAAAAGATGGACTTTGTAGCGGAATATATCAGGCAGATGGAATTTGACCTGACGCATTTTACAGAGTAAGGAAAAGATAGATAGGAGGAACCGGAAAATGAATCGCACAGAAATGACCGAATTGACGGTATTGTGTCTGATAAGGAATGGAGAAAAGTATCTGTTACAGGACCGAATCAAGGAAGATTGGAGAGGCTATACCCTGCCGGGTGGACATATCGAACCGGGGGAATCGATTGTCGATGCGGTCATCCGCGAGACAAGAGAGGAAACAGGGCTGCTGATAAAGAATCCAAAACTTTGCGGCGTAAAACAGTTTCCGATAGAGGAAGGACGCTATCTGGTCTTTTTGTTTGTGGCGGATGAGTTTGAAGGAGAGGTTGTTTCTTCGCCGGAAGGTGAAATGCACTGGATTAGCAGGGAGGAACTTACACATGTGAATACGGTGAGTGATCTCCATGAACTGCTGGAGGTCATGTTAAATGAAAAATTGACCGAATTCCAGTATGTGATTGAAGATGGTAAGTGGAAGGTCGTTTTAAAATAGTGAGGTGTTTTTCGTGAAAGTAGAAATATATCCGTTAGACAGAGTGGAATTGGATGGAAAGTCTGTTTCTGCTTTTGAGATTGGAGCAGAGAAACTGGTGGAACTGTTAACTCAGAAGAATACCGGAGTCGTAAGGAATGCAGAACATTGGGCGACGATTGGGTTTGGTGTGACCGGATATTATGAGAGATAATAGGCGGGAAAATGGTTAGAAGTGCTCTGAAATTAAATATCTGCCAAATGTTACATTTGGTTGCGGAATTGTTATGGCAAAATGGTAGCCATTTTGGATATCAAAAAGTAAGATTAGGATATCAAAAATGGAGGTAGGAAAGATGAAGTTTGAAGAAAAGTTAATTATGTTGAGAAAAAGCAGAGGGATGTCGCAGGAAGATCTGGCAGAAAAATTGCAGGTGTCAAGACAGGCGGTTTCCAGATGGGAGTCGGGAGCAACGTGGCCGGATGTTCCAAATCTTATACAGCTTAGTGATTTGTTTGGTGTGACGACGGATTATCTGGCTCGCGAGAAGTGTGAGGAAAAGAAAGATGAATCGACAGAAACGAATACACCAGAGCAGGATAAAACAGAGTCTGATACGGTGAAGTATCAGAAGGCTTTGCGGGAGAAAAATCTCCGGGCTGCCAGATGGTATTGGAAAATGATGTGGGTGTGCATAGGATTGCTGTTTGTTTTTGCGGTTTTATATGTTATCAAGCCTTTGACTTTTTTTGCCGGAATAACGGTTGGAATGGGGCTTACTGCAACGACATATCTGATTTTGTATCATATTATGATAAAATAGGGAGTTTATGGGAAGATGCTTAAATTACATACACCAAAATACGAAGATCTGTGGTTTCGCCAGATGTTTATGGCAGATGAGGAAACCATGTCCTATAATCATGCGTGGGGCGGAACCATTCCTTTTCCGGAGGAGGATTGGACAGATTGGTACGAGCACTGGATTGTGAACCCGGAAAACAAGCGTTTCTACAGGTATTTAGCAAACGAGAATGCGTTTGTGGGTGAAATCGCTTATCACTATGATGAAACCAGAGGAATCCATGTGGCAGATGTCATTGTCTATGCAAAATATCGTGGGAACGGATACGGCAAGAGGGGATTGCAGTTGCTATGTGAGGCTGCAAAGGAGAATGGAGTCAGAGTGCTTTATGATGATATTGCGATTGATAATCCGGCAATCAAGATGTTCTTAGGCAACGGGTTTTTGGAAGAATATCGGACGGAAGACATTATTATGCTGAAAAAAGAACTGTAACGACAGTTCAAAAGGAGGATATCAATATGCTATTCGCAGCGATTATTGTTGGAGTAGTAGGTATGTTATTGCTTGTGTTTGGATTGTTAATTTGGAAAAAGCAGAGAATTTCCCTACTTCATGACTATCATTATGATAAGGTAAAAGAAGAAGATAAGGAAGTGTTTTGTAAGTGGTCAGGCATTGGCGTCTGTGTGATTGGTCTTGGTATTCTTGTAGCAGGAGTAGTGGCATTTTTAACAGAATCTCCGCTCAGTATGCTTGTTTTCGGAGCAGGTTTTGTTGTTGGACTGGGAATGTTAATTTATGCGGGAGTGAGGTATAATCGATAACATGAGAGAGTTATTCAGTATCGACAAAAAGAATTACAAAAAAAACGGCACCATCGGCAGGCGGCCATCCGTCAGGGGAATTATCATAAAAGACGGAAAAATTGCAATGATACATAGTCTGAAGTACGATTACTACAAACTTCCGGGGGGCGGAATCGAAGAAGGCGAAGCACATGAGGCGACGCTAATCCGGGAAGTGAAGGAAGAGAGCGGGCTTGTGGTAAAGCCGGAATCCATCCGAGAATTCGGCTATGTGAGAAGAATCGAAAAAGGAAAAATAGAGGATATTTTCATCCAGGACAATTACTATTACCTGTGTGAGGCGGAGGAGATAACCGAGCAGAAACTGGATGATTATGAGGCAGAGGAAGAATTTACATTGGAGTACGTTTTTCCGGAGCATGCGATAGAACGAAACAGAAACGGTGACCACAAGGATAAGGTGGTATCGCAGACATTTAGCGGAATGTTAGAGCGCGAAAACCGCGTATTGGAATTAGTAATCCATGAAATCATGCATAGAGAAGGAGAATAAGCGATGAACAATTTTACTTATCATGTTTACACAGATGTACGTTTTGGAAAAGGACAGTTAAAGGCATTACCGGAGGTGGTATTGCCGCACGGGAAAAAGGTACTGATGGTCTATGGCGGAGGCAGCATCAAAAAGAACGGCATTTATCAGGAAATTCACGAATTACTGAAGGATTGCGAGATTCATGAATTATCCGGTATCGAGCCAAACCCAAAGATTACTTCGGTGCGTGTAGGGGTAGAACTTTGCAAAACACATGGCATTGAAGTGGTACTTGCTGTTGGTGGCGGCAGTGTTATCGATGCATCGAAGGTGATTGCCGGTGGTGCATGCTATGACGGTGATCCTTGGGATTTGGTAGTAGACAGCAAAAAGATTGGCAAGGTATTGCCGATTGTAGCGGTATTGACACTTGCGGCAACCGGCTCCGAGATGAACAAGAATGCAGTAATCTCTAACATGGAAACCAACGAAAAACTCGGTACAGCCTCCCATAACTTTAAGCCGGTAGCGGCAATTTGTGACCCGACCTATCTGTTTACGTTACCGGCGTATCAGACGGCGGCAGGCACGGCAGATATTATGTCGCACGTTTTTGAACAGTATTTCCAAAAGACAGAGACGGCTTATCTGACCGATTGTATTGCAGAGAGCATTTTGAAAACCTGTATCAAATATTGCCCGGTTGCACTGAAAGAGCCGGACAATTATGAAGCGCGGGCAAACTTAATGTGGGCAAGCACGCAGGCTTTAAACGGGCTTACCTCTGCCGGCAAGGGCGGCGGATGGACCTGTCATCCGGTGGAACATGAACTGAGCGCATTTTACGATATTACACACGGTGTGGGACTGGCAATTGTGACACCACGCTGGATGCGTTATATCTTAAACGAAGACACGGCACCAAAGTTTGCAGCATATGCAAGAAATGTCTGGGGAATTCAGGAAACAGATACGATGAAATGTGCTGCTATGGGCATTGATGCAACGGAAGAGTTTTTCAAAAACTGTGGCATTCCGATGACACTTCGTGAGGTGGGAATTGACGATTCCAAGCTTTCGGTTATGGCGGCAGACGCTGTGAAATTCGGCGGATTATCGAATGCGTATGTGCCGCTTGATGAAAAGGATGTAGAAGAAATTCTTAGGATGAGTTTATAGGGAGTACTATGAGTCAGAACGAGCAAAGTCTGGACAGGTTATTAAAAATTAAAACCACCGGCAGGGACGATTCCAATGCGGATCAGTATCGCTATCCGTATGAGCCGACGCCGTATGCCGTTTTAGAACGTCTGGCAAACAGCGGCCTGATTCGCAAAAAGGATGTGTTGCTTGATTACGGCTGCGGAAAGGGGCGGGTCGACTTTTATTTGTCCTACCAGACCAGGGCAAAATGTATCGGAATTGAGTACGATGAGAGGATTTTTGCGGCGGCGGAGGAAAATTTAAAGACCTCTGTTTCGGCTGAAAAGGTAGAATTTAGGCTCGGAAATGCAGAAAGTTTTAAAGTGCCGCAGAAAGTGGACCGTTGCTACTTTTTTAATCCGTTTTCGGTAGAAGTGCTTCGGTCGGTAATGGCAAGAATCATAGAGTCCTATTATGAATCGCCGCGCGAGATTTTGATTTTCTTTTATTATCCGTCTCCGGAGTACATTTCGTATCTGATGACGGTGGAGGAACTTGAGTTTTTTGATGAGATTGACTGTAGCGATTTGTTTGAAGAAAAAAGTGAAAGAGAACGGATTATTATTTTTAAAATATAACGGAGGAAAAATCATGAACCGATATGGAATTTATGCATTTGCAGATGAGGCTTCGTCAAGCATTGACAAGCAGGTGGAGGCCTTAAGGAGAAACGGACTGTGTGGACTTGAAATCCGGGATGTGGACGGCACAAACGTCTCCTCAATTTCGCTGGAAAAGGCAAAAGAGGTAAAGAAGAAACTGGACTCGAATGGGCTGATTATCTGGTCTATCGGCTCTCCTATCGGAAAAATCGGAATTACCGATGCATTTGAACCGCATTTAGATCAGTTTAAGCACACACTGGATGTGGCACGTGAACTGAACGCAAAAAATATCAGAATGTTTTCTTTCTTCCTCCCAAAGGAGAAAAGGGCTGAGGATTACAAAGAAGAAGTAATCGAACGTCTTGGAAGAATGGTGGACGCGGCAAAAGGCAGCAACATCTGTCTGTGTCATGAGAATGAAAAGGGAATTTACGGAGACATTGCAGAGCGTTGTCTGGAGATTCATAAGGCATTTCCTGAGATGAAGGGGATTTTTGATCCGGCAAACTATGTACAGTGTGATGTAGATACGTTAAAGGCATGGGAACTGTTAAAGGATTACATTTATTATATGCATATTAAGGATGCCAGGGCAGACGGGTTCGTGGTTCCGGCAGGCTGCGGTATCGGAAATGTGGATGCAATCGTGAAAGAATTTATTGCTAGGGGCGGACGTCATTTTACAATCGAGCCGCATCTGACGGTATTTGATGGATTAAAGCAGTTGGAGCGCGAAGGAGAACGCACGTTGATTGAAGAGTACAAGTATCCGAACAGCGATGCGGCATTTGATGCGGCATGCAACGCTTTTAAAGGGATTTTGGAGAAGTAGGAGGAAACGATGATGATACGATTGGGGATTTTAGGTGTTGGAAATATGGGTTCCGGTCATGCGGCAAATGTAAGAGACGGGAAGTGCCCGGATTTTGTGATTACAGCGATCGCGGACATTAATCCGGAACGCCTGTCTTGGGCAAAGGAGCAGAAGTACGGAGAAGAAGTGGCTTACTTTGAGGATGCGATTCAGATGCTTGACAGCGGCGTCATTGATGCCTGTCTGATTGCGATTCCGCACTATGGTCATACGACATATGCCATAGAGTGTATGAAGCGTGGAATCCATGTCATGGTGGAAAAACCTGCAGGTGTATACACAAAGCAGGTGCGTGAAATGAATGAAGAAGCCAAAAAGCATCCGGAGGTTGTGTTCGGTATGATGTTCAATCAGCGGACCAATTGTTTGTACCGTAAGTTGAGAGAACTGGTGCAGTCCGGAAAATATGGTGAAATCCGACGGACAAACTGGATTATTACGAACTGGTACCGGCCACAGGTGTATTATGATTCCGGTGACTGGCGTGCAACCTGGTCGGGCGAAGGTGGCGGAGTATTGTTAAATCAGTGTCCGCATCAGCTGGATTTGTGGCAGTGGATTTGCGGAATGCCGGTAAAGGTACGCTCTTTCATGCATTTCGGTAAGTGGCACAACATTGAGGTAGAAGACGATGTTACCACATACGTGGAATATGCGAACGGAGCGACCGGGGTGTTTGTTACATCCACCGGAGATGCGCATGGTTCCAACCGTCTGGAAATCCAGATGGACCGCGCTAAATTTGTAGTGGAACATGACAAGCTCATTATGGAAGAGTATGAAATGACGGAACAGCAATTTTCGAGGACCAATACACAGCCGTTTGCTACGGTAAACAGCAAGTGGATGGAAGTAGAAACGGATGGGGAAAATCTGCAGCATGTCGGCGTAACAAATTCCTGGGGAAATGCCATTTTACGTGGAGGAAGTCTTGTAGCAGAGGGCTCAGAAGGTATTCATGGTCTGATGCTTTCCAATGCGATGCATCTTTCTGCGTTCTTAGATAAGGAAGTGGAACTTCCGTTTGATGAGGAACTGTTCTACGAAGAATTGATGAAACGCGTGAGCACATCCAAGAGGAAAACGGATGCGAAAGCAGTGTTTGCGGATACTGCGGGAAGCTATGGCGGAGCGAAGTAGGGGGAAACTATGAGACTTCAGATAACAGAACCGTATCTTTGGTTGCCGGTTGACACAAAAAAAACGGAAGTGAAGTTGCATTTTTATGTGAATGGAGCGAAATTTCAGGAAGTGGACATCCGGTTAGGCGAAGCAGATGCGGGCTTTTATACCTGTATGGATGTCAGCAAACAGGTAGGACGGGAAATCGAAATCCGAAGTGATGAGGAAGAAAAGTCGTTTCCGGTTGCCTGCCAAAGAGAAAAGGTACAAAATCTTTATCCGTTTCGCCCTCAAATCCATTTTACCCCGGAGATAGGCTGGATGAACGATCCGAATGGTTTAGTCTATGCAGATGGTGTGTATCATCTTTTTTACCAGTGGAATCCTTATGGAATCGTCTGGGGGAATATGCATTGGGGGCATGCGGTAAGCAAGGATTTGATTACGTGGGAATACATGCCTCTCGCAATGGAGCCGGATGAGTATGGAACGATGTTTTCGGGAAGCGGCTGGCAGGACAAAGAAAATGCAGCCGGGTACGGGAAAGATACTTTGTTGTTTTTTTACACGGCAGCCGGCGGAGAGAACCAATGGTCCCGTGATGCGGGGAATTTATATACACAGAGGCTGGCAGTGTCGATGGATGGCGGAAAAACCTTGGAAAAGGCAGAAACTCCGCTACTTAAGCATATCATTGGCGGGAACCGGGACCCAAAGGTGTTTTATCATGCGGCAAGCAGTGCTTACGTGATGGTTCTGTATTTGGATGGCAACGAATTTGCAATTTTCCGTTCCATGGATTTGCTTCACTGGGAAGAAAACCAGCGTCTTGCAGTAGAAGGCATGTGGGAGTGCCCCGACCTGTTTGAACTTCCGGTGGAAAATGAAACAGGAGTGACAAAGTGGGTGTTCTGGTCGGCGGACGGTTATTATGTAGTGGGTGAGTTTGATGGTTATCGGTTCAAAATGGAATCAGAGAGACAGTCGGCTTACAGGACCCGCCTTCCTTATGCGGCGCAAACTTATGCGGGGACAGAAGGCAGAGTCATCAGCGTGGCATGGATTCGTACTGAAAACAGTTCCGGTGATTTTAGGGGGATGATGTCGCTGCCGGCAGAACTTTCTTTGAGAAAGTGCAAAGGGCAGTATAGCATTTGTTTCCGCCCGGTCAGAGAGTTGGAGGAATATAAAAAAGAAATACCTGTTGTGCAGAACCGGGAAAAGAATATGGAGATTCTGCTTTCGGATACTCCGGTGGAACTTTGCATGAAGTGGGACTCGCAGGAAAGCGGCTGTACGAAACTTACCATCGGAACGCTTTTTGTAAAGGTAGATTTTGTGACAGGGATGCTTGAGATTCATGATCCAAAACGGTATGCAGAACCATTTCAGATTCCGTTTGAAAAAGGAGAACCATTTTCACTGAATTGTATCATTGACCGTGGAATCTTTGAATTTTATGGAAATGATGGAAGTCTTTATGGTGTTGTGGAGACGGAAGATACGGTACTTCGAGAGAAGATGACAATGGAGTCTGACGCAAAGGTAGAACAGTTTAAGGTATATGAATTAAGAAAACAGTAAGCAGAGTAAAGCGAAGCAGGCGGGAAGTATTTCCCGCCATTTTCTTTGTCTCTTAAATTGACATTTCTATTTTATACGAGTATACTTTCCTCAAATCAAAAGAGAGAGGGTGGGAAAAAGGATGATTGAAGTAAAAAACGTGTCCAAAGAATTTGTTTCCCCAAAGAAATATCCGGGCTTAAAGGGCGCTATCAAGGGACTTTTCTCGAATGAGAAGGTGGCAAAGGTTGCGGTGGATGATATTTCTTTTTCCATAGCAAAAGGAGAAATCGTTGGCTACATCGGAAGCAATGGTGCCGGGAAGTCCACAACCATTAAGATGATGACGGGAATTCTGACGCCGACCAGAGGAGAGTGTCTGGTGGACGGAATTAACCCGAGTAAGAGCAGAAAAAAGAATGCACAGAACATCGGTGTTGTGTTTGGGCAGAGAACACAGCTTTGGTGGGACTTACCCTTAAGCGAATCGTATACGATTTTAAAGGAAATTTACGATATTCCGGATGATTTGTACGCATCGCAGATGGAGTTTTTAAACAATGTGTTGGAACTTCGGGACTTCTTTGACAAGCCGGTCCGGACGCTGTCTCTTGGACAGAGAATGAGAGCGGACCTTGGCGCAGCACTTTTACATAATCCTAAGGTGCTTTACTTGGACGAGCCGACCATCGGCCTTGACCTTGTGGTAAAGGATAACATCCGCAAGGCGATTAAGGAAATCAATGAAAAGTATCAGACGACGGTAATTTTGACTACACATGATATCGGCGATATTGAAGAACTTTGCAGCCGTATCATTATCATTGATGAAGGGAAAAAGATTTACGATGGCACATTGGACCATTTGAAAGATACCTATGGTTCCAAGCGTAAGGTTGTCATGGAAGTGAAGAATACAGAGGCGGTCAAGGCACTGGACCTCGTCGGAGCACTGCATATTTCGGAAGAGAACAGCAATGAAGCCTGTTTTACTGCAGAACTTGATGAGGCAAAAAATTTATTTACAATTACCTTTGATAAGCATAGACTGCAGGCACCGCAGATTTTATCGGCAGTGATGGAAGTGACTGAGGTGACTGACATCAAGTTACAGGAGACGGAACTTGCGGAAATCGTAAAGGAAATTTATCATCATGGTACGACAACAGGCACGGCAGAAGCGGGCGGAGGCAACTGATATGGGAAAACTAATAAGAACCTATCTCCCGTTTGCCGCCAATGAGCTAAAGAGCCAGCTGGCGTACCGGGGGGCGTTTTATATCTGGGCGTTTATCAGCCTGTTTGGTTCCTTTATCAGCTACTTCCTTTGGATGGCGATTTATGGGAACAGTGAAAGCGGCATGATTGGCGGGCTTTCGAAGAACGAAATGGTGGTTTACATATTTATGGTTTACGTGACCTCTTCCATGGTGTCCATCGCAATTTCCACATGGGTGGGCTACGACGTAGTGGAAGGAAGAGTTGCCATGAACCTGATTAAACCGATTGACTACCGTGCAAGTCTCATCGCACGGGCACTCGGCAACATGATTTACCGACTGCTTGTTCCGGGAATCTTTATCTGGATCGGACTGGAACTTTACAAGGTGTTTGTGCTTGGAATGGCACCGGTGTCTGTTACAACCTTGCTTGCCTACCTGTTAAGTGTACTGATGAGTTTTTTGATTTATGTGCTGTTTGACTTTTGTTTTGGTATGGTGGCCTTTTTTACCACTTATATTTTCGGACTCAGAATGGCAAAGTCAGCACTGCTTAGTTTCCTGACAGGACAGCTGATTCCAATCAGTCTGTTCCCGCTGTGGGCGCAGGAAGTATTTGAATTCCTGCCGTTTTCGTCCATGGTATATACACCGGTCATGGTGTACCTCGGAAAATATGCGGGGAGTGAGCTTGCGTGGGCACTTGGCAAACAGGTAATCTGGGTGGTGTTGCTGTATGTACTCGGAAGCATTATCTGGAAGCAGGTGACGAAGAGACTTGTGGTATTGGGCGGCTAAAGGAGTGTGAGAGAGTTGTTACATACAATAAAACGATATTGGCGGTTATACCGCGTACTGATTGCACAGTTTTTTAAAGTTGTTATGCAGTCCAAGGGGGATTTTCTGATGGGACTTTTGGGATTTTTCTTAACACAGGCCTCCGGAATCCTGTTTCTGTATCTGATTTTTGAGCAGATTCCGTCCTTAAACGGCTGGACATTAGACCAGTTGATTTTTATATACGGCTTTGCACAGATTCCAAGGGGCATTGACCATCTTTTGACCGACAACATCTGGCTGGTGGCGTGGCGTCTGGTCATCAACGGAGAATTCGACCGGTATATGCTCCGGCCGATGAACGTATTTTTCCAAGTTATCGCAGAAAAAATTCAGCCGGATGCACTTGGCGAACTGTTAATCGGAAGCATTCTTGTGATTATTTCCGCAAGCAAGGGTGTGGTTGTGTTTGATTTTGCACATGTTGCTTTGTTTGTGGTATCGGTTCTTGCAGGGGCACTCATTTATACATCAATTAAGCTTTTCTTTGCGGCGTTGGCATTCTGGCTAAAGCAGAGCGGACCGTTTTTACAGGTGGCGTATGAGATGGCCGATTTTGCAAAGTATCCGACGGAAATCTACAACAAGGGCATCCGTTTTCTCATTACCTGGGTGATTCCGTTTGCGTTTGTAGCATACCTTCCGGCAAGCTATTTCCTTGGAAAAGGCGGAGCAGGAGTCATCGGCGTGGAATGTTTGATTGCCATTGTGTTCTGGTGTGTGGCATACGGCGTGTTTAACTATGGACTCAAGGGATATGAGAGTGCGGGCAACTGATGAACTGTGTTCTGAAAAAGTTGCATTATTGTTCACAATATACTAGAATGGAGTTAATAAAATCAGAAAAGAGGATTGGGTATGGATAATTTTACTTTTTACAGTCCGACAGACTTTGTCTTCGGCAGGGGTACTGAAAATGAAAGCGGTAAGTATGTAAAGAAGTATGGTGGCACGAAGGTGTTAATTCACTATGGTTCCGGTTCTGTGGTAAGAAGCGGTCTGCTTGACAGAGTAAAGAAGTCTCTTGAGGCAGAAGGTATCGCTTATGTGGAACTTGGCGGAGTGCAGCCAAATCCTCGTGACACAAAGATTTATGAAGGGATTGAGCTTTGCCGGAAAGAAAATGTGGATTTCATTCTTTCGGTTGGGGGCGGGTCCTGTATCGACAGTGCAAAGGGTATTGCAATCGGTGTACTGTATGACGGCGATTTCTGGGACTTTTACGAGAGAAAAGCGAATGTAGAAAAGGCACTTCCGATTGGTACGGTATTAACGATTGCCGCAGCAGGCAGTGAAGGCTCGGGTGCCAGTGTGGTAACTAAGGAAGACGGCATGTTAAAGCGTGACGTCGGTTCGGATTTACTCCGACCGAAGTTCTCGATTTTGAATCCGGAGCTTATGTTTACCCTTCCGGCGTATCAGACCGCATGCGGTGCAACGGATATTATGGCGCATGTATTTGAACGCTATTTTACCAATACAGAAGAAGTGGAAATTACGGACCGTCTTTGCGAGGCAGTTCTTCTTACCATGATAAAAGAAACCCCACGTGTTATTGCAGATCCGGAAAATTATGGCGCACGTGCCAATATGATGTGGGCAGGAACCGTGGCGCACAATGACATTGTCGGTGTCGGCAGAAGCCAGGACTGGAACAGTCACGGTATCGAGCATGAATTGTCCGGTCTGTATGACTGTGCACACGGTGCAGGTCTTGCGGTCATTATGCCGGCATGGATGGAGTTTGTTTACAAGCACGATGTCAACCGTTTTGTGCAGATGGCAACGAGAGTATTTGGCTGTGAGCTTGATGAGGAAAATCCGGAGAACACCGCAAGAGCAGGAATCCGTGCATTCCGTCAGTTTTTACATGATATCGGCATGCCGATTAACTTTACAGAGCTTGGTGCAAAAGAAGAAGATATTCCGGTGCTGGTAGAGAAATTCGGTATCGGTGATGGCCTGACTTGGGGCTTTGTCAGACTTTCGGCAAAGGATATTGCTGAGATTTATAAGATTGCGGCACATGCAACGTTATAATAAGGAGAAAAATTCGTATGAAGATTTTATTAATTGGCGGAACCGGCACCATCAGCAGTGCCATTACAAGACAGTTGGCGGAAACAGAGCATGAAGTATACCTGCTGAACCGAGGAAACAGCAATGCGGGACTTCCGGCAAATGTAAAGGTAATTGTGGCAGATATCAATAAGGAAGAAGAGGCTGCAGAAAAACTGTCCGGCATGACCTTTGATGCCGTATGTGAATTTATTGGCTTTGTGACATCACAGGTGGAACGGGATTACCGTCTGTTTGCAGGAAAGACAAAACAGTATCTGTATATCAGTTCCGCATCGGCATATCATAAACCGGTCCGGGATTACCGTATCAATGAGGCAACCACACTGGCAAATCCATATTGGGAATATTCCAGAAATAAGATTGCCTGTGAGGACTTTTTAATGAAGATGTACCGGGAAAACGGTTTTCCGGTGACGATTATCCGTCCAAGCCATACCTATTGTGAAAAGTCTGTTCCGCTTGGTGTACACGGAGACAAGGGCAGCTGGCAGGTGTTAAAGAGAATGCTTACCGGTAAGCCGGTTATTTTGCACGGAGACGGCACTTCTCTTTGGACGCTGACCAATAATGAGGACTTTGCAAAGGGCTTTATCGGTCTCATCGGTAATCCGCATGCCATTGGTGAGGCATTTCAGATTACTTCGGATGAATCGGTGACATGGAACCAGATCTATGAATGTGTGGCGGATGCTCTCGGCGTGGAATTAAAGCCGTATTATGTGGCATCTGATTTGCTGGATGCCATTAGTCCTTATGACTTTAAGGGCGGTCTCATCGGAGATAAGGCGAACAGCGTTGTGTTTGATAACTCTAAATTAAAGAAGGCGGTGCCTGGTTTTGTGGCAACCATCCGCTGTGAGCAGGGAATCCGCAAGACGGTGGAATATATGCTTGCACATCCGGAAACCCAGGTGGAGGATCCTGAGTTTGATGCATGGTGCGACAAGGTGATTGAGAAGCTTGAACGATTAAAGGAGGAATTTTAGTATGGTAAATGTAAAGGGACGTTGGGCATTCATTACCGGTGCCAGCAGAGGAATCGGTTATCTGACTGCGCTTTTTATGGCGAAGCAGGGCTGCAATCTGATTTTACATAGCAGGAGCCTTGAGCATTCGGAAAAAGTACTCTCTGAGGTGAAGGCACATGGTGTGGAAGCATACGCAGTTGCAGCGGAACTTTCGGATTTGGATGCAGTAGAGAGAATGCTTCAGGAAATCGATACATTTGGCGTAAGGGTAGACATTGTACTGAATAATGCGGGACTTCAGATTGCATACCGTAACGAGTATTTTAAGACCCCGGTTTCGGATTACACAGAGAGTTTTAAGATTAACACGATTGCACCGGCGATGATTTGCTATCATTTCATGCCGAAAATGAAAGAATACGGCTTTGGAAGAATTTTAAACACAACAAGCGGAATCCGTCTGGATCCGCAGCAGGCCGGATATTCGGCAAGCAAGGCGGCGCTCGATAAAATTACAATTGATTTGGGACATACGGTACAGGGAACGGATGTAATGATTAATTTGACGGATCCGGGCTGGTGTCGTACCGACCTTGGCGGACCGTATGCACCGAATGCTCCGGAAAGTGCAATACCGGGGATTGTGGTAGGCGTGTTTGCGGATGATAAAAAATCAGGTCGCTTCTTAGGTGCACAAAGTTTTGCGGGAATGTCATTGGAAGAAGCGGTGAAAAAAGCAGAAACAGAATTTGATAGTCCGTATTAAAAACAGGATATTTTGGAAGGCCCACCGTAATGGTGGGTCTTTTATTATCCATCATCCGTTGCAGATAAAATCATATACGGCGTCGCGGAAATGGACCGGATGCAGTTCAAAACGGTTAAATTTACTTACCATTTCTTCAACCACGCTGACATCCGTGGAAACATCGACAATTTCATCGATTTTGTCGTCGATACTTTCAGAGCCGGATACGACAGCAATTCCGTATGCAGTGTACGGGATATGGTCCTCGGTTGAAAGTTTTGTAGTTGTCAATGTGTAATAGACAGCTCCTGTTTTCAGTTGTATCATTTTTCTCCCCCATGAATTAGAAAATTGCGTTCGGTTATATATTTCGAGGGTTGTAGTTTTTAGATGAGTTTAGATGGATACTACATGAAGAATTAACGGATAAACTTACTAAAAATTTCATGGATTAATTGGCTGCAGAACTCACAATCAGTTCCTGATGCAGGGCATACAAATGAATATTCTTCTTTCGAGATTTCTCTTGTTGCGTGTGTGGAGGCATATTGATGCAGTGACAGTAAAAATTCAGAATTACTCGGCCTTGTATTCTGATATTCTCCGAAAATAGATTTTTTCAGAGGTTCGTTATGTTTGTTCTCCCAGATGTTCTCAATAACCTTGCGAATGTTCTTTTCCACGCACTGAGCAGATGTATTGTATTTTTTTGCAATATCAACATATAGCATCTTGGTCAGAACGGGCATTTCGCTTCTTTCGTTGATATAAAGGATACTTGATATGATATAAGTATAACCTTTATATTTTTTGTTGGCTCCAAGCTGATTTAAAATATCAATCGTTTGTATTTCATAAACCATATATCTTTATCTCCGATACATATATAACGTTTACACAATCCATTATCTTAGAATAATTATCAAAAAATTACAAATGTTTACTTTCGACTTATATCGACCTTTTTTATACAAAACTTTACATTATATGGCAGTATATTCTGACAACCATGGGAAATTAGTCCCGTGTACATGAGAAAAATTGTTCCAATCCCGTGTTTGTGTTATAATTAACCAAATAAAAAAGGGTATAAGTGAGGATATCTGCATGAGTTTGAGAAAACGTCTATTGGCTATGGTATTGGCAGCAGTGACGGTGTTGGCAGTGGCTTTTCCGCTTTCTGCATCGGCACAGGAGGAGGCAAAGAAATTTGATTTGCTGTTTGTACATGATATACATTCGCATCTGAATCCATTTACTGCATCAGAAAACGGAAAAAATTTCAGTGTGGGCGGTCTGTCCAGAATCATGACGCTGGTAAAAGAGCAGATGAAAAAGAATCCGGACACTCTGTTTCTGGACGGCGGGGATTTTTCAATGGGAACGGTAGTGCAGTCGGTATTTGAAACCGATGCGGCAGAACTTCGTGTGTTGGGTGTGCTCGGTGTTGCGGCAACAACGCTTGGAAATCATGAATTTGACTATGGACCGGACGGACTTGCAAACTGCCTGATGTCGGCAAAGAATAGCGGAGATCCGGTTCCTGAGATGATTATTTCCAATATTGATTGGGAAGCTACCAAGGCACAGCCGGAGAGTGAAGCAAGAAGTGCCCTGCTTGCAGCATTGGAAGCCTACGGGACAAAAGAGTATGAGATTTTCCAAAAGGGTGATGTCACGGTTGCGGTATTCGGGATTTTTGGTAAAGATGCCCTCGACTGTGCACCGTTTAGTGAATTACTATTTGAAGATCCGGTGAAAGCGGCAAAAGAAACAGTGGCAGAGATTAAGGCCAAAGAAAATGCCGACATCATTGTCTGTATTTCCCACAGTGGCACATGGGAAGAGGCATCTGCGTCGGAAGATGAAATTCTCGCGAAGAGTGTTCCGGAGATTGATGTGATTGTCAGCGGACATACTCATACCAAGCTTTCTGAGCCAATCATTCACGGAAATACCTATATTGTTTCCTGTGGAGAATATGGTAAGTATCTCGGACAGATTTCGCTTTCGCAGAAGGAAGACGGCAGATGGAATTTGACAGAATACCGGTTACATGCGATTTCTGATGACATCGCTCAGGATGAGGAAACTCAGAAAATGATAGATGAGTATATCTCTATGGTAGATGTCAATTATCTGGGGCGTTATGGATATACCAGAATCCAGGTGCTGGCAGAAAATGCCGTAGAGTTTGCTTCGGCAGGAGACCTCGGTTCCAAGCATACAGAGTTAAATCTGGGCAGTATTATTGCAGATTCCTACCGTTATACGGTAGAAAGCCTGCCGGAATGGGATGGTGTACCGGTGGATGTGGCAGTGGTTCCCGCCGGTTTGGTCAGGGAGTCTTATCCGATTGGTAATATAACAGTGGAAGATGTCTATAATTCATTTTCTCTCGGAATCGGAGAGGACGGACTGGCAGGCTATCCGATTCTTAGTGTGTACCTGACCGGAGAAGAGTTGAAGTTAATTGGAGAAATTGATGCTTCACTTTCTACGTTGGTTCCGTATATCCGTTTGTATACTTCGGGGCTACAGTGGACATATAATCCGAACCGTTTGATTTTAAGTAAATCTTATGATGCCCGCCTGGTAACATTGGGCGGCGAAGACAAGGAATTGGAAGATGATAAATTATACCGCGTTGTGTCGGACCTTTACAGCGCAAAGCTGTTAGGCTCCGTAACCGATATGTCGTTCGGACTTATCCGGTTAGAGCCAAAGGATGCAGACGGCAATAAGATAACCGATTACGGGCAGTATATTGTAAAGACTGAAAATCGCGAAGTAAAGGCATGGGAAGCCATCGCCCGCTATATGGAATCCTTTGAGGACACGGACGGAAACGGTGTACCAAACGTGGATTCTCGATACGCAAAGGAAGAGGGCAGAAAAATAGTCGAAGACAGCAAAAAACTTGGTGATTTGCTGAAAGAACCGAGTAAGTTCTTCTTTATTATCATTGGCGCAGTTTTGTTTGTTCTGATTCTTTTAGTGATAATTGTTATGCTGATTGTAAAGGCATGCAAAAAAGCCTCTAAGAGAAGGATTGCAGAAAAAAAAGAAAGATTGAAGAAGAAAGTATAGATTAGTATGAAACATTCAACCGGCAGAAGAGAAAAATTCCGCCGGTTGAAATTTTTTTGTGAAAAGGTATAGACGAAATCGGTTTTTTGTGCGAGAATAGGTACAGTGCAGAAAAATGTCGATTTGGAAGTTTGTTAAAAACATAACAAAAGATTTTTTTCTGCTGGAAAACCAAAAGATGGATTGAAAGGAGTCCCAAACATGATCATCTATTCACATGAAGTAGAAGAAATGTGCCCAGTAGCTCAGGGTGTGCATCATGGTGCAGCGCCTATTCCAGAGGAAGCAAAATGGGTAAAATCGAAAGAAGTAAAGGATATTTCCGGTCTGACACACGGTATCGGCTGGTGTGCACCACAGCAGGGTGCTTGTAAGCTGACACTGAATGTTAAGGAAGGTATCATTCAGGAAGCACTGGTTGAGACAATCGGTTGTTCCGGTATGACACACTCTGCAGCTATGGCAGCAGAAATTCTTCCGGGCCTTACTGTTTTAGAAGCATTAAACACAGACTTAGTTTGTGATGCTATCAACACAGCGATGAGAGAGCTGTTCTTACAGATTGTTTATGGTAGAACACAGTCCGCATTCTCTGAAAACGGTCTTCCTGTAGGTGCAGGTCTTGAAGACTTAGGTAAGGGCTTAAGAAGCCAGGTAGGTACTATGTACGGTACTTTAAAGAAGGGTCCTCGTTACCTTGAAATGGCAGAGGGTTATGTAACAGGTATCGCTCTTGACGAAGAGAACCAGATTATCGGTTACAAGTTCGTAAGCCTTGGTAAGATGACAGACTTCATCAAGAAGGGTGATGACCCTAACACCGCTTACGAAAAGGCTTGTGGCCAGTACGGTCGTGTAGCTGATGCGGTTAAGATTATTGACCCAAGAACTGACAAGGAAATTAAGTAAGAGGAGGAAACTATAATGGCTTTATTTGAGTCTTATGAAAGACGTATTGACAAAATCAATGCAGTATTAAACAGCTATGGTATCGCTTCTCTTGAAGAAGCTGAAAAGATTACAAAGGATGCAGGTCTTGATGTTTACAATCAGATTAAGGGCATCCAGCCAATCTGCTTTGAGAACGCTTGCTGGGCATACATCGTAGGTGCAGCTATCGCAATCAAGAAGAACTGCAGAAAGGCAGCAGACGCAGCAGCAGCTATCGGTGAAGGTCTTCAGTCCTTCTGTATTCCGGGTTCCGTTGCAGATACACGTAAGGTAGGTCTTGGCCATGGTAACCTTGGTAAGATGCTCCTTGAAGAAGAAACAGAGTGTTTCGCATTCTTAGCAGGTCACGAGTCCTTCGCAGCAGCTGAAGGTGCTATCGGTATCGCTGAAAAGGCAAACAAGGTTCGTTCCAAGAAGTTAAGAGTTATCTTAAACGGTCTTGGTAAGGACGCAGCTCAGATTATCGCAAGAATCAACGGTTTCACTTATGTTGAAACAGAGTATGATCCATACACAAACACAGTAAAGGAAGTATTCCGTAAGCCTTACTCCACAGGTCTTCGTGCAGAAGTTAACTGCTACGGTGCAAACGACGTTTGCGAAGGTGTTGCTATCATGCACAAGGAAGGTGTTGACGTTTCCATTACAGGTAACTCCACCAACCCAACCAGATTCCAGCATCCTGTTGCAGGTACTTACAAGAAGGAATGTATCGAGCAGGGTAAGAAGTACTTCTCCGTAGCATCCGGCGGTGGTACAGGTAGAACACTTCATCCGGATAACATGGCAGCAGGTCCTGCTTCCTACGGTATGACAGATACTCTCGGACGTATGCACTCCGATGCACAGTTCGCAGGTTCCTCCTCCGTTCCGGCTCATGTAGAAATGATGGGTCTTATCGGTGCAGGTAACAACCCAATGGTTGGTATGACTGTTGCAGTTGCAGTTTCTATCGAAGAAGCAGCTAAGGCAGGCAAGTTCTAATAAAACATAGCAAAAACCTTTATTTTAGAGGGCAAACCAAGTCGTAGTACGGCGAGGTTTGCCCTAGTTTTTCTGCCTACCTACCCTGCTACCTACTTTCTACCTATCCTGAAAAGCGAGAGTCCCATGCGGACAGTGACGAGTGCCTATGCTTATTGTAGTGGTTTGTATGATATGTCGATTCGGAATATTGGACCGGGACATATTAAGGATGCCATGGGGCATGTGTCAAATGTTTTGTGCAAATCGATTACTATGTCCAAGTTGCATTATTATGATTTAAATGAAGTTTATCAATTTTTATTGAAATGAAACCTCAAATGCTATTGCAAATATACATGTGAAGTCAGCATAGCAAACTACATTTGTAGTATGAAGATGTATATATTTCGTCATGTATATAATAATGCTAAGAATGTATCTACGGCATTTGAGATTATCTAAAGAAGAAAGGATGCAAATATGAAGTTAACGCGCTGTTTGATGTTAACACTCTGTGTTATTGCCAGTGTTAAGATGACATCTTGTTCGGCAACGAAAACGATTGATTCTATTTCTTACATTGAGTTGGGAATACCCACATCGGAACGTTATTCGGATGGTGTTTCGGCAAGAAGTCCTTGGGATATGGCAATATATGATAATAAATTATATATTGGTAGCGGAGATTACGATACAAATGCTGGTCCCGTTGATATGTGGTGCTATGATATGTATAAGAATACTTGGTCTAATAGTGGTACTTTATCGGAAGAAGAAATCGATAGATTTTGTGTCGTTAATAATAGGCTTGTCGTTCCCGGCATAGATCCGCAAGAAGACTGGACGTTGGGAAATTATTATGTTTTGGATGGTAATCAATGGGTAAAAAAACGGAATATAGAAGGTGGATTACATACATTTGATATTATAGAATTTGACGGAATGATATTTGGCGGATTGGGCGTATTGAGAGGTTCATATCCTGTCGTGTATTCAAAAGATAACGGAGAAACCTTTGAAAATGTTGTATTCTATAAGGATGACGAAAAGTTAGACACCACAGGTAGCGAGAAAGTAAGAGTTTATGATTTGTTTGTTATGAAAGACAAACTGTATGCAGTGTTTATGTACGGAGATACCGAAGTCACCTATGATCTCTATAGATATGAAAATGGTAAGTTTGTATATGATAATCAATGGTATGGAAAAATTCATCAAATTAAATTTACGAACAACATAATAACCGGAAAAACACAATTCAAAGACAATATGTTTTTTACAACCGGTTATCTGTATGCAACGGAAGATATGACGAATTTTACACGAATGATCTTTCCGAATGAGCAGGTGGTATATGATATCTGTACGGATGAAAACTACTTGTATGCATTATGTGCCAATAAGCAGGACGATGGAAAGTATAAGGTTTCCGTTTATAGAAATGACGGACAGGCTATCACAAATTTTTATGAGATATTTAATTTCGTCTATGATGTACCGCCGCTGAGTATAGTATGTCAAAAGGAAAATTTCTACATTGGTATGGGCGATACCAGTAATATCCATGATAACAATGGAATGATTTTATGTGTAGAATATTCTAAGATGGGAGAATAAATATGCTTAAGTTATATTTAAAAAAGTTGTTTTTAATAATCGGATTCTTTTTTGTGATACTTGGGGTGTTTTTTCCGTGCTATTTTATAACAAGTACCATCGCAAATCTTTTTCAAACCCCATTCGTACATTATATAATTTTAATGGGTGTGCCCACAGTTATTGTGTTGAAACTGGTTTATAAGGGTAGAACCAAGAATCAAAACCTAAGAAATGATTATATAGATTACATAAGTAGTGTGGGAACTGCGGAACGGAAATTTAAACTAGAGAGCGAAATTATTTATTTAAAATCGTTTCAGCCATTACAAGCAGAAATCTTGGCCTTTGCAACCATAATACTTCCGTTTGTTGTGGCAATTGGTATTTCTGTAGAAAAAGAAGCATCATTTATGGCTAATTTTTTAACAGGTATAATAGTTTTTTCCTTGCTTGTATGTGTTTATTTGATTTTGGATGTTCTGTTTTGGATATATGTACACAAAAAATGGTTGAAATGATTTTTTTACATTGTTGCATATACTATAAGTGAAAAGAGAAATCTTTTGGGAGGCTCATCCGGATAGAACCTCTTTCCCTAGTGGGGGACGTAAAACATACCATGAACGCTCGGCAATAGGTGATATGTTGTCAGCTATCCTTAATATGAAAGTAAAGGGCTTGGTTCGTAGGAATCGGGCCTTTATTTGTATATGAACCAAATGATATTATTGATAGAGGAGAGGATTTAGTTTGTGACAGCACTTCTGACACAAATCAAATCATGTGGAGATTTTGCAATATTTCTGCAAAATTAACGAATGAAATGTTGACAACCTGGTATAATAGTAGTATAAAATAATTGAATTTGCAAATTTTATGCAAAATGGAGGTGTATTCATGCTACTAGCATTTAATGTACGAAACTACAAGTCATTTAAAGATGAAACAATCTTTTCGATGACAGCAGCACCAAAACAAAAGGGATTGGACTATAGTGTGTTTGAGCAAACAATATCCGGAAAAAAGCATCGTGTTTTGTCTTCTGCCGTAATATATGGTCCGAATGCTTCGGGAAAGACAAATCTTATAGGTGCTATGGATGTAATGAAACAAATTGTTCTAAGGGGACATATCAGAAATACAAATGAAGATACATTGAACCAAGCCACTAATATATTGGAGTTGATACCTTTCAGAGGAGAAAAAAATGTTCCAACACTTTTCGGTATTAAATTTATCGAACAAGGGTTATTGATTGAATATAATTTAGAACTGCAATTGGGTTCCTTTTTAGATAGAAAGTTTAATCGATATATTCATAATGAGGTTTTAAAAATCAATGACGCAGTAGTTTATGAGCGTGGAAAAGATATTGTTGTAAATATCGAAAACGTTAAGAACAAGTATTTAAATGATAAAATTGGACAAAACATTGAAAGTGCAAAGGAAATTGCAGTAAGCGGTTTAAATGAAGAAGAATTGTTCTTAACAAATGGTTTTAAAACTATTTTTGCAAAAGAACTGGTTTCTTTAATTTTAAATTGGTTTCAGAATAAACTTACGGTTATTTATCGCTCGGATTCTATTAGAATGTTACGTGAATATTCTGACTTGGAAAGCAAAAAGTTTTATGTTGAAAGAACTCTAACAGATGTGGCAAAAGAGTTTGGTATACACTCTAATGCATTAGGATATGTTGCTTCTCAAGAAAATGAAACTACAGTGTTAAGTTCGATTATTAGAGATGGAGATTTGAAAGTTGTACTTCCGGCTGAAATGTATGAGTCATATGGAACAGTTCGATTTGTTAACGAGTTTCCGTTAATTATTGATGCTTTAATAGATGGCGGAACATTGGTGATGGATGAGTTTGATGCTTCTATTCATCCAATGGCGCTTATGAATATTATTAACATTTTCCATAATGATGATATTAATATTCATCATGCACAGTTGATTTTTAATACACATAATCCGATTTTCTTAAATGCAAATTTGTTTCGACGTGATGAAATTAAATTTGTAGAGCGCGATGATAATACTCATGTAAGTGAACATTATGCCCTTTCTGATTTCAAGACCTCTGGCGAACGCGGAGTGCGGAAAGGTGAGGATTATATGAAAAATTACTTTATCAATCAATACGGTGCGATAAAGGATGTTGACTTCTCCTCAATATTAGAGTCGATTATTAGTGAAGGAGGCAACGATGGCAACTGATAGAAAAGAAAACCGTAGATATGTTTTCACAGTTGAGGGTGAAACAGAACAATGGTATTTTGGCTGGTTGCAGGAACAAATAAATGCTTGCGACGAATCGAAATATACGGTTAGCCTTGTTCCAAAAGTACAACAAAGTCCTAAAAAGTATGCAAAAACCGTTAATCCCATTGCTACGCCAAAGGTGACGCATATCTGTGATTATGAAAGTAACGATGAGGTGCATGTTACAAAATTCAAGAATATTTTGTCAGAATTGAAAGAAGCTAATTCAACTATAGGTCGTAAATTCAAATATAGTCTGGGATATAGCAACTTCACATTTGAATTATGGATTGTTTTACACAAACAAACCTGTAATGGAATCCTGACAAACAGAACACAATATTTATCTCATATAAATAGGGCATTTGGTGAGAAATTTGAAAATTTAGATCAATATAAGCACGAGGATAATTTCAAGCGGTGTTTGTCAAAACTGTCACTTGATGATGTGAAAACTGCTATAATACGTTCTAAAAGGATTATGGAAGCCAAAACATCTAGTGGTGAGTATCAGGATCAGTACAAGGGATTTCAATATTATAAAGAGAACCCTGCGTTAACAATTTGGGAGCCGGTTGAAGCGATACTTCGTGAGTGTGAATTGTTGTAAGCATTTGTGCAAAATAAGGATGGTAAGAGCATGAAATACAAAATTGCAATCTGTGATGACTCTGAAGCAGACAGACAATATGTTTTGCATATGGTGACCTCTTGGGCGGAAGGCGCCGGTCACATGGTACATACGGACACTTTTAGCTCTGCAGAAAACTTTTGGTTTCACTATGCGGAAGAAAACGATTATGACCTTCTTCTGCTTGATATTGAAATGGGGGAGATGGATGGCGTAACGATGGCAAAACAGTTGCGCAGGACAAATGATACCGTCCAGATTGTGTTTATCACAGGATATTCGGATTATATTTCCGAAGGGTATGAGGTTGCGGCACTACATTATTTGATGAAGCCGGTAAAAGAGGAAAAAATGTTTGCCGTGCTGGACCGCGCCACAGATAAGCTTTCCAGGAACGAAAAGGTTTTAAATTTTGAAGTGAGCAGAGAAATGGTGCGTGTACCGGTTTATCAAATATGGTATGCGGATGTGTTTGGCAATTATGTGACGATTCATGCCACGCAGGACATTACGGTAAAAATGACCTTGGGTGACTTGGAAAAGCAGTTGGATGAACGGTTTTACCGGGTGGGACGTTCGGTTATTGTAAATCTGACGCAAATCAGCCGTGTAACGAAAGCAGAAATAAAACTGTTGGATGGAACCGCCATTCCTCTTCCGAGGGGAGCGTATGACGGTATCAACCGTGCCATCATTAATATGAGGTGACGCAGATGGGATTGTTTTCAAAAAAGATTAATAAGCAGATAGAGGATTACCAGCATGAGTTGATAGAAACCCATTACAAGGAAGTTGACAATATGTACCGTCAAATCCGCGGCTGGCGGCACGACTACCGAAATCACATCCAAACCATGAAAGCCTATGCGGCGAAAGGAGACCTCGAAGCAATTAAGAATTATCTTGACCTGCTTGATGAGGATTTAACTACGGTTGATACCGTAATTAAGACAGGCAATCCGATGACGGATGCCATTTTGAATTCTAAGATTTCTCTTGCGAGTGCAAGGGGGATAAAGGTTGTAGCGGATGCGCACATTCCGGTGAAACTAAAATCCTCGGAGATTGATTTATGCTGCATCATTGGCAACCTGTTTGACAATGCCATTGAAGCCAGCATGAAGCTTCCGAAGGAACAGCGTGTGATTCGTGTCTATATGGATATGAAGAACACCCAGCTCTATATTTCCTTCACCAACTTTACGGCGGGAAAGAAGATGAAAAAGGAAGGAAAATTATTTCGCAGTACCAAGGGCGAGGGGCATGGGTTTGGCCTTGTACGCATTGATGCCATTGTGGAGCGGTTGGACGGATATATCAGCCGGAACAGTGAGGATGGAGCGTTTACAACAGAAATATTACTTCCGCAGATATAAAATCTGCAATTCACCACCTCAAAATTACAATTCGTCCCCGAATTTCAGCGGGGGCGAATTTTTGTGTTATTGTGAACCACAGAAAGGATGGTGCTTTTCGCAATGAAAGAAAAAATGAAAAAAGAAAAAACTCCGAAGCCAAAATATCATATGGGGCAGAACGCATGGTACATGATAAAACTCGCTTGGACTTCAGGAGAGAAAAAGGTGATTGTTCTGAGTCTGCTTTCCGCACTTTTGGCAGTTGCACTGAACCTGATTAATTTGTATGTTTCCCCTACAATACTTTCCGTGGTGGAAAGACGGGCTCCGGTGCCGGAGCTGATAGGGACAATTACAGGTTTTGTTCTTGCGTTGATGTTTGTGTCCGCAGCAGCAGAATATGTCAATGAAAATACAATGTACGGAAGAATCAGTGTCCGTGGTGAAATTATTGCACTGCTGCATAAAAAGACAGCAACCACTTCTTATCCTAATTTATTTGAAGAGAGATTTAAGAAGCTGAGAGCAAAATCACAGGATGCAATTAACTCGAATAATGCTGCAACAGAAGCAGTTTGGACCACACTCACAGAGCTTGCAACAAATATTTTGGGATTTGCATTTTATGTTGTACTGATGTCTTCTGTGCAACCAATTTTGATGGTGGCTATTCTGGTAACGACGGTAATCAGTTATGTTATCGGTAACCGCGTGAATGAATGGGGATACCGTCATCGGGAAGAAGAGGGTGAACTGGAGGACCGGATGTATTATCTGGGCAGACGTGCCAGTGACTTGACTGCGGCAAAGGACATCCGTATTTTTGGCCTGCGTCCATGGATTGACGAATTATACAGTAAGTTAGTGGAAGCTTATACTGCCTTCCAGCAGAAAGCTCAGGGTGTTTACATTTGGGCGAAAATTGTGGACCTGCTACTTACCTTTGTACGTAATGGTCTTGCATATGCGTATCTTGTCAGACTTGTTTTAAACAACGGACTGAGTGTTGCAGAGTTTCTTCTGTTTTTCAGTGCGGTGAGTGGCTTTACCACTTGGGTGACCGGTATTCTTGGCGGTTTTAATACGCTTTATAAGCAGTCCCTAGACATTTCCACTGTACGTGAATGTATGGAATATGAAGAACCGTTTCGATTTGAAAACGGAGAAGCTATCACTCCGGAAGAGGATAAAAAGTATGAAATCCGGCTGGAAAATGTGTTTTTCCGTTATCCGGGAGCAGACAGGGATACGCTTAGCAATATCAATCTCACCCTGCATCCCGGCGAAAAGCTGGCAGTGGTAGGTTTAAATGGTGCAGGTAAGACAACGCTTATTAAGCTGATTTGCGGCTTTCTTGACCCAACCGAAGGGCGGGTTCTTTTGGATGGGAAGGATATCAGAGAGTATAACCGCAGGGATTATTACAGGATGTTTTCTGCGGTATTCCAAAGCTTTTCGCTCCTTGCCGGTACGATTGCAACCAATGTAGCACAGGACAGTGTGGATATTGATATGCAGCGCGTAAAGGAGTGTGTGGAGAAAGCGGGACTTCGCAAAAAGACAGAATCCTTAAAGAACGGCTATGAAACCTATTTAAACCGGGAAGTGTTTGAGGAGGCAATCCTTCTCTCCGGCGGAGAAACACAACGCCTGATGCTTGCCCGGGCATTGTATAAGAATGCGCCGTTTATTGTGCTTGATGAGCCTACGGCAGCTCTGGACCCGATTGCAGAATCGGAACTGTATCAGAAGTATAATGAAATGACCAGTGGGAAATCCTCCATTTACATTTCCCATCGTCTTGCCAGCACCCGCTTTTGTGACCGTATTATTTTGATTGACGGCGGAGGCATCAGCGAGGAAGGAACTCATGAAGAACTTATGAAAGCAGGCGGAAAATATGCCGGGCTTTATGAAGTGCAGAGCAAATATTACAAGGAAGGAGAGGAAGAACATGGAGAAAACTAAAAAGAAAATGTCCTTTGGAGAAATGTTAAGATTAAATCACCGCGGACTGAAACTGTTTTATGACCGTTATCCGCAAATGGTAGTATCACGCTTGTTTTTTGTAATCTGGAACGCTCTGACTCCGTATGTCGGAATTTTCCTTTCCGCCCTGATTGTGGATGAATTGGCAGGAAATAGGAATGCAGAACGTTTGAAGTTCCTTGTTTTTGTTACCCTTGGGTCTGCTGCTGTAATAGCTCTTGGCACAGCACTTTTAAACAAATGGAAAGAAGCACAGAATGCCGGACTTTGGTTAAAGGTAGAAAATATCATATCCGGTAAAATGCTGGATATGGACTATGTCAGCCTTGACGACACCCATACTTCGGAACTTCTGTCTACCATTCGTCAGAATATGCGGGGAGGCGGCTGGGGACTTTATTATGTCATACTTTTCTATGAAGGTTTGTGTTCTTCTGCATTAACCATTCTTGGCGGTCTGGCGCTCACTGTATCACTGTTTATGAGCAAGGTGCCGGAAGGCAGCGGAATTCTGGTGATATTAAATCATCCGCTGCTTGTGATTGCAGTCATACTTCTGATGCTGGCAGTTACCTTCCTTTCACCGGTTTTGAGCAACAAGGGCGGCGCCTACTATGCCAAATACGCGGACTCCCATAATCTTGGGAACCGATTGTTTTCGTTCTTTGGTTTTCTAGGGTATCATACAGAGATTGCAACGGATGTAAGAATGTATCGTCAGGATAACATCTGTGACAGATATAACCGTAACAAGGAGGACACCTTTGGCTCCAATGGCTTGTTTGCCCACCTTGCATGGGGACCTATGGGATTGTACAGTGCAGCCGGAGCTGCGGTATCGGTGCTTTTTACCGGTATTGTTTACGGATTTGTGTGTTTAAAGGCACTTGCCGGTGCCTTTGGTCTTGGTGCTGTCACCCAGTATGTTGCAGCTATGAGTAAGGTTTCAGGGGGCATGTCAAATTTTGTATACTACCTTGGAAGAATGCGCAACAATACGCCATTTCTGGAACTGACCTACGAATTTCTTGATATTCCGAATACGATGTATCAGGGAAGCCTTACGGTGGAAAAACGTCGTGACCGTAATTATCAGGTGGAATTTCGTAATGTATCCTTCAAGTATCCGGGGAGCGAAAACTATGCACTCAAAGGCATTAACATGAAATTTGAAATCGGGAAACGTCTGGCTGTTGTAGGGATGAACGGAAGCGGAAAAACAACCTTTATCAAGCTGCTGTGCCGTTTGTATGACCCGACCGAGGGAGAAATTTTACTGAACGGCATTGATATACGAAAATATAATTACCGGGAGTATATGGATATTTTTTCGGTGGTATTTCAGGACTTCAAACTCTTTAGCTTAAAGCTTGGACAGAATGTAGCGTCAAAGGTGGCGTTCGATAAGAACCGGGTACTTGATTGCTTGGAAAAAGCAGGATTTTCTGACAAACTTGCAGAAATGCCGGAGGGAACAGAAACCTATCTCTATAAGGATTATGAGGATAAAGGGGTAGATGTTTCGGGAGGCGAAGCACAGAAGATTGCCATTGCCCGGGCACTCTATAAGGATGCTCCGTTTATTATTTTGGACGAACCGACCGCGGCGCTTGACCCAATGGCAGAGGCAGAGATTTATAGCAAATTTGATGAAATTGCAGGAGATAAGACGGCAATCTATATTTCCCACCGGTTGTCCTCTTGTAAATTCTGTGATGAGATTGCGGTGTTCCATGAAGGTGCGGTAATTCAGCAGGGCACACATGCGAAGCTTGTTGCTGATGAAGAAGGAAAATACTACGAGCTTTGGAATGCACAGGCACAATATTATACAGAAACAGCTTAGTTTTTTCTTTACCCCATATAAAATTTTCCGGAAGTATGTTATAATACATTGTGCAAGTCAGTATCCAGAAAATACGAAAGAGAAAATAAGGAGTAAAGAAAATATGATTTATTGTTTGGCTCTCATAGGATTTTTGTTACAAATTGCATTCATTCGGGTTGAAAAAAAGGGAAATATGAAATTGGCACTTATTTTAAAGACTGTGGCGGCAGTTGTCTTTGTGATGGTCGGACTGTTGAGTGTTTTACACACGAAAAATCCGCAGCACGGATGGATTGTGGTGTGCGGATTGAGTTGCTGTGCCGTAGGTGATTTCCTTTTGAACTACCAGTTTTTAAAAGAAAACCCGGAGCCATGGTTTGTCGCAGGTGCCTTTGCCAATTTGGTCGGTCATGTGCTGTTTATCAGCTCCCTGTTACCGTTTGACGGTACACAATTGCAGAAGACGCTGTTAATCTGCGGAGTGCTTGCAGTGCTGCTAAATATTTATATTCATGTTTCGATAAAAGCCGGACTTGGTTTAAGAATCTTTGGCATCGTTTATATCACGGCGTTAATTTTTATTACGGTACATACCGGAGTAATGTATTATTTTAATCCGGCAAATACCGGGGCATTGATTATGTCAATTGGTGCGGGATTATTTACGTTTAGCGATGTATTACTCATTTTTGACGCCTTTGGAAATAAGAAGGAATGGATGCGTGCCGCGGATTTGGTAACGTATTATCTGGGACAACTGTTTATTGCATATAGTGTTTTCTGGTTTATATAAGAAAAAGAAAGCGGCACGGAGAAATTTCCGTGCCGTTTGTTATGAACTGATTAATTATAATCCGGTGCTCCAAGCGTCTTTACTTCCGTCCAACCTAAGGCGCGGATGGCAGCAGCAGTTTTTTTATACATATCACCGTAGCTTACCAGACAGAGAACCATGTTATCTTTTTGGGCAATCAGGGCATCGCTTGCACTGACACAAACCCAGCGGTTCCAACGGATGTTGGTTGCAAAGTTGTTAGCGACGGAGGTGATATCCGCATCCTTTTCCAAAACTGCAACAGCAAGGGAAAAAGCGCTGCCTGACATGACCGGACCGCACATGGTGCCGCTCTTTATAGTTTTGTGATGGGAAAGTCCCATTTCCGTATCAAAGGCATCATCCATCGGAACTTCATAAATGGAGAAACCATCCAGATACTCCAGTCCGGTGTTTTCCATGATATTCATAAGTTCAGTCAAGGTCAATTCGTTGACCTCACCCATCACAACCGGGCGGGGAACATAAATTGGAAGGTCAGCAACCAGGGTAAGGAAGTAATTTTCTAAAATCTGATAATACGTTAAAAATTCCTCCGGAACCAAACCGGAATAGTCGGCGAAAATTTGGCTGCCATCGGTAAAAGAGATATACATGTTGGCATAGGTTTCGCCGGTTTCATAGACGTGATGGTCGTGAATGGCTTCGACACCGGAATTTTTCACCTGTTCAGCTAAACTCGTTAAAACCGACAAATCAAAGTTGGCGGCTTTTTTGTATTCTCCGACATATTCGACATACGCCTGATTAAAACCATTGTTGTAGGCAGAGATGGAAATGTACTCTCCATTTTCGCTGTTACTAACGGATAACTGCATATAGTCAATGGCAGGACCGTCATAAGCAGATGGTGCCGGGGATAATGCTTTTGTAGGAGAAGGTGACGCGTCCGGTGTTTCAACCGGCTTTGGAGAGCAGGAAACACTGAAAATTATAAAAGTGATAAAAAGGATATAAGATATTTTTTTCTTCATACGAAATCTCCTTGCAAAATAAATATGTATTTATTTTAGCAGACGTGTATTACACTGTCAAATCAGAGCATTACATGGAACACGATTCTTTTTATATACAAAATGTATTGACTTTGTTACACTGAAGTGTTACAGTATCTATGATAAGAAATTCAGTGATAATACAGAAAAAGGACGTACCAAAATGGGAAATAAGCTGGAAGAAGCAAGAAAAATTATAAATGAAGCGGATGCAAAGATGGCAGAGCTGTTTGTAGAGAGAATGCGTGCTGCCGAGATGGTGTACGAGCATAAAAAGGAATTCGGTCTGCCGATTTTGGATGAAGCAAGAGAAGCAGCTGTGATTGAAAAGAACGCTGCTCTGGTAGAGGATGAAGTCATCAAGGGATATTATATTGATTACCTGAAAAAACTTATGGAGGTTTCCAAGGCATACCAATACCGCATGCAAAGCGGCTTAAACGTAGCGTACAGCGGTGTGGAAGGGGCATTTGCCCACATTGCGGCAGGACGGATTTTTCCGGAGGGCAACCGGGTTTCCTGTCGGGATTTCAAGGCGGCATACGAAGCGGTTGTCAGCGGAGACTGTGACGTGGCGGTGCTTCCGATTGAAAACAGCTATGCAGGGGAAGTAGGACAGACCATTGATTTGTTGTTTGCAGGCGGACTTTTTATCAACGGCATCTATGAACTGGAGATTCACCAGAATTTACTCGGACTCCCGGAGACATCGGTAGAGGATATAAAAAAGGTAATCAGTCATCCCCAGGCGCTCGGGCAGTGTCACGACTATATCAAGTTCCGCGAATTTGCGACGGAAGAGGCCAACAATACGGCGGTTGCCGCAAAGATGGTTGTGAAAGCACAGGACAAGTCGGTTGGCGCGATTGCGAGTGTCGAAACGGCAGAGATTTACGGGCTTAAGGTTTTGGAGGCTAATATCAATAAGAGCGGGGAGAATACGACGCGTTTTGCAGTTCTGTCGAAAGTAAAGGCAACCTCCTCATTTTCCAATTCGGTTTTGATGTTTACCGTAAAGAACGAAGCCGGTTCTCTGGCAGAAGCCATCAGTATTATCGGTAAATACGGATACAACATGACGGCGCTCCGGAGCAGACCGCTGAAAAAGCATTCCTGGCAGTATTACTTCTATGTTGAAATTGACGGGACAACAGATACCGAAGAAGGCAGAAGCATGATGGAAGAACTGGGGCATGTGTGCGACAAACTGAAGGTGGTCGGAACCTTTGCACCGCGTACCGAAATTTGACAGAATAAAGGAGACAAAAATTATGCAGATGAATTTCCATAGAAAGCTTCCGACTCCGCTTGAAGTAAAGCAGGAGTTTCCATTGACAGAGCGTATGACGCAGGTGAAGGCAGAACGTGACGAAGAAATCAGAGCCGTATTTGACGGCACATCGGATAAATTTATACTTATTATCGGGCCGTGCTCGGCAGACCATAGGGAGCCGGTGCTTGCATATATCGAGAAGTTGCGCCACCTGGAGGAACAGGTAGGCGATAAGATGATTCTCATCCCGAGAATCTATACGAATAAACCGAGAACGACGGGACAGGGCTACAAGGGTATGCTTCATCAGCCGGACCCGGAAGCAAAGCCGGATATGTATAAAGGAATTGTTGCTATCCGTGAACTTCACATGGCTGCACTCCGAGATTATGATTTTACCTGTGCGGACGAGATGCTGTATCCGGAAAATTACCGGTATCTTTCCGATTTGCTTTCCTATACGGCAGTCGGTGCACGTTCGGTAGAAAACCAGCAGCACAGACTGACGGCAAGTGGTGTGGAGGTGCCGGTCGGTATGAAGAATCCGACGGGCGGAGACCTCGGTGTTATGATGAATTCCATCGTGGCAGCACAGGGAAGCCATACGTTTTTGTATCGCGGTTGGGAAGTAACAAGCGAAGGAAACCCGTATGCACATGCAATTTTACGTGGTTATGTGGATTATGCGGGCAGAAATATTTCCAATTATCATTACGAGGATTTGTTGTGGGTAAGAGAACTGTATGCAAAATCAAATCTTGCAAATCCTTCCGTTATTGTGGATACAAACCACAGCAATTCCGGCAAGAAGTATTTGGAGCAGATCCGTATCGCCAAGGATGTGGTGCACAGCCGCAACCAGAATGAAGACATCAAGCATCTTGTGAAGGGCCTGATGATTGAGAGTTATCTGGAGGATGGTGCACAGGGCGTCGGAGAGCAGGTGTTCGGTAAATCTATTACAGACCCTTGCCTCGGATGGGAGAAGACCGAACAACTGGTACTGGAATTAGCAGAAAAACTTTGATAGTATGATGAAACAGCCTCCGGGGTGCATAAACTAGGCATAGAATAGTTTATCCTCGGAGGCTTTATTATGAATCAGGTAAAACGTTTTTGTATCCTTGGTGCAGTCATAACCATAGTACTTGGTGTGGTATCTCACTTTGTATATGACTGGACCGGACAGAATTTTTTGGTCGGATTATTCTTCCCGGTCAATGAGTCGACATGGGAGCATATGAAACTGGTGTACTTTCCGATGCTTCTCGTAACGTTGGTTGCGGGGAAACTCTTTGAGGAAAAGTATCCCTGCATTTATGATGCCATGTTTTTGGGAACATTTGCGGGCTTGGCGGTGATTCCGGTGTTGTTTTATACGTATTCCGGAATTTTAGGATTTAACGTAGACTGGCTGAATATTACGATTTATGTCATCAGTATTCTTGTGGCGTATCTTGTAGTGTGTTTTGTGGTATCAGATTGTAAGGAGAGAAAATCAAAACTCATCCGGTATATTTATTATGCTTTTTTGCTTGCATTTATGGTATTTACCGTGTTCACGCCTAAAATCGGATTATTTGCGACACCATAGAACTCTTTAGAAATAAATATGCCGTCCTCAGCCCCAAGCAAAGGACGGCATAACCGTTTGGTTAGTTATATTCGTTTGCATAAATGTAGTACACGTTCTCGTCTTCTACAAATTTCAGAAGTTCATCCCGCTTTGCAACCACTGCAAATCCATGAATCAGCAGACCGTCATGCTCTATGGCGGCAATTGCTTCATCAAATTTTATATTATTCGGATGAGGCATCATTTCATAGAAGGTTTTATTGTCACGCATATACCTTAACATGCTGATGAAATGTGTCTGCATGTAATTCCCACTGTGAAGCTCTTCCCGGGTGGCGTCGGCGAGGCTTAAGTTTGGGTAAGCCTCAGCATCATAACAAAGGGAACTTAACGACTGGTACGGAGCAAAGCCTGTGTTTTGAAGCAAAGTGTAGGAACCGCTTTTGTCCTCGACATAAACAGAGCACCAAAGAGGGCCGTGGGTGATATTTTTTTCCTCAAACCAGCGGATGAAATCCTCGTAGGTAGCCAAATGGGATAAGGTAATATATCCGATATAGTAATCACGGTCATCCAGCTTATACAGCTTGTTTATAGCATTTTCCTTCGTTCCGACAGGACCTATTAGTTCTCTGACACCGTCTATGTCTACTTCTAGGAAACTGCAGTTGAGTGCCTTTGTTTCCTCTGTTTCAAGAAAACAGTTGTCCACCGGAAGTTTTAAGGCATTGGCATCAAACAGCAGCAGCTCATTTTGACGTAACATACCGGCAACATCGGTAAAGGAGCCGGTGTAAGAATAACACTGTTTAATGCAGATGGAATATTCCCCGTAGCCATGTTCGATGGCAGTGACGGAGTCGCGGTAATGTCCCGGCAGGAACAGTTCGGAATAGACTGCCATGTCAAGAGACATCCGGTTTGTGGAGTATGTTTCGAGTCCTACTGTTCCGTCTGTGTATTTGATTTCTTCCGTTGTGTAGATTTCTTCCATCGGGTTGTAATAGAGGCTGCTTACGAAATCAGGAAGCAGGAAAATGACACAGAGCACGATGGCAAGTACAACCGCACCAATCACGGTACCAATCTTTAAGAAGGTGAACCGGATGGTTTTGCGGATGTGTTTGATGAACAGTTCTTCCGTAGGAGAAGTAGCATTGTCAGAGACAACAACAGGCTCGCTGTCAACGATGCTTTCTTCCGGAAAAAGTTCTTCACTCTCAAACAGATACTCAGAGATTGCCTCCTGGCGTTCAATGTCGTTTTCAATTTCCTGGGTCTTACTCTCTTCTAATTTTCCTTCTTTATATAATTTAAGTAGTTCACGATAGGTCATAGCCATGTACCTCCAGATATGATTTTAGTTCTTTTTTTGCACGGTGTGCCTGAACGCGGATGTTTTCCGGCGTCTGATGCAACAGTTTTGCGATTTCCTTTAAGGAAAGGTTGCTGAAATAGTGGAGCAGAAGAATTTCACGTTGCCGTTCGGGGAGATGAAAGAGTGCCTGATATAAAAGCTTCTTTTGTTCCTCCTGAATCATGTGCTCCGGCAGAGATGGTGCGCCATCCGCGGTAACACTTTCCATTTCCTCTATCGGGACGGATTGCCGTTCCCGCTTCTGATAGTTAAAATACAAATTCCTTGCTACCAGATACAGCCAGGCACGCATGTTGGTGTGGTCATCGGAAAGAGAGAGGATTGCCTTTAAAAAGGTTTCCTGCATCAAGTCTTGTGCCAGCTCCCGGTTGTGAGAGAGGGAGTATAAATACAGATAGATTTCGTTTTGATATTTGCGGTACAGCTGCCGCAGTAAATCGGTATTCATATCAGGCCTCCCTTCTTCGAATCATTTGCAAATGCTTCTATGAGTATAACAAAGAATGCGGAAAAATGTTACAGTAAAAAATTAAGAAATTTTAATAAAAAGAATAGGAATTGAAAGAAAGGTTATTTCGAGGTATACTTTCTTTGGGAGAATCTTATGAGATAGGAGAAGACAAATGAAACTATCAGCTTTTACACAGTTTGCGTGGTTTGGAATCAAAACGATTTTGTTTCGTAAAAAGGAACCGATTTTAGGAACGGTTATTTTGACGGACAAATGCAATTTAAAATGCAAGCACTGCTCGGTGAATAATATTACGGCAGTAGTGCATCCGTATGCACAAATCCGGAAGGAAATGCAGACATTATACGACATGGGCGTTCGGATTTTATTTTTCTGCGGTGGGGAGACATTTTTATGGAAAGACGGAGAAAAGGCACTGCGTGATTTGGTAATAGAAGCAAAGCAGATGGGCTTTTTGATTGTTAATGTGGTGACCAACGGTACTTTCCCGATTGACCTGCCGGAGGCGGATTTGATTTTGCTGAGCCTCGACGGAGACAGAGAGCGGCACAATGCCATCCGTGGGGAAACCTATGATTTGATCATGGAGAATATTGCCAAGGCAACAAAAGATAACATCTGTTTTTACATGGCCATCAACCAAATCAACAAAGATGCGGTGCGTGACGTCTGTCTGACGGCGAAGAACACCAAAAATGTACGTGCGGTTTCTTTCAATTTCCACACGCCGTATCCGGATACAAGAGAACTCGCTTTGAATAAAGAGGAAAAGGCAGAGTGCTGCCGTGTGATTACGGAGATGATGAAAGAGGGAGCACCGGTATTCAATTTAAAGAGTGCGTTTCCTTATCTGATGGAGAATAACTTTCCGACACCGTGCCACCAGTGTGTTGTAATCGAAAATGGCAAGATAAGTACCTGCGGGCGTTGCATTGATGTGCCGGGGTTATGTGAGGAGTGCGGATATTTCTTTGTGGCGGAATATACGCTGTTGTTCAGGGGAAATATTAAGATTATTTTTGAAATGTTGAAAACGTACTTAAAGTACATATAGGGAGAATCATGAGTATTATAACAAGCCTAACGAGAATGTGGCTGACGCGCTCGGTGCGTCCGTTTACATTTAGGAATGAATATGATGAACACTTGCCGTATGCAGAATGTGAAAATATGGGATTGTACATACATATTCCATTTTGTAAATCCATTTGCAACTTTTGTCCGTATTGTAAAGTCAAATATACGGAACCGTTGTGTGAGAGGTATATCAAAGCCTTGTTAAAGGAGATTTCCCTGGTGGGAGGTCAGAACTCCGGGAAAAAGCAGGTGACAAGTCTGTATTTTGGCGGAGGAACACCGGCATTGGCAGCAGAACATCTCTCAGTAATCATTGGAGAAATCCAGAAATATTTCGAGATAACCGAGGGCATTGGCATTGAACTCCATCCGGACAATGTGACGGTTCCGGTGTTGCAAAAGTTGAAAGCGGCAGGGGTGACGAAATTAAGTATCGGTATCCAGTCCTTTCAGGAAAAATATCAGACGGTACTTGGAAGAAAGCAAGTGGATGCGATGGCGTTAAAGGAAGCACTGAAGGAAGTCCCGTTTGAGACGGTTTCCATGGATTTTATGTTCGCACTGCCGGGACAAACTTTTGGAGATTTAAAGGCGGACATTGACATGGCATTTGAAAACGGTGCCAATCACATTGCGATTTATCCGTTCATTGATTTCACGTTCACGGAAACAGAAGTTCCCGTGATGCCGAAAAAAGAAAAACGCAGGTTGCTTGACGCGATTACACAGTATTGCGAGGAAAAGGGATATACCCGCGGCTCCATTTGGACATTTGCCAAAGAGAAAGAAGCAAATTACTCGTCTATGACCAGGGAAAATTTCCTTGGGTTTGGCTGTTCCGCAACCACTTTGTTAAAGGAGCAGTTTAAGATTAACACCTTTTCGGTGGAGGAGTATTGTAAACGGATGGACGAGGGAAAACTGCCGACAGCGCTTACCATTCGATTCCAAAAAAGACAGAGAATGGTATATTATCTGTTTTGGACGGCATACAGTACGAAAGTGGAAGAGAAGGACTTTGAAGAGTTTTTTGGAGTTCCGCTTAAAAAGATGTACGGTTTTGAACTATGGCTTGCAAAATTGCTTGGTTTTGTTACGGAGGATAACGGTGTTTACACGATGACAAAAAAGGGTGCGTTTTATTATCACTATTATGAAAACTTTTATACACTTTCCTACATCGATAAGATGTGGGGAATTTTGAGGAAAGAAGCTTTTCCGGAAAAGATTGAATTATAGAGAGAATGAGGAGAAAAAGGAGAGATTCTATGAAAAAATGGAAGCGGATTGTATCACTTGGAATGTGTGCATTTTTGCTCTGCAGTTTTGGAACGACACAGGCAGGGGCAAATTCTGCCCAGATGCGCTGGGACGGCATGGATGCCACGGGGGCTATAGTTACGGAGGGAAATTGTCCGGTCATTGTGGAGAAGGAAGTGCTGACGTTTGATATTCCGGAGTTTCCAAAGGAATATTACAGCGAGGCGGAAGAGTATCTTGCGTATGATGCCAAGGTGACGGCAGAGTACACATTTTATAATCCTGCGGACTATACGGTGACAGCGACGCTTTTATTTCCGTTCGGAAATGAACCGGATTATGCATATTACGGATACGGTACACAGGCAGGAAACAAAAATTTCAATATTGATACGGAAAAATATGAGGTTCTTGTAAATGGTCAGCCGGTAGAAAAGAACATCCGCCATACGCGCAGCTATTCCCATGCGGATTTTGAATTGGAAAAGGATTTGGTAAAACTGCATGACGGTTTTATGACAGATGAATTTTACTTACCGGATATGCTGTCGGTAACGGCGTATGTTTACAAGGTCAGTGGCGTAAATACGGAGACCTACCGGGCTGCTTCGGTTGCGTTTGATGTGAAAAAGAATGATACGACAAGAAAGTATTATTTTGTAAACCAGAGCGGATTTCACACCCAGAAGGACGGAGATGCGCGAATCAGTACGTGGGTAGAGGATTCCTATGATGAGACGAAATTGGTGCTTTATGTCATCGGTGAGCCGCTTGGCGAACAGCCGGAGTGGAAACTTTATAAAGATGGCGGCGTAGAGGATGGCGAAGAGATTGCCGGTACTGTAACTTATGTCAGTCAGGAAACGGTGACACTTAAAGAATTTGCTTTGACAGGTTGGAGTGAAGAATCCGGAGTATCTGAGAGCGATTGGTATAACGCAGTAATTCAGGAAATGAAAGAGGACGAGACGCACAATTCCTACGGAATTCTGTCGTTGGACCGTTCTGGACAGGGGTTAAGTAGAAATCTCATGCGCTGGTATGAATATGAAATTACAATCGGACCGGGAGAACGCCTGGTCAATACGGTAACTGCACCGATGTATCCGGGAATTATGCTGGATTTTGAACCGCCGGTTTATAATTATACGTATCTGCTTTCACCTGCAAAAACCTGGGCGTCGTTTTTGGAACTGCAGGTGGTAATCAATACACCGTATTATGTTGTAAACAGTAATATTTCGGGACTTGAGCAGACCGGAACCGGCTATATGGCGTTTTTGGATGGACTTCCGGAAGGGGAATGTGTATTTTCGTTGTCTGCAGATTTAAATCCAAAGGCGGAGAGCGGCTATGATTTCGGAATTTCCGGAAAGAAAATCCGTATAGCAATTTTTATCTGTTGTATTGTCCTGTGCGTCATTGGAACGGTGAATACCGGTATGCGCCGCAAACAACGAAAAAAAGCAGGGATAGAAGATACTGATTGATTATTTTTTCACAATGTGCTATAATCACCACTGTCACATCGATCGGAAAAGGTAACTTGACCGAAAGATGAAAACTTTAGGAGTCGTACTGACGGGAACCGGATATCGGAACTTAAAAGGCGATGGATACGGACAAATGCGAGAACTTTTCTGCGTAGGTATGCCATCGGGATACCTACGTTTTTTTACAGGAGGAAATTATGGAAACCAGAATTGCATTGATTGGTATCATCTTAGAGGACATGAGTCAGGTGGAAAAATTAAACGGACTGCTGCATGAATGCAGTCAGTACATCATCGGACGAATGGGGCTTCCTTACCGGGAAAAAGGAGTTAATATTATCAGTGTGGTGTTGGATGCACCAAATGATGTCATCAGTACTCTTTCCGGAAAAATCGGAATGCTTCCGGGCGTGTCGGCAAAAACACTTTACTCGAAAAAGTAAAACGCTTAGGAAAGAAGAGGAGAAAGAAATGAAAAAGAAAATGTTAGCAGTACTTATGGCTGCCGTAATGGTATTTGGTATGGCGGCATGCGGAGGCAAGGAAAAGACAGTCCAGCCTGCTGATTTTGAAATTGCAGTGATGACGGGACCGACGGCAATCGGACTTACCAAGGTGATGACCGATGCAGAAAACAAGACAGCAAAAAACAATTACAATTTTCATGTTTATGGTACCGCAGATGAAATATCCACAGGTCTGATTAAAGGGGAACTGGATGTGGCATGCGTGCCATGTAATCTTGCTTCCGTTCTTTATAATAAGACGGAGGGTGAAATTGTTCTTGCGGCAATCAATACGCTCGGTGTGTTATATCTTGTGGAAACGGGAACAGGAATTCAGAGTATTGAAGATTTGCGCGGAAAAACTATTTATTCCACCGGTCAGGGAACAACGCCGGAGTTCACACTTCGCTATCTGTTGTCCGCAGCAGGAATCGACCCGGATAAGGATGTAGTGATTGAGTATAAGAGTGAAGCGGCAGAAGTGGCAGCGGCACTTGCATCGGCTACGGATGCAGTAGCAATGCTTCCGCAGCCTTATGTGACTGCAGCAATGAATCAGAATGCAAATTTAAGGATTGCACTCAGTGTGACCGAAGAATGGGAAAAACTCGAAAAGAACAGTACCGTGGTGACCGGAGTTCTTGTGGCAAGAAAGTCCTTTATTGAAGAAAACGAAGCTGCGTTTGAAGCATTTTTAGAGGAATACAAAGTATCTGCGGCATATGCAAACGAAAACGTGGAGGAAACAGCAAATCAGCTGGAACACTTTGATATTTTTAAGGCAGCGATCGCCAAAAAGGCAATTCCATATTGTAACGTCACCTTTATTTCCGGTACGGAAATGAAAACAAAGGCATCGGCATACCTTCAGGTTTTATTTGACCAGAAGGCAGGCGCAGTCGGCGGAAAGATGCCGGGAGATGATTTTTATTACGGAGCAAAATAGTAAAAGATGAGCAGAAAGAAAAAATGGTGCTACAGCATAATTACGGTAGTGCTTTGGCTGGTTGTATGGCAGATGACAGCTTATTTTATTGACAATCAGATTTTTCTCCCGTCTCCGCAAGAAACGGTAGAGAGTCTTAAGAGGCTGTTTGTGTCGGCAGAATTTTACCAAAGTATCGGTTTTTCCCTTGGCAATATTGTCAAGGGCTTTCTGCTTGGTGTTTTCGTGGGAATGATACTTGCAATCGGTGCAGCGTGGTCGGATTTTTTTGAAACATTTGTTTCCCTTCCGCTCCGTATCATCAAGGCAACACCGGTGGCATCGTTTACCGTGCTGGCATTGTTTTGGATAGATTCATCGGAACTGTCTGTTTTGATTTCTTTTTTTATGGTACTTCCGGTCGTTTACAGCAATGTACTTGCAGGAATCCGGGAAACCGACACGGAATTAAAGGAGATGGTTGGGGTTTTTAAAGTCCGTCTGTTTGACCAAATCAGGTTCCTTTATATACCGTCGGTATTGCCATATCTGTGTTCTGCCGTGTCGGTAGCCATAGGACTGGCTTGGAAATCCGGTGTTGCGGCAGAAGTTATCGGAATAGTAAAAGATTCGATCGGAAATCATCTGTACCAGGCAAAAATCTATATGGAAATGCCGGAGTTGTTTGCCTGGACTGCTGTGACGGTTTTGATTAGTGTGGCATCGGAAAAACTGATACTGTGGCTGGTTAGGTTGCTTGAGCGGGCAGTGTACGGTAATGCTGAAGAAACGGTCGGAAATGAACCGATTACTGTAATGCAGGATAATGACACAGAGGAAAATAATCTGCCTTGTCCGGAGGAGAAAAAACGGGAAATCAGGGTGCATAAAGTATCCAAATCGTATGGAGATAAGAAAATATTGGAAAATGTCTCTCTGAGTTTTTCGCCAAAGCATCCGGTTGCGTTAATGGGAACGTCCGGCATTGGAAAAACGACATTACTTCGTATGATTTTAGGTACGGAGCATCCGGATGAAGGTGAAATAGAGCGGGCAGAAGGCGTGAAGGCGTATGCTGTGGTATTCCAGGAAAACCGCCTGTTTGAGCGGGTGAGCGTGGAAAAAAACCTGCAATGTGTCTGCAGGACCGACACACAAAAAGCGGAGATTCCGCATTTGCTGAAACGGCTGGGGCTGTATGCGTGCCGGAAACAAAAGGTAGCATGCTTAAGCGGAGGAATGAAACGCCGTGTGGCAATCGGAAGGGCACTTCTTCGCGGAGGACAGGTTCTTCTTTTGGATGAACCGTTCCAGGGACTGGATGAAGGAACAAAGCAGGCAGTAATAGGATTGGTGAAAGAAAAAATGTGCGAAAAAAGCGTGTTACTCATTACACATGACGAAAAAGAGGCTGCCGGTCTGGGATGTGAAATCTTACAGTTGTGATTGCAGAAAAACAGAAAATGAGTTATAATGAACCGGAAAGCGGAATCAGGAGGTCAATGCTTGATTCCGCATTTTATTTGAAGGAGAAAACAGAATGAAGAAACGAATGACAGCAATGGTGATTGCAGCGGTACTTATGTTATCTGCCTGCCAGAACGGAGAACAGGCACAGACTCCGACCAATACCCCGACGGTGACACCAACGTCAGAACCGACGCAGGTTCCGGCGACGCCAACGCTAGAACCAACTGAGGTTCCGGCAGCACCGACAACGGCGCCGACCAAGGCTCCGGCAACCCCGACGGTGGTGCCAACAGTAGGACCAACTGAGGCTCCGGAGGAAACAAATCTTGTACTGGGCGAATATATCGGAATGACGTTATATGATGCAACACAGGCAGAAGTGGATGCTAAAATTAAAGAACTCCTTGCCGGATTTGTTGAGTACGCGGAAGAAGACAGACCGGCCGAAAACGGAGATATTGCAAATATCAACTATGTCGGAAAACTGGATGGTGTAGCCTTCGCGGGCGGTACTGACGATTCGGAAGAGGGAACTGATTTGGAACTGGGTTCCGGTAGTTTTATTGACGGCTTTGAAGAGGGCTTAATTGGGGCGGTGGCCGGAGAAGTCAGGGATCTTGAACTGACCTTCCCGGAAACCTATCATAATGCAGAACTGGCCGGAAAAACTGTAATTTTTACGGTGACTGTGAATCATATTTTGTCACCGTCCTATCCGGAAGTGACCGATGCATTTGTTTCCGAAAACCTGGCAGAAGGAATGACGGCAGTACAGTTTCGACAGACTGTTTATGAAGAACTGCGCTGGGAACGCCTGACAGCACAGGTGACGGAGCAGTTACTGGCAGCAAGTGTGATTAAGGAGTATCCGGAAGAACAACTGTTGGCTGAGGCAGAGAGTGTCATCAATATGTATATGATGTATGCACAATATTATGCTGCTATGTACGGCGTTGATGCAGGAACTATGCTGCAATCCATGGGTTTTGCAAGCGAAGAAGCTTTGGTAACTTATGCTTATGCCTATGCAGAATATATGGTGAAGACCACGATGGTGATGAATGAGGTTGCAAAGCAGGCAGGTATTGTTCTGACGGAGGAGATTTATGCAGAGCGTGCACTTGAATATGCTATCAGTTACGGATATGCCGATGTGACATCTTTTGAAGTGGATTATGAAGTGTCTGAAATCGAAGAGGCGATTTTATTTGACATAGTGTTTGAATATATTATAAGCAAAGCGATTATTATTGGAGAAAATTAAAAAAAGTACTTACAATTCTGAAAGTTTCGTGTTAAAATAGATATTGTGTAGAAAGCGGTGACTTCTTATACAGATGGAGGAATACGAAATGTATCAGATTGGAGAACTTGTGCAATACGGAAACAGTGGTGTATGCAGGATTGAAGAAATTGTACAGGGTGTACCGGGGTTACAAAAGGAGACAGCATGTTATCTGTTGATTCCCGTAAGTGGAAAGGACGGAAAAATCTATTCTCCTGTAGATAGCGGAAAGGTGAAAATGCGCCGGATTCTGTCGAAAGAAGAAGTGAAAGAATTGCTGGAGAAGGCACCGGGGATTGAAGAACTGACAATTCAGAATGAGAAACAGTGTGAGAATATTTATAAAGAAGAATTGTATTCCGTCGACTGTTACCGTTGGCTTGGTCTCTTAAAGACATTGTATATCAGACGTGCGACCAGACTTTTGGCAGGGAAAAAAGTGACGGCGACCGATGAACGTTATATGAAAAATGTAGAAGAACGTCTGAAAGAGGAGTTATCGATTGTCATTGGAACCGAAGAAACGAAAAATGAATTAGAGAGATTTTCTGAGAAAATCGGATAAGAAAACCGGCAGGACGTTCCTGCCGGTTTTTTATGAAAGAAATCAGAAGGTTACGGTTACATAGAAACCACGGTCATTTTCTTTGATATCCGTTACGGTACCTTTTCTTTCAAAAAGCCGTTCGCCAAGAGAAAAGTTTCCGGACATGGCAACGGCGGGCTCAATTACATAGTAAAAGACTGAGTTTGGGAGAGTGCCTTCCCGGATGTCGACTTCCTGTCCGACAGTCACCAGATTCGGTCGTTCCATTTTAAATTCCATAGTTCTTGCCATACGAATTCCCTCTTTCATTTTTAATCCATGTTCTTTTCTTTAGTATAGCAGTTTAAAAATAATCTTCAAGAAGTTTTCTCCACTTGTCTGGGGATTTTTTTGTGCTATACTAAAAACAGAAAAGTGGTTTTGCCAAAAAGAAAGCGACAGGAGTACATATGGAAGAGACAACAATCAGGAAAGAGCAGATAGAGCAGTTGTTAGGCGAAGCATCGCTGTGTAAGGAACTTTATATAGTGAAAGAACTGGATTCCACCAACCGGTATGTCAAAGAACTGGCAGAAAACGGAGCACCGGAGGGTGTGGTTGTGATTGCGGAAGCACAGAGCCGGGGACGCGGAAGACTCGGACGCAGTTTCTTCTCCCCGGAAGGTACCGGAATTTACATGAGTATTCTTTTACGGCCGGAAATAGAGTTGCAAAAAGCGGTCCGTCTGACCTCCATGACAGCAGTGGCTGTGGCAGAGGCAATCGAACATGTGAGCAAAATTCCGGCACAGATTAAATGGGTCAATGATATTTTTTTGAATAAGAAGAAAGTATGCGGTATCCTGGCAGAAGCGGGGATTGACGCATCAGAGCAAAAACTGAAGTATGTTGTGGTTGGGATCGGAATTAATGTCGGACGGATGGAATTTCCGGAAGAATTAAGTGGAATTGCAACCTCCGTAGGGAATGAATGCGAACAGGAAGTGAAGAGGGAAGCATTGATTGCCGAAGTGATAAACTGCCTGACAAAGTGGTATCCGACGATAGAAGACGGAAGTTTTCTTTCCGAGAGCAAACGCCGCTCCGTTTTGTTGGGAAAGGAAATCAGGGTACATCATCAGGATGGCAGTTTTTATGAAGCGGTTGCAGTGGATTTCGATGATATGGGACATCTCATTATAGAAAAAGACGGACAGAAAGAATTACTGCATTCGGGCGAAGTCAGTATACGGTTTTGATTCCGAATAAATAGTTCGGAAAGAATCGGCAGGCGTACTTGACAACGCGTTAATAATTTGCTACACTAAAGCACAAAATTACCCGGATAGGAAAAGTGCTTTGCAGGTCAGATAGCCAAGAGGCATCGAAGATGCTTTCATATCCGGGTAAAGCGGAAGAGAGGAGAATATTATGAGAAGTGATGCAGTAAAAACAGGTGCACAGCAGGCACCGCACCGTTCCTTATTCCATGCACTCGGAATAACAAAAGAGGAACAGAGAAAGCCGTTAATCGGTATTGTCAGCTCCTATAATGAAATTGTACCGGGTCACATGAACCTGGATAAAATCGTAGATGCCGTCAAACTTGGTGTAGCTATGGCAGGCGGAACCCCGATTGTATTTCCGGCGATTGCCGTCTGTGACGGAATCGCTATGGGACACGTCGGTATGAAATATTCTCTTGTAACCAGAGATTTAATAGCAGATTCTACGGAATGTATGGCAATGGCGCATCAGTTTGATGCTCTTGTTATGGTTCCGAATTGTGATAAAAACGTACCGGGACTTTTGATGGCAGCGGCCAGACTGAACGTTCCGACCATCTTTGTCAGCGGAGGTCCGATGCTTGCCGGAAAGGTAAACGGAAGCAAGACCAGTTTGTCCTCCATGTTTGAGGCAGTGGGTGCCCACAGTGCAGGTACGATGACGGATGAGGAACTGGAAGATTTTGAATGTAAGGCATGTCCGACCTGCGGTTCGTGCTCCGGTATGTATACGGCAAATTCCATGAACTGTCTGACGGAGGCACTCGGCATGGGCTTGCAGGGCAACGGTACAATTCCGGCGGTGTATTCTGACCGTATCATTCTGGCAAAGCATGCCGGTATGAAGATTATGGAATTACTGGAAAAGAATATCCGTCCGCGCGATATTATGACAGAGAAGGCATTTATAAATGCGCTGACGGTGGATATGGCACTTGGCTGCTCCACAAACAGTATGCTTCATCTTCCGGCAATTGCCCATGAAGTCGGTATTGATTTGAATCTGGATCTGGCAAACGAAATCAGCGCAAAAACACCGAACCTTTGTCATTTGGCTCCGGCGGGACATTCTTACATAGAAGAACTCAACGAAGCGGGCGGTGTTTATGCCGTGATGAACGAACTGAGCAAAAAGAATTTACTTCACCTCGATCTGATTACCGTAACAGGAAAGACCGTTGGTGAAAATATTAAAGATGTCGTGAATACCAATCCGGACATTATCCGTCCGATTGACAACCCATACAGCCGGACCGGCGGTATCGCGGTATTAAAAGGAAACCTGGCTCCGGATAGCGGTGTGGTAAAACGTTCTGCGGTGGTGCCTGAAATGATGCAGCATGAAGGTCCGGCAAGAGTTTTTGACTGCGAAGAAGATGCGATTGATGCCATCAAGGGAGGAAAGATTGTCCCTGGTGATGTTGTAGTCATCCGTTATGAGGGACCAAAGGGAGGTCCGGGTATGCGTGAAATGTTAAATCCGACCTCTGCAATTGCAGGGATGGGCCTTGGTTCTACCGTGGCACTCATTACTGACGGACGTTTCTCCGGTGCATCCCGTGGTGCATCCATTGGTCATGTTTCGCCGGAAGCAGCGGTTGGCGGTCCGATAGCACTTGTAAAAGAGGGCGATATTATAAAGATTGATATCGATGCCAATACACTTGATGTTTTAATCAGTGAAGAAGAAATGGAAGCAAGAAGAAAAGAATGGAAGCCGAGAGAGCCAAAGATTACCACAGGCTATCTGGCAAGATATGCTTCCATGGTAACCTCCGGCAACAGAGGAGCCGTGCTTGAAATAAAGTAGGAAAGGGTTGACACATATGATTTTAAATGGTTCTGAAATCTTGGTAGAATGTTTGAAAGAACAGGGCGTGGATACTATTTTTGGGTATCCGGGCGGTGCTGTGTTAAACATCTACGATGCCTTATATAAACACCAGTCGGAAATACGGCATATCCTGACTTCCCATGAACAGGGTGCGGCACATGCGGCCGATGGTTATGCCAGGGCGACGGGAAAAGTAGGTGTGTGTCTGGCAACGAGCGGACCGGGAGCGACCAATTTGGTTACCGGTATTGCGACCGCATATATGGATTCCGTACCGATGGTGGCAATTACAGGTAACGTTGGACAGACACTGCTTGGCAAGGATTCTTTCCAGGAAGTGGATATTGCCGGTGTGACGATGCCGATTACGAAACATAACTTTATTGTAAAAGATGTAACAAAACTGGCGGATATCATCCGGCGTGCGTTTTTGATTGCGAAAACCGGCAGACCGGGTCCTGTGTTGATTGATATTACAAAGGATGTAACGGCTGCTGAGACAGAATATACTCCGGTGGTTCCGAAGCAGGCGGAACGTGCTGCTAAGTGGATTACCAAAGAGGACCTGGAAGTGGCGGCAGATTTGATTAATGCCTCAAAGCGTCCGATGATTTTTGTCGGTGGCGGTGCGGTGATTTCCGAGGCTTCGGCTGAAGTACTTGCGTTGGTGGAAAAAATTGATGCTCCGATTTGTGATTCCCTGATGGGAAAGGGAGCCATGGACGGAACGAATGTACATTATACCGGTATGCTCGGTATGCACGGAACAAAGCCGTCTAATTTTGCCGTGACGGAATGTGATCTTTTGATTGCCATCGGTGTGCGCTTCAGCGACCGTGTCACGGGAAGTATCAAGCAGTTTGCGCCAAAGGCAAAGATTGTCCATATTGATGTGGATCCGGCAGAAATCAATAAGAATGTAGCATCCTATAATGCAGTTGTCGGGGACGTAAAAGAGGTACTGACACGTCTGCTTCCGATGGTAAAGGAAACAAAACATGCGGAATGGATGCAGCACATTATGGAAATGAAAGAAAAATTCCCATTAAAGTACGATTCATCGAAACTGACCGGACCGTACATTATGGAAACGCTTTATAAAGTGACGGCAGGGGAAGCGGTCGTAACGACGGAGGTTGGCCAGCATCAGATGTGGGCAGCCCAGTATTATAAGTACAAAGACCCGAGAACCTTTATCAGCTCAGGTGGTCTCGGAACCATGGGCTATGGTCTTGGGGCCTGTATTGGCGCAAAGGTAGCAAGACCGGAGAAAACGGTTGTCAATATTGCGGGAGATGGTTGTTTCCGTATGAATATGAATGAAATTGCAACGGCAACCAGATACAACATTCCGATTATCCAGATGGTGTTTAACAATCATGTGCTCGGTATGGTGCGCCAATGGCAGAACCTGTTCTACGGACAGAGATATTCCTACACCACATTAAATGACTGCGTGGACTTTGTAAAACTGGCCGAAGCAATGGGCGCCAAAGCGTACAGAGTTACAACGAAGGAAGAAGTAGAACCGGTACTCCGTGAAGCAATTTCCCTGAACATTCCGGTAGTAATTGATTTCCAGATTGAAAGTGATGACAAGGTGTGGCCGATGGTTGCACCGGGTGCTCCGATTCAGGAAGTGTTCGCAGAAGAAGATTTGAAGAAATAAGAGTGAGGGACTGTGCATATCATGTACAGTCCCTTTTTATGCATTCAAAGTGGGTCGAATGTACCAATTTTTAAAAAGATTTGTTAAATGCTTGACAAAAGAATTCAGAAGTACTACAATGGGGGAAATTCTATTGATTTAGCGAATTAAAGCGATAGCGAAATGTAGAATTATTGCGATAGCACAATAAAGAATTGTGTGGCGCGAAATGGGAGAAAGGGAGGATAATGATATGGGAAGAGTGTATAATTTTTCGGCAGGACCTGCAGTACTTCCGGAAGAAGTGTTAAAAGAAGCGGCAGAAGAAATGTTAGATTACAAGGGTACCGGAATGTCGGTCATGGAGATGAGTCATCGTTCCAAAGCCTATGAGGAAATCATTAAGACAGCGGAACAGGATTTACGTGACCTGATGAATATTCCGGACAATTATAAGGTCTTGTTTTTGCAGGGCGGTGCTTCCCAGCAGTTTGCGATGATTCCGATGAACCTGATGAAGAACGGTGTGGCAGATTACATCATCACCGGTCAGTGGGCAAAAAAAGCTTACCAGGAAGCACAGATGTATGGTAAGGCCAATGCTATTGCATCTTCCGCAGATGCAACGTTCTCCTACATACCGGACTGTTCTGATCTTCCAATCAGTGAGGATGCGGACTATGTTTATATTTGTGAAAACAATACGATTTACGGTACCAAGTTTAAAACACTGCCGAACACTAAGGGGAAGACACTGGTAGCGGACGTTTCTTCCTGTTTCTTATCAGAACCGGTCGATGTCACCAAATATGGTGTGATTTACGGCGGTGTCCAGAAGAACATCGGACCGGCCGGCGTAGTGATTGTCATTATCCGTGAAGATTTGATTACGGAAGATACGTTACCGGGTACACCAACGATGTTAAAGTATAAGATTCATGCGGATAACGCCTCTCTTTACAATACACCGCCTGCGTACGGTATTTATATCTGCGGCAAGGTATTCAAATGGTTAAAGAAGATGGGCGGTCTTGCAGAAATGAAGAAGAAAAATGAAGAGAAGGCAAAGATTCTCTATGATTTCTTAGATGAAAGCAAGATGTTTAAAGGCACGGTACGTCCGGAAGACCGGTCGCTCATGAATGTTCCTTTCGTGACCGGAAACGAAGAACTGGATGCAAAATTTGTAAAAGAAGCAAAGGCAGCCGGTTTTGAAAACTTAAAGGGACACCGTTCGGTCGGCGGCATGAGAGCCAGCATTTATAATGCGATGCCGAAAGAAGGTGTGGAAAAGTTAGTGGAGTTTATGAAGGAATTTGAGAAGAATAATGCATAAAGGAAGGAGTCGCCTATGTTCAAATATCATTGTCTGAATAAAATATCCAAAGTGGGGACGTCCTGCTTTAACGATGATTTTGTGGCTACTGACGTGTGTGAAGGCGCTGATGCCATTTTAGTGCGAAGCGCAGCGATGCATGAGATGGAATTTTCTAAAGATTTAAAGGCAATTGCACGGGCCGGTGCCGGAGTCAACAATATTCCGCTTGACCGCTGTGCAGAAGAGGGCATTGTAGTGTTTAATACACCGGGGGCCAATGCAAACGGCGTAAAGGAACTGGTCATTGCCGGACTGCTTCTTGCAGCAAGAGACGTGGTTGGCGGTATGGACTGGGTAAAGGAAAATAAGGATTTGCCGGATCTTTCCAAGCAGGTGGAAAAGGCAAAGAGTGCCTATGCCGGATATGAGATTAAAGGAAAGAAACTGGGCGTCATCGGCCTTGGTGCCATTGGTGTAGAAGTGGCGAATGCAGCGGCTGCACTTGGTATGGAGGTATACGGTTATGACCCGTATATTTCGGTAGAACACGCATGGAGACTTTCCCAATATGTAAAGCACGTAAAAAGCCTTGGCGAAATCTATACGGAATGTGATTATATTACGGTTCATGTGCCTTTGATGGATTCGACCAAAGGAATGATCAATAAAGATACGATTGCCATGATGAAAAATGGTGTGATTGTCTTAAACTTTGCGAGAGATGCCCTGGTAAATGATGTGGATATGTCAGCAGCATTGGCCGAGGGTAAAGTTACAAAGTATGTCACTGATTTCCCAAATCCGGCAAGTGCCAATATGCCGGGAGCAATCTGTATTCCGCATCTGGGAGCTTCCACAGAAGAATCCGAAGACAACTGCGCGGTAATGGCAGTGAAGCAGATGATGGATTACTTGGAAAACGGTAACATTACCAATTCTGTGAATTATCCGAATGTTGATGCAGGAATTTGTCAGACCCCTGCCAGAGTCGGAATTCTTCATAAAAATGTGCCAAACATGCTGGCGCAGTTTACAACGGTTTTCTCTGCTGACGGAATCAACATTGAAAACATGATTAACAAGAGCCGTGGCGATTATGCATATACCGTGTTAGATGTATACGCGGTCAATAAAGATATCGTCGCAAAGTTAGAGCAGATTGCAGAAGTCAGAAAGGTGCTTGTCATTAAAGGATAATATTGCTGACTACATACTTTTTATAGACTCTCTTTCTAATACGGGAACGGGCGTGGAATTTTTCTGCGCCCGTTTTCGTTTTGCAGGGAATGGAATTGCGGAGGACATAGGTTACTGTTTGGTTCGGAGTGGGGTCTAATCTGTCATATTTATCCTCTGGAAACTGCCTTTCAGCCAACAAAATCTGAAAAAATGAGATATTGTTGGCTAGCTTTTAGAAGTGATTACCAACAAAATTTAAGAACATGAAATAATGTTGGCTTGCTTTTTGATATGGTGACCAACAAATTTTCTATTTTCAATTTTTGTTGGCTGGTTTACAAGAAAAAGCTGCTCTTTTTTTGTTATCAATGGGCGTGCAATACCAATAAATAGTTGATTTATTGCAAATTGTTGGAAAGTGTCTTAAAAATTTGACCAACAAAATTGTTGGAAAGCTTATTTTGTTGGTTTTGGAATGAACGACGCTACCAATAATTTTGAAATCTCTCCTGTTTTATTGGAAAATTCATATAATTACAACGGATTTTGTAAAGACGCAGTAAGAAAAGAGTATCGGGCTATTTGAGTGATAGATTAGGTGCCAAAGGTTGATTTACATGAACAAATTAGGTATAATTATTAGATAGGCAAAAAAGAAACTTGGAGCAGTTAATATTATGAAAAAACTCAAAAAACATATAAATTTTGATATGGTAAAAATCATCCTGACACTTGCCTGGCCAACCATGTTAGAGCAGTTGATGCAGACGGCAGTGCAGTACATCGATACAGCAATGGTAGGATCGCTTGGCACGCAGGCAACCGCAGCGGTCGGTGCGACCAGTACGGTGAACTGGCTGGTAGGCAGTACAGTTTCTGCGTTTGGTGTCGGATTTCTGGCCTTCATAGCAAAAGCATGTGGCGCAAACGATAAACAGAGAGCAAAAAAAGCGGCTGCGCAGGCAGTGCTTGTAGTATTGGCGGTCGGAATGGTACTTACTGCAATTACGGTAGGGCTCTCAGGAGTGATTCCGGTCTGGATGCAGGTGGATAAGAACATACAGGCACTTGCTTCGACCTATTTTCTGATTCTGTATTTACCGATGCTGCCAAGAACGGCAAGCATCATTTTCGGTACGGTGTTGCGTGCGGCAGGCGATACCAAAACACCAATGAAAGTTGGTGTGGTAGTGAACATTGTCAATGTCTTACTTAATTTCCTGTTTATTTATCCAACCAGACAGATGACCATATTTCAAATCACATTTACCATGCCGGGCGTAGGTCTTGGTGTTGTCGGTGCGGCCATTGCCAGTGCAATTGCATTTACGGTAGGCGGTCTGCTCATCACTATCATCCTCTGGCGGCACCCGTTTGTGTCTCCAAAAGGAGAAAGTTTAAAGCCGGATATGAGTATTTTAAAGCCGTGTTTTCGTGTGGCAATTCCGAATATGTTTCAGCGTTTCGGAACCTCGCTGGGGTATGTGGCATTTGCGTCGATGATTAATTCCATCGGTGAGGTGGCAACAGCGGCACATACGATTGCGAATACTGTGGAATCGGCGTTTTACATTCCGGGTTATGGCATGCAGACTGCAGCGGCAACGCTGGCAGGAAATGCGTACGGAGCGAGAGATGAAAAGAGGATGAAAGAACTGGCAAGAATGTTCCTTCCGATAGAGATCCTTCTGATGATGTTTTCCGGAGCAATGCTGTTTACGTTTGCACCGGCGCTCATGAGTATTTTTTCGGAAAGTGAGGAGGTAATCCGCCTTGGAACTACCGTTCTGCGTATGGTGGCATTGTCCGAGCCGTTTTACGGCTTTTCGATTATTGTGGAAGGTATGATGCAGGGAGTCGGAAAGACGAAGACGCCGTTTGCGTATAACATCATCGGCATGTGGTGTGTGCGAATTGTCGGTACATTTGTCTGCACGCAGTTACTTTCTCTTGGGCTTGTTGCAGCGTGGGGCTGCATGATAGCACATAATATGTTATTGTTCGTTCTGTTTTTGATATGTTATTGCAGAAATGCATGGAATCCGTTAAAGGAGTCTGCCTATGCCTGAGTTTCATTATTACATGTTCAATAAACCTGTCGGCTGTGTCACTGCAAGACGTGATGACAGATATCCGACGGTGATGGACTATTTTAAAGAATTGCATAATGATAATTTGTCTCCGGTCGGACGGCTTGACCTTGAAACGGAGGGACTATTGATAGTAACGGACGATGGTAAATGGAATCAGGAGATGACCAACCCGACATTCCTCAAAGAGAAGACGTATGAGTTTTGGATACTCGGAAACATTACGACGGAAAAGAAACAGGAGCTGGAAGAAGGAGTGAAAGTGATTGGCTCTGAAATCAAGACAGCACCTGCAAAACTGGAAATCCGGGAAGAGGGACTGATACTAAGCAATGTGCTTCCTATGCTTCCGGAGCAGCTACAAAGAAAGTACGCCCATAACCGTCCGGACCATCCGGTGACGAAAGGAATCATTACCATTACCGAGGGACGGAAGCGGCAGATACGGCGCATGATGAAAGCGGTCGGCTGTCTGGTGATTTATTTAAAAAGGATTTCTATGGGAGAGTTTATCCTTGATGAGACGTTAAAACCGGGAGAATGGAAAGAAATCAAGGCAGACAAGAAATGATAACGTGCCATGCACGGAAAGAGGAACTCTTATGAAACTGATTGCAAAATACTTAAAACCCTATTACGGAAGAATGTTTTTCGGCTTGCTGATTAAGATTTTCGGCACAGTGGCAGAACTTTTTATGCCGTGGATTTTGGCACACATTCTGGATGACGTGGTTCCGCAGGCAAAACTGGATGGAAATATGAGGCCAATGATTTTCTGGGGCGTTATGATGTTTTTTATGGTAGTAATTGCCAGAACCTGTAATGTCATTGCGAACCGGAAGGCGGCCGAAGTATCGAAAAATACCATTTACAGTTTGCGGAATGATTTGTTCGAACAGATTCTTCATCTGTCTGGTAAGCAGACAGACCGGATTGGTATTCCTTCTTTGATTTCCAGAATGACAACAGATACATATAACATTCATCATGCCATCAATATGATGCAGCGTATGGGTGTGCGTGCCCCGATGATTATTATCGGCGGCTTATTTTTGACAGCAACGTTGGAACCGGTACTGACACTGGTACTCGCGGGAACCCTTCCGTTTGTTGTATTGGTTGTGGTGGTTGTGTCGAAAAAGGGTATTCCGCTTTATGCAAAAGTGCAGCAGGCGATTGACGTTATGGTGCGTACCGTGAGAGAAGACGTGGCAGGTATCCGTGTCATCAAAGCACTTTCCAAGAATGAATATGAAAAGAACCGTTTTGGCAAGGCAAATGATGCAGTCGTGAAGGAAGAATTAAAGGCGTCCGGGGTGATGGCAATGTCCGGACCGCTTCTGAATCTGTGTCTAAATTTAGGATTGACGTTTGTAATTATTGTCGGTGCATTCCGCGTAAATGCAGGGATTTCCAAAGCAGGTAAGATTGTGGCATTTTTGACTTATTTTACTTTGATTTTAAATGCGGTAATTGCAGTAAACCGTATTTTTGTCATGATGTCCAAAGCGATTGCTTCCGCAGCACGTATTGACGATGTATTTGAAGCGGAGAATGATTTGAAGGTGGAGGAGAGCATCGGATTTTCTTCAGAAAACAGACTGGAGTTTCGGAATGTTTCTTTCAGCTATCAGGGGGATATGGACAAACTTTGTCTGGAAAATGTGAATTTTACATTGAGAAAAGGGCAAAATCTGGGAATCATCGGAGCGACCGGTTCCGGGAAAACGACACTGTTTCATTTGTTAATGCGGTTTTATGATGTGACGGAAGGAGAAATCCTTGTGGACGGCAAAAATATAAAATCTTATCCGTTGCAGGAACTCAGAAAAAGGTTCGGTGTGGCGTTCCAGAATGATGTGGTTTTTCATGACACGGTGCAGGAGAATATCAGCTTCGGCCGTGATTTGACCACGGAAGAAATCAACGAGGCGGCGAAATGGGCGAATGCCTATGATTTTATTATGGAAAAAGAGGGCGGTATGGAGCATGTGGCAGCAATCAAAGGTGCGGATTTTTCCGGCGGACAGAAACAGAGACTTCTGGTGGCGAGGGCACTTGCCGGCGGGCCGGAATTCTTGCTTCTTGACGATGCTTCTTCCGCTCTGGATTACAAAACAGATGCATTCATCAGGAAACAGATCCGTGAAAATCTGAAACATACCATGACAATTACGATTGCACAGCGAATCAGTTCGGTAATGCAGGCGGATTTGATTCTGGTATTGGATGACGGCGTAGTCATCGGGCAGGGAACCCATGAGGAATTGTTGGAAACCTGTGAGACCTATCGGGAAATTTATCATTCCCAGATGGGAACCGAATTATAACAGATTGCGGGTAGTTTGCTTCGCAAAACAAAAGGAGAATTGGAATGGCAGCAGGACAGGGACCGAAAACCCCGGCACAAAAACGCGGTGTAGAAAAGGCAAAAGACCCGAAAAAAGCGTTGAAGGGGTTATGGGAATATTTAAAATTATATCGATGGATGTTGCTTGGCGCAATTATACTGACCTTTGCCAGTAACGGTTTTGCACTGGTAGGACCAATGCTGTCGGGTAAGGCAATTGATGCCATCATCGGACCGGGACAGGTTGTATTTGAAACAGTGTTTTACTATGCAGGATGGATGGTGTTATTTTATATTGCATCCTCGGCACTTTCGTATGTACTCGGTCTTTTGATGCGGACGATTACCCAGAAAACCGTGCGCAGAATGCGACAGGATGTGTTTGAAAAGCTGATGGAACTTCCGGTAGGATTTTTCGATACGCATCAGGCGGGCGACATCATCAGCCGTATTTCCTATGACATTGATGTGATTAATACGTCACTTTCCAATGACGTGGTGCAGATTTGTGCCAGCATTGTAACGGTGGCGGGATCATTTGTGATGATGGTGATTATTGCACCGGAACTGGTGACTGTGATGCTGGTCACCATTCCACTTTCTATTGCGTATACCAAATATATGACAAAGAAAACAAGACCGCGCTTTTCCAAGCGTTCTGCAAAACTCGGCGAGATGAACGGATTTGTGGAAGAAATGATTACCGGACAGAAGCCGATCCAGGCATATGCGAGGGAAGAAGTGATGCAGGAACGGTTTGCGAAAATAAACAAAGAGGCGATGGACGCCTACTATGACGCTGATTATTACAGTGCCACAATGGGACCGACAGTCAATTCCATCAACAACCTGTCGCTGACTCTGGTGACGGTATTTGGTGCAATACTCTATTTAAAAGACATCCTGTCGCTTGGCAACATTTCCTCTTTCGTACAGTATTCAAGGAAATTCTCCGGACCAATCAATGAGGTGGCTAACATTGCAGGAGAATTGCAGTCGGCACTCGCGGCGGCGGAGAGAGTGTTCCGTGTACTTGCAGAGGAAGAGGAAGTGGCAGATATTTACGGTGCGACGGAACTTTCCGATGTGGAAGGAAATGTTGTGATTGAGAATGTGACCTTTGGCTACCGAAAGGAAGCAGCGATTATAAAGAACTTTTCCCTGAATGCGAAAAAAGGCTCTTTAATTGCCGTAGTTGGGCCAACCGGCGCAGGAAAGACGACACTTATCAATCTGTTGATGCGTTTTTACGATCCGTGGGAGGGAGAGATCCACATTGACGGCACGGAAAACCGGGAAATTAAACGGGCAAGTCTGCGAAAGGCTTATGCCATGGTGCTTCAGGATACCTGGGTGTTCGGCGGAACTATTTTTGAAAACATTGCCTATGGGAAAGAGGATGCGACGATGGAAGAAGTGGTAGAGGCGGCAAAAGCAGCGTACATCCACTCCTATATCCGCAGACTTCCGGACGGTTATCATACGATTCTGACCGAGGATGGTGTCAATATTTCCAAAGGACAGAAACAGTTGATTACGATTGCAAGAGCCATGTTACTGGATGCAAAGATGTTGATTTTAGATGAGGCAACCTCGAATGTGGATACCAGAACCGAACAGAAAATTCAGGCGGCTATGGAACGTCTGATGGCGGGAAAGACCTGTTTTGTCATTGCTCACCGGCTTTCTACCATACAGCATGCGGATACGATTTTGGTGGTCAATGACGGGCAGATTGTCGAACAGGGAAGTCACGAAGAGTTAATAAAAAAGAAAGGATTTTATTATACTCTTTATACTTCTCAGTTTGAATAAAATGTGCTATACTGAAAAGTAAAGGTGACGGGACAGGAACTTTCCCGGAACGACAGAGAATTCCAAAGAAAGGTTCGGTAGAGACTTGAAAGAGATTTTATTTTTAAAACCGGTATTTAAGCAGATGATCTGGGGCGGTAACCGCATGGCTGCCGAGTACGGTTATGATATTCCGGGAGAGAATACCGGAGAGTGCTGGGCAATCAGTGCACATAAAAACGGTGACGGTGTCATTGCAGGAGGGACCTACGACGGTTGGAACCTGAGCAGACTTTATGCAGAGCATAGGGAATTGTTCGGAAACAGTACCGAAGAGGTATTCCCGCTTCTTGTAAAGATTATTGACGCTAAAGCGGATTTGTCCATCCAGGTTCATCCGGATGATACATATGCAAAAGAAAACGAAAACGGCTCTCTTGGAAAGACGGAGTGCTGGTACATTTTGGATTGTGATGCGGATGCTACGATTGTCATCGGGCATAACGCAAAAAATAAAGAAGACCTCAGACAGATGATTGCACAGGACCGGTGGGAGGAACTGATTTCTGTGCGTCCGATTCATAAGGGAGACTTCTTCCAGATTGACCCGGGTACCGTACATGCGATTAAAGCGGGTACTTTGATTCTGGAAACACAGCAGAGCAGTGACGTGACTTACCGGTTGTATGATTACGGACGCCTGCAGAACGGAAAACCGAGAGAATTACATATCGAAAAAAGTATTGATGTGATTGGTTGTCCGCATAAAGAACAGCAGGAGTCTTCTGCAGTATGTCAGGTGGGAAAAGCCAAAGTACAGACGATGGTGACCTGTCCGTTTTATACCGTAGAGAAAATCACATTGACAGGCGGCAACCAGAGGTTTCAAACCGAAGGAGATTACCAACTGTTCAGCGTGATTGATGGTGAGGGAACTTTGGATGACGTTGCAATTAAAAAAGGAGACCATTTTATTTTACCATCCGGATATGATAATTACTGTCTGGAGGGGACATTAGAACTTATGACCTCCTATACAAGAGAGAAGGAGGAAGTAAAATAATGAGTAACTGGTTAAATCCCGACAATAAATTTTTCAGTTTCATGGGAAAGGCATTTGATCTGGTGGTAATCAATGTCTTTTGGCTATTGTCTTGTGTTTCGTTACCTGCAGGTGTCTTGTATTTGATAGTAACAACGAATGTTGCAGTGTTGGGGGTACTGTTATTTGTGGCAATACTTCCCATTGTACCGGCAACAACAGCGATGTATTATGCAATAGTTAAGACCATTCGTAAAGAGAGAAGTTACGCAATAAAAGAATTTATCCGTTCGTTTAAGAGAAACTTTAAGCAGGGAGCGTTGTTCTCTTTGTGTTATGGAATTGCGGCGGCTATTATGGTAATTGATTTTCACTATGCGAAAAACTTGATTGAGCAGGGAGAAACTTCTGGAAATACATTTCAAGGGGTGTTCATGGTAATTACGCTTTTACTTTGCGTGGTATTCACCTTTTTATGTCCGGTATTGTCCCGTTTTGATATGAAGTGGGGCGGTATCTTAAAGACAGCGTTTTTTATGTCAACCAGACATATTCTTACGACACTGGTTCTTTTGGCGCTGATGATTGGTGTACTGCTTGGATGTTACATTGTTGTGCCGGGTGTGTTTTTCCTTCCGGCAATCGGAACGCTGCTTGCTTCCTTTTTAATTGAACGTGTATTTAAGAAATACATGCCTGCAAAGAAAGAACGCAACGAGGAGGAAGAAGGCTCCGTCATGGATGCGGAAGACAGGGAAGATGCCAAAGACGAATGGTATTTGGAGTAATAACAGAATCGATCAATGAAGGGAGATTGCTATGGGTGGTTTGTTAGAAAAAAACGTGAATTGGGAGAAAATTGAGGGGATCGTGTATTCGGATACCAAATACCCGTTTGAAGTACTTGGTCCGCAGTTGACCAAAGACGGCCTGCGTATCTGCTGTTTTTATCCGGATGCAACCGGCGTTGTGGTAAAAGAAAAAAAGGGCAGTCATACATATGAAATGGAACGTCTGGATGATGCCGGGGTGTTTGGAGTCATGATAGATACAGATAAGGTATTTGCCTATACCTATCAGGTGTATTATGCAGATGGTTCCGTGTGGGAACAGGAAGATACTTATGCATTCTTCCCGGAACTTTCGCAGGAGGATCTTTCCTTGTTTACACAGGGTATCCATTACGAGATTTATAAAGTACTCGGTGCACATAAGAAGAAAATAAACGGCGTAGAAGGTGTACAGTTTGCCGTATGGGCGCCGAACGCAACCAAGGTCAGCGTTGTGGGCGACTTTAACCTTTGGGACGGCAGACGTCACATTATGGAAATGCACAGCGAGTCCGGCGTATTCACTCTGTTTATACCGGGTCTCACAAACGGTGATATCTATAAGTATGAAATCCGCATGAAGGGCGGTGCTACCGTACTAAAGGCAGACCCGTACGGCACCTGTGCACAGAAGCGTCCGGACAATGCTTCGGTTATCTTTGATATCACAAATTATAAGTGGAACGACAAAAAATACATGGCTGCCAGAAAGAAAAACGATCCGTTGGCAGGACCGATGAATATCTACGAAGTACATCTGGGTTCCTGGAAGAGACCTTCCGATGGCGACGGAGACTTCTATAACTACAGAGAACTTGCGGTAGAACTTGCAGCGTATGTAAAACAGATGAATTACACCCATGTGGAACTTTTGCCGGTGATGGAGCATCCGTTTGACGGCTCCTGGGGCTATCAGGTAACCGGTTACTATGCGCCGACGTCACGTTTCGGTACGCCGGAAGATTTTATGTATTTTATGGACTACATGCATCAGAACGGTATCGGTGTCATCCTTGACTGGGTACCGGCACATTTCCCGAAGGATGCATTCGGACTTGCCTGCTTTGACGGTACCTGTCTGTATGAACATGCAGATAAGAGACAGGGCGAACATCCGCACTGGGGCACTTTGATTTACAACTATGGCAGACCTCAGGTTTCCAACTTCTTAATTGCCAATGCCCTGTACTGGGTAGAACAGTTCCATGCGGACGGTATCCGTATGGATGCAGTAGCTTCCATGCTGTACTTGGATTACGGAAAGAATGACGGCGAATGGGTGGCAAACTGCTATGGCGGCAAAGAAAATTTAGAAGCCATCGAATTATTAAAACACTTAAATTCCATTATGCATAAGAGAAATAAAAATATTCTTATGATTGCGGAAGAGTCCACTGCATGGCCGATGGTAACCGGCAAGGTGGAAGACAGCGGCCTCGGATTTAACTTAAAGTGGAATATGGGATGGATGAATGACTTTTTATCCTATATGAAGACCGACCCGCTGTTCCGTAAACATTGCCATGGCTGCATTACCTTTAGTATGATGTATGCATACAGTGAGAGATTCCTGTTGGTATTCTCCCATGACGAGGTAGTACACGGGAAGGGCTCCTTAATCAATAAGATGCCGGGTGAATACGAGCACAAGTTTGCAAACTTACGTACCGCGTATATGTTCATGAACGGTCATCCGGGCAAGAAATTCTTATTCATGGGTCAGGATTTTGCACAGTTTGCGGAATGGAACGAGGCAAAGAGCCTGGATTGGAATTTAATCGAAGAGTACGATATGCATAAGAAGTTTAATAACTTCTGCCGTGATTTAAATCAGTTATATACGACCGAACCGTCCCTGTATGAACAGGATTTTGTTCCGGAGGGTTTTGAATGGATGAGTTGCATGGATGCGGACAGAAGTATTGTTTCCTTTGTGAGACGTGCTAAGGATTCTGACGATATGTTACTGTTTGTCTGTAACTTTACTCCGGTTTTATATGAGAAATTTGTACAGGCGGTTCCTTTGCCTGGCAAATATAAAGAAATCTTTAACAGTGATGCTGAAAAGTACGGTGGTGCAAACTATGTAAATACCAGACAGCTCACAGCAAAGAAGGTTCCGTGTGACGGAAGAGATTACTCTATTGAGTTTACGTTGCCACCGCTCGGTACCACAGTATTCCGCTTTAAGAAAGCAGAAACAAAAAAGAAGACTGAAAAAAAGTAGCAGAATAAGGAGAGAGAAGTTATGAACGCAGCATTATTAACAGAAGCAGCTACATTTAGTTTTGACTGGAGCAGTATTGCGAACTTTTTAACCGGAAAGGCTTTGCCATTAGCATTTAAGGTAATCATTGCTCTTGTCATCTATTTTATTGGTATAAAGTTGATTAAGATGTGTACGAATCTGACAAAAAAGGCTTTGGAAAAGGCAAAGGTGGATGCCGGAGTGCAGTCCTTCCTTATGTCAGTGGTGCGTATTGTTTTATTTATTGCATTATTCCTTGTTATCATCAGTTACTTTGGATTCCAGGTAACTTCACTTGCAGCACTTGTTGCATCTGCCGGTGTGACGGTTGGTCTTGCACTGCAGGGAAGTTTGTCCAATCTGGCCGGCGGTGTACTCATTCTGGTGTTAAAGCCGTTTAAAATCGGTGATTACATTATTGCACAGGGCTATGAAGGTACCGTAAGTGCCATCGAAATTTTTTATACAACATTATCGACCGGTGACAACAAGAGAATTGTTCTTCCAAACGGTGCACTCTCCAATGGAAATATTGTAAACGTATCCCACCAGGAGTACCGTCGTCTGGATCTGGTATTTGGAGTTTCTTATAATGCTGATGTGAAGAAGGTAAAGGAAATTTTAACAACACTCGGTGAAGAACACGAACTGGTTGAAAAGGACAGAGGTGTAACCGTATTTATCAATGAGTTTGCAGCAAGTTCCATTGATTTCGGATTCCGTGTTTGGACAAAGAGTGCTAACTACTGGACACTGAAGTGGGATTTGATGGAAAAGGTAAAAGAAGCATTTGATGCAAACGGTATTGAGATTCCGTTCAATCAGTTGGATGTACATGTGACCAATAATCAATAAGCAGTAGTTATAAGTAACTGTTGCAAAAAAAACTTTCCATAAAAAAAGAAGTATGATAAGATAGCACTATGTCAGTGTAGGAAAAGGTGTTCTAACGTCAGTTAAGGGCACCTTTTACTGTATGAGGCAGGAAAATGGCGGAAAGGTGTGGTTTTTAAATGGCAGAGATGATTACAGAATTTTTCGGGATAGACGTATTTAATGAAAGTGTGATGAAGGAACGCCTTCCGGAAGCGACTTTTGCAGCCCTGAAAAAGACAATGGAAAATAAGGAAGAACTGGATCCTCAGATTGCGGATGTGGTTGCCGGTGCCATGAAAGATTGGGCAATTGAAAAAGGAGCAACTCACTACACCCACTGGTTCCAGCCGATGACAGGTATTACGGCAGAAAAACACGATGCGTTTATCAGCCCGGCACCGGAAGGAAAGGTGATGTTAGAGTTTTCCGGTAAAGAACTTGTAAAAGGAGAACCGGATGCATCTTCGTTCCCATCGGGCGGTCTTCGTGCTACGTTTGAAGCTAGAGGATATACGACCTGGGATTGCACTTCTCCGGCGTTCGTCAGAGAAGATGCGGGTGGTGTGACACTTTGTATTCCGACCGCGTTCTGCTCTTATACCGGAGATGCATTAGATAAAAAGACACCGCTGCTGCGTTCTATGGAAGCGTTGGATAAGCAGGCAGTGCGTATTTTGAAATTATTCGGTCATGAGGATGTAACAAATGTGTCCTGTTCGGTAGGACCGGAGCAGGAATACTTCTTAATTGACCGTCAGAAATTTTTACAGAGAGAAGATTTGATTTATACCGGACGCACCTTGTTTGGTGCGCTTCCGCCAAAAGGAGCAGAAATGGACGACCACTATTTTGGGTCGTTAAAGGAGAGAGTTTCTGCGTATATGAAAGAAGTGAACAAGGAACTGTGGAAACTTGGCGTACTTGCCAAAACGCAGCACAATGAAGGTGCACCGGCACAGCACGAACTGGCGCCGATTTATTCCACTGCCAACATCTCCGTTGACCATAACCAGCTGGTGATGGAGGTGATGAAAAAGGTAGCAAAGCGTCACGGCCTGGAATGTCTGTTGCATGAAAAACCATTCCGTGGATTATACGGTTCCGGTAAACATAACAACTGGTCAATGGTGACCAACACCGGAAAAAACTTGTTAAGTCCGGGCAAAAAACCGAATGAAAACCTGCAGTTTTTATTATTTGTGACTGCAGTCATCAAGTCGGTAGACGAACATGCCTTATTGCTCCGCTGGTCTTCGTCGGGAGCGGGAAACGACCAGAGACTCGGTGCTCATGAAGCACCGCCTGCCATCATTTCCATCTTCCTTGGGGAACAGTTGGAAGACATTGTTCGTCAGTTCATTGAAAAAGGAGACGCACCGGAGTGTAAGCAGAAGAGCTACATGAATATCGGTGTACATACGTTGCCGGAAATCCGCAAGGATGCGACCGACAGAAACCGTACTTCTCCGTTTGCATTTACAGGAAATAAGTTTGAGTTCCGTATGGTGGGAGCACCGATGTCGATTGCGGGACCAAATACCGTATTAAATACAATTGTTGCGGATACATTGGGGGCTTTTGCAAAAGAGCTGGAAGAGGTACCGGCGGGCGAATTTGAAGCGGCTGTAAAGAAACTTTTGCAGAGAGAACTCGCAGCGCATGAAAGAATTATTTTTAACGGAAACGGCTATTCGGAGGAGTGGCGGGAAGAAGCAGTAAAGAGAGGACTTCCGAATGAGGACTCCTTTATCGGTTCGGTCAAGGCACTGACGGACGAAAAGACGGTAGAAGTATTTACCAGACAGAACGTGTTAAACAGAACCGAGTTGGAAGCACGTGCTGAAATTAACTATGAAAATTACTCAAAAACCATTAATATTGAAGCGAGAACGATGCTTGATATGGTAGCGAAACTGTATATTCCTGCGGTCATCCGTTACACATCAGACCTGGCGGGCTCCATTAATTCCGTGAGAACAGCTGTGCCAACAGCCAATGTTACGGTACAGGAAAAACTGCTGACCAAGATTTCAGGTTTGCTTGCTGAGACGGAAGATGCGGTAGAAGTTCTTCGAAAGGCCCGTTCGGCAGCATACCAGGAAAAAGATGCAAAACTTCAGGCAGAAGCTTATCGTAAAAATGTCGTACCTGCAATGGAGGCACTTCGTACACCGGTAGACGAATTGGAAGGAATCGTTGATAAGAACACATGGCCGGTACCGGCATACGGCGATTTGGTTTATGAGGTATAATCGAAAGAAAGCAGAAGCAAAATGATGACAAATATAAAACAGGTGGTTTTGGCTTTCGGGGCAGTGGCTTTGCTGATGCTTGGCGGTGAAGTGGTCGGAGAAAATGGTGTTCCGCAGGGAAACATCCATACGATTATGGAAACCGGTGGCGAACAAAAGAATCTGCCGGAAGAATCAGAAACTCCGACAAGAGCACCACAGGCGACGCCAACGCCTACGTTTGCTGCAGATGCAGTTACGGAAATGAACTGTGTGATGTATGCAAAAAATGATGTAAATATTCGAAAAGAACCAAGCACTTCAGGGAAATTACTGGGAGCTCTCAAGGAGGGTGAAGGTATTTTGGTTACCGGGAAATGCAGAGATGTTTCCTGGTATCGCGTGGAGTATAGCGGAGCAGTTGCATATATCCATGCCAATTATCTGACCTCAGTATCGCCGACGGCAACCCCGCTTGTCCAATATGCAAATTCCTTTTGGGCAGAGGAAGACGGGACGGTGTATGTTCTGGATTCGTACGGACGGAAACTGGTTAGAATGGAAGAGGATTCTGTGACCGAAATTTCGCTTCCGGGCTGTTTGCTTCCGGTGGATGTGCTGTTTCATAATCAGGATATTTATATCTATGATGAAATATTAAATGAAATAAGAATTTATACTTTGGAAGGAATTTTTCTTGAGGCAATTGCAGTTCCGATACAAAAGGATTATGTCAGGGGATTTGACGCGGAAGACGATGTGGCATTGCTGACATTTGGTGGGAAACGTTTGGTCTTTCATGGAAATACAGCAACATTTTCGGAAGAGATTTACCGGGAAAAGACCGTTTATTCCAAAGGATATGATTATACTGAGTATATCACCACGGATGCATCCGGCATCCGGTATTCGGTGAATACAAAGATATTGAAAGATACCTCCATACTGGCGGGTGAACTTACGGTTTGTGCTTCTTCGGCAGATGGAGAATGGATTGGAGAGTTTGTAATTCCTACACTTCAGTGCGACTGGCTTCCGGATCATTATGTCAGAGTGACAAAGAACGGTGACGTCTATGTCCTTATGATACAGGAAGAGGAGTTTGTTGTAAAAAAAGTGGAATTGACCCGGAATCCGGTTTCTTATATGGAAGAAATCCGGAAGGAAACAGCAAAGATAGAAGCGGCTTACGAAAAGGAGAGCACCCGGAGAATTAAAAACGGGGCGACTTACCGGAAAGCAATTACACTCGACCGGGAAACAGTGTTGGAGCGTGCGGTTACCATGGCAGAATACGAGTGGACCCTGACGCAGAAGAACACGGATATGACAATTGCCCGCCGGGCGCAGTTGCCGCATTATATCGCGGCACTCACCGAAGAACATGCCGGACAGACCGGGTGGGAGGTTGCCATGAAGGGAATCCCGTATTGTTGGGGAGGCTTTGTTTCTCCGTATGCTGCAAGTTATGAGAGATTCTCTAAGGTGATTGATAAGTACCTCGCGGGAAACATTAAGAGTGAAGGAGAGTATTTGGCGAAAACAGCAGGGCTTGACTGTTCCGGCTATGCCAGCGCGTTGTACGGTATCTCGTGGAAATTAAATACCAGACAGCTTTCGGATGTAGGAACAAAGAAAAATTCCCTGTCCCAACTTGAAAAGATGGATATGCTGGTGGCGCCGGGAGATCATGTGGTGTTATTTGTGGAATGGATGGACGAAAGAACCATTCTTGCAACAGAGTCCGCAATCCGTGACGGAAGGGTAACCATTCACCCGAGGACCCTCAATTCATTTTTAATTGAGAATACGTTTCAGATGCGTTCACCCTGGTAAATTTTATAGTAAGCCTTTACAAAATGGAAAGAATAGGGTAAGATACCTATTTGGAATTATAGAGGATACAGTTCATAAGCAAGGAGAGAATTAAAATGATACAGGCATGTAACGTAACATTGCGTTTAGGTAAGCGCGCACTGTTCGAGGATGTAAATATTAAGTTTACCGAAGGAAACTGCTACGGTTTGATTGGTGCAAACGGAGCAGGTAAATCTACGTTTTTAAAGATTTTGAACGGACAATTAGAACCGAGTAAGGGTGAGGTAGTCATCACTCCGGGACAGAGACTTTCGTTCTTACAGCAGGATCACTTTAAGTACGATGCATTCGATGTACTCAGCACCGTTATAATGGGTAACCAGAGACTGTATGACATCATGAAGGAAAAGGATGCCATCTATGCAAAGGAAGATTTTACCGAAGAAGACGGCAACAGAGCCAGTGAACTCGAGGCAGAGTTTGCAGACCTGAACGGTTGGGAAGCGGAATCCGATGCGGCTACACTGCTTAATGGTCTTGGTATTGACACCGACTTACACTACGCTTTGATGAGCGATTTAAACGGTTCCCAGAAGGTGAAGGTGCTCCTTGCACAGGCGCTGTTCGGAAATCCGGACATTCTGCTTCTTGACGAGCCGACCAACCATCTGGATTTGGAAGCCATCCGCTGGTTAGAAGAGTTCCTGATTAACTTTGAAAATACTGTTATCGTGGTTTCCCACGACCGTTATTTCTTAAATAAGGTTTGTACCCACATTGCGGACATTGACTATGCAAAGATTCAGCTCTACGCAGGTAACTATGACTTCTGGTATGAATCCAGCCAGCTCATGGTAAAGCAGATGAAGGAGGCAAACAAGAAGAAGGAAGAAAAGATTAAGGAACTGCAGGAATTCATTCAGAGATTCTCTGCAAACGCATCCAAGTCCAAGCAGGCAACCTCCCGTAAGAGAGCGCTCGAAAAAATTGAACTGGATGATATCCGTCCTTCTTCCAGAAAGTATCCTTACATTGATTTCAGACCATTCAGAGAAATCGGTAACGAGGTGCTGACGGTAACGAATTTATCCAAGACAATCAACGGTGTAAAGGTGTTAGATAATATTTCTTTCATCGTAAACCGTGACGATAAGATTGCATTTGTCGGCAGCAACACATTGGCAGCTACCACACTTTTTAAGATTTTAATGGGTGAGATGGAACCGGATTCCGGTTCTTATAAGTGGGGAATTACTACGACACAGGCATACTTTCCGAAGGACAACACGCAGATGTTTTCCGTGGATGAGACCATCGTGGATTTCCTGATGCCGTTCTCTCCGGAAAAGGACGTTACCTATGTTCGTGGTTTCCTTGGCAGAATGCTGTTTGCAGGAGAAGAAGGCGTAAAGAAAGTAAATGTATTATCCGGTGGTGAAAAGGTACGTGTAATGTTATCCAAGATGATGATTATGGGTTCGAATGTGCTTGTGATGGACGAACCGACCAACCACCTCGATATGGAATCGATTACTGCATTGAACAATGGTCTGATTAAGTTTCCGGGTGTGATTTTATTCACGGCCCTGGATCATCAGTTCATCCAGACAACGGCAAACCGTATCATGGAAATCGTGCCTGGCGGCAGCTTGATTGATAAGGTAACTACTTACGACGAATATCTTGACAGTGATGAAATGGCACGTAAGAGAACCATGATGACTGTGATTGAAGGAGAAGTGGAGGACTAATATGGAGACAAAGGGGTTTACGGTAAAGCAGGGAACGGGAATGCCACTTGGACTTTCCTACAGTAACAACTGTTTTTGGTTTGCGGTGTCTGTACCGCAGGCAAACTCCTGTCATCTTGTCTTATTTAAAAAAGGTGAAACTATGCCGGCAGAGGTAATCCCGATGGATGCCTCTGCTTTTGGTGTTTTTACGGTAGGTGTGGTATTGCCGGTAAGGCAGGGATACACGGGGTATGAATATGTGTATGAGGCGGATGGGGTACAGTTTTGCGATCCGTATGCAGAACAGGTAAACGGAAGAACGGTATTTGGGGCGGAGGCTCCTTATGTGCGTGCAGAAGTCCGAATACCAAAACTGTTTGCTGCAGATACGGAATACAAACGCCACGCACCGGAGGATTTGATTCTGTACAAGCTTCATGTGCGGGGCTTTACTGCAGCAGCAAATTCCGGGGTGAAGAAAAAAGGAACCTATGCCGGCCTTGCCGAAAAGATTCCTTATTTAAAGGAACTTGGAATCAATGGGGTTTTGTTGCTTCCGATTACGGAGTTTGATGAGAGAGAAGAGACAAACCGCGCAGGACATCGTACCGTCATCGGTATGCCAAAGCGCTCTTACGCCGGACAGAACCGAAAGGATGCGGAAGATACACACGCAGCAAAGGAGAACACACCGGTGAAATTAAACTACTGGGGCTATTCCTCTTCAGCGTTTTACTTTGCACCAAAGGCTTCTTATGCAGCAAATCCGGACAAGGTAAATGAAGAATTTGCGCAGATGGTAATGGCTTTTCACACCGCCGGAATCGATGTATACCTGGAGATGATGTTCAATAATAACTGTCCGATGGCGGATATGATAGCGGCTCTCAGACACTGGGTAACGAACTTTGGTGTAGACGGGTTCCGTATCAGTGATTCCATCCTTCCCGTTGCAGCGGTGGCAGAGGACCCTTATTTAAAAAAGACGGCATTTTTTGTGTCGGATATTGCGGATTCGGTAAAGGACAAATATCCGGGACGGTTTATGGAATACAGGGAAAACTTCTGTATGGACATGCGTCGGTATTTAAAGGGAGATGAAGGCCTGGTACCTGCCCTGCGCTATTACATGAAAAATCGTCGCATGGGAGTATCCAGGGTACACTTTATGACAGACCATAACGGTTTTACCCTCGCTGATTTGTATTCCTATGATGTGCGTCATAATGAAGCAAACGGAGAACGTGGGCTTGACGGCACGGAGTATAATGCCAGCTGGAACTGCGGAGAAGAAGGCCCGACCAAAAAGAAAAAGGTGCAGGTGCTTCGTAAAAAGATGATGAAAAATGCAATGCTGACCATGCTTCTTTCACAGGGGACTCCGATGATACTTGCCGGTGATGAGTTTTTACGGACGCAAAAAGGAAATAATAACGCGTACTGCCAGGACAATGAGATTTCCTGGGTAGACTGGTCACTTGCAAAAAAGAATAAAGATTTCCTGGAGTTTGTAAAGGAACTGATCGGTTTTAGGAAAGAGCATCCGATGTTTACACTGGAACGTGTGTTAAAGGAAACAGACTTTATTTCCTGCGGCTGGCCGGAAGTATCCGAGCACGGGGTGAGCCCGTGGCAGGTAGATTCTTCCGCCTATAACAGACTGTTGGCACTCATGTATAACGGGGATTACATAAGAAAGAGCGACCGGACCTATGAAGATCATTTTTACCTGATGTACAATATGCACTGGGAGGAACATGCATTTGAACTTCCGGAGGTAAAGGATGTAACATGGCAGGTGGCTTTTGACAGTAGGGAAAAGACCGAAGAAAAGAACCCTAAGAGAACTGTGGTCTTGGAGCCAAGGAGTATTGTTGTGCTGCGGGGAATCCGGAAAACACCCAAAAAATAAGAAGGAATGCAGTGGATTGCAGAAGGAGTTTGTGTGATTTCATTAAAGATAGCGGAAATGAACCGCTTTATGGGGAAATTGTTAAAGAGCGAAGCGTTTGATTCTTACCTGTTAAAGGAAGGATTCTTACGCACCCACATGGAATACCGGTTTCAGGGAAGGGTGTTTGCTGAGTATTTTGATACGGAAGAAAGGGAAGCGTTGCAAGAGGAATATGTCTTCTGGAAGGAAGTCAAGCCGGTGGTGTTCGAATTAATCAAGGGTAAGAAAACACCGCTTGCATTTACCTTTACCCTGTTGTTTCCTAAGGATGCGGTAGCAGAATTCCTGTCGAGGTACAGTCTTTTGGCAGGAGAAGACCGCCCATCGCTGTATTTACAAATCCGTTTTGAACATGGCATGGGACATGTAGTGACCGGGACGGCCAGGAGTACCTTCACACTGGATAGGTCACTTGAAGAGGCGTGGGACGCGGAGGCGTTACGTCTTATGAAACTGATGGAGATTGCCGTGGAAGCAGAATAGCTGATTATAAAGAAAATATAAATTATTAGCACTCGGAGTTACTGAGTGCTAATTTTATCTTGACTTTTCTTTTTTTGGGTATTATAGTTAGTGTAAAGTAATAAAACAGAGCATGCAGGAGACGGCAGGCTCACCGAAAGGAGTATATATTTATGAGTACAGTAAAAGGCAATTTATCGATTAATTCGGAAAACATTTTTCCTATTATTAAAAAGTGGTTATATTCGGACCATGACATCTTTTTTCGTGAACTGATCAGTAACGGTTGTGACGCTATTACAAAGTTAAAAAAGTTGGAACTGATGGGAGAGGCGAATCTGCCGGAGGATAACGAATACAAGATTCAGGTGATTGCAAACGCAGAGGACAAGACATTAACCTTCATTGACAACGGTCTTGGTATGACGGCAGAAGAAGTTGGGGAATATATTAATCAGATTGCTTTTTCCGGCGCGCAGGATTTCCTGGAAAAGTATAAAGATAAGGCAAACGAAGACCAGATTATCGGTCATTTCGGTCTGGGATTTTATTCCGCGTTTATGGTTGCAGACCGCGTGACGATAGATACACTTTCTTATAAAGAAGGTGCTGTTCCGGTACACTGGGAGTCGGATGGCGGTATGGAATTTGAGATGGGCGAAGGAGACCGTACTGTTCGTGGTACTACCATTACCCTGTATCTGAACGAGGACAGCTACGAGTTCTCCAACGAATACCGTGCAAAAGAGGTAATTGAAAAGTACTGTTCCTTTATGCCGATTCCGATTTATTTCTTAAATGCGGGAAGCGAAGAAGAAACGGAGGATGTGGCAGATCTGGTGGAAGAGGCTGTAAACGAAGAAAGTGAGACAGCAGAGAATCCGGAAGAAAGCAAAAAGCCGCAACCGCTTAACACGCCGAATCCGCTTTGGAACAAGCATCCGAATGAGTGCACAGAGGAAGAATATAAAAAGTTTTACCGTGATGTATTCCGTGATTATAAGGAGCCGTTGTTCTGGATCCATCTGAATATGGATTATCCGTTCAACTTAAAGGGGATTTTATACTTCCCTAAGTTAAATACCGAATATGACAGAATTGAAGGTACGATTAAACTTTACAGCAACCAGGTGTTTATTGCTGATAATATTAAGGAAGTCATTCCGGAATTCCTGATGCTCTTAAAGGGTGTCATTGACTGTCCGGACCTTCCGCTTAATGTATCCAGAAGCGCACTTCAGAATGATGGATTTGTGAAGAAAATTTCTGATTATATTACAAAGAAGGTGGCAGATAAACTGTCCGGCATGTATAAAGTAGACCGTGAAGAGTATGAGAAGTTCTGGGATGACATTTCTCCGTTCATCAAGTTCGGATGCTTAAAAGACGATAAGTTCCGCGAGAAGATGAAGGAATATGTGATTTTCAAGAACCTGGAAGGAAAGTACGTCACACTTCCTGAGTATGTAAAGGCAGCAAAGGGAGAGACTACGGGTGAGTCCGGGGATGCGGCAGAGGCTGAAGTAGTTTCGGAAGGCGCTGAGGAAGCAAAAAAGGCTATTGTATATTATGTAACGGATGAATTACAGCAAAGCCAGTACATCAATATGTTTAAAGAAAACGGTATGGATGCCCTGATGATGCTGCATAACATTGACCAGCCTTTTATCAGTCAGTTGGAGTATGAGAACCAGGATATGAAGTTCCAACGGATTGACAGTGACCTGACAGAAAGTTTCAAGGAATCGGCGGAGGACCTTGCAGGACTTGCTGAGGAACTGACCGGTCTGTTTAAGACTACCTTAAACAAGGAACAATTAGAGGTAAAGGTAGAACGCTTAAAGAGTGAGAAGATTTCTGCCATGATTACCCTTTCCGAAGAGAGCCGCAGAATGCAGGATATGATGAAGATGTATGGCATGGGAGGCATGAATGAGGGAATGTTCCCGGTAGGAGAGACCTTAGTGCTTAATGCAAATCATCCTTTGGTTCAGTATCTGGGAGCGCATAAAGAAGAGGCGAACTCGGGACTAATTTGTGAGCAGCTCTACGATTTGGCTGTGTTGGCACATCGCCCGCTCGCGCCGGAAGCAATGACAAGATTTGTTGAGAGAACCAACGAAATCATGTTGTTACTCACAAAATAGTATTTTGATCGGAATAAAAGAGAAAAAAGTGTGAAGATTATGTAAAACCGCTTTACTTTGTTGGTATCCTGTGGTAACATAGATGTAGTAATGAAAACCACATCAAATATAGTAAAAAACTATTACTAGGCGGAGGATAGTATGGCATATAAAATTATTGGAGACAGTTGTACAGATTTGACAAAAGAAATGAAAGAAGAGGGATTCGTCAGTCTTGTGCCGCTGGTTCTGACCATTGAGGGAGAGGACTTTGTGGACGATGCAACATTTGATCAGAAGGACTTTATTGAGAAAATGCAAAACAGCGAAGAGTGTCCGAGGTCAGCTTGTCCGTCGCCGGAGCGATACATGCGGGAATTCGAAAACCAGGAGGAGTGTTTTGTAGTGACTCTTTCCGGAAAGTTAAGCGGGTCTTACAACAGTGCGCTTTTGGCGAAAAATATGTATCAGGAAGAACATCCGGATACTAAGATTGAAATTGTGGATTCCCAGTCTGCTTCCTGCGGACAGATGTTGCTTGCTCTAAAGATTAAGGAATTAAAGGAAAAAGGTCTGTCTTTTGAAGAGGTAAAGCAAAAGATTACACAGTTCAGAGACAATATGCAGACAAAGTTTGTTCTGGAATCTTTGGAGAATTTGAGGAAGAACGGTCGCCTGACCAATGTAACTGCCATGATTTGTAATGTACTTAACATCAAACCGATTATGGGTGCAAAGGAAGGCGAAATCATTAAACTGGATCAGACCAGAGGAATGAGTAAAGCATTGCTTCGTATGGTAGAATACATTGAAGCGGATGCAAAAGATGTGACAACAAAGATTCTTGGTATCGCACATTGTAATAATAAGGAACGTGCAGAATTTGTAAAGCATGAGATATTGAGAAGAATACCGTTTAAGGATTGTATCATTGTGAACACTGCAGGGGTGAGCACCCTGTATGCGAATGACGGTGGAATTATTGTGAGTTACTAATGATACAAATGCAAGAGAGCAAGTCGGGGGACCGACTTGCTTTTTCTGATTGAAAATATAGGATAAAACCTATATAAAAAAGGTGATGGGTAATCCAGTTATTGCCAGATTTAATGGTATTGTTATTAAGATGTATTTTAGACAAAGGGGACATAATCCACCGCATATTCATGCGATTTATGGAGACTACATGGGGATGTTTTCAATTTCGGACGGAGAGATGTTTGAGGTGGATATTGAACTGTTTCGTAATGTCAAGGTAGATGCAGGTGGCTATGGGATATCGTGGAATGATGATTTAGACCTGGCGGCAGAAGATATATGGTTAGATGGAATAGAGACAGGGAAGAGAAGAAAACTTGAAATTGCACTTGTATTTGCGGAAAAATTGTTACAAGCACGTGAAGAGAGTGGAATGACACAGAAGCAATTGGCAGAACGGACCGGAATATATCAGGCGGACATCAGCAAATTGGAACGTGGCCAGGGAAATCCGTCGTTATCTACAATAAAACGCTTGGCTGAAGCAATGGACTTACAGGTACGGATAGAGTTTGAACGCAGAAAGTAGGGTGATGATAGCTTTGTCACATAATACAGACAGTAAAAATGGCTACACGGAACTGATATGTACCCAGAATCCTGGACACATTGACTTATGAACTAGGCACAACACATGGATGCTTCCCTGTATTTTACAGGAGGCATCCATTTTGTTTTCGCCTGAATTCTTTCGTTGTTATAATA
>SVEF01000001.1:314993-485900 GCA_015057585.1 Lachnospiraceae bacterium | reverse complement strand
TATTATAACAACGAAAGAATTCAGGCGAAAACAAAATGGATGCCTCCTGTAAAATACAGGGAAGCATCCATGTGTTGTGCCTAGTTCATAAGTCAATGTGTCCAGGATTCTGGGTACATATCAGTTCGGATAGCCCTTTTTTTATGCTCAAAAAGTTACAGAAATGAAAGTAAAATCAGAAAAGAAACCAATCCATGAAATTAAATTCCAAAATCGGTGGTTTGTTGAAAGTTGAGCCCCCGGAGGCTATAATACAATCAGAAAAAAGTACATATTACAAGGGGTGTGAATATGATTATGAATAAAAATCAAGAGATTATGAAACAAATTCAGGGAGGACTGATTGTTTCCTGCCAGGCGCTGGAAAGTGAGCCGTTACATAGCTCCTATATCATGGGAAGAATGGCATATGCTGCCATGGAAGGCGGAGCAAGCGGAATCCGCGCAAACAGTGTGGCAGATATTCAGGAAATCAAAAGGACGGTTGACCTTCCAATCATCGGAATCATCAAACAGGATTATGAGGATTGTGAGGTTTACATTACACCGACAATGAAGGAAGTGGACGCACTGGTAGAGTGCGGTACGGATATCATTGCCATGGATGCAACAAACCGCCTCCATCCGGGAAATGAGTCAATCGATGTGTTTTTTAAGCAGGTGAGAGAAAAGTATCCGGAACAGCTTTTTATGGCAGACTGTTCTACAATCGAAGAGGGAATGCATGCTGCAGAAATCGGATTTGACTTTATCGGTACCACGATGAGCGGTTATACCGCATATACCAAGGGAACACAGCTTCCGAATTACGATATGATGCGGACACTGGTAGAAAAGTCCGGAAAGCCGGTGATTGCAGAAGGCGGTATCTGGTGCGGAGAGGAACTGGCAGAGGCAATGGCGACAGGCGCATTTGCAGCAGTCGTAGGAACTGCAATTACACGTCCTCGTGAAATTACAAAGCGTTTTATGGACAAACTGAATCGGTCAAGGACAAATCTCGGCTTTAAAAACAGCGGAAAGTATGCAGGGGACAATGATGGTCCGGCATACGTTGTATATTCCAAAATCGGATACAACAAAGCCTCGTATGAATTTCATCTCAGCCAGGCAAATATCAATATGAGCCGCAAGAGTGACGGAAGATGGACAAACAGCTATATCTTTTTAGGCATAGACGTTTATGATGAAAAGGGTGAGTTCTTAAACTGCATCGATGCCGGTTTCTGTTATGCCGGCGGTTCCAAGGACTGGCACCTGTTTTATAACCTTCTTCAGACAAAAGATAAAGATGTCTTTACCTGGTATGAATCTCCGGTCAGCTTAGACCCAACGCATGATTATAAGTTGATTCTGGATTGTTCGAAACAGGACGACCGTGCGACACTGACAATAATCGACTTGACAGACGGAGAACGTGTGGCAGATACGGCAGAGTTTGAAGTCATGGGGGCAAAGGCAGACGGAAGCAATGTAAGCCTGTATCAGGATTATGCCATTGATTTTCCGGATGATATCAAGAAAACCCGTGCAGGAGAGGCTTCGGAGAGTGACTGGGAAGAGATTACGTTGTATAATACAGACGAAGACATCTACTTACAGAATATTACGATCCGAAACGCTACACTGTATCTGGGTGAGACGGCATATGAATGGACGAAGGACAGAACCAACGATGAGTTCATGTGGCCGAGCGTATCTTGTCCGAAGGTAGATTATGCATGTACCAAAATTGTAAAGCAGAGTGCACATTCCGAGTTGGTACTTACTCTGGATATGAATCGCCGGTAAGCCTGTAAGAATAAGCAAGAATGAGGAGGTCCACATAAAAATGATGGGGAACAGAAAAGGTGTCCGCAGGAAATTCCATAGAGTGTTTGCGGGACTTATGGCAGGTATTTGTATGTTCACTTCGCTTTCCATAGCACCGGCACAGAAAAGTTACGCGAAAACGGAATACGGTCTGGAATTATATGAAGAAAAGAAAGACGATTACAGTACCGTTATCGGATACCGGGAATATATGGAGCGGGTAAAGCAGACCAGACCTGCGGATGTGTATGTCATTGACGCGGCGGATTATGTCCGGACGGAAGGAATGACAGCAAAAACATATGAAGATTATGAGGGAATGGAGGGAACCTCGGTTTATACGGAAAACAGCGGTTTGATTGAATATGAAGTATTCATCAAAAAAGCAGGCCTGTACGAAATGTCCGTGTGCTATTATCCGGTAGCCGGAAATGCCGCTTCCATCCAGAGAAGCTTTTTCATTGACGGAGAACTTCCGTTTGCAGAACTTAACTGCATTGAGTTTTCCAGAGTCTGGGGCAATGCAAGTGAAGTATGGAAAAAGGATAATCAGGGAAATGATTTGCGTGAGGAGCAGGTGGAAAAGCCGGAGTGGATACAGTCTTATCTGTATGAGTCGGAGGGCTATGTTTCCGGAAAACTTTCTGTCTATCTGACCGAAGGCTTACATACGATTACCATTATGTCGGTCAGAGAGCCGATGATGCTTCGTTCCATTACCTTATCCAATGAGGAGGCACCGGCTTCCTATGAAGAGGTAAAGAAACAGTGGAATGGCATGGGAGTTGTTGATACGACAGGTGCCTTCCGGGAAATCGAAGCGGAACATGCGACAAAGAAGTCTTCCCAGATGTTATATCCGGTACAGGACCAGTCGACACCGGCGGTAACGCCTTACAGTGCAAAGTGTCTCCTTAACAATACCATCGGCGGCACGAACTGGAGTGATGTGGGTGACTGGATGGAGTGGGAAGTTGAGGTGCCTGCAGACGGATATTATTACATATCGATGTACACCAAACAGAACTTTGTCCAGGGTATTCCGGTTTACCGTAAAATTATGGTGGACGGCAAGGTGCCGTTTGCAGAACTCGAAGGTTACCGGTTCAATTTTGAAGGTGACTGGCGAATGGACACCCTGTCGGATAAGAATGGGGAAGCCTATCGGATATATCTGACAAAAGGGACCCATACCATCCGCATGGAAGCGGTTCTTGACGATTTTTCCGAAATTATTAACCGTGTAGACAATGTGCTTCAGGATTTGAACAGTATTTACCGCAGAGTCATTCGTATTACCGGTGTGGCACCGGATGCATACCGTGACTATCAGCTGGGAGAGACACTTCCGGGAACGGATGCTGAACTGAAAGCACTGGAAGAAGAATTAACTGCAGTGATTGAGACCATGCGCAGTATGGCAGGTGTCAGCGGTGAGAGTGAGCGTATTCTCGTAACGATGCGTGACCAGTTAAAAGAACTCAGTTACGATATTGAGCGGTTTTCCAAGGTGCTTGACACGTATAAGACCAACATCAGTGCGATGGGTACCTGGATTGGTGATGTAACCAGTCAGCCGTTACAGATTGACCGTATTTTTGTTTACTCACCGGATGTAGATGAGCCAAAGGTAAAGGACGGATTCTTCCGGAAACTCTGGCACGAAATTTTAAAGATTGTCTATTCGTTTGTTATTGATTATAACGTCATCGGTAACATTTCAGATGAAAAAGACCGTACAATCACCGTATGGATCGGAAGCGGACGTGACCAGGCCAATATCTTAAAGGCACTGGTAGACGAGAGGTTTACCTATGAAAAGGGAATCGGTGTCAATGTTATGTTAGTTGATATGGGAACGCTGCTGCAGGCAACGCTTGCGGGAGAGGGACCGGACGTGGCACTTGGCGTAGGCGGAGAAATTCCGATGAATTTCGGTTTACGTAATGCCGCTGTGGATTTATCGCAGTTTGAAGATTTGGATGAACTGAGAGACGACTTTATTAACGGTGCCTGGGTACCGTATGAATATGACGGTCAGGTATTCGGACTTCCGGAGACATTATCCTTCCCGATGATGTTTTACCGAAAGGATATTTTGAAGGAACTGGGGGTAGAGGTTCCGAGAACATGGGATGAGGTAAAGGTTATTTTATCTGTATTCAGTAATAACCAGATGGATTTGGGTATGCTTCCTACAGAAATTACCTTTGCATCCATGCTGTACCAGAATGGTGGTTCTTATTACAAAGAAGGTGGTAAGGCGTCCAATCTGGATTCGGAAGTTGCGATTAATACCTTTAAGGATTATACGGAATATTATACCTTATATTCTTTAGACCGTGCAACGAGTCTGACAAATCGGTTCCGTACCGGTGAGGCACCGATTATCATTGCCGATTACACAACATACAATGAACTGATAGCTTCGGCACCGGACATCAAGGGACTGTGGGGCTTTACCACCATTCCGGGACAGGTACGTGAAGACGGAAGCGTGGATTACACGGCTGCCTGCGGAGGCGGAGCGACCATTATGATGCAGGCTTGCAAGGATAAGGAAGCCGCATGGGAGTTCATGAAGTGGTGGACCAGTGCAGAAACACAGACGGCCTTCGGTCTTGAACTGGAAGGCATTATGGGTGAGGCGGCCAGATATGCAACCGCGAATGCCGAGGCGCAGGCGTCCCTGCCATGGTCCGTATCTGAATACAAGGAATTGTCTGAGCAGATGAAATATCTGCAGGGTATTCCGCAGGTTCCGGGCGGTTACTTTACCTGGAGAAATGTAAACAACGCATTTTATACTACCGTAGTTTCTAAAACCATGCAGGCGAGAGAAGCCCTGACGGAGTATGTGCGTTACATTAACGAAGAGATTAACTATAAACGTAAAGAGTTTAATTTACCATTAATGCAGTAGGGGGAAATCATAATGTTTCATGTTGCAGAGAAGAAAAAGGGAAACCATCCTCTGTTAAAACAGATCAAACGATATAAGACCGGATATTTGATGATGGCCCCGTATTTTATTTTGTTTTTCCTGTTTACCGTCCTTCCGGTCGTGGCATCCATGGGACTGAGTTTCACCACATTTAATATGCTGGAAATGCCGAAGTTCTGCGGATGGGACAACTATTTAAAATTATTTTTGGACGATAACATTTTTATGACAGCGTTAAAAAATACGCTGATTTTTGCAGTGATTACCGGACCGATCAGTTATATGATGTGCCTGTTTTTTGCATGGATTATTAACGAGTTTTCCGGTAAACTGAGAGCATTTCTGACGTTGGTATTTTACGCACCGTCCATTTCGGGAAATGCTTATATGGTATGGACGCTGATTATTTCCGGAGACCGTTACGGTTACTTAAACGGTCTGTTATTAAAAACCGGGTTAATCAATGCACCGATTCAGTGGATGAATACGGAAAAATACGTCATTCCGATTCTGATTGTCGTACAGTTATGGCTGAGCCTTGGTACCGGCTTCCTTACCTTTATTGCCGGTTTGCAGACAATCGACAAGAGCATGTACGAGGCTGCGGCAATTGACGGAATTAAAAACCGCTGGCAGGAACTTTGGTATGTGACATTGCCGGCGATGAAACCGCAGCTTATGTTTGGTGCGGTAATGCAGATTACATCTTCATTTGCAGTTGCGGATATTTCCATCCAGCTGGCCGGAAATCCGAGTGTTAACTATGCAGGTGCCACAATCGTAACCCATCTGATGGACTACGGTTCCGGTATCCGTTACGAAATGGGCTATGCATCCTCCATTGCGACAATCCTGTTCCTGCTGATGATTTGTGCAAATAAGCTGGTACAGAAGATTCTCAGAAGGGTGGGCGAATGATGAAGACAAACAAACTGACACAGCATTTTAAAATTAAACGTCAGCATAAGCTGAATCGTTCGCGGGCAGGTAACGCACTGTTATTCTTTATTATGATTGTATGCGGTATTTTTATGGTATATCCGCTGGTTATGATTTTGAATAATGCATTCAAGCCGTTCGATGAATTGTTCCGTTATCCGCCGAAATTGTTTGTAAAAAATCCGACGTGGAAGAACTTCAAGGACCTGTTTGTTCTGATGAACAACTCCTGGGTATCTTTCGGACGTTACATTATCAATACGATTATTATTACCGGTGGCGGTACCGTGGGACATATTATTATTGCATCCATGGCAGCGTATCCGCTTTCCAAAATGGCGATTCCGGGAAAGAAACTGTTATTCGGTATTGTTGTGATGGCACTGATGTTTAACGGAACGGTTACCAGTATTCCAAACTATATGATTATTTCCTATCTTGGTTTGAATAACACGTATCTGGCGTTGTTGCTTCCGGCATTTTCATCCAGCCTTGGTCTGTATCTGATGAAGCAGTTCATGGAACAGATTCCGGATTCGTTATTGGAATCTGCCAGACTTGACGGTGCGGGTGAAATGAAGATATTCTTAAACATCGTGATGCCGAACGTAAAGCCGGCATGGGTAACACTGGCTATTTTCCAGTTCCAGGCATTATGGGGAAATACCGGTTCCGGATTCCTTAGAAGCGAACAGTTAAAGCCGCTCCAGTATGCACTGTATCAGGTGGCATCCGGCGGTGTTATGAGACAGGGTGCAGCAGCAGTGGTACAGCTCATAGTGGCTGCGATTCCGATCACCTTTTTCCTGATTTGTCAGAGTCAGATTATCGAGACAATGACAACATCCGGTATCAAAGAGTAAGGGGGGAGATTGCATGAAACGATGGATTAGTTTTTTGGTTCTCGCAATACTTCTTTTGGCGGAACCCGTTAAGGCATCTGCACAGGCAATTCCTTACGATACTTACAATTATGACAGTAAAAGAAATGTAGTATTTACACCGGCTGCTTATGTGCCGGAAGATGTGTTCTTTGGCTCGGAGCTTTCGTGCGGTGACTTTGCAGGGCCAAAGGATATGTTCATTACAAAGGACGGGACCATTTATGTGGCGGATACCGGAAATAACCGGATTGTCGTAATGAACATTCAGATGGAGTTATTACGTGTGATTGATTCCTTTGAAAATCAGGGAGAGACGGATACATTTAAAAATCCGTCCGGCCTCTTTTGCGATAAGGAAGGAACACTGTATATTGCCGATACGGATAATAAGCGAATTGTTATCCTGAATGCGGAGGGTAAACTGGTAGATATTATCAGTGACCCGAAGTCGGACGTATTGGGCGATGACTTTAAGTTTGTACCGTTAAAGGTTTCCGTGGACTACGCAGGGAGAGTGTATGTCATTGTTTCCAATGTGTATCAGGGAATTATGGCATTTAACCAGGAACATGATTTCATGGGCTATTTCGGAACCATCAATGTAAGAATTACATTGGCACAGCGGTTCTGGAGACTGTTTTCCACGAAGGAGCAAAGGTCGAGACAACAGCAGTTTATTCCGACCGAATTTACGAATATCGATATTGACGAGGATGGTTTTGTATATGCGACCAATCTGGATTCGACAGGTTCGCAGGCGGTTCGTAAACTGAATCCGAAGGGAATTGATGTCATCAATGCCACCTACAACAGTAAAAATGCATTGGCTGGTGACATGGGCTTTAAGTCCACAAAGGACAGCTATCAGGGCGCGTCAAGAATCATTGATGTCAAGGTAAGAGAGGACGGAATTTTCTCGTTGCTTGACAGTAACCGCGGCAGAATTTTCACCTACGATAATGAAGGCAATATCTTATATATCTTTGGCGGAATGGGGACACAGGAGGGTACGTTTTATACTCCTGTAGCCCTGGAAGCATACGGAGAGAAGATTTATGTACTGGATTCCTATCGAAAGTCCATTACCATATTTGAACCGACACAGTACGGTGGTTACATCAACGAGGCAGTAGGACTCAGGTTTGACGGTGATGAAACAAAAGCGGTAGAGGTATGGAAAAAGGTACTTGCACTGGATTCCAACAATGAAATGGCATACAGTGGTATCGGTAAGGCATACTTGTCTGCCGGTGATAATGAGAAGGCCATGTACTACCTTAAGATGGGCGTCAATCAGGAATTTTATTCCATTGCGTATAAGAGATACCGTAATGAAATCTTAAGAGAGAACATGGGCGGAGTGCTGAACGTGCTTCTGGTTTTGGTTGTCGGCGGCTATGCTGTAGGAAAGATTAAGAAAATCCGGATGAGGAGAAAAGGATTATGATAAAAGAGAAAATCAGGTTTTTATTTTATATGCTGACTCATCCGGTGGATGCATTTTATGAAATCAGACATCGGGAAAAGGGAAGCATGGGGCTTGCGCTTATCGTAGTTTTCCTTGCCGGAGTAGCATTTTGTCTGGATAAGCGGTATTCCAGCTTTGTTGTAAATGCAGCGGATACAAGAGAAGTAAAGAGTGTCATGTACATTTCGGCCATGTTTCTTTTGTTTTTCCTGTTCTGCATCGGCAACTGGGCTGTGACCTGTTTAACGGACGGAGAAGGAAGAATGAAGGATATTGTTACGGCAACGGGATATGCCCTGCTTCCGCTTCCTTTGTTTTACATTCCGGCCGTGTTGATTTCCCAGGTGATTGCAGGCGATGAAGCGGTATTTTACACCCTGTTGATTGCAATTGCCGTTGTGTGGGCATTGCTGCTGGTTGTTATGGGTAATATGATTATTCATAACTACACGATTATGAAAGAACTGAAAACACTGTTGTTTACGATTGTAGCAATGGTAATTATATTATTTATTCTGCTTCTGTTTTATTCTATCTTCCGGCAGATTGTTGAATTTGTGAAGAGTCTTTACACGGAATTGATTTATCGTGTGTAACGGAAGAAAAAGAATGAAAAAAGGAGGTAGAACATGAGTAAGAAATTGAAAATCATACTTGCTGTTTCGGTCGGTATCTTGGTTGTAGCCGGGATTTGTTTCTACCCGATGGCAAAGAAATATTTCCTGAGAAATGACTACAGACAGTACTTAGCGGAAGAGACAGCGTTTGAACAGGGAACAAAGTTTTCTCCTGTAAAAGAGTCAAAAACTTCAGTCGAAGGAATGGTATTGGCGGCAGAAAATGAAAATTTCAAACTGTACACCAATACGGAAACGGCAGAGGTTGCGTTGTACGACAAGCGAAGTAAAGAGACCTATTATACGAATCCTTTCGACCGTGAAAATAAAATCGGACAGGATTTGGATGCACAGTTTTCCCTGACGTACTATGACAGTGCGCGGAAAACGGGCCGTATGGACAGCTACGAAATGGCGGTAAAGAGAGACCAGGTGGTTTGCGAGAGCATTCAGAACGGTGTCCGCTATACCTATACACTCGGAGATTTGGAGTCCGAGACGGGTATTGTACCATTGGTAATTTCCGAAGAGCGCTTAAACAGCTTTATGGCGAATGTGTCCGAAAGCCAGGCAAAGAATGTCATGAAGAAATACAAGCAGTCGGAAACCTATCCGGGCTGTATGGAACTTTTGGAAGCATCGAAAACAGCGATTAACATCAAGCGTATGACAGAAATCTTTTTGGAAGCAGGCTATACGCAGGAGGATTACGAAATTGATATGGCCGATGCCAATCTGGCAGAGCCAATCAGCTTTACCATTCCGCTTGATTATCGTCTGACAAAAGACGGTCTCGCAGTTTCGATTGTGACATCACAGATTAAGGAAACCGGAGGAGCGAAGCTCTACAGTATCGTTTTGCAGAAGCAGTTCGGTGCTGCAGGACGGGAAGAGGAGGGCTACATGCTCGTTCCGAACGGCTCCGGTTCCCTGATTTACTTCAATAACGGAAAGACGGATTATTCCTATACGCAGTACGTATATGATACCGACCCGACCGTTGCAAGTTATACGGTAGTGGAAAATACAGAGGCGGTAAGACTGCCGGTATTTGGTATGAAATATAAGGACAGTGCCTTGTTTTCCGTGATTAGTGGAGGAGATGCCCTGGCGAGAATCGATGCGGCAACAGCCAATGCGATTTCAGATTACAATAATGTATACGCTACATTCTATTTAAGAGGCTTTGAACTTTTAAGTATGTTTGGTACTACGGGTTCCCAGGCAGATTTGCCGGTAGTCGAAAATGACCTGTATGCTACCACCATTCAGGTCGAATATATTCCGCTTACCAAGGAAAATGCAAGTTATTCCGGTATGGCGAATTATTATCGGAACCGTTTGGTTTCGGAGGGCGTGTTAAAGAACACGATGACCGGTACCACACTTCCGTTATATCTGGATGTTCTGGGTGGTGTGAATATCAGCAAAAACGTTGCGGGTATTATGTTCGAGGATGTGTATGAAATGACTACCTACGAGCAGGCAGCCGACATTGTACGGGATTTGACAGACGGAGGCGTTCATTCGATTAAGGTGAACTATCTCGGCTGGTTTAACGGTGGTTTCTATCACGATGTTCCGGATAAGATTCAAAGAGTAAAGGGTCTTGGTACAAAGAAGGAAATCGCAGAGTTAAAGACATCTCTGGAAGCAGACGGAGGAAGTCTGTACGGCAATGTGGCGTTTAACAAGGTTGCTTATACCAGTGACCGGTATTTCTTAAGCCAGGAAGCGGCAAAGTATTACAACGGCAAGCTGGTTTTACTCGGTCAGGTAAGTCCGAATACATTACGCCGGAGTGCGAATGCAAAGTACGAGGAAACCATGTATACCATGCTTTCTCCGAGATTTTTAAACTATTATGTCAATAAGTTTACAGAGGCATTTGAGGAGTATGAGATGACGGGGGTTGCCCTGCGCGATTTGGGCAGTTCGTTGTCTTCGGATAAAAAGAGAACGGATTTGATTCAGCGTCAGGACGCATTGCTCCTTATGCAGAAAGGTATGGAGACCTTAAGCAGTGAAACGGAAGTTTTGGTTCACGGAGGGAATGCATACAGTCTTGCCTATGCGACAGAACTTGTGGATGCTCCGCTGACCGGAAGTAATTTCTACGTAGTGGATGAAATGGTTCCTTTTTATGCCATGGTAGTTCACGGACATTTAAACTATGCGGGAGAAGAGATGAACCTTCTGCAGAGTCCTGACCGTGTTGATTTGTTACTGGATTGTATCGAAAACGGAGCGGCACCGCGCTACGTGGTATCGTGGATGAATTCGGATGCGATTAAGTATTCCGGATTAAACAGTATGTATTCGGTACAGTACGAGTTATACGAAGAAGAAATTAAGGATTTCTACGGAAAACTTTCGGAAGCCCTGCAGGGTGTTGTGAATGTTCCGATGAAACAGCATGAAATTCTGAGCGAAACGGTACGTAAAATTACCTACGAAAACGGAACCGTAATCTACATTAACCGCGGGGAAGAAGAGATACTGGCAGACGGTATCCGTATTCCTGCAAAATGGTATGAAAAGAAGGAGGGGAAATAAATCGTGAAAAAGAAAAAGAAATTGACCCTCGCAAGACGCAGAGCGATTACCGGACTTTTGTTTATCAGTCCATGGGTAATCGGATTCTTTACATACTATGTAAGAAGCCTGTACCAGACGGTGTACATGGCGTTCAGTGATGTGACACAGGCAGAGACCGGCGGATTCGTTTCTACCTTAAAGGGAATTGATAATTTTAAATATGCCTTTCTGGTAGATGCGGATTTTAACCAGATTTTAGTGACATCGGTAAAGGATATCTTAATTGATGTTCCTCTGATTTTGTTTTTCTCTTTATTCCTTGCCATTATTTTAAACGGTAAGTTCAAAGGGAGAACATTATTCCGTGCCTTGTTGTTTTTGCCGGTTATTATGGGAGCCGGGATTATCGTAAATGCACTGGATGCGGCACAGCAGACCATGTCGGTTGGTTTGTCCGCAACGGCAGGAGATATGGCTGTGGTAAAAGACAGTGCCATGACACAGGTCTTGTCTGCGTTTGTGGAATTTGGTATTCCGATGAAACTGGTAACGTATTTATCACAGGCAGTAGAGCGTATCTTTACCGTGGTACGTGCTTCGGGTGTGCAGACGATTATCTTTATTGCTGCCCTGCAGTCTATCTCAAGTTCGCTTTATGAAGTGGCAAAAATTGAGGGAGCTACCACATATGAAACGTTCTGGAAGATTACGTTCCCGATGGTTTCTCCGATGATTCTCACCAACGTGGTATACACCATTGTGGCTTCGTTTACGAACAGTGAGATTATCAAAAAAGCCGAGGAAATGGCATTTGTCAGTTTTGAGTACGGTATCAGTTCGGCAATGAGTTTAATCAGTACGGTAGTGGTTTGTACCATCTTATTGCTGCTTGGCTTATTTATTTCAAAGAAAGTCTTTTATTACAATTAAGGGGGAAGGAGATTATGAGTACGAAACAAAAAGGCATGTTAGATACGTTCTTTCGGCCGGATGAAAATACAAAGTTCAAACGTCATATTCTTTGGACCAAGATTGTAAAAAAGGCAATGGTACTGTTTCGGTATGCAACGTTAATCGGGATTTCCTACATTGTACTGAGTCCGATGATTTCCATTATATCAAAGGCGTTCTTTTCGGATTCTGACGTGTACAATTCCATGGTATACGTGATACCGGAGGCGCCGACGTTACGAAATTTCGGTCTTGCCATGCAGCGTATGGATTATTTTAAGACATTAGGTCTGACCATGGTATATATTGTATCCCTTACCTTGATACAGTTGCTGATTTGTTCCCTGGTGGGGTATGGCTTTGCACGGTTTGAATTTCCGTTTAAAAAGTTATTATTCGGATGTGTGGTTCTGACTATTGTGATTCCTACTTACACAATCATGCTTCCGCTTTATATGCACTTTAGGAATTTTGACCCGCTGCATCTGTTCAGTTTATTCACCGGAGGACCTGCAAACTGGCTGACTTCGTTGAAACCGATTTACATGATGACGTTACTTGGTTGCGGCTTAAGTTCCGGCTTGTTTATTTATATTTTTATTCAGTTTTTCCGCGGTATTCCGAAAGAACTGGAAGAAGCAGCATTTGTGGACGGAGCCGGAGCAATCCGGACCTTTTTCCAGATTATGCTTCCGTGTGCCAAGCCATCCATCATTACAGTTGCGGTGTTCTCTCTGGTATGGCAGTATAATGATTCGTTTTATACGGGGCTCTTTGGTATAGAGGCAAAATATCAGTTGGGTGTTATGCTTTCTTCGCTGACAGGTAACTTAAGTAGTCTGGATAAAATTGTGAATCCGGAATTCCAGGAGATGTATTTAAACGCGGGTATTATCCTGATGATTCTACCGATTCTTCTGATTTATATTGTATTGCAGAAGAGTTTTATCGAAGGCGTAGAGCGAAGCGGAATCGTAGGATAAGACAGAAATTCACATATATGGATGAAAAATTAAAAAAAATTTTGATACATCGTGGCAAATACGATATAATGCTATTGAATTATTATTTTAAAGGAGGCAAATCCTCTGCTCGCAAGAGCAGACTCGCATTTTGCTTCGCAAAACAAGGAGGATTGATTTTATGTTCAACAAAATGAAAAAATTAATTGCAGTTTCTCTTGCTGCAGTCATGGTATGCTCCCTGGCAGCATGCGGAGGAAATCCGGGAGGAGAGGACAAGACAACACCAACACCGACCCCGAAGAACGAAGCAGACATGACACCTGCGGAAAAGATGGATGCTTATTATGCAGAGTATCCTGCATTTGATATGGAAGGTCGCGTTATCCGGATTGCGATGTTCTATGATGCTTATTTTGACAGCAATGATACAAAGCCGGAGGATAACCCGGGCTTACTTGATATGGAAATGGGACAGAGAATGCTTGATAATCTCCGTCGTATTGAGAAGAAGTATAACTGTAAGATTGAGTATGTAAATCCGGGCAGTGATGCTCTTAAGACCAGTTTGAATACTTCTGTAGTTATGGGAACACCGGATTATGATGTTTACCTGACACAGATGGATTGGGCCCTTCCGCTCGCAGTTAACGGTTATTTTACTGATTTATCTACATTTGATGCAGCATATTTGGACAAGAACAACGACATGAATATTATTAAGCCGTTCCCGGTAGCAGGTACAAACTGCTTCTTTGAAAAGAGTGCAAAGAATGTAACCGCAAACTACATGGTTTATAATGCGGATATGTTAGAGCAGTTAAAGTTAGAAGATCCGATTGAATTATATGCAAAGGGTGAATGGACTTGGGAAAAGTTTGAAGAACTTTGCATTAAGGCAACACAGGATACTGACAATAACGGGCAGACGGATATCTATGGTTACGGCGGTGACTTAACCATGACATTGCGTGAATTCTTAGCATCCAATGGTGCTGTTTTAGTAAAGGAAGACGGTACGGAAGGTCTTTCCGATGCGAAGTCCCTGGAAACCTTCCAGTTCCTTGGAAAGTTGTATGGTGAGGACAAGGCAGCAAGACCAATCGTTGATGACTGGTATGACGGTATTGCCGGCTGGATTAATAATAAGTGTGTGTTTGGTGTAACCCAGATGTGGATTCTCCAGACAGCAGATGATATTACTTGCAATTACCGTATTGTGCCGTGGCCACAGGGACCAAGCGGAAGTGCAAAGGTAGCAGGACAGGGCTTTAACGATTATTTTGCAATTCCAAGAGGTGTAAAGGATCCGGAAAAGGTATATCAGATTATGGAAGAGTTTTTCGGATGGTTCTGTGATGATATTGATTTCCGTGATCAGGATATGATTTCTTTAGCAGAAGGCTGCTTCCTTGAGTTAGAGGATGTAGATACCGCATTTGAAATCGGCGACTGGGGAAATAAGGACATCTGGTCTATCATTGATGGTGATTTTCTTGTTGCCAGTGTATTCAGCGGCGTAGTAAGCGGTGAGTTCACACCGGCACAGGCAGTAGAGTCTGTAAAGCAGCTGTTCCAGGATGAAATTGATGCTATCATGGAATAAAGAAGAGTATTGGAGATTAGTTTAGAATGAATAACTATTTTGTATGGGTTGAGATTACAGCCAACACAGAACGTATTTTAAATGCTGACAGTTTTCGTGATGCAATGGAGAAATGTGCAGCGGCAGGTATTGACTCGGTGGTTTTAAGCATAAAGGATACCAGTGGTTTTGTACTTTATCAGAGTAGTCTGGCTCCGCATTATTCAAAGTTTAAGGAAAACTTTGCAGAGATTGATTATCTTCAAAGATGTATCGAGATTGTACATCAATGCGGCATGAAACTGTATGCATCGTTTGATGTATTTGCGGAAGGAAATAAGAAAAACAGAAATCCGCTGATGAAGGGGCTTACGAGAGAAGGATGGATGTGCGAAGTATACGGACTTGACAGTGAGGACAATCCGATAGTAAAGAAGATTGCATCCGAGCAGCCGATACAGACAATAGGTTCGATTGATGACTTTGGAGAGGTTTTTGTAAATCCTGCCAACGATGAAGTGGTGGAGTATGAGCTGAGCCTGATAAAGGAAGTTATCGATAATTATGAGATTGACGGAATTGTTTTGGACAGAGTCAGATATGTTGGTCTGAGTGCTGATTTCAGCGCTCTGACCTTAAATAAGTGGAGAGAAGCGGCCGGAATTACGGAAGAAGTGGACCTTTCCGATATTTACCGCCTGGAAAAGGTGGACGGAGAGTTGCAAATCCACTACGGAAAGTACTTTGGCTCCTTTAATACGTTCCGGGCACAGATGGTACACGATTTTATCTGCAAGGTACGCAGTTTGGTAGACAATGCAGAGAGAAAAGTGGAATTTGTTGATTACACCGGTTCCTGGTATCCGGAATACTATATGGTTGCGGCAAACTGGGCATCGAAGGAGCATATCGAAACCTCTTATCCGGCTACGGACGGAGTCGAATATGCAAAGACAGGATATATTAAGCAGGTGGATCGTATGCTGTCCGGATTTTACTATGAGGATGTTACGATTGCAGAGGCAAGAGAGCATCATCAGCCGGCAGACTGGTACAGTGTAGAAGGTTCTGCAGACATTGCGTATGAAGTAACGAACAGGGAACGTCCGATCATCGGAAGTCTGTATTTGTTCCAGTATACGCCGGTACCGGAAGATATTACACGTGCCGTTGATATGTGCTTTCAAACATCGGACGGTTGTATGTTGTTCGATTTGTGCTATCTGGTAAACAATGACTGGTGGAGTTTTGTTGACCGGAAAAACAAGTAAAGAAGGAAGAAGAACCGATGAAAAAGATTGTTTTATTACCATTAGACGAAAGACCGTGTAATTACGATTTTGTCTATAAATTATTTCAAAGCGATGAACTGAAAATTGTACGGCCGACGCAGTTAGGTAGTAAAAAGGATCCTGCAGATTTTGACAAAATCAAAGAATTTCTTTTCGAAGAATGTGAGCAGGCGTTTGGTCTGATTCTTTCTGTGGATATGTTGCTGTACGGAGGTTTGGTGCCTTCAAGAATGCATATGGAAACGGTAGAGACCCTGAAAGAAAGATTACAGGTGATCAAACAGTTAAAAGAAAAAAATCCGCAACTGAAGATTTATGCGTTTCACTGCATCATGCGTTGCCCAAGCTATAACAATGCGGACGAAGAGCCGGATTATTATGAGTATTACGGAGAACGGCTGTTTACGTATGGTGTCATGAAGCATAAGGTGCAGCTTGGACAGGCAGCGGCAGAAGAAGCAGAAGTGCTTCGGGCACAGATACCGGAAAAGGTGCTTGTGGATTTTGAGGGAAGAAGAGAATTAAGCAGAACGCTTAATATGGAAACCGTCCGTTATTACACGGAAGGGGATTTGGATGCTCTTGTGTTCCCGCAGGATGATTCGGCACCGCTTGGTTATACGGCGATTGACCAGATGCAGATACGCCGGAAAATCCAGGAAGCCGGTATGACGGATGAAATTTTACTGTATTCGGGTGCGGATGAAGTGGCATTGACGCTGACTGCCCGCATGTTAAATGAGATGAAGGGAAATCATCCAAAGGTATATGTAAAATATGCAACGGAAGCAGCAAAGCATATGATTCCGAAGTATGAAGGCGTACGTCTTTGTACGACCATCGGATTCCATATTCTCTCTGCGGGATGTATTCCGGTAGAACAGGAAGAGGCGGCCGATGTGATTATGATTGCTACGGCTCCGGATGATAAGATGGAGGAAGCGTTTGACCAGCCGTCCATCAGTCCGAATTACAATGCGGAACGGAATATGGCAGAAATCATGCGCTATATCCGTGAAAAACTTTCCGAAGGAAAGCGTGTAGCAATTGCAGATAATGCTTATTCTAACGGCGGTGAATTGGATTTGATCCGTATGCTAAATAAACACGGTATTTTGATGGATGTGAGTGCATATGCCGGCTGGAATACCAACGGAAATACACTCGGAACCGTGCTTGCAGAAGCAGTGTATGACTATTACTACGGTGATACAAAGCAGAGAAAGGATTTCCTTGTGGAACGGTATCTGGAGGACGTCGGCTATTGCAGCCACGCCAGAGGGCTCGTAACAACGGAAATTTCTGCTTATGCAGACACTGCATTTGCAACAGAGGAAAATGCAGCAGAGGTAGCGGCAAGCGCGAGAGTGCATCTGGATGAGTTTACGGCACAGTATTTATCTTCCATTGCGGATAAGGTACATATTACACATGTGAGTATGCCGTGGAAGCGTATGTTTGAAGTGAAGCTGGATGCAGAGTACAACCAGTAAACCAATAAGAGGAGACCGACTATGGACTATATTGGGATAGATATCGGCGGAACACAGGTGAAACTCGGTCTGGTAACGGACGAGGGAATTGTGAAAAACGCAGTGGCGTTTGATGTGGCCTTTGATGGATATGATACGCCGATTATTGTGACGGTAAAAGAAAAACTGGCATGGTTTATCAAGGAGTATGGACTCCGGAAAGAACAGATTGCCGGAATCGGTGTGTCGGCAACAGGACAGATTGATTCCGTTTCCGGCACTGTCATCGGTACGGCCGGTCATATTAAAAATTGGATCGGTTGCGAAATCAGTAAAGAGATTAAGTCGGTACTAAACGTTCCTGTCAGTGTGTTAAACGATGCAAACTGTGCGGCTTTGGCAGAACAGTGGATTGGTGGCGCCAAAGGAACTACGGAGGCGGTTATGATTACCGTGGGAACCGGAGTAGGCGGAGGCGTGATTGTACGTTCCGAAATCTTGGAGGGCGCCGGTGGATGTGCGGGAGAACTCGGACACATCACTATCCGGAATAACGGAAGGAAATGTTCCTGTGGGAACAGAGGATGTTATGAACAGTATGCATCCACGACGGCTTTGGTAAAGATGGTGACCAAAGCAGTGAAAGAGGGAACTGTTCCGGCTGAACTGTTTGAGGGAAACAAAATCAACGGCCGCACGATTTTTGCGGCGGCAGGTAAGGATACCTGTCTGGACAGGATTCTGGACCGCTGGATTTCATTTGTGGCAGACGGACTTGTTGGAATTATCCATATCTTTGATCCGCAAATCGTGCTTATCGGAGGCGGTGTCAGTGCACAAAAAGAATTGTTTATTGCACCGTTACGCGAAAAGGTGCGTAGTCTGATTATGCCGGAATATGCCAAAAAACTGAAACTGGAGGCAGCAACTCTGGGAAATGATGCTGGTATGGCAGGTGCAGTATATTATTGTATGAAGCATGGAAGATAAGAATTTCAGTGAATGAAAGAAAAGAGGCTTACAACATGATAGGATATTATCCGGAAGAACTTAATATCAGAGTGTCCGGAAGAGCAGTGTGGCAGAACGGGGCGTTGTTTCTGTCACATTCTGCTGCTTATGCGGAATTTTTCTTTGAAGGTGACTGTCTGGAAGCTGACATTGCGTCGGAAGGCGGCGGAGAAGATTTTCAGGCGTGGGTTGGTGTTTTTGTCAACGATGCAGAGGTAAAACGCTTTGCACTGCAGGCAGGAGAGAACCGATACCGGTTATGGGAAAGTGATCGGAAACAGAATGTAAAAATCCGCCTTGTGAAACTGTCGGAAAATCAATATGCCTATGTGTCTATCCGCAAGTTTTTTATGGATAGCGATGCAAAGATAACGAGAACGGAAGGAAAAGAAAAACGGATTCAGTTTATCGGGGATTCCATTACCTGTGGATTCGGCAACGAAGGAAATGCCGGAGACGGCTTTAAGACAGGGACAGAAAATCCATTAAAGGCGTATGCATACCTGACGGCACAGAAACTTTCGGCGGAGGCAACACTCATTGCCTGGAGCGGAATCGGTATTATTTCAAGCTATGTGGACCCGGATGTCGAGGTGCCGAATACCGGAGTTCTTGTTCCGGTGGTGTATCCGCATACCGACTATAGTTTACAGTGTCGTATGGGCTGGGAAACGCAGGAGTTCGATTTTGCCTCGGATGACTGTAATCTGATTGTCATCAATCTCGGGACAAATGATTCCAGTTATACAAGAAACCATGAGGATCGGAAAAATGCGTTTTGCGAGGCGTATCAGGCATTTGTAACTTATTTGTGCAAGCAATACAAAAATGTTCCGGTGATTTGCACGGCAGGTGCGATGAATTCTCTGTTAAATCAGGAGATTGCGACGGCGGCACAGAAAGTAAGAGCAGAAGGCTATCCGGTATACTATATGGAATTTACTCCGGCAGAACCGGAAGACGGAGAAGGAGCCGTTGGCCATCCGTCTTTGGTGCGCCATGAGAAAATGGCAGGGCAACTGGCAGGATGGATTACGGAACACCATTTGCTGTAACGAGTTTTGTTAGAATATAAGTGAGGAAGAGATATGCGGAAGCGTGCACTTTTAAAAAGAATAAAAGGGTTCTGTATGATGGCAGTCTGCTTTTCGTTGATGGCCATTGGCTGTGGTGAGCGGGGAACTCAGACAGGAGGGAATATGGAAAACCCGGAACAGGTACCGGAAGGAAAAGAAGTTGTTCTCCGGTTCGTGGCAATGAGCGATGTACATATCGGTTCCGTTGGTGATACGGATTATTACCGGTTTGGACAGGCAATGATTACGGCATATGAGTATGCCGAAAGCCAGAGGTATCAGAAATTGGATGCGGTACTTGTGGCTGGCGATATGACGAATTACGGCTATGAAAATGAATTAAAGGCGTTTAAAAAAGCTCTGGATTCTTATGTGAAAAAAGGAACAAAATCTTTACTGATTATGGGAAATCATGAGTATTTTGTCGAGTCCGGAGATCACGTAATAGAACGATGGGAAAGAGTGTTGGAACGGGATAAGAATACACATGAGATTATTAATGGATATCATTTCATTAATCTTTCCCTGTCGGATTATTCTAACTACGGCCCAAGTATGCAATGGTTAAAGGAAGAACTTGCAAAGGCGGCTGCCGATGACCCGACAAAGCCGATTTTTGTGCAAAATCATTATCCGGTAATTGATACGGTATATGGTTCGGATCTTTGGGGAAGTCCTCAGTTAAGAAGCGTATTTAAACAGTATCCGCAGGTGATTGATTTTTCGGGTCATTCCCATTATCCGATTAACGATCCTCGTTCTATCTGGCAGGGAGCATTTACTGCGCTTGGATGTGGTACACTTGCTTATTATGAACTGGAACCGGGAATGGTTTACGGTACAATTCCTCCAAATGCTGACCAGGCATGTCAGTATTATATTGTTGAAGTACATGCGGATCATTCGGTAAGCATCAAAGCATATGATGTTCTGACCAAGAAGTTTTTCCCGATGGAGTATGTGATTGAAACCCCGTCAGATCCTTCCACTTTTGTTTATACGGAAGAGCGGAGAAATGCAGCTGATTTACCGGTATTTGCAGAGGGTGCAAAAGTTACCGTAGATACTGTGGGAGATACCAATGTAACACTGACGATTCCGCAGGCGACGGATGGAGAGTGCTTGCACAGTTACCGTTTTGATTTTTACCGGAATGGTGTAAAGGATATGTCAGCATCCATATGGTCAGAGTTTTATTTCTTAAATACACCTGAGACGTTGACGCAGGAGTTTACGGGACTTTTGGAAGGTTCTAATTATACAGTGAAGGTAACCGCGATTGATTCCTGGGGGAAGGAATGTGAAGTGCCGTTGAGTGCAGACTTTACGACGACAGGTGAGATGCCGGAGTCATCAAATCCGGGAGAAGAAATTCCAACAGCGGATGTCCTTGATATCAAGGTGGAGGCTTCCGGTGTTACTGATGTCAGTTCGAAAAAGAAGACGGTAGAGAATCATGGTGCAAAGATTCTTTACAGTGAGACGGCAGGACGTCATGTGGCTGATTTCGACGGAACAAGTACAAGCCTTGCAATCCGGTATGGCGTAGAGGAAATGGAGAGTGTTTCCAGGGAAATGAGTATGGAGCTTGGATTTGTTTTAGACAGCTTCCCGGCTTCTTTCTCCGACCCGTTTGCGTGTATGCAGCAGGGCGGTTATGGGTTTGAAATCAATGCTTCGGCAAAAAAACTGGAATTCTGGTGTTCTGTAAACGGATCCTACCAGATTGTTTCCGCACCGATTGAAACCGGAAAGTATTATCATGCGGTAGCAAGTTTTAACGGACGTGAATTGATACTTTATCTGAATGGTGAAGCGGTAAACTCAGTAATCGGAGCAGGTATGATTTCTTATCCGGTGCAGGCGGCAGCACATGCGTACCGTGTGGGCGCTGATGTTACCGGAGACGGCGGAGCAGAGGGAATGTTTGACGGACAGATTTCCCATGCAAGGGTATACTCTTATGCAGTTACTCCAAAGCAGGTCAGAAATCTGTATGAGCAGGAAAAATAACTAAGAATGAGGGCGGTTGTCTTAAAAAAGACTCCGCCCTAAAATAATTAATATTAGTTATAACATGGATGTAAATGGTTCGTAATACATTGCTTTTATAGTAAATTGTTATAAAATGAGAAGTATGAAGTGGACAGGAGTTTTGTTGATTGCGAAATGGGAGAAAAACAATTATAATAATTTAGATAAGCAATGTATTGGGAGGAATATTATGAGAAAAACACTTTTGTTTTTATGTTTTACGATATTGATAGGAATGTCTGCCTGCCAGGAACCGGGGCAGGGCAACCAGACAGGTAATCCTACACCGACGAATACCTCAACACCAAAGCCGACCGCGATTCCGGCTGTGTGGGTTCCGCAGGAAGCACCGGCAATTCGGAATTCTATATCGGAAGAGGAAAAGATTGCCCGTCAGCAGGCAATTTTGGACGGAATGGACAGAGCCGTACCGTATTTGCAGCAGTTAGAGGATGCAGGTGTTCCTGTGTTATGGCGTCCGTTTCATGAATTGGACGGTGGCTGGTTCTGGTGGAGCAAAGGCGGAGCTGAAAACTTTGCGAAACTGTGGCAGTTAATGTACAGCCGTTATACGGATTACTGGGGACTTGATAACCTGATTTGGGTATTTGGCTATTCCGGAAACGGCGGAGATATGGCAGCCTGGTATCCGGGAGATTCTTATGTGGATTTGGTTGGTGCGGACAGTTATACTCCGGGGGCAAATGACAATTTGTTTGAAGAATGTGAGAAACTGGCTCCGGCAGGGATGCCGCTTGTATTTCACGAATGCGGAACGATTCCTACAGAAAAGCAACTGAAAGCGGGAGATACCGATTGGCTGTTCTTCATGGTATGGCATACGGATTACATAACAAAAGAGTCAAATAACACAATTGCTTCCTTAAAAGATATTTATAATAGTGAATATTTTATTACACTGGATGAGTTACCGGCATTTCATTAAGAAAATGAGGGAGAAGGGCGAGACTTGAAAAGGTCTCGCCTTTTGTGTTACACTATATGATATATGGAAACATCACATAGGAAAAGGAGTTTGTCTTATGGAAAACAAATTCACATTTCGCGGGCATACGTTTGACAACGAAAAGCAGATGAAGCAGGCCGAAAAAGAGGCTGAGGTGGTAGACTATCTCCGTGCCAGGACGAATTTTAATAATTTGGACCAGGTGATGAAGGTTTATCACCGTATTTTGGACAAAAATATCATAGAGACAGTAATCGGTATTGAGTTTTTGATGGAATTGAGAAACAGGCTGGTTAAATCAGGGATGTTTACGGAAGAACAAATCCGGTCGGTACCTCTTTTGCCGGAAGCGCAGAAAATGCAAAAAAGAGCAGAGGAACGGAAAAACAGTGACCGGAAGACTCTGCTTGAAAGTTTACAGAAGCAAAACCGCATCCTGAAAGTTTTGACGTTCTTTCTTACCGTACTTGTGATTGCAATGTTCGTGGTGACCCTGACCGGAAAACGTTCGCCGCTTGCTGTTGTTTATGAAGAACGGATTGTAAATCAGTATGCGTCCTGGGCAGATGAACTGACTGAACGGGAGCAACGGCTGCGGGAATATCTGGAACGTTTGGAAAAAGTGGGATTTGATGTGGAAGAACTCATCGGGGAGACGGAACTTTTAAAAGAGGAAGAAACGGAACCGGAGAATACACCATAAACTCACAGATTGTACACAGAAAAAACATAAACTCATATTATTTTAAAAGGAAAAGTACAGAACATGAAGAGTGAGCATGAAAATTTTTGTGCAGAATATGAGGAAAGAGGTTAATAAGATGGAACAGATAAAGATTCTTGTAGTGGATGATGAAAGCCGTATGCGTAAACTGGTACATGATTTTTTGGGAAAACAGGGGTATGGCGTTCTGGAAGCGGAAAACGGTGAGGAAGCCGTGGATATCTTCTTTTCGGAAAAGAACATAGCTTTGATTATTTTGGATGTCATGATGCCAAAGATGGACGGATGGCAGGTATGTAAGGAAATCAGACAGTACTCCAAGGTACCGATTATTATGCTGACGGCAAAGAGTGATGAACGGGACGAATTGCTTGGATTTGAGCTCGGAGTGGACGAATATATATCCAAACCATTTTCCCCAAAGATTCTTGTCGCAAGAGTAGAGGCGATTTTGCGAAGGGCTTATGCTGTTGCGGACGAAGCCGTGGAAGTGGGTGGAATTATCATTGACCGGGCGGCACATTCTGTGAAAATTGACGGACAGGCGATTGATTTAAGTGTAAAAGAGTTTGAACTTTTGGAGTTTTTTGTAACGAATAAGGGTGTGGCTTTATCCAGGGAAAAGATACTGAATAACGTTTGGAATTATGATTATTTCGGAGATGCCAGAACGATCGACACACATGTAAAGAAACTTCGCAGTAAGATGGGAGAAAAGGGTGACTATATTAAAACAATTTGGGGACTCGGATACAAATTTGAATTATAGTTTCGGAAAGGCAGAGGGACGGTAGGATGAAAATATCCTGGAGATATAAGATGGTTTTGTTGATGCTGATCGCGGTATTCGGAACGATTGCGATTACGTGGGTACTCAATAAGACTCTTTTGGAAAAATATTATATGTACAGCAAAATGGAGACGCTTGACGAGGCATATCAGGTGATTGCCGAAGTGATGGATGCGGCAAAAACAGAAGCTGTGACAGAAGAAAATGAACAGGGAGAGAAAATTTTAAGTTTTTCCGATGAAGCATTATTAAAGTTAGAGATTCTCATGACAAGAAATGATTTGACCGTGTTTTTAATGCACAATTGGAAGGCAGTATATTATAAAACAACATTTAATGACCAGAACTATATCCAGTTCATGGACCGTTTGGCTGGATATATTTTTCCGGGAAATAAGCCATCGTTAAATTCCACGGAAAAGATTAAATCGATAGACGGCTTATATGATATCTATTTTGTCTATGATAAAAGAATCAGTTCCAATTTTCTGGAACTGTTTCAGTCGGATACCGAACACGGTAATTTTATCCTGATAAGAACGAATATGGAAAGTCTGCAGGAAAACGTGGATATCGCAAACACGTTTTTGGCCTATGCAGGTGTTTTTGTTGCGCTGATTATTTCGGTGCTTTTGTTTTTTGCGACCCGTTCGTTTGTAAGACCGGTAGAACAGTTGTCCGGGATTGCAAAACGGATGAGCAGGCTGGATTTTGATGTAAAATATGAAGTGACTTCAAACGATGAAATCGGCGAACTCGGACGTAGTATTAATTTGTTGTCGGAAAAACTGGAGGAGACAATTTCGGATTTAAAGAGTGCTAATAACCAGTTGCAGACAGACATTGAACAGAAAGTCCGGATGGATGAAATGCGGAAGGAATTTCTATCGAATGTAACGCATGAGTTAAAAACCCCGATTGCTTTAATTCAGGGGTATGCGGAAGGGTTAAAGGACAACATCTCAGAGGATGAGCAGAGTCGTGAATTTTATTGTGATGTAATTATTGATGAAGCGTATAAGATGAATAAACTGGTTCAAAAACTGTTGACCTTAAATCAGCTGGAATTCGGAACGCAGATGGTGGAATTTGGCAGATTTAATGTAGTGGAACTGATTCGTTCTCTTTTGGATTCTTCGGAAATCTTAATGAAACAAAACGAAATACAGATGATATTTGATGACAGGATTTCGGTTGATGTGTGGGCGGATGAATATATGATCGAAGAAGTTTTGACCAATTATCTGACGAACGCAATTCACTATGCGGCGAATGAAAAAGTAGTTGAAGTGAAAGTGACAAAACTGGAGAGTGCAGTTCGGATTTCCGTTTTTAATTCCGGTATTCCGATTCCGGAAGAGGAACTGGAGAAGATTTGGATGAAATTTTATAAAGTGGACAAGGCAAGAACGAGAGAATACGGCGGTAGCGGAATCGGTCTGTCGATTGTAAAGGCGATCATGGAAGCTCATAACAAACCGTATGGAGTTATTAATCACAGTAATGGTGTAGAATTCTGGATTGAACTGGATGCAGAGGTAGACCGCAGAAAAAAATAATCTTTTTCGAAGAAATATTGCCGAAAATTCAGATAAGTGTTACAATATGTTTGGAATAGTCCGATATAACGTAGAGAAGAAACTTTAGGAGGATACTCTCTTGAAAAGAATAGTGGGTCTTGCGGTGATTCTGTTATTATGTACATTACTCGGGGGGTGTCTGGAGACACCACCGTTAACAGATGCGGAAATGGACATGGTAGCCGAGTATGCTGCGGGAATGTTATTAAAATACGATAAAAATTACCGTTCTCCGTTATTGGAGAAAGAAGAGGTAAACCTTTGGAATGAGGAGAATGTGACACCGACACCGTTTCCGACAGATAGTGCGGAGGAACAAGGGAAAAACCCTGCGCCAACCAATGCACCGGCAGAGGAGGGGACACCAACTCCGGTGCCGACACAGACAGCAGTTTCGCCGACTTTGACTCCACTTTTTGGGGGCTCAGAGGAATCCAACCTGCAGTTAACCCAAGTCGTGGGCGTAGAGGGGTTTAAGGTCTCCTATGAATCCTATGAAACCGTGCAGGAAGTGGTGCGGAATGAATACTTTTACCTGGCAGCAAAAGATGGAAGGCAGTATATGGTGTTACATTTTATGCTGACTAATACTACGGGAGAATCAAAGGTTTTTGATGCTTCCAAACAAAAATTAGAGTGTTCGGTGGATATCAATCTCGGTACGGTTTCCAGGCTCAGTATTTCAATGCTGGAAAACGATTTGCAATACATGCCGATTGAAGTGCCGGCAAACAGTTCGGTACCGGCGGTTCTTGTTTTTGAGATTTCAGCAAAGGAAGAGATTGATACGGCACATCTGATTATGATGAACAAGGATAATGATGCTGTTTTTATTAAACTGAAATAAAGACAGACATGACATAAGTAAAAAAACAGAGGAGGAGTATTATGGACACAAATATTTTATTGGAGAGCGGAACAAATGAATTGGAGATTCTTGAATTTACAGTAGGAAATAATCATTATGGTATCAATGTGGCGAAAATAAGAGAGATTCTCCCTTATACCAAAGCGACACCGGTACCGAATTCTGACCCGCGCGTAGAAGGTATCTTTATGCCGCGTGATGAGATTATTACCAGTATTAATCTCGCCAAAGTGTTGAATATGCCTCCATCTTCTGATGAAAAGAATGATCTATATGTGGTGACCTACTTTAACCATACCAATGCGGCATTCCATGTTCATTCTGTAGCAGGAATCATCAGGGTGTCATGGGCAGATATTTTAAAGCCGGATGCGACTATCAACGCACAGGGAAATGGTGTCGCAACAGGCATTGTAAAGATAAACGGCAGACTGATTATTATGCTTGATTTTGAAAAGATTATAGCAGATATCAGCCCGGCAACCAGTTTGAAGGTAACAGATATTGAAGCACTCGGAGAAAGAGAAAGAAGTGCCCTCCCGATTTTGATTGCAGAGGATTCTCCTTTATTATCCCAGTTAATTCAGGATTGTTTGAAAAAAGCAGGGTATCAGAATCTGATTGTCAACATGGATGGTCAGGAAGCATGGGAAAAACTGTCCGGATATGTACAAGACGGTTCTTTAGATGCCAAGGTTAAGTTGGTAATTACAGATATTGAAATGCCGAGAATGGATGGTCATCATTTGACAAAGCTGATTAAGACAAGTTCAAAGACATCTCATTTGCCGGTCATTATTTTCTCTTCCATGATTTCGGACGATATGAAGAGAAAGGGAGAAGCACTCGGTGCGGATGCCCAGATTACAAAGCCGGAAATCGCTACTTTGGTAAATGAGATTGACCGTTTGATTTTAAAATAATATATGCGTACATAAGTAGGCAGGAATGAGGGACAAATGGCAGTTTGTAGGCATTGTGGGGCAATCATTGATGACGGATTGGAGATTTGCCCTGATTGCGGACAACAGAATACAGAAGGAGTCGATGAATCCTATCTCGACAGTTTGTTGAGTTCTTTGGTGGAAAGTACGCCGGTCAGACCGGGGAAAAAGAAGACTACCGAAAAAAAAGTAGCAGAAGAAGAGATTTCTGCAGATGCTTTGGAAGAAGAACTGCCGAATATTGGATTCATAGAAGAATTTGAAGATATTTTCGAAGAAAGTCCTGAGGAAAGTCCTGAGGTGCCGTATCTGGGAACAGAGGGGTTGCCTGATGAAATGGAACCTGTTTCCGATGTGCGGGATTTGTTTTCATTTGAGGAGGCTTTGGACTTTGAAGACACTCCGGAACCGGTGCTGACCCGGGTGGTTGAACCGGAGGAGACAGTGGACGGAGACGGTCTGTTAGAAGGCTATGATTTGTTTGAAGAAGACGAGGCACTCGAAACAGAGGCATACAGCATTTTTGACGAACTGGAAGAAAATGATGTAGATGCCATGATTGCCGAGGAATTAGATGCTTCGCCGGAAGAACCGATGGAAGAATTTACAGAAGATTTCGGGGAAGAACCTGCAGAAATGCCGTATGAAGAAACTTCTTCCGTAGATGATTTTTTCATGGGCCTGACGGAAGAAGAGGATCCTGGTGCGGAGACTGCAGACACGACCGACGAGTTTGCGGATTTGTTTACAGACGAGGACCCGTTTGCTCTCGTGGATTTTCCTGAAGAGGATGTAAGAGATGCATCGGGATATTCGGAAGAAACCCAGTCATCAGATGGCGATGTATTTTCTGAACATGGCCTGTCACAGGCTGACTTCGAAGGTATGGAGGATTTATTCCAGGTATTTAGCGAAGATGCGTTGGAAGAAATTGTAGCTGGAGATGATTTGTCGGATCCGGGTCTGGAGGCTTTGCTTGCAACGGAAGTCATGGCAGAGACAGAAAAGGAACGTCCAAAGGATAAACAAAAGAGTTTCTGGGAACGTATATTTGGTAATGTTCCGGTAGATCCGTCAAAGAAGAAGCCGGAACCAACGCCGGAGGAAATTGCTGCTGCAAAGCAGAAAAAAGAAGAAAAAAAGAAAAAATCCGCGGAAGAAAAAAAGGTAAGTCAGGCAGAGAAAAAGGCACAGGCAAAGCAGAAAAAGGAAGAAAAAGCACGACTGGCCGAGCAGAAAAAACTTGAAAAGCAGCAAAAAAAGCTGGAAGCAGAAAAGAAGATGCTCGCGGAGATGGAGAATGATACACGGATTAACCGTGTGGGAGCCACTGTTGTCTTTGGTTTCTTTGCTGTCATAGCGGCAATTTTGCTTATCGGAAGTAATGTATTTACATATTCCATCAGTGTGAAAAATGCTAAAAAGGACTTTGAACTGGCACTGGACAATGACGTGAAATATTATACAAAAGCATATAACCATATCTATGGTCTGGAAATGCGCAACACAGAGGATGCGGAACTGGAAGATAAAATTCTGACCGTCATGTTTGTAAATAAGGAATTGAATTCTTACAACAGTTACATGGGACTAAAGGATTATGAATCGGCACTCCATTCTCTGATGAAAGGATTGTACCGCTATGGGGTATATACCGATCACGCAAAGGAACTTTCCATTATGGAGGATATGGATTTTGTGCGGACCCAGATTTTGCGGGAATTGGAGGTTACGTTCGGTATTTCCGAGGATGAATCAGAATTGATTAAGAATCTGCTGTATGAATCGCTGAACGACGATGAAAAAGCAGTAGAGTACAGTAAAAAAATATATCAGATCGTAGAAGAGGCAGAAAATTTGCAGTAAGGGGACTTGATTATGATTGCGGTGATTGATTACGATGCAGGCAATTTAAAGAGTGTGGAGAAAGCGTTGCTCTTTCTGGATGAAAAAGTAACGGTGACCTCGGATGCAAAAAAGATTCTTACGGCAGATAAAATCATTTTGCCGGGAGTCGGTGCGTTTGGCGATGCCATGGAAAAATTAAATACAAGCGGCCTTGCGGATACCATCCGTGAGGCCGTGGATAAAAAGATACCGCTGCTTGGGATTTGTCTCGGTTTGCAGCTGCTGTTTGAGAGCAGTGAAGAGTCTCCTGAAGCCTGCGGTCTTTCTATTTTAAAAGGCAAAGTAAAAAGAATACCGGATAACGAGGGCTTTAAAGTGCCTCATATCGGATGGAATTCTTTAAAAATCGCAGAGAACGCAGCATTATTCCGGGGGATCCCACAGGATTCGCATGTGTATTTTGTACATTCCTATTATCTGGCGGCAGAAGAGCCGGTAGTAACAGCAACGGCAGATTATGTCGTGAATATTCATGCGTCGGTGCAAAAGGATAATTTGTTTGCCTGTCAGTTTCATCCGGAGAAGAGCGGAACGGTAGGCTTGAAACTTTTAAAGAATTTTGCACAGTATTAGGAGAAGCAGACATGTTTACGAAGAGAATTATCCCATGTCTGGACGTGCATAACGGCCGGGTAGTAAAGGGAGTTAATTTTGTTAATTTAAAGGATGCCGGAGACCCGGTGGAAATTGCCGCGGCATATGATCAGGCAGGGGCAGATGAACTTGTTTTCCTGGATATCACAGCGTCTTCCGATGCCAGAAATATCAAAGCAGAGCTGGTGCGCAAGGTGGCGGAACGAGTATTTATCCCGTTTACGGTAGGCGGAGGAATACGCACAGTAGAAGATTTTAAAGTGATTTTGCGTGAAGGTGCTGATAAAGTGGCAGTAAATACGGCAGCTATTTTAGAGCCGGAACTGATTTCCCGCGCAGCGGATAAGTTCGGAAGTCAGTGTGTGGTTGTTGCCATTGACGCAAAACGGCGTGCGGATGGTTCCGGGTGGAATATTTACAAAAATGGCGGCCGTGTGGATATGGGAATAGATGCACTTGCGTGGGCAGAAAAAGCATTCCGTATGGGAGCCGGCGAACTTTTAGTGACCAGCATGGATAAGGACGGAACCAAAGACGGTTATGATCTGGAACTGACTAAGGCGATTTCCGAAATGGTGAAGATTCCGGTCATTGCGTCCGGCGGAGCAGGAAATCTGTCTCATTTTAAAGAGGCTTTGACAGAAGGCAAAGCAGACGCGGCATTGGCAGCTTCTTTGTTTCATTATAAAGAATTGGAAATTAGGGAAGTAAAAGAATATTTACGGAACGAAGGCGTCAGTGTACGTCTTTCATAGGAGTTAAAAATATGGCAATGATTTCGAATGACTGGATGGGAGCAATCCGTGGAGAATTTTCCAAGGAATATTATAAAAGTCTGTATCAGTTCATAAAAAATGAATATTCTACACATGTAGTATATCCGCCGTCAGATGAAATTTTTAATGCATTTCATCTGACACCTCTGTCAGAGGTGAAAGTGGTAATTTTAGGACAGGATCCGTATCATAATGTGGGACAGGCACATGGACTGTGTTTCTCGGTACAACCGGGTACAGAGATTCCACCGTCACTGGTCAATATTTATAAGGAACTGGAAACCGATTTGGGATGCTATGTTCCTGATAACGGGTTTTTGGAAAAGTGGGCAAAGCAGGGGGTACTGCTTTTAAATACGGTACTTACCGTACGTGCTCATCAGGCAAATTCCCATCAGGGAAGAGGCTGGGAACAGTTTACCGATGCTGTTATCCAAGCGGTAAATAAAAAAGAGGAGCCGGTTGTTTTTTTGTTATGGGGAAGACCGGCGCAGATGAAGAAGTGTATGTTAAATAATCCGAAACATCTGATTTTGGAAGCACCGCATCCGAGTCCGTTATCTGCATATCGAGGTTTTTTTGGATGCAGGCATTTCAGTAAAGCTAATGAATTTTTGAGAAGTCATGGAATTGCGCCGATTGACTGGCAGATAGAAAATCGGAAGAAATAGGAGAATCATGTATTCCAGAGTTTATGTAGAAATTACAAATAGTTGCAACTTATCCTGTAGTTTTTGTCCCGGTACTTCCCGAAAGCCAAAGTTTTTGACAATAGAGGCGTTTCGTGAAATTGTAGGAAAACTGGAGGGTGTTACGCAGTATTTATATTTGCATGTGATGGGAGAACCGCTTTTGCATCCGGCTTTGCCTGAGTTCATCCATTATGCCACGGACAAAGGATTCCGTGTGGTTTTGACTACGAACGGAACGCTGCTTAAAAAGAGAGAAAAGGAATTGCTTGCTTCCGGTGTTTATAAGATAAATATTTCCCTTCACAGTTTCGAAGACGGGACGCAGAAAGAGCAGGTAGCCTATTTATCAGATTGTATTTCTTTTGCAGACAGGGCAAGCACTAATGGAATCCTTGTTATTCTGCGATTGTGGAATGAGGGAACGGATGAGGGAAGAAATGACCGGACGATAGCACTGTTAAGAGAAAAGTACAAGGAAGAATGGGCGATGGATGCCAGAGGAGCAAGAATTCGCCCTAAACTCCATTTGGAATATGGAAAACGTTTTAAATGGCCGGATACAAAGGCACAAGAATACGGAAACGACGTATTTTGCTATGGTCTGAAAGATCATTTTGCAATATTGAGTGATGGGGCGGTAATTCCATGCTGCCTGGACCGTGAGGGTGTGATAACACTTGGAAATATATTTGAAAGTTCCATAGAGGAGATTCTTTCTTCGGACAGGGCAAAACAGATGGCAGACGGATTCAAACATCGGGAGGCTGTCGAAGATTTGTGTAAAAAGTGCGGATATGCAAGAAGATTTTAGATGTCGAAAAAAGGACAAAAGATATGAAAGTTGTATCTTTTTGTCTTTTTTTTTGTATTGTCGAAAAAATTTGTACAAATTCGTTAAAAAAGGGGTTGAAAAATGGAAGAAAATGGGTATAATGTGTTCTGGAAATGATTTCCAGACTATAATCAAATAAGGGAGAAGAACGATGGGAAAGATCAGTGTACTAATTGCAGATGATAATATCAGATCGGCAGGTCTGATGGAAGAGGCGATAAAGAGGGAGAAAGAAATTGAAGTGGTTGGAAAAGCGGAAGATGGAATGCAGACTTTGGAACTTATCAGGGAGAAAGAGCCGGATGTGGTCTTGCTTGATCTGATTATGCCGAAATTGGACGGACTTGGTGTCATGGAGCACGTAAAGAAAGATGTTACCTTAAAGAAAGTTCCGGCATTTATTGTAATTACGGGAATCGGACAGGAGATAGTGACGGAAAGTGCATTTGCACTCGGAGCCAGCTATTATATGTTAAAGCCATTTGATTATCAATTGGTCATTTCAAGGATTAAACAGTTAAGAGGAATGGGGAGTTATTGTAGAGCAGAACAGGGGACGGCTGCCAAAGGAGGCAATGTGTTTTTGGAGAGAAACTTAGAATCGGATGTCACAAATGTGATTCACGAAATTGGAGTTCCGGCACATATCAAAGGTTACCATTACTTACGAGACGCCATTATGATGTCGGTGAATGATACAGAGATGCTCAGTTCCATAACTAAACAGTTATATCCGACCATTGCTAAAAGGCATAAGACAACACCAAGCCGAGTGGAACGTGCCATCCGCCATGCAATTGAGGTTGCATGGAGCAGAGGAAAGATGGATACTATCGATGAACTCTTTGGATATACAGTGAATAACGGGAAAGGCAAACCTACGAATTCGGAATTTGTGGCATTGATTGCAGATAAAATCAGATTAGAATATAAATTGCCGGTATAACTCTTTTCATTATAGAAAAAATGTGGTAAAATGTACGCATAAGTTTTATGCGTACATTTTTTTGTGCAGACTCATGAAAAGTAGGAGGGTGAAATGAAAAAAATACTGTTTGTATCTTCAGAATGTGTTCCGTTTATTAAGACAGGTGGTCTGGCTGATGTGGCCGGTGAGTTGCCTAAGTATATCAATAAAGAAAATTATGACATCCGTGTGATTTTGCCAAATTATCGCTGTATTCCTGAAAAGTATAAGCAGGAATTTGTATATAAGACGCATTTTTATATGGACCTTGGCTGGAGACGTCAGTATGTAGGCGTTTTGGAAACGGTGAGAGACGGTGTAACATTTTATCTGATTGATAACGAATATTATTTCAATGGAGACCGTCCGTACGGTCAGATTCACGAAGATCTTGAAAAATTTGCATTTTTCTGTCGCGCTGTTCTTTCTGCACTGCCACAGATTGATTTTCGTCCGGATCTCATTCATTGTAATGATTGGCAGACTGGTCTGATTCCGGTGTATTTAAAGGATACCTTCGCACAAGGAGATTTCTATCGCGGAATTAAGAGTATCATGACGATTCATAACCTGAAATTCCAGGGAATCTATGATAAAAAGACGATTAAGGACATTACCGGACTTTCCGATTACTATTTTGCTCCGGATAAGCTGGAGGCTTACGGTGATGCAAACTATTTAAAGGGTGGTATTGTTTATGCGGACCATGTATCTACCGTAAGTGAAACTTACGCAGGAGAAATCCAGATGCCGTTCTACGGAGAAGGCCTGGATGGATTGATGCGTGCGCGCTCCAACTGCCTTTCCGGTATTGTAAACGGTATTGACTATAATGAATATAATCCAATGACAGATCCATATATCTGGCACCCATTCTCGGCTGAAAATTTCCGTAAGGAAAAGGCAAAGAATAAAAAGGAATTGCAGAAGGAACTTGGTCTTGAAGTGGATGATAAGAAATTCATGGTAGGTCTGGTATCACGTCTGACCGATCAGAAGGGGCTTGATCTGATTGAATGTGTGATGGAAGAACTGTGTGCAGAAGATATGCAGTTTGTTATTCTGGGAACCGGTGATGCAAAGTATGAAAACCTGTTCCGTCATTATGAATGGAAGTATAAAGGCAGGGTTTCTTCCAGTATTTATTACAACAATGAGAGAGCGCACCGCATTTATGCATCCTGTGATGCATTCCTCATGCCTTCTCTGTTTGAGCCTTGCGGTCTCAGTCAGTTGATGAGTATGAGATACGGTACTATCCCGATTGTCAGAGAGACCGGTGGTTTAAAGGATACCGTAGAACCATATAATGAATATGAAAGCACAGGAACCGGGTTCAGTTTCTGCAACTATAATGCACATGAGATGTTAGATATGGTTCGTTATGCAAAACATGTTTATTACAACAAAAAGAGAGAGTGGAATAAAATTGTAGACCGTGCAATGGCAAGAGATTTCTCCTGGGCAGGTTCTGCAAGAAAGTACGAAGCGCTTTACGACAGAGTACTTGGTTGGTAAATCAAACGAACACATCATAAGGGGGGGATGCCGATTTTGCATCCCCCGATTTGCGTGAATACGCAGAAAAGAGGTAGCTATGATTTTAAAGGAATTATTAGAGCAGGTAGAATACCGGGTGGTAAAAGGGTCAGAAGAAATTCCGGTTACGGAATTGATATATGATTCCAGAAAGAAAATTGTTCCGGGGACTGTGTTTGTCTGTATCAGCGGCGCAGTACATGATGGACATGAATATGTAGCTTCCGCCGTTTCGGCAGGAGCAGTCGCCATTGTTGCGGAGCGTGAAGTAGAAGTTCCGGATGGCGTGTGCCTTGTTGTATGTAGTAGCACCAGAGAGGCGCTGGCCTGCATGTCTGCTGCTTATTTCGGACATCCGGCAAGAGAACTGATTACCATTGGTATTACAGGAACAAAAGGAAAAACTACAACAGCGTATATGATACGTAATACACTGGAACTTGCAGGATATAAGACCGGCTTAATTGGTACGATTGAGGCGATTATCGGCGAGGAGCACATTCCTGCAAATAATACAACACCGGAATCATTCGTATTACAGCAGTATTTCCGTGCTATGGCAGACGCCGGTTGCAAATGTGTGGTAATGGAAGTGTCTTCCCAGGGCCTGATGTTACACAGAGTCGGAGGCTTTGTCTTTGATTACGGAATTTTTACCAATCTTTCGCCGGACCATATCGGAGCAAATGAACATAAGGATTTTGAAGATTATCTGCATTGTAAGAGTCTGTTGTTCCGGCAGTGTAAAACGGGAATTGCCAATTTTGATGACGAACATTTTGAAAAAATGATGGAAGGACACACCTGTACACTGGAGACATACGGCAGAAAAGAAGGTGCGGATTTACAGGCAACTAAGATTGATCTGCATAAAGAAGACGGGGAGCTTTTGGTATCCTATCAGACGAAGGGAGTGCTGGAAACCGAAGTAACGGTCGGTGTTCCGGGGATGTTTTCTGTTTATAATTCCCTGACAGCGCTTGCTGTATGCAGACATTTTGATGTTCCAATGAAGACTGTACTTTCTGCGTTGCGTCAGGTCAAGGTACGCGGCAGAGTGGAGCCGGTAGAGATTTCAAAGAAATTTACGTTGATGATTGACTATGCCCATAATGCGATGAGTTTAAAGAGTCTTCTCACAACTATGGCAGAATATAAGCCAAAGCGTCTTGTGTGTCTGTTTGGTTGTGGTGGAAACCGGGCAAGAGACCGTCGGTTTGACATGGGAGAAATTTCATCTGAGCATGCGGATTTGACAATTATTACCAGTGATAATCCGCGGCACGAAGAACCGATGGATATTATTCAGGATATTTTAACCGGAGTTCAGAAAAAGAACGGTGCATATGTGATGATTGCGGACCGTAAGGAAGCAATCCGGTATGCGATTTTGAATGCACAGGAAGGTGATGTCATTGTGCTTGCCGGAAAGGGACACGAGGATTACCAGATCATCGGTGACACAAAATATCCAATGGATGAACGGGTGATTATCCGCGAAATATTGGAGGAAATGACCGAGGAGGAGAGAAACCGGTTATAAGATTTGTTAACGAAAAGGAAGGATTCCTTAACAAAACAGCCACAGAAATAACACACAAAAAGATTAAAATGTAGCAAAGGTGGTGACTTCATGCTGTATGCAGACATAATTGTAGATATTTCCCATGAAAATCTGGATAAGACATATCAGTACCGCATTCCGGACAGTCTGCAGGCAGAGGTTGGAATCGGGACACCGGTATATATTTCATTCGGAAACGGAAACCGCAGAAGACAGGGATATGTGGTTGGATTGTCTGAACAACCAAAGATTGAAGAAGCCAGAATCAAAGAGATTGACGAAGTCATTCCCAAAGGTGTAGTGATAGAATCCCGTATGATTGCATTGGCATACTGGATGAAGCAGAACTTTGGGGGGACGATGAACGATGCGCTTCGTACGGTATTGTCCGTAAAGAAGAGTGTACGTCCCATGGAACATAAGCGGATTGTGCTTGCAGTTTCCAGGGAAAAGGCGGAGGAACTTTTAAAGGAGTATGCAAAAAAGCATTATGTCGCAAAAGCGAGACTCATCAAAGAATTATTGGAGTATCAGCCGATTCCCCGGGAGTTTGTCCTTGGAAAACTGAATGTTTCACCGGCGTCTTTGCGTGGATTAGAACAACAGGGAATTATTTCTACAATTGTAGAAGAAGAATACAGAAAGACAACTTATACCGGTGAAACAACTAAAAAACAGGTGATATTGAATGCAGAGCAACAAAATGCAGTTGATGTCATCTGCCGTGAATATGAGGAAGGAAAGCGTAATACTTATTTGATTCACGGGGTGACCGGAAGTGGGAAAACCGAAGTGTATCTGAATGTAATAGAGCAGATGATAGCACAGAAAAAGCAGGTAATTGTGTTGATTCCGGAGATTGCACTGACCTATCAGACGGTACGGAGATTTTCGGAACGGTTTGGAGAACGGGTGGCGTTTTTGCATTCCAAGTTATCGCAGGGAGAGAGATATGACCAATACCGGAGAGCGAAAGACGGCGATATTGATATTATGATTGGTCCGCGTTCTGCCTTGTTTACTCCATTTCAGAATCTTGGCTGTATTGTGATAGATGAGGAACATGAAAATTCATACAAAAGCGATGTTACACCGAAGTATCATGCTCGTGAGACAGCTGTAGAACTGGCAAGAATGACAAATTCCTGTGTGATACTCGGCTCTGCAACTCCTTCGCTGGAAGCGTATCAGAAGGCATTGGATGGGAAGTATCGTTTGCTGCGTCTGACAAGCCGTGCCAAGAATGCAAAACTACCGGACGTAGAGATTGTAGATTTAAAAGAAGAATTAAAGGCAAAAAATCGTTCCATGTTTAGTCGCAGGTTAGCAGAGGAAATTGAAAAACGCCTGGAAAACCAAGAGCAGATTATGTTATTTTTGAACCGCAGAGGATATTCGGGGTCCCTTTCCTGCAGAAGTTGTGGAAAACCGGTGATGTGCCCACATTGTTCCGTTGCGCTAAATCTGCATAGTGACCAGACGATACATTGCCATTATTGCGGATATCATATTCCGGTACTGAAAGAGTGCCCGACATGCGGTTCACCGTATCTGGCGGCATTCGGCACGGGTACCCAGAAAGTCGAAGAGGCAGTAAAAAAACTGTTTCCAAACGCACGGGTTCTCAGAATGGATGCCGATACGACAAAGGAAAAGGAAAGTTACGAGAAAATCCTTTCTTCTTTTGCAAATGAAGAGGCGGATATTCTGGTGGGGACGCAGATGATTGTAAAAGGACATGATTTTCCGAAGGTTACACTGGTCGGAATACTTGCTGCAGATTTATCATTAAATGTGGCGGATTACAGGGCATCAGAGAGAACCTTCCAGTTGCTTGCACAGGCGGCAGGACGTGCCGGACGGGCAGAACGTGAGGGGAAAGTCATCATTCAGACGTATCAGCCGGAGCATTACAGCGTACAGACGGCAGCGACGGAAAATTACACCGCTTTCTTTGAACAGGAGACCGCTTATCGCAGATTGATGAAATATCCGCCAAAAGCACATATCCTGGCGGTGCTTTGCGTTGGAAAAGACGAGCAAAAAACAGAGCAGTTCTGCAGAAAACTTGCAGACCGCGCAAAGCAATTTGTGAAGGAAAAGAGCGGAGAGTATATGGCTGTCATAGGGCCGGCAAAAGCGACCATAGCCAAGACAAATGATTTTTATCGAAATGTACTCTATATAAAAGCAGAAAATTATGATATACTAACAGAGTTAGCATCTTGTTTGGAAAACTACAGAGAGACAGAGAAAAACGTAATACTGCAATTGGATTTTAATCCGATGGGCAACTACTAAGGAAAATAAAGGAGAAAAGAAATGGCAATCAGAAATATCAGAACGATGGGAGACAGCATACTGGAAAAGGAATGTCGTCCGGTGACAGAAGTGAATCAGAAACTGATTACTTTAATTGAGGATATGCTGGATACAATGTATGAGGCGAACGGAGTCGGGCTTGCAGCACCGCAGGTGGGAATCCTAAAGCAGGTTGTGGTAATTGATGTTTCGGAGGAACCGAATCCAATTATTTTAATAAATCCGGAAATCGTAGAGATGGAAGGCACACAGACCGGAGAAGAGGGTTGCTTAAGCGTTCCCGGTAAAAGTGGTGTGGTAACCAGACCGAATTATGTAAAAGTGAAAGCACTTGACATGGAAATGAATGAAGTGTTTTATGAAGGGACAGAATTACTTGCGAGAGCATTTTGTCACGAAATCGATCATCTGCATGGCAGGTTGTATGTTTCTAAAGCAGAAGGCGGAATTCATGATGTAGTGAGGGAAGAGGAATAATGAGAGCAGTATTTATGGGAACACCGGAGATTGCAGCTACCATACTTTCCGAGGTGATCAAATCAGAACATGAAATCGTGGCAGTCGTAACACAGCCGGACAAGCCGAAGGGAAGAGGTCATGAAATGGCATTCCCACCGGTAAAAGAGGTTGCTCTTTTGGCAGGGATTCCGGTGTTTCAGCCGCAAAAGGCAAAAGATCCGGAGTTTTTGGAAGAACTGAACCGGATAAATCCGGATATTATTTTGGTGGCTGCATACGGGAAACTGTTGCCGAAAACCATATTGGATCTTCCAAAGTTCGGATGTATCAATGTGCATGCATCGCTTTTACCTAAGTACCGCGGGGCTTCTCCTATCCAGTGGGCGGTATTGAACGGAGATGAAAAGAGCGGTGTTACTATCATGCATATGGCAGAAGAAATGGATACCGGAGATGTGATTTTAACGCAGGAAGTAATTTTGGATGCCGAGGAAACGGCAGGTACACTTCATGATAAACTTGCCCAAATCGGTGGACCGTTGCTGCTTCAGGCAATGGATTTGCTGGCAACAGGACGTGCTCCGAGAATACGTCAGAATCCCGAAGAAGCTACTTATGTTAAAATGTTAGATAAGTCAATGGGAAACATGGATTTTAAACAACCGGCGGTTGTGCTGGAACGTTTGATTCGAGGACTCAACCCATGGCCGTCCGCCTTTACAAAACTGGATGGAAAAATGTTAAAAATCTGGAAAGCAAAGGTGTGTCCGGCGGATTCCCTTTCGAAAGAGAAGCGACAGGAACTGCCGGGAACCATTGTTGTTGTTGAAAAAGATGGCTTTGGTGTAATTACAGGGGAAGACATCCTGTTTGTGACAGAACTCCAGTTAGAGGGAAAACGTAAGATGACCACAGAAGAGTTTATGAGAGGATTTCAGGTAGAAGAAGGAACTATTCTTGGCAGATAGGAGGATTTGTTATGCCTTTTTATTATTATTTTGATCCGACTTATTTTTTGGTATTGATTGGTGTGGTACTTTCGCTTTTGGCGTCTGCAAAGGTAAAAAGTACATTTGCAAGATATTCAAGAGAAAGAAGCCGTACAGGAATGACCGGTGAAGAAACGGCACAGAGAATTCTTTCCAAAGCGGGAATTTATGATGTGCGTATTCAAAGAGTTTCCGGAAATCTGACCGATCATTACGATCCGAGAAACAAAACGCTCAATTTATCTGATAGCGTATACGGTAGTACGTCCGTGGCTGCCATTGGGGTGGCAGCACATGAGTGCGGTCATGCGATTCAGCACAACCGTGGCTACGTCCCGTTAAAACTTCGTTCGGCAATTGCACCGGCTGCAAGTTTTGGAGCCACTATTTCGTGGCCATTAATTGTGATTGGATTATTGTTCGGCGGCAGCGGCCTATTGGTTCAAATTGGCATTTTATTGTTTTCACTGGCAGTTTTGTTCCAGCTGGTGACACTTCCGGTAGAATTTAATGCCTCAGGCAGAGCGGTGGAGTTGCTTTCGGAAACCGGGATTTTGTATGAAGAGGAAGTAAAAAAGACAAAGAAAGTATTATCTGCAGCGGCACTTACGTACGTGGCAAGTGCGGCAGCGTCTATATTACAGCTGTTAAGACTTGTGTTATTGTTTGGAAATCGGAGAAGAGATTAGGAATACAGAATGAAGAATATAAGAGAAACCGCATTTCAAATCCTATATAAAGTATTGGAAGAGGGCGAATATTCGCATCTTGTGCTTTCACGTATCCTAAGAGAAGAAGCAGAAGCACCCAAAAGAGACCGTGCATTTGTGACTCATCTTGTGGAAGCAACTTTAGAACACCGGATTACCATTGACTATGTGCTTGACAAAGTATCGAAAACCCCGGTGAATAAAATGAAACCGGTCATTCGGACGATTTTAAGAATGTCTGTCAGTCAGATGATGTATATGGACAGTGTGCCGGACTCGGCGGTTTGCAACGAGGCTGTAAAACTGGCAAAGTCAAAGGGTTTTCAGGGACTTTCCGGATTTGTAAACGGTGTCCTGCGCAATGTGGTCAGAATGGAAGGCGCATGGAAAAAAGAAGAATTTTACCGTGAGGCCGGAATGGAGGGTGTGAAATATTTCAGTGTCCGGTATTCCATGCCGGAATGGCTGTGTGAATATTTTGTTTCTACGTATGGAGAGAAAACTGCCGAATTGATTTTAAAAGGTTCCGGAAGAAATCCGAAAACAACCATTCGTTGTAATACAAGCAGGATTGCGGAAGAAAAACTGATAGAGCGGCTTTTGAAACAGGGATTTTGTGTAGAAAAAGGCACTTATGCAAAAGGGGCATGGTATCTGTCCGGGTATGATACGCTGGATAAAATTCCGGAGTTTCAGGAGGGTTTATTTCAGGTACAGGATGAAAGTTCCATGCTTGTTGCGGAATTGGCAGGTCTAAAGAAAAATGATTTGGTAATCGATGTCTGTTCTGCTCCGGGAGGGAAAGCCCTGCATGCGGCAAATCTTCTGACAGAGTGTGGTGGCGGACAGGTCATTGCCCGTGATGTCAGTGAGAAGAAAACAGACCTGATTAAGGAAAATGCACTTCGTTTAAAGGCAAGCAATGTGACGATACAAGTAAAGGACGCACTCGAAATCGACGAAACTCTGCTTGGGAAGGCAGACGTTGTCATTGCTGATTTGCCGTGTTCGGGAATCGGTATCATGGCGAAGAAACCGGAAATCAGGTACCGGATCCGTCCGGAAGACCAGAAGGAACTGGTACAGTTGCAAAAACAGATGCTTTCGGTGGTTCACCGTTATGTGAAACCGGGGGGCATACTGATGTACAGTACCTGTACAATTAACAAAGAAGAAAATGAGGAAAATGCAAAAGAAATCTGTGAAAAGTATGGTTTTGTTCCGGAACTGGACAAAGAACGCCTGCCGGAGAAGTTAAGGAGTGAAAGTGAGTTTTTACAACTGCTTCCGGGAGTTCATGCGTGCGACGGTTTCTTTATTGCAAGATTAAGAAAGAGATAACAATGGAAGAAAGACTGGATTTAAAATCATTGACAATGGAAGAGTGGAAAAGTGTGCTTCTACAGTGGGGAGAAAAGTCGTTCCGTGCGGAACAGATTTTTTCATGGCTTCACGGAAAACGGGTAAAAAGCGTAGATGAGATGACGAATATTTCAAAATCCTTACGCGAAAAGATGCGGACAGAAGGCAGTATGACGGAATTAAGAGAAGCGGACCGTTTAGAGTCTGAACTCGACGGTACATGTAAGTTCCTGTTCGAGTTGGAAGACAGTCAAGTGATTGAAAGCGTGCTGATGAAGTATCATCACGGGAATTCGGTTTGTATATCTTCCCAGGTTGGCTGCAGAATGGGATGCAAGTTTTGTGCCTCTACGCTGGGCGGGCTGGTGCGTAATCTGAAAGCATCCGAGATGCTGGAACAGATTTATGAAATTGAAAGAATCACAGGGGAAAATGTGAGCAATGTTGTTGTTATGGGGACAGGGGAACCGATGGATAATTACGAGAATTTGATTAAGTTTATCCGTATTCTTTCTGCCAAGGAAGGTAAAAATATCAGTGTCAGAAATATAACGGTATCTACCTGCGGAGTTGTGGAAGGAATGTTACGTCTGGCAGAGGAAAATCTTCCGCTTACCCTGGCACTTTCTTTGCATGCTCCGAATGATGAAGTGAGAAAACAGTTACTTCCGGTAGCAAACAAATATAAACTGGAGGATGTGCTGGCGGCCTGTGATACGTATTACGAGAAGACTTCCAGAAGAATTACCTATGAGTACAGTATGGTACAGGGAGTCAATGATTCGGTGGAATGTGCGAAGGAACTGGCAGAGAAACTTCGCGGAAAAAACTGTCATGTGAATCTGATTCCGGTCAACCCGATTAAGGAAAGAACCTTTTTAAAATCGCGGACAGAGGCAATCCAAAATTTCAAAAATATACTTGAAAAAAATCGAATTAACGTTACAATAAGAAGAGAGATGGGTTCGGATATTGATGCGGCCTGCGGTCAGTTAAGAAGGAGTTATACTGTTAAAAAAGAAGGACAATGAGGAGGTACAGTCGTTGGAAGCAATTGCAATTACTGATGTAGGGGTACATCGGGAAATAAATCAGGATTATGTATATTGCAATAATAATCCGATTGGGCTGCTGCCGAATCTTTACATAGTTGCAGACGGCATGGGCGGACACCGAGCGGGGGATTTTGCATCCCATCTGAGTGTTGATGTGTTTGCTGCGGAGATTCAGGAGCAGAAAGCGCGTACCATAATCGGCTCCATGGAATGTGCCGTTCATCAGGCAAATGACCGTCTGAGAAAGGAAGCCGCTTCCAGTCAGGATTATGAAGGAATGGGTACCACATTGGTGGCAGCTTCATTGACAGAGGATAAAATATTTATTACCAATGTGGGTGACAGCCGCTTGTATTTGCTGAGCAAAAGCGGACATATGCGTCAGATTACTCAGGATCATTCCCTGGTGGAAGAGATGATTTTGAAAGGGGAACTGGATCGGAAAGATGCGAAACATCATCCGAAAAAGAATGTGATTACCCGCGCCCTTGGCGCAGCAGAGCATCTGGTTCCGGATTTTTTTGAAGTGGAACTGCTCGGAGAAGAATATGTTTTGATGTGTTCGGACGGACTCAACAATATGGTAGAAGATATTGCGATAAAAGAAGTATTACTTCTGCCGGAATTAAATTTGGAAGAAAAGGCAAAACGTTTGATTGAGCTTGCAAATGAGAACGGAGGAAAAGATAATATTTCCGTGGTTCTTATTCATAGATAAAAGAGGATAACATGCGATAGACACACAGATGGAGGAGTAATATGATAAAACCAGGTATGTATATCAGTGACAGATACGAAATTATAGAAAAAATAGGATCTGGCGGCATGGCTGATGTTTATAAGGCGAAATGTCATCGGTTAAACCGTTATGTGGCGATTAAAATCCTAAAGCAGGAATTTTCCGGGGATAAGAATTTTATTACAAAATTCCGTGGGGAAGCACAGTCTGCAGCAGGATTATCCCATCCGAATATTGTCAGCGTATATGATGTAGGTGATGACGAAGGACTGCATTACATTGTAATGGAACTGGTAGAGGGTATTACCTTAAAGAAGTTTATAGAAAAGAAGGGCAGACTGGATATCAAAGAGGCAGTCGGTATTACCATTCAGATTGCACAGGGTATGGAAGCAGCCCACAATAATCACATCATTCATAGAGACATTAAGCCGCAGAATATTATTATTTCAAGAGAGGGAAAGGTAAAGGTTGCAGATTTTGGTATTGCCAGAGCGGTTTCTGCCAATACATACACGCAGAATGCCATCGGTTCTGTACACTACCTTTCTCCGGAACAGGCCAGAGGCGGTTACAGTGATGAAAAAAGTGATATCTATTCTTTAGGTGTTACATTGTATGAAATGTTAAGCGGAACTCTGCCTTTTGCAGGGGATAATACTGTTTCGGTTGCGTTGCTTCATATTCAGAGCGAGGCAAGACCGGTGCGTGAATTGATTCCTTCCGTGCCATACAGTTTAGACCGTATTGTACAGAAATGTATGCAAAAGAGACCGGAAAACCGTTACCTGCATGCTTCGGAACTGATTTTGGATTTGAAACGTTCCATTACCAATCCGGACGGTGATTTTGTAAAGTTACCGCTAAACGGATTTGTACCGGATAATCCTACCAGAAAGTTTACGGAAGATGAAGTGACGGAGATTAAGTCATCTGCCGCAAAATCCACTGTGACACATTATGAGGGAAGAAAACAGGGACGTCAGGTATTAAAAGAGGAAGAAGAAGAACTCGACAGTATCAATTCCAATTGGGAAAAGGTAATTATTGTTCTCAGCATTATTGTTGTAATCGGTCTTACCATCGGTATTATTTATCTGATAGGCAGATTTTTCGGGATTGGTGAACTACTTGATCCGAATAAAACTACGCCGCCACCTACACCAACGACAATAGTACAGGACGGCCCGTCTCCGACACCGACAAATATGCCGGTTCAGACCATTCCGATGCCGAATGTAGACGGATATACGTTTGAAGATGCAGAGAAACTGTTACATGGCAAGTCTCAGGCATTTATTGTACTGGAAGCCGGAGTAGAGTGGAGTGATAAACCAAAGGGAACCGTAATCCGTCAGTATCCGACGGCAGATAGTGATGTCCTGATGAATGCGACCATCCGTTTGACAATCAGTGCTGGACCGGAACCGATTGAAATGCCGTTTGTGGCCGGGTTATCCCAGGAAGATGCGACACGTCAGCTGGCGGCAATGGGCCTGGAGGTAATTCCGAGTTATGAGTATAATGATGAACAAGAACGGGGAAATGTTGTTGGCACCATCCCGGGCGTAATGGAAATGGTTTTCCCGGGAGATAAAGTTACTTTGATTGTCAGCAACGGAAAAAATATTGTTTATGTTGAAATGATTAATCTGGTCGGAATGACGTTGGAAGAGGCTGAAGTTGCATTAGCAGAAAAAGGCCTGATTCTGGGTGAAGTAAGTGAAGGTGATTCTGATGCAGAAAATATAGGCAAGGTAATTAATCAGGGTGTGAAACTGGAGCAGACGATTGTTTCCGGTACAGCGGTGAATTTGGTCATCGGACGCGGACCGGGAGAGGGGACTCCTGTACCAACACCTACACCGGGAGAAGTGTTGCCGCCGGATCCGACGGAGACACCGGGCGTTGTGGTACCTCCGAATCCGACAGAGCCTCTAACCCCGACGAATGCACCAACTCCTACGCCAACTCCGGAACCGACACCGACACCGATACCTGAACGTGTAGAGTATTGGACATTGTTCCTGGTTACGGCAGGAAAGCCAAATCCGGTGGGAGCGGGACAGACAGTGGAATATATTATTGAGGTTGACCAGGGAAATGGAAACTGGTATGTTGTCGCAGATGACACCATCAGTTATGATAATTATCCGAAAGACGGATTCTATATTAAATTAAAGAAGGATGACTATCCAAATCTGACAGCGGGTACTGTGGATGCCTATTTGTATGTTGGCACACCGGACGGCGATCCGACGATGCGGGATGTTTGGACAGTCAGTCTGCAGGAGTTAGTAGAATAGTGACTGGAAAAATAATCAAAGGAATTGCAGGGTTTTACTATGTTCATACGGAAAGTGCCGGGGTATATGAATGCAAAGCCAAGGGCGTTTTCCGTAACCAGAAAATGAAACCGCTGGTAGGAGATAATGTAAAACTGGAAATACTGGACGAGGAGAAGAAACTGGCTACCATTGTGGAATTATTGCCACAAAAGAGCCGGTTGCTTCGGCCTGCGGTTGCAAATGTTGATCAGGCAATTGTTGTATTTGCTGCAAAGGATCCGGAACCAAACCGGAATTTGCTGAACCGTTTTCTGATCCTGATGACAAAGCAGGAACTTCCGGTCATCATAGTGTTCAATAAAACCGATTTGATTTCGGAAGAAGAAAAAAAAGAATTGGAAGACGGATGGCGTAATACCGGTTACGAAATCCGCTTTCTTTCTGCAAAAAAGCAAGACGGAATTCAGGAAATGCAGGAAATTTTAAAGGGAAAAACAACCGTAATGGCAGGACCTTCCGGAGTGGGAAAATCAACACTTGTCAATCTTTTTCAATCGAACGTTGTAATGGAAACCGGAGCTGTTAGTGAAAAGATCAAAAGAGGGAAACATACAACGAGACACTCAGAATTTATCTGGATTGATGAAGAAACATATATTTTGGACACCCCGGGATTTAGTTCGCTTACGCTTGAAGAGGTTGCGGCAGAAGAGTTGAAAGAGTATTTTCCGGAGTTTGCAAAGTACGAGGACTTGTGCCGGTTCCGAGGATGTGTACATGAGAATGAACCGGATTGCAGAGTAAAAGAAGCGGTTACAGCCGGAGAAATATCAAAATGCCGGTACGAGGATTACCTGTTGTTATACCGAGAATTGAAGAGTATTAAAAAATACAAATAAAAAGGGAGCGATTTACTTGTTTAATCTTTCACCATCGATTCTTGCTGCAGATTTTAATCAATTGGGAAGACAAATAGCAGAAGTAGAACAAGGCGGTGCCGACTGGCTTCATATTGATGTCATGGACGGGGCTTTTGTTCCGAGTATTTCTTTTGGTATGCCTGTGATAAAGAGTATCCGAAGAAACACAGCGCTTCTTTTTGATGTGCATCTGATGATTCGGGAACCAATCCGTTATGTGAAAGAATTTGCGGAATCAGGAGCGGATTTGATTACCATTCATGTGGAAGCATGCAGCGATGTCAGTGCAACCATACGGGAAATTAAGGCATTGGGTAAAAAAGTCGGTATTTCCCTCAATCCGGAGACAAAAACGGAGTGTCTGTTACCGTATTTAAGTGAAGTGGATCTGGTTCTTGTAATGTCGGTGCATCCGGGATTTGGCGGGCAAAAGTTTATTCCGGAAACTCTGGAAAAAATAAAGGAAATCAAAGCTAAACTGCTGGAAGTCAATCCGAAATGCCATGTAGAGGTGGATGGCGGTGTTTGTGCGGAAAATGCCATTGATATTCTTAGGGCAGGTGCTGATGTGCTGGTTGCAGGCACGGCTGTTTTTTCGGGAAATATTGAAAGAAATGTGCAGCGGTTTTATCAAATTGCAGGGGAATTGATTGGAAGATAGCGTATGGGAAAAACAGCGTGGATAGTAACCGGAGGCGCATTGTCTCCGGAATTTCTCACAAATGAATTAAAACTTTGCGAGACAGATTGTCTGATTGTTGTGGACGGTGCATTGGAAGTGACACATACACTGAGGTTGTTTCCGGATTATATTGTCGGTGATTTTGATACAGTAAACCAAGCGCTTTTAGAATATTATGAAAAAGATAAGATATTAAGGCATAACCCTGAAAAAGATCAGACAGACACAGAACTTGCGGTAGAAACGGCATTGTCGCTCGGATACAGGCAACTTAGGCTGTTTGGTGCGGTAGGGTCCAGAATGGACCACAGTCTTGCAAATATTTTTTTGCTGGAGAAAATAAAAAAACAACAGGCGGATGCCGTGATTTACAATGAGAATAACAAGTTATATCTCAAAGAACGTAGTTTTTTCATAAAAAAGGAGGCACAATATGGAAAGTATGTTTCGCTGCTTCCGTTGACAGAATGTGTGAAAAATGTTACTCTGAGTGGGTTTAAATATTCTTTGAGCCATCAGACGTTTTTTAGGGATACCACCTTGGGAATCAGCAATGAGATTACAGAGGAAGAGGCCGCTGTCAGTTTTTCAGACGGAGTCTTTATCGTTGTGGAGTCCAAAGATAAATAAGAGAGTGAGAAAGGAAAATAAAAATGAAGCTAGGTATCGTTGGTTTGCCGAATGTCGGCAAGAGTACATTATTTAATTCTTTGACAAAGGCAGGAGCAGAATCTGCAAACTATCCGTTCTGTACCATTGACCCAAATGTGGGCATTGTTGCGGTTCCGGATGAAAGACTGGATGTTCTTGGAAAGTTATATGATTCGGAAAAGGTAGTGCCGGCTGTGGTGGAATTTGTAGATATTGCCGGTCTGGTAAAGGGTGCATCAAAAGGAGAAGGTCTTGGAAACCAGTTTCTTGCCAATATTCGTGAGGTTGATGCCATTGTGCATGTGGTTCGGTGCTTTGAAGATTCCAACATTATCCATGTCGATGGTTCTGTAGATCCGGTCAGAGATATTGAGACTATCAATATGGAACTTATTTTCTCTGACATGGAAGTTCTGGAAAGAAGAAATTCCAGAGTCATCAAGGGAGCAAAAAACGATAAAGCACTGGCTAAAGAAGCTGCTATGATAGAGCGTCTGATGAAACATCTGGAAGACGGTAAACTGGCAAAGACGTTTGAATGTCTGGATGAGGAAGAGGAAGAATTTTACTCCCAGTACAACATGTTGACCGGAAAACCGGTGATATATGCGGCAAATGTAAAAGATAACGATCTTGCGGATGATGGCGCAAATAATCCTATGGTAAAAAGCGTGCAGGAATATGCGACGACGGAGGGCTCGGAAGTATTTGTCATCAGCGCACAGATTGAACAGGAAATCGCAGAACTCGACGAAGAGGATAAGAAGGAATTCTTAGAAGAACTTGGTCTGAAAGAAGGCGGACTGGAAAAACTGATTCGTGCAAGTTATCATACACTGGGCTTAATCAGTTACCTGACAGCAGGTCCGAAGGAAACAAAGGCATGGACCATTACCAGAGGAACCAAGGCGCCTCAGGCAGCCGGAAAGATTCACAGTGATTTTGAGCGTGGATTTATCCGTGCAGAAATCGTAAGTTATGATAATTTGACAGAGTGCGGAAGTTTTAATGCTGCAAAAGAAAAAGGTCTTGTACGTTCCGAAGGAAAAGAATATGTGGTGCAGGATGGCGATGTGGTATTGTTCCGTTTCAATGTTTAATGAGATAAGAGGAAATTGCGTTTGGGTATACGACTGACAGCGGACGGGGCAATAAGATTTCCGGGATTTAAAATGGGATTGGAGCATTTGATGGAAGGAATTGAAATTTTCGGTATTACGATTTCATTTTCCGGCATATTGATTGCTGTTTCACTCATTCTCGGATTGCTTATTGTGGAAAGTCTTGCAAAAAAAACAAAACAGAATACAGAAACGTATCTTGATCTGGCTATCCGTGTGGTGGCAGGTGCGGTCATCGGTTCCAGAATCACATATGTTATTTTTCACTGGTGGTACTTCAAAGATGCTCCGGCACAGATGTTCTCGCTCAGTCAGGGCGGAATGTCTTTCATGGGTGCATTGACGACCGGGTTGATTATTTCTTATGTGTATTGCAGGAAAAGAAGGATATCCTGGCTGAAAACCTGTGATACGGCATTGCTGGGTGTTTTATTCGGGCAGATTATCGGAAAGGTGGGGGATTTCTTTGGAAGAACAAACCTTGGGACCTATTCCGGAGGCAGATTTGCGATGCAGGTCGCGGTTGCAGATATCGATGTGCAACAGTCGATAGCGGCCGGAAATGCCAAAATGATCCGTGGTGATTACATTCAGGTGCATCCGTTGTTTCTTTATGAAATTGTCGGACTTATGATATTATACGCATTGATTGCGATTGTATATAAACGTCAGAAAATCTACGGACTTGTGCTGGGGAGTTATCTGGTTGGATACAGTGTCCTTAATTTTATTACAGAATTTATCCGGTTGGATACAACAAGAGTCATCGGAAGGATTTCCTTTGAACAGATTTTTGCAATAACAACAATGATGTTTGGCTGTTATGTGTTTTATAATTGTTATCAAAGGCAGCATACGGAATTGAAAAATCTGCCGAAAAACTTCTTTTTGGATGAAGAATTTTAAAATTATATGTATAAGTGGCATATTCGTTGGAATATGCCACTTTTTTTGCGCTTTTTTATGTGTAAAGTATTGATTTTTTGGATAAAGTGGGGTAGAATGGGGATGAAAATGGTAGTGAGTGGGGGATTGTGGAGTGAAATGGAGCAAAACCTCACAAAAGAACGAAGGAAGAAAGGTGGTGAGCTGCATGTTCATGGGTGAATATAATCATTCAATTGATGAAAAGGGACGCATTATCGTACCGTCAAAGTTCAGAGAACAGTTGGGAGATAATTTTGTAGTAACTCAGGGACTGGACGGCTGCCTTTTCTTATATCCGAACGAAGAGTGGGAGAATTTTGTTGTAGGTTTAAGAGGACTCCCGGGAAACAAAGATGCAAGAAGATTACAACGTTACTTTATGGCCGGAGCTGTTTCGTGCGAAGTGGACAAGCAGGGCAGAATCCTGATTCCTGCAAAACTCAGGGAGCAGGCGGGGCTGGAAAAGGAAGTTCTTTTTATCGGAGTACTCAGTAAAATTGAGATTTGGAGTAAAGAACGTTGGGAAAAGAACGATTGTTACGATGATATGGATGAAATTGCAGAACACATGTCAGAATATGGTCTCAGTTTTTAACACAGGAAGCGGGAGGAAGGTAAATGGAAACACCGGACTTTAAACATATTTCAGTATTATTACATGAAACAGTGGATGGATTGTGTGTAACACCGGGTGGAATCTATGTAGACGGAACGCTTGGCGGTGCAGGACATGCCGGACATGTGTGTGAAAGATTGCAGGGAAGCGGAAGATTTATCGGAATCGACCAGGATGCAGATGCCATTGCAGTGGCGACAGAACGCCTTGCAAAATATCCGTTTGTAACCATAGTGCGAAGCAACTATGAGGCAATTGCAGAAGTGTTAAGGCAAGAGGGCATTGACAAGGTCAATGGAATTATGATTGATCTGGGTGTATCGTCTTATCAACTGGATACGGCGGAGCGTGGCTTTACTTACAAGGTGGATGCGCCGCTTGACATGCGTATGGATGACCGGATGGATAAAACAGCAAAAGATATTGTAAACGGGTATTCCGAAATGGAACTGTTCCGGATGATTCGCGATTACGGGGAGGACCAGTTTGCAAAAAACATTGCAAAGCATATTGTGCGGATGAGAAGTGAGAAGCCGATTGAGACTACATTTGAACTGGTTGAGGCTATAAAAGCAGCAATTCCTGCAAAAATCAGAATGAACACCGGACACCCGGCAAAGAAAACATTTCAGGCAATCCGAATAGAGTTAAACCGGGAACTTGAGGTGTTGGAAAATACACTCGATACCATGATCGATTTACTGGCACCGGGGGGAAGACTTTGTGTTATCACCTTCCATTCTCTGGAAGACCGTATCGTTAAGGTGAAGTTTAAGGAAAACGAAAATCCGTGTACCTGTCCGGCAGAATTTCCGGTTTGTGTATGCGGAAAGAAGAGTAAAGGAAAAGTAATTACAAGAAAACCGATTTTGCCTGGAGAAGAGGAACTTCAAATGAATTCCCGGTCAAAAAGCGCAAAATTGAGAATCTTTGAAAAGAAATAATAGAGTCTGGTAAAAACAGACGGGAGGAAGTTATGGAAGAGAGAAAGTATCGATATACAATAGGATATGAAAACGGATCTGCGGCAAGAAAACTGAATACGCAAGCGTCGCCACAGGAAGTAATCAGTCCAAGGCCTATAGAGCAACAGCAACCGAAGCAGCAAAGAAGAACCGGTATCGGAGCGGATATTTTTTCGATGCTGTTGTTGGCAGTGACGATTTCGATGACTTTTTATATGTGCATCACGTATTTAATGGTGCAGTCTGATTTGACACAGCTTGATAAGGCAATTGACAGATTGGAATCGGAAATTTCTTCTGTTTCCAAGGAAAATGATGCCATGGAAGCAGTCCTTGACAGTGAAGTGGCAGATTTGGAGTACATATATCAGATGGCGGTAGGAGTATTGGGTATGGTATATCCTAACAATAACGAAGTCATTTATTACGATTATCAGGATACAGGATATTTCAGACAGTATCAGGATATTCCGGAATAATGACACTCAGGTGAGGCGGCATGGAACAACGATTAGAACAAAAAAGAAAAAAAATAAAAAAACTGACACCAAGAATGCATATTGGCCTTAAATTTGTTTATGGCCTTTTTGCGTTTTTTTGTCTTATTCTGATTGTACGTCTTGCTATTTTGTCACAGGAAGATAAGTATGAAAAGAGTGCACTGGCAAAACAAAGTTATGTGTCCTCCATAAATCCGTACAAAAGAGGCGATATTGTGGACAGAAACGGACAGGTTCTGGCTACCAGTAACATGATGTATCATCTGATTCTGGATCCGAAAGTATTGAATGCAAAAGAAGAAAGTAAAGAGCCGACAGTGGAAGCATTGGCTGTAGTATACGGTTTGGATAAGTCGGAACTTCATTCTATTCTTGTAGAAAAGAAGAACAGTGCTTATGTTGTATTAAAAAGACAACTGTCGTACGAAGAAAGAGAAGCATTTGATACGTATGTAAAAGGACTTTCGGAGGAAGAGGCGGAAAAAATCAACGGTGTGTGGTTTGAAGAGGAGTACAAAAGAACATATCCGTTTAAGGAAATAGCGTCACATATCATTGGATTTACGGTATCCGGTGATGTTGGTACCTATGGCATTGAGCAGTATTATAACGATGAACTGGTCGGAATTAATGGTCGCACCTATGTCTATTATGACGCAAGCCTGGATATCCAGAAAAATGTAAAAGAAGCGCAGGACGGCAATCAGATTGTTTCTACGATTGATATCAATGTGCAAAGAGTGGTACAAAAATACGTAGAGCGTTTTATGGATGAAATCGGTGCCGAAAATGTTGGTGTAGTTATGATGGATGCTGACAACGGTGAGATTCTTGCCATGCAGTCCAATTACGGCTATGACTTGAATCAACCGAGAGATTTATCTGTTTTTTATACGGAAGAGGAGCTGGCGGAACTGTCTTCGGAAGAAAAGCTAAATGCGATGTATGCAATTTGGAGAAATTTCTGTATCAGTGATGCATATGAACCGGGTTCTACGTTTAAACCTTTTACCGTATCGGCGGCGATGGAAGAGCATATTGCCACTACGGATTCGGAATATGTGTGTGATGGCAAAGAAACATTTGGTGAAACCATCAGTATTCGTTGCAGTAATCAACGTGGACACGGAAAAATCAGTCTGGCGCAGACCTTAATGTATTCCTGTAATGATGCTTTGATGCAGATAGCAGCAGAAGAAGGAAGGGAAATGTTTTACTTTTACCAAAGGCATTTTCTAATGGGAAGAAAGACCGGGATTGATTTGCCGGGTGAAACAACAGGAGCCTTGATTGATATTGATAATCTGAATGTGACAGAACTTGCGACCAGTAGCTTCGGACAATCATTTACTGTGAATATGGTACAAATGACATCAGCATTTGCATCCTTGATCAACGGAGGTTCCTATTACGAACCGCATGTGGTAAAGGCGATCAAAAACGCTGCCGGAGCCACTATAAAAAAGATAGAACCGGTAGAGGTTTTGAAAACCGTATCATTGGAGACCAGTAATTTCATACGAGAAACCATGTATCTTACGGTGACGGACGGAACAGCGAAAAAAGCACAGGTAGGAGGGTATCTGATTGGAGGAAAAACAGGAACTGCCCAGAAGTATCCGCGTGAAGACGGAAAGAATCTGGTTTCTTTCCTGGGGTTTGTAGAAGCAGACGGAAGAAAAATTGTAATTTATGTTGTGGTGGATGAGGCGCATGATGAAGAGATGATGTCAAAGTCGGCCACGGCCTCTACGCTGGCAGCTTCCATTTTGGAGGAAGCACTTCCGTATCTCAAAATATATCCGGAAGGCGAAATCAGGTATTATATTGAATCGGTAGCGGAAGAAGATATTTTGACCAATGAGATTGATAATCCGGACTATCTGCCGGAAAATGATGAAGCAACAGCCGATGTAATTATGCAATAAGTACATAAACAGAAATTTAATATAATACAATAAAAGGATAAGAAAAGAAAGCGGATGCATTATGGCTTTTTTGAAAACGTTTCAAAAACGTAGTCTTTTACTTGTCCTTTTTGTGGTTTTTGTGGTTGCGTTGGTTTTGATAGGAAGAGTTTTTTATCTTATGATCGTCTCCGCGGATCATCTTTCTGATGCGGCACAGGACCTTCATGAACGTGAACGTGTGATAAAAGCAGAACGCGGCAAAATTTACGACAGGAACGATCAGGTTTTAGCAGATAACCGTCCGGTGTGTACGGTATCGGTTATTTACAGTCAGATGACCGACAGGGAAAGAGTAATATCGGTTCTGGAAAAGGAACTTGGGCTGAGTGAGGCATATTTAAGAAAACGAGTAGAAAAAATTTCTTCAATAGAAATTATAAAAACGAATATTGAAAAAGAGACGGCAGACCGTATCAGGGAATATGAACTGGATGGCGTCATGGTGGACGAGGATTATAAAAGATGGTATCCGTATGATACGCTTGCCTCCAAAGTATTAGGATTTACGGGAAGTGATAATCAGGGGATTCTTGGCCTGGAAGTAAAATATGATTATTGGTTAAGAGGAATCAACGGGAAAATCCTGACGATGACAACAGCGCAGGGGACTGAACTGGAGGATGCAGCGGAGAATCGTGTAACACCGATTCCCGGAAATGATTTGTACACTTCTTTGGATATAGTGATTCAGAGTTATTGTACACAGACGGCACAAAAGGTGTTGGAAGCAAAAGGAGCAAAAAACGTCAGTCTGATTGTAATGAATCCCAAAAACGGGGAAATATATGCGATGGTAAATGTGCCGGAGTATAATTTGAATGAGCCGTATGAACTGACTGCGTTTTATTTGAGTGAGGATGAGGGGGAATTGACACAGGAGGAAAAGACAAACCGCCTGAATCAGATGTGGAGAAATTCCTGTATCAGTGATACGTATGAGCCGGGATCGGCATTTAAAATCATTACGGCTACGGCAGGACTGGAGCATGACTGTCTGTCGTTAGAGGACCGTTTTTATTGTCCGGGTTATAAAATCGTGGCGGATCGGAGAATCCGATGCCATAAGACAAACGGGCATGGTGCACAAAACTTTGTAGATGCCATCAAGAATTCCTGTAATCCGGCATTTATGGAAATTGGTTCAAGACTTGGAAAAGAACGGCTGTATGAATCCTTTGACCGTTTGGGACTGTTTCGAAAAACAGGGATCGATCTTCCTGGAGAAGCAGGTGCCATTATGCATCATATCGATGCCATCGGAGAAGTGGAACTGGCTACGGTTTCGTTCGGACAGTCATTTCAGATTACACCGTTACGTTTGTTGACATCTGTAAGCAGCATTATCAACGGGGGCATAGAAGTGACTCCGCATTTTGTGACAAAGATTGTGAATCCGGCCGGAGAAACGATAAAAGTAATCGATGGGGTGGGAAAAAGCGGAGTGGTAGATGGCACAACCTCCGAAACTATGCGTTATCTTTTGGAACAGGTTGTATCCACAGGAACCGGAAATAAGGCATTTGTTTCGGGTTTTCGGATTGGAGGAAAGACAGCCACTTCGGAAAAACTGCCGAGAAGCAGTAAGAAATACATAGCCTCCTTTATCGGGTTTGCACCTGCAGAGGATCCGGAAGTGATTGCCATGGTAATTATTGACGAACCGGAGGGACTGTATTACGGAGGAACGATTGCGGCGCCTGTCATTGCAGAAGTATTTGAACGGATACTGCCTTATTTGGGAATAGAAAGAAACGATGAGATTGTACAATGATAGCAGTTGCAGTTTTTGTGAAATATGGTATCATTGTTATGAATATTGGATACAGAATAATCGGAGGAAGCAAAGTATGTTGCAAAATAGAAATGTTACAGTTGTAGGAAGTGGAATCAGTGGAATTGCGGCAGCTAAATTGTTATGCAGACATCATGCCTGTGTTACTGTATATGATGGTAATAAGGCAATGGATACAGAGGCTGTCAGACAGGCCATCGGAGCAGATATTAAAATGGTCTGTGGAGAGTTTCCGGATAGTTTATATACTGAAACAGAACTGCTGGTATTAAGCCCTGGGGTTCCGACAGACCTTCCTTTTGTCCTTATATGTAAAGAAAAAGGCATTCCGGTTTGGGGAGAAATCGAACTGGCATACCACTATGCAAAGGGTCATTTGATCGGGATTACGGGAACGAACGGAAAAACAACAACCACAGCATTGACCGGAGAAATCATGAAACAGTATTTCAAAGAAGTTTTTGTGGTTGGAAATATCGGGATTCCGTTTACGGAACTTTGTGAAGAAACTTCGGAAGAGTCGGTTACCGTAGCAGAACTCAGTAGTTTTCAGTTGGAAACCGTTGGAGAGGATTTTACGCCGGAGGTCAGTATGATTTTAAATCTGACTCCGGATCATTTGAACCGGCATTATACGATGGAAAATTACGGAAGGGCAAAATTAAACGTTGCACTTCATCAGGATAAAAATAAGACCTGTATTTTAAATTACGAGGATGCCATGTTGCGTGAGTTTGCCGGGGAGCTGGCTTGTAAGGTTCTTTGGTTTTCCTCGGTGCAGACACTTGAGACCGGTTTATATCTTGAAAATGACCGGATAGTTTATGCAAAGGATGGAGATAAGACAGAGATTTGCCGTACCGATGAACTCAATATTATTGGTCAGCATAATTTTGAGAATGCGATGGCGGCAATTGGAGCGGCTATTTGTATGGGAGTTCCGCTCCAGGCCATTCGTGCAGGACTTATGTCCTTTCATGCCGTAGAACACCGGATTGAATATGTGGCAACAAAACGTGGCGTTGTTTATTACAATGATTCCAAGGGGACGAATCCGGACGCGGCAATCAAAGCCATCCGTGCGATGAGTCGCCCGACACTTTTGATTGGTGGCGGGTACGACAAGGGTTCGGAGTATGACGAGTGGATTGCTGCTTTTGATGGAAAAGTAAAGCATCTGGTACTTATCGGACAGACGAAAGATAAGATTGCAGAAACCGCAAACAGGATGGGAGTGCCTTCCGTGGTGTTAAAGGATACCTTTGAGGAAGCACTGCAATTTTGTGAAAGGAATGCGGCACCGGGAGATGCGGTGTTGCTTTCGCCGGCTTGTGCAAGTTGGGGAATGTTTAAAAACTATGAAGAACGCGGAAATATCTTCAAAGAATATGTAAGAAATATTCAGGAGTGAAATAAGGAGAGAAAAGTATGTCGGAGCGCGGTAAACAGGTGATGATAAAAGAAAAACATCATACGATGGATTACAGCCTTCTGTTTTTAACTGTTTTTATGGTTATTTTCGGATTGGTTATGGTGTACAGCACCAGTTACTACAATGCGGCAAAATTAAAAAATGATCCGGCATTTTTTCTGAATAAGCAAGGGATTTTTGCTGCACTGGGGATTGGTGTTATGCTGCTGGTTGCCTTTCTCGTAAAAAAAATCGGATATCTATTTATAACAAAAAGGATTGTCAGGAAGATTCCTGTCCGCTGGGTGTCCATGTTTTATCTGTTATGTCTGGGATTACAGATACTGGTATTGTTTATCGGTGAAGATATCAATGGTTCCAAGCGTTGGATTGAGGTTCCGGGAATCGGAAGTTTCCAACCCTCGGAAATTACTAAAGTTTGTATTATTGTATTTACTGCCTGTGTAGCCTATCTGGCACCGAGACGACTGGATTATTTCCGGGGATTTTTACTGGCGTTTGCCAGAATATCACCTTTGGTGGTTCTGGTTGCGCTGGAAAATTTAAGTACGGCACTGATTATGTGTGGAATTTTTGTTGTTGTTTGTTTTGTGACCAGCCGCAAGAAATGGTATTATGGGGTTTGCGCCCTTGTGTTTCCGATTTTGATTTATCTGTACATTCGTATCGGCGGAGGATACCGCTCGACCAGAATTGATGCATGGCTGCATGTGGAGACACATGAAAAAGGATATCAGATTTTGCAGGGGCTGTATGCCATTGCATCCGGAGGATTGTTTGGAAAGGGACTTGGAAACAGTGTACAGAAACTTGGATACATACCGGAATCCCACAATGATATGATTTTCTCTGTAATTTGTGAGGAACTGGGGCTCGTTGGGGCAATTGCCATCATCTTATTGTATCTGCTTTTGCTCTGGAGACTTTATGTAATTGCGAGCAATGCACCGGATTTATTCGGTAGTCTTGTTGTAACCGGGATTATGGCACACATTGCGGTACAGGTGATTTTGAATATCGCAGTTGTAACCAATTCCATTCCTGCGACCGGTGTTTCGCTTCCGTTTATCAGCTACGGAGGAAGTGCATTGTTCTTTCTGTTGGCAGAAATGGGAATTGCGCTGGGAATTTCAGCAAGGTCAGGGGAATAGAGCAATGGACGAAAAGAAAAAAATGACTCCAAGAGTAAAACAGCAATATTTACGGATGGCAGTAACGCTTTCTGTTCTTTTGTTGCTGGCACTTTTGGTATGGGGATATAATTTATTCCGCTTGCGCAATGTAACATATGAGGGACTGACCAGATATACCGAAGAAGAGTTTACAAAAAAACTGCAAGGCTCATTTATTCAGAGCTGTACCCCGTTTTTTTGTATGGAATCTTTGTTTCGCGAAAAGGAAATTCCGTTTATTGAAGCCTACGAAATAAAATATGAAGGAAGAAACTCAGCCAAAGTTATTGTATATGAGAAACGTGTGGTGGGGTGTATTCCCCTGATGGGACGCTACTTATATTTTGATAAAGACGGAATTGTTGTAGAAAGTTCCAAGACGCGGATTGCAGAGATTCCTATTGTGGAGGGGCTGGAATTTACGGAAATTTCATTATATAAAAAGATGCAGATTCAAAAACAAAGTCTGTTCGGAACGCTGCTTGCATTGACCGGATTGATAGAAGCCAATGGGCTTACCATTGACAAGATTTCATTTGCTTCGGATTATCAGGTGACGTTAACCTACGGAACACTGCAAATTCAGTTGGGAAAACGGGATTCCTATGATGAGCAGATAAATGCATTAAAGGGAATTCTGGAAGCTGCGGAGGGCAAGTATGGTACGTTAGATATGAGAAGTTACAGCAAAGAAAACCGTGAAGTGATATTGAAACCTTAATTTTACCGAGAAATCGTGAAAAAAACTATAAAAAAATCAAAAATATGCTTGATTAATATGGAATATATCGATATATTATATAGTATAGATATATTAGGGGAATTATAATTTCCTACAAGATATTGTAAATTTCATATATGGACAAGCAAAAACCATATATCTATGATAAAAGGAGGAAGCACCCGTGATCGAAATTACAAAGAGTGAACCTGAAGCAGCTGCAAAAATACTGGTAGTAGGCGTAGGTGGTGCAGGAAATAACGCAGTAAACAGAATGATTAACGCCGGTATTACCGGTATCGAATTTGTATGCATAAATACAGATAAGCAGCAGTTGAAAAACTGTAAGTCCCAGCAAACCATTCAGATTGGTGAAAAATTGACCAGAGGACTTGGTGCAGGAGCTGACCCGGAAAAGGGTGAAAAAGCGGCAGAGGAGAGCCGTGAGGAACTTGCTGACGTAGTCAGAAATGTAGATATGGTTGTTGTTACCTGTGGTATGGGTGGCGGTACAGGTACCGGTGCGGCGCCTGTTGTAGCGCAGTTGGCTAAGGAAATGGGAATTCTCACCGTTGGCATTGTTACAAAGCCGTTTAAGTTCGAAGGAGCCAGACGTATGGAAAATGCCTTAAAGGGCATTGAGCGTCTTCGTCATAATGTAGATACTTTGATTGTAATTCCAAATGACAAATTACTTTCTGTTGTAGACAAGCATACAAAGATGTCGGAAGCATTGGAGCGTGCAGATGAAGTATTAAAGCAGAGTGTACAGGGCATTACAGACCTGATTAATAAAGTTGGTTCAATTAACCTTGACTTCGCAGATGTTCAGTCTGTTATGAGGGATAAGGGAATTGCCCATATCGGTATCGGTACCGGAAGCGGTGAGGACAGATGTATGGCTGCGATTGAGCAGGCGATCCAGAGTCCGCTTCTTGAAACCTCTATCGATGGTGCTCAGAATATCATCATGAACTTCTCCGGCGACATTACCTTCTTCGAGGCAAATGAAGCAGCAGGGTATGTTCAGAACCTGGCAGGACCAAATGCAAATATTATATTTGGTACAGTAGACGATTTCAGTGTTCCGGAATTTGTTACCATTACTATTATTGCTACCGGAATGGAGGTTGCTCCACAGCAGGCGGCACCGGAATTTGCAAGACCGTCTTTTGCACTTGGCGGAATTGAATCTAAATTTGATTATAGTTTAAGAGGCGGCAGACCTCCGATGGGTGGCACTGCACCAACAAGCACAGCCGGATATACCCCGGCAGGCAGACAGCCTGCACAGGGAACGACACCGACAACAGGCGGATTCAGCTTTAAGCAGCCAAGCACACAGTTCAGTTCCCAATCACAGACACAGCCGGGAACCAGACCTGCTTTTACTACGCCGACAAACACAACCCCGGCAGCACCGGACGGTGCCGGAATTAAGATTCCGGAATTTTTAAGAAAAAATAAAGATAAATAAATGATTTGATTTTTTAGAGGCAGGAATATTTCCTGTCTCTTTTTTTGTCAGATTTTGTCGGTAGATTCTTGCATTTGTTGCAGTGCTTTGACAAAATCCGCGTTCTTAAGGCTTTATACTATAAAAAACAGGAGGTGAATTGTGAACTGTATTGTATATCTTGATTTATTTTTTTTGCTAAATTTCTGGATAAATATATTGGTTTTGTTTCTGGTCCGGAAGATTACAAAGACCTATAGGACATTACGATGTGTTTTGGCAGCTGTGATAGGAGCATTGGGAAGTACAGGGATATTTCTGTTGTTTTTGTATTCGGAAAGCAGGGCAGTATACGGCCTACATAGTATTCTGATTGTAGTCATGAATTTACTTGCGTTTGGAAAGAGTAATCTGTTATGGCATCTTTTTTTGTTCTTCTTTACCGGATGCCTTGTGGCTGGGGGTGAGATGGCTGTTCTGTCTATCACCGGATCGGGGAGTGATCTTTCGCTATTGGGACTGGTTTCTGTTGCGGCAATCCTTGCATGTATTGCATTGGAGAAACAGTGCAGAATCCGTTGGAAAGAAGAGCATATGAAGGCAAAGACTGTTTTGGAATTTGAGGACAAAAAAATGTTTGCCACGGCACTGATTGACACAGGGAATAAATTGTATGATCCGTTTTATCATAAGCCGGTAATTTTAGTGAATGAACAAATTTTAAAGGATATGGTGGAACGATGCAGAAAAATACATCCGGAACGGTTGCAGTATATTCCCTATAGCAGTGTGGGTAAAACAGAAGGAATGTTAGAGGGACTGATGCTTGATCGGGTCAGTATATACTGGCAGGAGAAACAATTACATTTTCATCAGGTGATTGCAGCAATGACAAAAGAAAAATTATATCAGGGAAAAGAATATCAGGTGATTTTTCATTGCGGTTTATTGGAAGAAGGATAGAGGTGGAACGATGGTAATTAAAGTTATGGTACAGGATAAACTGATGTTTCGGATGGTAACAAGTTTGAGGGAACTCTTATTTGGTTCGAAGGGGGAGATTCATTACATAGGAGGTGCGGAAGTGTTGCCGCCTCCACTGGAAGCAGAAGAGGAACTGGCAGAAATTGAGAGGCTATATGGGGAAGAGAGAGAAGAAGCGAAGTCTACCCTTGTAGAACGAAATTTAAGACTGGTTGTCTATATTGCAAAGAAGTTTGATAATACCGGAATCGGTGTGGAAGATTTAATATCGATTGGTACAATCGGATTGATTAAAGCAATCAATACGTTTAATCCAAGTAAAAATATAAAATTGGCAACGTATGCCTCCAGATGCATTGAAAATGAGATCTTGATGTATTTAAGAAAGAACAATAAAACAAAACTGGAGGTTTCCATTGACGAGCCGCTGAATGTGGACTGGGATGGCAATGAATTACTGTTATCTGACATTTTAGGGACAGAAGAAGACAGCATCTATAAAAATATGGAGGAAGAAGCGAATAAAAAAATGTTGCGACAGGCCTTAAGATGTCTGAATACAAGAGAGCAGACAATTGTAAATATGCGATTTGGGCTGAATTCTCCGGACGGAAAGGAAAAAACACAAAAAGAGGTGGCAGATTCCCTTGGAATATCCCAATCTTATATATCAAGATTAGAAAAACGTATCATGAAACGGTTAAAACATGAGATGATAAAATACAGTTAAGAAGCGAATAATTTAACCTGAAATTGTAAATGATTTACTGTATCAAGGTACAGGAGGTTGTTTCAAATGGCAGGTTACAGAGTGGAAATATGTGGTGTAAATACTGCAAAACTACCATTGTTAAAAGCAGCGGAGAAAGAAGAACTGATTCTTAAAATAAAGCAAGGAAACAAAGAGGCGCGGGAAGAATACATTAAAGGAAATCTACGGTTGGTTTTAAGTATTATCCAGCGTTTTTCTTCTGGGACGGAGAATGTGGATGATTTGTTTCAAATCGGATGCATCGGTTTGATGAAAGCAATTGATAATTTTGATATTACACAGGGAGTAAAGTTTTCTACCTATGCGGTTCCTATGATTATCGGTGAAATCCGGAGATATTTAAGGGATAATAATTCCATTCGTGTCAGCAGGTCGCTAAGAGACATCGCCTATAAAGCGTTATATGCAAAAGATATCCTCCAAAAGACGATGGACAGGGAACCGACCCTGGATGAGATTGCAAAGGAAGCAGGGATACCGAGAGAAGATATTATGAACGCTCTTGACGCTATCCAGGTACCGATGTCCCTGTATGAACCTGTATTTTCGGATTCCGGAGATGTTTTGTATTTGATGGATCAGATTAGTGATAAGAAAAACAAAGAAGAATACTGGATTGAGGAGTTATCCATTAAAGAGGCCATGGAGCGGTTAAATGAACGTGAAAGAAAGATTATTGAGATGCGGTTCTTTTACGGAAAAACGCAGATGGAAGTAGCAGATGAAATTCATATTTCCCAGGCGCAGGTTTCACGCCTAGAAAAAAGTGCATTGAAAAATATGAAGAACTATTTAAATAGAGAGTAAAGAAAAAGTAAAGAAAAGGGCAGAAAGTGAGAAAAAAAGGAAAGACTTGATTATTGCCTGTAAAGGGCGTAAAATAAATAAGGTTTTGTAGATAAGACTGTATTTATACAGAGAGATACCGGAGGAAAAAATATGTATATTATACTTTTGCTATTATGGATTGTTTTTAATGGAAAATTTACATGGGAAATATTTGTAATTGGTGCAGTTGTTTGTGCTGCATTGTATTGGTTTATCTGCAAATTTATGGGATATAGTATAAAGAACGATATTCGGGCAGTAAAAAAAATCGGTCAGGTAATCGGTTATATAGTTACTGTAATTGTAGAAGTAATTAAAGCGAACGGTCAGGTAATCCATTTTATTCTGACAAGTAAGTACGAAGTACAACCAAAACTGATCCGTTTCAAAACGAGTTTAAAGAATGAGGTTAGCCGGGTGGCATTGGCAAATTGTATTACCCTGACACCAGGAACTATTACAGTGTCTTTGGAAGAAGATGAATACGTAGTACATTGTTTGGATGAAGAATTGGCTGAGGGCATGGAGAATTCTGTATTTGTACAGAAACTCAGAACGATGGAAGGGACAAAGGAGGAGTAGCGATGGAAGAATTTTTTCATGGATTTTTAGTCGTTTGCATGTGTATTTTAGCTGTATGTATACTGGCATGTCTGATTCGTGCAATTGTAGGACCAAGGATTGCAGATCGTATCGTTGCCATTAATATGGTTGGTACGATGACGATTATCATTATTACGATAGTGGCGGTATTGTTACATGAAGAGTATCTAGTGGATGTTGCAATTCTTTATGCGATGCTGAGTTTTCTTGCAGTAGTAGTATTGACAAAGGTATATATGGGCGTTTATGCAGAACGTCATCAGAAAAAAGAAGACGAAGGAGAAAAGGAATAATGGAAGTACTAAAGTATCTGATAGCAATGATTCTTTTATTATGCGGCGTGGGAATTGCATGTATTGCAACCGTTGGTGTATTCAAGTTTAAGTATGTTTTAAACCGGATGCATGCGGCTGCCATGTGTGATACGCTGGCACTTATGTTTGCTCTTCTTGGTGTAGCAGTTATCTTCGGAATTTCCTTTACAACATTAAAACTTGTTATTATTATCACTATGCTTTGGCTGGCAAGTCCGGTGAGCAGTCATTTGATTGCCCGGCTTGAGGTCGCAACCAATGAGGAAATAGAAAAAGAATGTGAGGTTGAAGAATAATGGGAGTATTCACGTTTCTTTTATTTGTCGGATTGATTATTTGTGCGTTATACGTATGTTTTGCGAAAAATTTGCTGACTTCTATTGTTGTTTTTATGGCATACAGTGTAGTTATGTCCATCATTTGGTTGCTTCTGGAGTCGCCGGATCTTGCGATTACGGAAGCTGCAGTCGGTGCAGGAGTAACGAGTGTATTATTTTTTGTTACCTTGAAAAAAATTCATGCCATGGATGACAGAAAGGATACCGAAGATGAGCAGGATTAGGGAAGATTATGAAAAAACAGCCTGGCGCAGACTGGTCCATTTTATCAATGGGGATGAAAAGGATATGACAGAAGAAGCCGGTTATGAAGTGGAGACGGAAGCTACTACACAGCGGATTCATGATGAATTTTTTGAAGAAGCAGAGTGGAACCACAGGAAAGAAAAAGCTGACACGATGTTGTCGCAGTATGAAGAATGGCCGGAGACAAAAGGCGTTGTATATTTCAGAAAATTGTATAACCTGATTGCAGGTGTTATTTGTGTTGCTATTATCGCACTTTTACTGATAACAGCTGCACAGCTTCCTTCTTTTGGCGGAACAGATAACCCGGCAAGCAATGAGGTGGCAGAGCGCTACATAGAAAAGGGCATGGAAGAAACCGGTGCGGTCAATATTGTTGCAGGTATGATTCTGGATTACCGTGCATTTGATACACTTGGAGAGTCCCATGTGTTATTTCTGGGGGTGTGCTGTGTCATGATTCTGCTTCGTCTGGATGGAACAGAGTCGGAAAGAGTAAAGAAAGAAGCAGAATCCAATGATAGAATTTATGAGCCAAAGAATGATGCTATTTTACAATGCGTGGCAAAGGTGTTGGTTCCGGTGATTATGTTGTTTGGAATCTATGTTGTGTTCAACGGGCATATTTCTCCGGGTGGCGGGTTCTCCGGTGGTTCGATTATCGGTGCCGGTTTGATTCTGTATTTGAATGCATATGGTTTTAAAAAGACGGGACGCTTTTTTACAATGAAAACTTTCTCGGTAATCTCTGTGCTTGCACTTGGATTTTATGCGATTTCAAAGACGTATTCGTTTTTTACCGGTGCAAATCATTTGGAAAGTTTTATTTCTGCGGGAACACCGGGTGAACTTTTGAGTGCCGGACTGATTTTGCCGTTAAATATCTGTGTTGGTATGGTGGTTGCCAGCACGATGTATGGTTTATATGCATTGTTTAGAAAGGGAGGTATCTGATATGGGAGAAATACTTTCCGGGCTGTTTACGAATTATTATGAAACAGTTTCCATGATTTTATTCGGCATTGGATTTACGACTCTTTTATTTCATAAGAATCTGCTTAAGAAGATTATGGGACTGAATATTATGGACACGGCAGTGTGTCTGTTACTTGCTGCACATGGATATATTGAAGGCAGAAAGGCCCCGATTGTTGTGGATGGAGTAACTGCAGTGGAAGCTTATATTAATCCGGTTCCGAGTGGTTTGGTTCTCACCGGTATTGTGGTGTCTGTCAGTGTAACTTCAGTAATGCTTGCATTGACGATTCGTTTGTACCGCAGATATCATACGTTAGATATTGATGAAATTTCAAAAGCAGTACAGAAGGAGGGGAAATAGTATGGAGTTTATTTGGAATTTTCCTCTGTTTAGTATTGTTGCCTGTTTATTTGTAGGGGTTATTTCCTCTGTACTTGGTAAAAAAGCAGCCAGAATTTTGTCTTGGTGTCTTCTGGGGGCAGTAACGGCAATGTCCGGAGCAGTTCTTTACTATACGATTTCTATCGGAGGAAGTTTTACTTATATGATGGGACATTTTCCGGCACCTTGGGGAAATGAAGTCAGAGCAGGTGTTTTAGAAGGTATGGTGGCAGTGCTTTTTTCTGTCATTATGTTGTTTGCTGTGATTGCCGGAAAAGAATACATAGAGCATGATTTGCCAAAGGGAAAACAGAACCTGTATTATTCTTTGGTTGCACTGCTTATGAGTTCATTATTGGCACTTGTTTACACCAATGATATTTTTACAGCATATGTTTTTGTAGAAATCAATACGATTGCGGCTTGTGGCATGGTTATGATGAAAAATACCGGTCGTTCCATATTGGCCGCAACAAAGTACATGATTATGAGTTTAATCGGTTCGGGCTTGCTGCTCATTGGCATCACATTATTATATGAATTGACCGGTCATCTTTTAATGTGTGATATAAAAGAGGCGATCGATGTATTAGTGGAGAGCGGACAATATCAGGAACCTTTAACCGTTATTATTGCGTTAATCAGTGTAGCCCTTGCAATTAAAAGTGCGCTGTATCCGTTCCATTCGTGGCTTCCGGATGCGCATGGCTATTCCACGCCGACTTCCAGTGCGGTTTTGTCCGGTCTGGTGACAAAGGCATATATTTTTCTTTTAGTGAAGATATTCTTCCGCGTCATCGGATGGGAAGTGATTCTTCAGTATAAGATTACAGATATTTTGTTTGTATTTGGAGTCATCGGCATGATTATGGGTTCTGTAAATGCCATCATGCAAAAGGATGCGAAGAAGATGATTGCCTATTCCTCCATTGCCCAGTTCGGTTATATTTATATGGGACTCGGACTTGGCAATATCGGTGGTATCATTGCGGCAGTGTTTCATATGTTTATGCATGGAGCAGTAAAATCGATGTTGTTTATTTCGGTTGGTGGCTTGGTTGAGGTATCGGATGAAAAAACGGCATGGAGTAAATTGACCGGATCCGGTTACCGGAATAAAGTGGCGGGTGTGGCGTTTACTGCAGGCGCGATTGCCATGATTGGTATTCCATTGTTTGGGGGCTTTATTTCAAAAATTTTATTTGCTACGGCAGCTGTAGATAACAGTATGGTAAAAATGGTGATTACCTTGCTGGCTCTTGCAGTCAGTACGATGTTGAACGCATGGTATTTCTTTAAGGCGATCATCCGTATTTATACGCCGAGAGGAAAAAGAGAAAAAGCAAAGAAACCAACCTGGCTGTATGTGACTGTGATGGCCGGATTTATTGTGCTAAACGTATTCCTGGGTGTGTTCTCGGATGTAGTAATCGAGGGAATTGAAGCAGGAATCGGAATGTTTGTATAAGAAAGGACGCAAAGAAAAATGAATCAGTGGATGATAAATGTACAAGTAGTACTTCCGGTGCTGTTTCCTATGGTGTGCGGCCTGATTGTACTATGTTTGAATAAAAAACTTTCGGCAGGAATCAGAAACGCTTTTGTGTTGTTTTCGTTACTTGCAGAACTTTTGCTTACTGTGTTCTCATTTGGTGCCAAAGGAGAAGTAGTTTTGCTTTGGAATTTGACAAAGGATATTCCGGTAGCTTTTCGGGTGGATGAAATGACCATGCTGTTTTCGGGACTATTAAGCTTGGTTTGGTTGCTTGTGGGAATATTTTCTTTTGAATATATGAAGCATGAAGATGAAGCAGAGCATGAGGCGGAACATACGAAGAGTCTTTCAGGAACTGTTTTTTATGGTTGTTATCTGTTTGTTATCGGAGTGATGCAGGGGATTTTCATGGCAGAAAATCTGGTGACATTTTATTTGTTTTATGAGTTTATGACCTTACTCTCGGTTCCGTTTGTACTTCATACAATGACGAAGGAAGCAATTTATGCGGCAAAAAAATACCTGTTTTATTCCATTGCAGGAGCATCGTTTGCTGTATTTGGTTTCGCGTTTTTGTATGGTGCGGCAGGAACGCTTTCCTTTGTTCCGGGGGGGATTTTTACAGAAGGACTTCCGGTAGGAAAGGAAACAGTGCTTTTATTGTCTGCATTCTTTATGATTATCGGATTTGGAACTAAGGCCGGTATGTTTCCGATGCACGGATGGCTTCCGAGTGCACACCCGGTAGCACCCGCACCGGCATCAGCGGTGTTGTCCGGTATTATAACCAAGACAGGGGTTCTTGGAATCATCCGTGTGGTTTTTTATCTGTTTGGAGAAAAGAATCTGACGGGAACCTGGGTGCAGACTGCATTTTTATTACTTACACTTACGACAGTATTCATGGGATCCATGCTGGCTTATAAGGAGCAGGTGCTCAAAAAGCGGTTGGCATATTCTACGGTTAGTCAGGTTTCCTATGTGTTATTCGGAATTGCCTTGATGCATCCGGTGGCCTTAATGGGAGCGCTGCTTCATGTGGTTTGTCATTCAGTAATGAAATGTACACTGTTTTTAAATGCAGGTGCAATTATTTATAAGACAGGAAGAACAAAAGTGACTGAATTACATGGAATCGGAAAAGAAATGCCGGTGACTATGTGGACATTTGCAATTGCAGGACTTGGAATGGTAGGAATCCCTCCGTTTTGTGGTTTTATCAGCAAATGGTACTTATGTCAGGGGGCACTTGAGAGCGGACTTACTCTGTATAATTGGCTGGGTCCGGTCATTCTGCTGGTGAGTGCGTTGCTGACGGCGGGATATCTGATAGCAGTTGTAATAGCAGCATTTTTCCCGGGAGAGGGATATGATTATCAGAGGCTTGAGAAAAAGGAAGCAAATGGGAAAATGTTACTCCCAATGATTCTTTTTGCAGCGTGTGTTGTAATCCTTGGTATTATGCCGCAACTGGTAAGCGGACTTTTGAATGAGACCTTGATCAGCACGTTGTTTCAGAATTTACAGTAAGGAGGAGAGAATATGAGCGCAATATTATTAGTACCGATTGTATTTCCGATTCTTGCCGGAACTTTATTGTTTCTTCTGAAACCTAAAAGCAGCAAGGTGCGTGCCGCATATGTATTAACGATGGCATCCATAAATTCTTTGTTTGTGTTTGGTTTGTTTTTTCTGATTGGAGAGGCAGAATACTTTACTATTTTTAATATAACGGAGACCATGCCGATTCGGATTATGTTGGACGGACCGGGACGTGTGTTTTCCGGACTGGTCGCTTTTTTATGGCCCCTTGCCTGTTCTTATGCCATACAGTATATGAAGCATGAAGGAAAGGAAAATACATTTTTTACATTTTATCTGATGACGTATGGGGTGACAGTTGGAGTAGCCTTTGCGGCAAATCTCGTCACCATGTATTTCTTTTACGAGTTTATGACGTTGGTAACTTTGCCGATTGTCATGCACGGTATGAAAGATAAGAGTTTATTTGCCGGAAGAAAATACGTATTGTATTCCATCGGAGGTGCTGCATTTGCATTTATGGGAATGATTGTGCTTTCTGTGTACAGTGGTTTTAATAATTTCCGCCTGGGAGGTTTTTTGCCGATACTTACGTCTTCGGATAAACAGATGCTGCTTGTGATGTATCTGTTAATGATATTTGGGTTTGGTGTTAAGGCGGCGATTTTTCCGTTCCATGGCTGGTTGCCGACGGCATCAGTGGCGCCGACACCGGTAACAGCCCTGCTTCATGCAGTAGCGGTGGTAAATGCAGGCGCATTTGCTATTCTGCGCGTCACCTACTATGTGTTCGGTTCCGAGTTTTTGTACGGAACCTGGGCGCAGTATGTGGTATTAGTAGCTGCAATTGTAACTATTCTGTTTGGTTCCGGTATGGCATTAAAGGAACAGCATTTTAAGAGGAGACTTGCATATTCGACCATCAGTAACCTGTCGTATATGATATTTGGTGCGGCACTTATGACACCGGCTGGTATGGTAGGTGCTATGTCACACATGGTCTTTCATGGTATTATTAAGATTACTTTGTTCTATGTGGCAGGTGCAGTACTGTATCAGACAGGAAAGAATTATGTAAATGATTTGTTTGGGTTTGGTAAGAGGATGCCGGTTGTTTTTGCCTGTTTTGCGTTGGCCTCAGCTGCATTGGTAGGTGTGCCGATGACGGCAGGCTTTATCAGCAAATGGAACTTAATTACCGCAGCTGCAGCTACGTCGAATCCAGTGGCCTGGACCGGGGTTTTTGCATTGCTGGTTTCTGCGGTTTTGACAGCAATGTATTTATTTGCGGTTGTCATTAAGGCGTATTTCCCGGGACCGGGATTTGATATGGAACAAATTCGAAGTGTCGAAGATCCGAGAGGCGGCTATATGAAAGTTCCAATGATTATTTTATGTGTTGTAATTATACTTCTTGGTATTGCATCAACTCCGTTTGTTACATACTTAGAACAGATTGCAACTGCGTTTATCTAGGAAAGGAGATTGTATGATGAGTCAAATAATGATCTGGACATTGTTATTCTTTCCTATGTTTGGAGCGGTTCTTTCCTATCTGACAGGAAGAACAAACAAAATTGCAAGAAACTATGTAGTTATGGGAACTGCATTGCTGGAAGCAATTGGTGCGGGAGTTTTGTTGTGGCTGGAAATTGGCAGTGTCGGCTCAATTTCTACTGGTGTAGAAAACGTGCTTGGTTTGGGACTACATTTTACAACGGACGGTTTCCGGGTATTCTACCTGTTGCTTGCGTGTCTGCTTTGGTTTGCATGCAGCGTGTTTTCAGGTGAATACATGGGGCATGAAAGAAATCGAAACCGATATTATTTTTTCTGGCTGGTAACGTTGTCTGCAGTAACCGGCGTATTATTGTCGGCGGATTTATTCACAACCTTTGTGTTTTTTGAAGTAATGTCGTTTACTTCTTTTGTATGGGTAATTCAGGCAGAAAAAGAGGAGAGTATTCAGGCAGGAAAATTATACCTCGGTATCGGTGTCATCAGTGGCCTTGTTATGCTGATGGGAATTTTGCTGGATACCTATGGCGGAACGGGAGAACTTTTAACAAGTGCATTGATTTGTGTTGGCTTTGCAGCCAAAGCGGGATTGTTTTTATTGCATGTATGGTTGCCGAAAGCACATACGGTGGCACCTGCACCTGCTTCTGCAATTCTTTCGGGAATCTTAACGAAGATGGGGATTTTCGGTATTCTTGTTGTAACCGGAAGCAAGATGCTTCATAACGAAGTATGGGGACTTTCCCTTCTGATTATCGGAATTGCAACGATGTTTACCGGGGCGTTTCTGGCTTTGTTTTCTGTGAACTTTAAAAGAACGCTGGCATGCTCTTCCGTATCGCAGATGGGTTTTATTATTACCGGAATTTCCATGTATACATTGTTGCATGAAAATGAGCTTGCCATTAATGGTAGTCTGCTTCACATGATGAACCATTCCCTGATTAAGCTGGTGTTATTTTTAACAGCGGGCGTGATTTTTATGAAAACAGAATCTCTGGATTTAAACGAGATCAGGGGATTTGGAAAGAATAAACCATTTCTTCATATGGCATTTTTGGTCGGAGCATACAGCATTGCAGGAATTCCATTGGGAAGCGGCTATGTCAGCAAAACGCTGATTCATGAAAGTATGGTGGAATATATGCATGAATTCGGGGAAAGTGTTCTTCTTCCCTATGTGAAGACGGCAGAAGTACTGTTTTTGATTACCGGCGGTATGACATTGGCATATATGTTAAAACTCTATATTGCTGTGTTTTGGGAAGATGGTGAGGCAAAAAAAGCGCCTTGCTGTAAAATGAGCAGTTTGTTATGTGTGTTGATTCCGGCAGTGATTCTCTTCGTTTTTGGCATTTTGCCAAATCGGACCATGGATCTGATTGCCGAGTTTGCAAGATTAGAAGAAACGACAGTTGTAGAATCGCATCATTGGCCGGTACAATATTTTGCCTGGACCAATCTGAAAGGTGCTGTTATTTCAATTTCTATTGGATTAGTTCTTTACTTTGGGTTGATTCGTGGACTTTTGATGAAGAAGGAAGGAGATAGACGGGTATATATCAATCGTTGGCCGGTTTGGTTTGATTTGGAGAAGAATTTGTATCAGCCGGTATTGCTTGGGGTACTCCCGTTTATCGGAGGGCTTTTCTGCCGTATTCTGGACAAGACAACCGATTTCTTTGCGTTGATACTGAGAAAGAATGTATTTAAACCAAAGAAAAAGCATCGGCCGGTGGTTGTGGGCAATGAATTTACATACGCAGTGGGTAGTTTTTTGGATGGAGTCGTGCAGTTCTTAAATGTAACAGTGTTAAGAAAACGTCCAATTCGAAAATCTTATGTAGAACAGCTTGCTATTCGCAGTATGGAAGCTGATGCAACGATGCGTCTGGTTGGCAGAGGTATGTCATTCGGGTTGATGCTGTTTGGCATCGGTTTGGTGTTTACGTTGCTTTATTTATTATTTTAGGTAATGTGAATTATCAGTACGTGCAGATAATTCGAAAATCCTGCGGATTTCCTTCGTTATTAAGGGGTGGCGGGTGAGAAGCGGGAAAGGCAGCAGATTGCGAAAAGTGCGGAGCACTTTTACGAAAAGGCGGTAGTCGCCTCTGGAAAACCAAGGTTTTCCGAGAGCGACCATCGCCTTTTCTAAAACCGCGTCCTATAGACGCTTTCGCAATCTGCTGCCTCTCCCTTGTATCGCCCTTGCTAGCAGATAAATTGTAATCCGGCAGAATCAACCGTACCGATTAAAGATACCATACAGGTGGAATTGCGCACAAAGTTGACACGGGTGTTTAAGATTGGGAATCCAGGATTGGTACGACGGTATATGGTAATGGTGTAATAACCCGGGATGATGTAAAGGTAATCGGTGTATTCACTGTAATCAAGGTCGGAAACCACAAGCTGTCCGTTGATATAAATATCTACCGGTTCCATCATGGAATTGACGTTGTAGAATCTGGCCTGAGCAACGGAAGAGAGGCTCTGGAATAAAGGAGTGCTCCAGACATAACTCCAGAGAATGTTAGAACCGGAACTGGTGCCCGAAGAGCCGGAATTGCCGCTTCCGCTTGCCGGAGGAAATGGAATGGTGATACTTCCGGATGGGTTTGAAGGCAGAGAAGGTGTTGGTGTACCAACCGGTCCTTCACCCGGAGCTGCAGGCACATCGGTTACCGGTCCACCGACAATACCACCGTTTTGATTGCCGTTTCCTGGAATATTGGATTCCAAATCAGGAGTAGCACTTCCGGCAGGACCCATACCCGGAGCTGCAGGGGTGTCATCTGTTTCAAATACAGGAACATTTGATCTTACCTGCCTTGGAGTGGTTGGAGTTGTGTACTTGTAATAATGTGTTTTTGAATAATCCATGAACTATTGACCTCAAATAGTTTATTTCAGTTTCAGTATATGCAGGAATAAAGGAAAAAGTACATTGAAAAAATTAATAGAAAGGTTATAAAGTTTATGTTGATTTACTGGACTTTTTCAGATGCCTAAGGTAAAATGAGGAAGAAACTATGTTTGAAAGTATGGTAGGGTGAAGAAATGCTGATTTCTAAAGTGCTGAAAGTTCTCCAAAAAAGAATAGTGATTGTCGGTTTTCTTATATTGATTCAGATATTATGGGGAATCAGCCTGTTTACAAGGCTAATGGATTATTCTCAGGTATTAAATGTAATACTTGAGATTATCAGTGTATTTGTTGTGTTATATATCATAAATAAAGATGATAATCCGGCGTATAAGCTCGCGTGGATTATTCCGATACTGGCCTTTCCGATTTTTGGAGGGGTTTTATATCTTTGCTTCGGAGACAAACGGCCAACTAAGAGAATGCAGAGACAGATGGATCGTGCTGCAGCGAAATTTTCAGCATTTTCAACAACGGATGACCGGTTGTTAGAGCAAATCCAGGAAGAAGACAAAGCAGCATATGGGCAAATGAAATATATCAGTGACTATGCTCATTTTCCGGTATACAGCAATACGGAAGCGGTCTATTATGACAGTGGAGAGGCCTGTTTTCCTGTGCTGCTTAATGCTATAAAAAGTGCGAAACGGTTTATATTTATGGAATATTTTATCATTGAACCGGGAGAAATGTGGTCGGAAATTTTAGATGCATTAAAACAAAAAGCGTCAGAGGGTGTGGAAGTACGCCTGATTTATGATGATATGGGATGCGTTGCTTTATTACCATATCAGTATTACAAAGAATTGGAAGAGTTTGGAATCCGTTGTGTTGCCTTTAATCCGGTTATTCCGTTTTTTTCGCTGGTCATGAACCATCGTGACCACAGAAAAATTACAGTAGTTGACGGCAATATCGGGTTTATGGGTGGCTGGAACCTGGCGGATGAGTATATTAACAGAAAGGAACGGTTTGGTTATTGGAAAGATACGGCGGTAATGCTTTCCGGAGAAGCTGTTTGGAATCTGACTTCTATGTTCCTTGTAAATTGGAACACGGTAAAGTATAATAAGGACGAAGATGTCCGGGCATATCTTCCGGAAAAAAAGGAGACGGATGTTATAAACAGAGTCGGTTATGTGCAGCCGTACGGAGACTCGCCGCTTGACCGGGAAAATGTATCAGAGTCGGTTTATTTAAACATGATTCATGCGGCGCAGGATTACATTTATATCACGACACCATATCTGGTGATTGATAACGAAATGATGACCGCGTTGCTTCTTGCAGCAAAAAGAGGGGTGGATGTCCGTATTGTTACTCCGGGTATTCCGGATAAAAAGTACGTTTTTTGGCTGACGCAGTCCTATTACTCCCAGTTAGTCACGGGCGGAGTGAAAATTTATCAGTACAATCCCGGTTTTATTCATGCAAAATCATTTGTGTGTGATGATAAATTTGCGATTGTCGGAACAATAAACATGGATTTCCGCAGCCTGTATCTTCATTTTGAATGTGGTACGTTTTTTTACGGGACGCCGGTCGTAGACCAGGTAAAAAAGGATTTGCTTGGGATTATGGAGCAGAGTGCATTGCAGACATATGCTATGACACAGCGCAATATTATTATGCGTCTTGCCAGGGCTGTTTTGCGTGTTTTGGCACCGCTTATGTAGGAGGAAAATAAAATGGCAATCAGGATTGACGGTAAACTAATTTCCGCGCAGATAAAGGATGAAATCAAAGAAGAGACAGCACGCTTAAAAGAAAAAGGAAGAGAAGTCACCCTTGCGGTTATTCAGGTGGGGGAAGATCCGGCTTCTTCCGTCTATGTCGGAAATAAAAAGAAGGCATGTGAATATGTCGGTTTCCGTTCGTTGGCTTATGAACTTCCGGAAGAAACTAAAGAAGTAGAATTGCTTGAGTTGATTCAAAAATTAAATGAATCTTCAGATGTGGATGGTATTTTAGTGCAGTTGCCATTACCAAAGCATTTGAATGAGGATACAGTAATTGCGACTATTGCGCCGGAAAAGGATGTGGATGGATTCCATGCAGTAAACACAGGAAATCTTTGGATAGGAAAGGAATGCTTTGTATCCTGTACACCGGCCGGGATTATTGAATTATTGAAAAGAACAGGGATAACTATCGAAGGAAAAGAATGTGTGATTGTCGGCAGAAGTAATATTGTCGGCAAACCGATGGCAGCGTTAATGTTAAAAGAAAATGCGACTGTCACTGTATGTCATTCCAGAACACAAAGTTTAAAGGATGTGACGAAACGGGCGGATATTTTAATTGTTGCAATCGGAAAGCCACATTTTATAACAAAAGAGTATGTAAAAGAGGGTGCCACGGTCATTGATGTAGGAATTCACCGGCTGGAAGGAAAGAAACTTTGCGGCGATGTTGCGTTTGATGAAGTTGAGCCGATTGCCGGAGCAATCACTCCGGTTCCGGGAGGGGTCGGGCCGATGACCATTGCCATGTTAATGAATAACTGCCTTGAGGCAGCAAAAAGAAAGGGTTAGAACATGAGAAATGTTTTATTTGTATCCTTGGGATGTGATAAAAATCTCGTTGACAGTGAAGTGATGCTTGGATTGCTCCGGGATCATGGGTATTCCCTGACGAATGAGGAGACAGAAGCAGATGTCATTGTTATTAATACTTGTTGTTTTATTCATGATGCAAAAGAAGAGAGCATTCAGACCATTTTAGAGATGGCGGAGTACAAAAAGTACGGAAGATTGAAGGTACTTTTGGTAACAGGATGTCTTGCACAGAGATACCAGTCAGAGATTTTAACGGAAATTCCGGAAGTAGACGCAGTTCTCGGTACAACGGCAACTGACCATATCGTTGAAACGATAGAAAAGGTATTTGCAGGAGAACGGACGGAATGTTATGCTGCTCTGCAGGAACTTCCGTTGCCGGAAACCAACCGTGTAAATACAACGGGAGGCTACTATTCGTATTTAAAAATTGCCGAAGGATGTGATAAACACTGTACTTACTGCATTATTCCGTCTTTACGTGGCAATTTTCGAAGCGTACCGATGGACCGGCTTGTAAAAGAGGCCGAGTTTTTAGCGGAAGGCGGCGTAAAAGAACTGATTCTGATTGCGCAGGAAACGACTGTGTATGGTGTCGATTTATATGGGAAAAAGTGCCTGCCTGAACTGATTGACCGTTTATGTGAGATTAGGGGAATTGAATGGATTCGTCTGTTGTATTGCTATCCGGAAGAGATTACGGATGAACTGATTCAGACGATAAAACATCAACCGAAGGTTTGTCATTATCTGGACATGCCGATTCAGCATGCAGCCGATACAGTATTAAAGAGAATGGGAAGAAGAACCAATCGTAAAGAACTGGACGCGTTGATTACAAAACTCAGACATGAGATTCCGGATATTGCACTTAGAACGTCTCTGATTACCGGTTTCCCGCAGGAGACTGAAGAAGAACATAAAGAACTTTTGGACTTTGTTGAAAAGGCCGGATTTGAACGTCTTGGAGTATTTACGTATTCGAAGGAAGAGAATACCGCTGCAGCCCGTATGAAAGGGCAGATTACAAAAAAAGAAAAGGTAAGACGACAGAAAGAACTGATGCAGTTGCAGCAAAAGGTTTCCAGGCAGCGTGGAGAAGAAAAAATCGGAAAGACGATTCGTGTCATGATTGAAGGAAAACTTCCGGAAGAAAATATTTTCATCGGAAGATCCTATATGGATGCTCCGAATGTGGACGGTTACGTCTTCGTACATTCTTTGGATTCGTATTTGTCAGGAGAAATCATAGATGTAAAAATTACAAACGCAAAGGAATACGATCTTGTCGGAGAGGCAGTTTCGGAATTGGATTAAAGGAGGAAATAACAAGATGAATTTGCCAAACAAAATAACAATTTTCAGAGTTTGTATGATACCGGTATTTCTTTTGTTTTATCTGGTAGATACCATACCGTTTCATAATGTGATCGCACTGTTTGTATTTATTGTTGCCTGTTTGTCGGATGCAGTAGACGGCCACCTGGCAAGAAAGTATCAACTGGTCACGAATTTTGGAAAGTTCATGGACCCGCTTGCGGATAAACTTCTGGTATGTACGGCACTTTTATGCTTTTTAGATTCCGGAACGCTTCCACTTTTGGTTGTGGTTGTCATCATAGCAAGAGAATTTATCATCAGCGGTTTTAGAACCGTAGCTGCGGATTCCGGGGTGGTGCTCGCGGCAAGTTACTGGGGGAAATTTAAAACGGCATCTCAGATGGTAATGTGTGTACTTTTGATTTTACATTTGCATTTTCCATGGTTTGCTGTTTTGGAAACCGTTTTCATATGGCTTTCTTTTGCACTGACGATTATTTCGTTACTGGATTATCTGATCAAGAATAGAAGTGTAATTAAAGTAAAATAGTCGGATATGTTGCATAAAAGACACATTAATAACATAGAAATGACATAGTTATCAGATATAGTTGTCATGAATAGATGCAAATTTGAAACGGAGGTGCATATCATGAAAATTAAAAATCTGATTTATCTTATGTTATGCATCTGCGTAGCAGCACTGATGTCGGGATGTAACGGAGGAGGATCGGATGACACAACACCAACACCGACTCCGATTATGGGGACAGATGTCGGAAGTGATGTTACAATCATTCCGCCGGAAAATATTGAAGTCACAATTTACTCCATTGATCCTTCCTCATTAGAAAAAGTTGCGATAGAGGTGTTAATCGGAGAAGTCACACCGGAAGCCATTGTAGAAGAAGTGGTATCTGCAATGCGTGATGAGGCGTTTTATATTGGAGTCAATGACGTTATTTTAAAGGACAATATGGTGATTGTGGACTTTAAAGCGGATACACCGCCGGTAATTGATGTGGGGGCCAGTGTGGAAGGCATGATTTTGGATGCTTTTGGACAAAGTATTCTGGATAATTTACCGGACTGCACCGGAGTTATTTTCAGAATTGAAGGCAAGGCGTACGAAACAGGACATATTGAAATGGGAATTAATGAAGTTTATATCAGAAGGTAAGCACAGGGAGAGATTCATGTGCTTACCACTTTTTATATCTATAAATTATACGGGGAGAAAACGATGAGTAAAGTTTTGATTATTGGAGGCGGAGCGGCCGGAATGATGGCAGGAATTGCGGCTGCAGACAACGGAAACGAAGTTCATTTGTACGAAAAGAATGAAAAACTGGGAAAAAAACTTTTTATCACCGGAAAAGGCAGATGCAATATTACCAATGCATGTGATATGGAAGAACTGATGAAACAGGTGGTGACGAATCCAAGGTTTCTCTACAGTGCATTTCAGATGTTTGACAATGGTTCTGTTATGGATTTTTTTGAAGAAAACGGCTTGCCGCTCAAAACAGAACGCGGGCAAAGAGTTTTTCCACAGTCGGACCATTCTTCGGATGTAATAAAAACCCTGCAGAGTGCACTGGAAAAAAGAAATGTAAAAATTCATTTGAATGCAGAAGTAAAAGAGATTATAACGGAAGACGGCTGTTTTAATGGTATTCGCTTAAAAGACGGAGTGGTGACCGGAGATGCCTGCATTGTTGCAACGGGAGGACTTTCGTATCAAAGCACGGGATCTACCGGCGACGGATACCGGTTTGCAAAAGAAGCAGGTCACACCGTAACAAAGTTATCTCCTTCCCTGGTGGCTGTTGTCACAAAAGAAGAGTTTGCGTCGGAACTGATGGGATTAACATTGAAAAATGTTACTTTGAAGTTGATTCGGGGGAAAAAAGTGGTATACTCTGAGTTGGGAGAAATGCTGTTTACGCATTTTGGCATCAGTGGGCCGCTTGTACTAAGTGCCAGCAGTTATATTGCAGAAGCCATAAGAAAAGAAGCAGAGATTCCGGTAATTAAGATAGATTTAAAGCCGGGGCTGACAGAAGAAATGCTCGATGTACGTCTTTTAAAAGATTTTGAAGAGGCAAAAAATAAAAATTTCAAAAATTCATTGGACCATCTGTTACCACAAAGACTGATTGAAGTAATTGTCCGGCTGTCGGGAATTGACCCGGAAAAAAAGGTGAATTCAATTTCCAGGGAAGAACGGAAAGGTCTGGTTCAGCTTTTGAAAGGACTGACGTTACATGTTGCCGGATTAAGGGATTATAAAGAGGCTGTCATTACAAAGGGCGGAATTTCCGTCAAAGAAATTGTGCCTTCCACAATGGAGTCCAAATTAGTTTCCGGTCTTTATTTTGCCGGAGAAGTTCTGGATGTGGATGCGATGACCGGTGGATATAACCTGCAGATTGCATGGTCTACCGGCTATGCTGCGGGACATGCCATTTACTAAAACGATTAAGGGAGGAAAACCGCAATTCCCTGCAAGGGAATTTGTGCTCTGCGTGAGAGCTCGCATTTTCCTTCGGAAAACAAGGGAGGATTACATGAAAAAGTTAAACATTGCAATCGACGGACCGGCAGGAGCCGGAAAAAGTACTATTGCAAAGGCACTGGCTAAAAAATTGAACATGATTTATGTGGATACCGGGGCTATGTACCGAGCTATTGGTCTGCATTGCTCCAGAAAACAGATAGCCGGAGACGATGCACAGGCAGTGGAAGCGGAATGTGACAATATCCATGTGTCGATTGTATATGAAAACGGAGAACAGGTCGTATGTCTCAACGGAGAAAATGTAAACGAGCAGATTCGTACCGCACAGGCGGGCAGTATGGCATCTGCGGTATCTGTGCATAAAAAAGTACGTGCAAAGATGGTAGAATTGCAGAAGAAGCTTGCGGCAGATACCAGTGTGGTTATGGACGGAAGAGATATCGGAACGGTAGTACTTCCGAATGCGGAAGTGAAAATTTATCTTACTGCGTCTTCGGCGGTACGTGCAAAGCGACGCTATGACGAATTGACTGCAAAGGGTCAGGACTGTGATCTGGAAACTTTGAAAAAAGAAATTGAGGAACGGGATTACAGGGACATGAACAGAGAGATTTCGCCGTTAAAAAAAGCGGAAGATGCCATCGAACTGGATACGTCCGAACTCTCGATTGAAGAAGTTGTGGAAACAATGATGAAGATTGTAGCAGAAAAGGCAGAAAAATAAGATGGAAATAAAGGTTGCAAAAACAGCGGGATTTTGTTTTGGTGTAAAGCGTGCAGTGGAACTGGTGCAAAAGCAGTTGGAACTTGGCAAAACGGTTTACACATACGGACCGATTATTCACAATGAGGAAGTAGTGGAGGAATTTACTTCGAAAGGTGTAAAAATTGTGACAGGACAGGAAGACTGGGAAACGGCGGAACAGGGGACGTTGATTATCCGTTCACATGGCGTTTCGGAAGAAGAATTTTTAAAAATGCAGGCGAGCCGACATGAGGTTATCGATGCGACTTGTCCGTTTGTGAAAAAAATACACCGGATTGTGGAGCAGGAAAGCAAAAACGGCAGACATATTATTGTAATCGGAAACGAAGAACATCCGGAAGTACAAGGAATTTTAGGCTGGTGCAAAGGTCCGGTTACTGTGGTGGAAACCGTAGAAACGGCGCAAAAATTGAGCTTTTTACCGGAAACAAAACTATGTATTGTTGCACAAACGACATTTAATAGCAAGAAATTTCAAGATTTAGTTGAAATTATTTCAAAAAAGGGGTATGATATATTTGTTTTAAGTACGATATGCAGTGCGACTGAAGAACGTCAGGAAGAAACGAGACGTCTTGCCGGCGAATCGGACGCCATGATTGTCATCGGAGGACTGCATAGTTCGAATACACGTAAGTTGTATGAGATATCAAAACAGCAATGTGTAAATACTTACTTCATACAGAAACTCAGTGACCTTGATTTAACTCAGTTTAAATCATTCCGTAGTGTAGGTATTACAGCAGGGGCATCGACCCCAAACAATATGATCGAGGAGGTTCATACTAACATGTCAGATTTGAGTTTTGAACAATTATTGGAGGAGTCTTTTAAGACAATACACAACGGAGAGGTAGTCGAGGGTACTGTTATTCGTGTTAAAGAAGATGAGATTGTCTTAAATATCGGTTACAAGGCAGATGGTATCATTACCAGAAGCGAGTACACAAATACTCCTAACGTTGACTTAACAACAATTGTTAAGGAAGGCGACAAGATGCAGGCAAAGGTTCTTAAGGTAAATGATGGCGAAGGTCAGGTATTATTAACCTACAAGAGACTTGCAGCAGAAAAGGGAAGCAAGAGATTAGAAGAGGCTTTCAACAACAAGGAAGTTTTAACAGCAACTGTTTCCGCAGTATTAGACGGCGGTTTAAGCGTTGTTGTAGACGAGACAAGAGTATTTATTCCGGCAAGCCTTGTTTCTGATTCCTATGAAAAGGATTTATCCAAGTACAAAGATCAGGAAATCGAATTTGTTATCAGCGAGTTCAATCCTAAGAGAAGAAGAATTATCGGTGACCGTAAGCAGCTTTTAGTTGCTAAGAAGGCTGAACTTCAGAAGGAACTTTTTGCAAAGATTCAGGTTGGTGATGTAGTAGAAGGTACCGTAAAGAATGTTACTGATTTCGGTGTATTTATTGATCTCGGCGGCGTAGACGGACTTCTTCATATTTCCGAAATGTCCTGGGGCAGAGTAGAAAATCCAAAGAAGAACTTCAAGGCAGGTGATGCAGTTCGTGCATTCATTAAAGATATCGCAGGTGAAAAGATTGCACTTAGCCTTAAGTTTGCTGACCAGAATCCGTGGGCAAATGCCGAAACAGATTTTGCTGTAGGCAATGTTGTTACAGGTAAGGTAGCACGTATGACAGATTTCGGTGCTTTCGTCGAGTTAGTACCTGGTGTGGATGCATTATTACATGTTTCCCAGATTTCCAGAAATCACGTGGAAAAGCCGGCTGACGTATTAAAGGTTGGTCAGGAAATCACAGCAAAGATTGTTGACTTTAATATTGAAGACAAGAAGATCAGCTTAAGTGTTAAGGCGCTGGAAGCTCCGGCAGAAGAGCCTGCAGAAACTGTAGCTGAAGAAACAGCTGCTGAAGACGCTGAATAATTACAAAGAACTACTTTAATCAGTAGATGAGAGAAGATAATAGCTAAGCTGATATTTTGTCTGCTTAGCTATTATTTGATTAAAGATACATTGGGAGGTAAAACTATGGGTGATTATGAAAGTTTTAAGAAACAGATCTTTGCATTGACACAGATTGACTTAAATGCATACAAAGAAAAGCAGATGAGAAGACGTATTGATTCTTTAATTACGAAGCATAAGATTGCATCTTATAATGATTATGTGGCGGCTATTAAGGCAAATAAAGAGATGTTCGAGGAGTTCGTAAATTATCTTACCATCAATGTATCGGAGTTTTACCGTAATCCGGAGCAGTGGAGAGTGTTGGAAAATGAGATTTTACCGGATTTGCTCGGAAGAACCAAAAGTTTAAAAATCTGGAGCGCTGCATGTTCTACCGGTGATGAACCATACTCTCTTGTTATGATGTTATCCAGACATATGCCACTTAGCAGTATCCGTATTATTGCAACAGACATTGATAAGCAGGTACTTGAAAAGGCGAAGAAGGGTCTTTATAATGTGAAAAGTTTAAAGACTCTGCCGGACGATTTGATGAAAAAGTATATTACGCAGGAAAATGAATATACATACAAAGTAGCGGATGAAGTGAAAAAGTGTGTAGAATTTAAACAGCACAATCTGCTGAAGGATCCATATCCTACCGATTGTGATCTTATTGTATGCCGTAACGTACTCATTTATTTTACGGAAGAAGCAAAAATAGAGATTTATAAAAAATTCAATACAGCCTTAAAGAAGGACGGTGTGCTGTTTGTCGGTTCGACCGAACAGATCATGCAGCCGCAGACGCTTGGGTACTCCGTAGCGAAATCGTTTTTCTACAGGAAAATGTAATCGTGTGTTGATTTTTATTTTATTATCTAGTATATTTGGATATAGAAACTGACGGGGGTAGTCAAAAGATGAGTGAAACAGTACGAGTTGCAGTGGACGCAATGGGTGGCGATAACGCGCCTTCTGAAGTTGTAAAAGGTGCGGTGGAAGCACTTGCCCAGGATTCCAGAATTAAAGTTTTTCTTGTTGGACAGGAAGAAGTTTTAAAGAAAGAATTGGCACAATACAACGATTGCAAGGATCGGCTTGAGATAATACCTGCCAGTGAAGTGATTACAAATGAAGAAGCACCGGTAATGGCAATACGGAGAAAGAAAGATTCTTCCATTGTTGTAGGTATGAATCTTGTGAAAAACAAAGAAGCGGATGCCTTTGTTTCCGCAGGAAGCACAGGTGCGGTTTTGGTTGGTGCACAGTTGATTGTCGGACGTATCAAAGGAGTAGAGCGGCCGCCGCTTGCGCCTCTGATCCCAACGACCAAAGGGGTGTCCCTTCTCATTGACTGTGGTGCAAATGTAGATGCCAGACCGTCTCATTTACTTCAGTTTGCAAAGATGGGTTCCCTCTACATGGAACAGGTTGTGGGTATTCAGAATCCACGTGTTGCGATTGTAAATATCGGCGCAGAAGAAGAAAAAGGGAATATGCTTGTAAAGGAAACGTTCCCGTTACTTAAAAACTGTAATGAAATTAACTTTATCGGCAGTATTGAGGCGAGAGAAATTCCAAATGGCTATGCTGATGTCATTGTGTGTGAAGCATTTGTCGGCAATGTCATTTTGAAATTATACGAAGGTGTTTCGGGTGCTTTGGTAGGAAAAATCAAAGAGGGTATGATGGCGACTCTTCGGAGTAAGATAGGTGCGCTTTTGGTAAAGCCTGCATTAAAGCAAACCTTAAAATCGCTGGACACGGCAGATTACGGCGGAGCACCGATGCTGGGACTTAACGGACTGGTTGTAAAAACTCATGGAAGTTCCAAGAGTAAGGAGATTAAAAATTCCATTTTACAATGTATTGCTTTTAAGGAACAGAATATCAGTGAAAAAATGAAAGAAAATATTGCAAAGACAGAAGAGTAGGAGGATAACACGATGGAATTTGAAAAAATTCAGAAGATTATCAGTGAGGTTTTATCTGTAGAACCGGAAGATATTACAATGGAAACAAAGTTCGTAGATGACCTTGGAGCTGATTCTTTGGATGTTTTCCAGATCATCATGGGCATTGAAGAGGAATTTGACATTGAAATTGCAAATGAAGATGCAGAAAACATCGTTACCGTTAGTGATGCTGTAGAACAGATTAAGAAAGCATTAAATTAAAGACAAACGGGCTGTTGAGGAATCAACAGCCCTTTCTTTCATGAGATGGAAAGGAGTTTGCTTTATGAAGCAGAAGGATTTTAAAGGGCTGCAAAATGATATCGGATACCGGTTTAATAAGGAAAATCTGGTGACACAGGCATTGACCCACAGTTCTTATGCACATGAAAAGAATTTAAAGGATTTGATGGATAATGAACGGCTTGAGTTTTTGGGAGATGCTGTGCTCGAATTGGTTTCCAGTGAATTTTTATATCAGGCTCATCCGGAAATGAATGAAGGAAAGATGACAAAACTTCGTGCCAGTCTTGTTTGCGAACAATCGCTTGCGGATTGTGCAAGACAGTTGAAACTGGGCAGTTATTTGCGTCTTGGAAACGGAGAAGATATGACGGGGGGCCGAGAACGGGATTCCATTCTTTCTGATGCGCTGGAAGCACTGATTGGCGCCATGTATCTGGATGGTGGTTTTACTAGTGCAAAAGAGTTTGTTCTTAAATTTGTGTTAAATGATATTGAGCATAAGAAACTCTTTTATGATAGTAAGACTATTTTGCAGGAGTTAATTCAGAACAAGTATAAAAAGTCGTTACATTATGAACCGGTATCGGAAGAGGGACCGGACCATAATAAGAAATTTACGGTGCAGGCATATATGAATGATACTCCGCTCATGCAGGGAGTAGGAAGAACAAAGAAATCTGCGGAACAGAATGCGGCATATCAATCTTTGTTGCAATTTGAAGCAGGAAATAATTTTGAGTAAAGCAGAGGGAAAAGAATGTATTTAAAAAGTATCGAAGTACATGGATTTAAATCATTTGCAAATAAGATTGTGTTCAAATTCCATGATGGAATTACGGCAATCGTAGGACCGAACGGAAGCGGAAAGAGTAATGTTGCCGACGCGGTGCGTTGGGTGCTCGGTGAGCAGAGCGCAAAGCAGCTGCGCGGAAGTAAAATGGAAGATGTTATTTTTGCCGGAACGCAGATGAGAAAGCCGATGGGGTATGCGTATGTTGCCATTACGTTAGACAACTCCGATCACAAGCTTCCGATTGACTATGAAGAGGTTGTGGTTGCCAGACGCGTATACCGCTCCGGTGAAAGTGAATATCTGATTAATAACAATACCTGCCGTTTGCGTGATGTGCAGGAACTGTTTTTGGATACCGGTATCGGTAAAGAAGGATACTCTATTATCGGACAGGGACAGATTGATAAGATCTTAAGCGGGAAACCGGAGGACAGGCGAGAACTGTTTGATGAAGCGGCGGGAATCGTAAAATACAAAAAGAGAAAGGCTGCGGCTGAAAAGGAACTCGCAGAAGAACAGTTGAATCTTTCCAGAATTACCGATATTCTTTCGGAAATCGAAAAGCAGGTCGGACCGTTACAGAAACAGTCGGAAGTTGCCAGGGAATACCTGCGTTTAAAGGAAGCATTAAAAAATCTGGAAATTAATCTGTTTTTGATGGAGTATGAACGCAGCGAAAAAAACAAAGCAGAACTGGATGGACGGATTCAAATTGTTTCGGATGAATTGGAACGTGCGAATCAGGCATATGATAATACAAAACAGGAATACGAGCGTTTGGAAGCAGAATTAGAACAGTTTTCTGCCGAAATTGACCGTAAGAAGGAACAACGCACACAGTTTCTTATGATGGTGCAGGAAAAAGAAGGCGAAATCCGCCTGATGCAGGAGAAGATTTCCTCCATTCAGATCAGTGACAGCCATTTTAAACAGCGCTACGATGCACTTCTTGCCGAAACACAGGCAAAGGAAGAAGAATTGTCCCGCTATGACAAGGATTATGAAGCGGCAGAAACGGAATTAAAGAAGATTTCAAAACAGCAGGAAGCAAAAGAAGCTGAGCTTGAGCAGATTCGGGAACGTATCAGTGCTTATGCAAGAAAAATTGAAGAATGCAATCAATTGATTTTAAGTAGCATGGATCAGAATGCAGAGATTCGTACCAGCCTGCAGCGTTTTGAGACATTGGAAGAGCAAACTACGCTGAAAAAGGCAGAGTTGACGCAGAAAATCCTGCTTCATAAATCGGAAGAAGCCGGATATCAGGAAGAGGTTACTAAATGCAGTGAAGCACTGGAAAATGTTACCTTAAAAATCACGGAAAAGAAACATTCTATTGAAGAACAGGAAGGTAATATTACAAAAATCAGACAAATGGCGTCTGAACTTGCAGCTAAGATAGAGCAGGCAGAACGTAAGCGGATTGAAGAGGCCTCGAAATTAGAAGCGCTTCGTAATCTGACAGAGCGTTATGACGGTTACGGAAATGCAATCCGTAAGGTGATGGAGAGAAAACAGGATACGCCGGGGGTTATTGGTGTTGTAGCGGATATCATTAAAGTAGATTCTAAGTACGAGACGGCAATGGAGACGGCACTGGGAGCAAGTATCCAGAACATTGTTACAAAAGATGAGGCCACTGCCAAAAAGATGGTAGAGTATTTAAAAGCCAATAAATTTGGCCGTGCAACTTTTCTTCCGCTTACCAGCATTACCATAAAAGCACTTGGACAGAATCAGGATCAGGCAGCAAAGGAAAACGGCGTCATCGGCTATGCAAATACCTTGGTTCATGTGGCAAAAGAATATGAAGAACTGATGAAGTACCTGCTTGGACGAGTTCTTGTTGTGGATACGATGGAACATGCGCTTGAACTTGCCAGAAAGTATCACTATACACTGCGTATTGTTACATTGGAAGGTGAACAATTAAATCCGGGTGGCTCTATTTCCGGTGGCGCATACAAAAATAACAGCAATCTTCTCGGCCGCCGCAGGGAAATGGAAGACGGGGAAAAGAAGATTGAAGAGTTGAAGCTTCAGGTGGCGGAATTTGCAAAAGAACGTGAGGGTCTTCAGAAACAACGTGAAGCAGCAAGTCAGAATCTTTTGACAGAAAGGGAAGAACTGCAGGCATTGTTCTTGGAACAGAATACTGCAAAAATCAATCTTACCCAGGCTAACGACCGGTTGAACGCTTTGAAAGCAGAGTATGCGTCCATAGAAGAGGAAGTGGCGTTACTTGAAAGTAAGAACCGGGATCATGTTACGGGGGCCGAACAGTTAAAGAACCGATTAAAAGAAAACCAGAACGCAATCAAGGAAGCGCAAAAGACAATCAGCGATGCGACGCTTCATATGGCTGCAGATAAGGAAGAAGAACAAAATCTTTCCGAGGAAAATTCCAAACTTCTTCTTGAGCGTGCCGGACAGGAAAAGAATTTGCAGTTCGTTCAGCAGAACAAATACCGTTTGTTAGGTGAATTACATCGTCTCGGACGTGAACTTGAGGAATTAAAGAATGAAAATAATTCAACTCAGGAACGGATTGAGGAACAGGAACAGGGAATTGCAACTGCAAGAGAAAACATTGCTACCTGGCAGGACACAATTGCAGAACTTGAGAAAAACCTGGAAGAACTCGAGGAAAAGAAAGAAGAAATCAATAAGGGGCATAAGAATTTCTTTGCAAAGCGGGAAGAACTTTCCAAACAGATTTCTGAGTTGGACAAGGAGTCGTTCCGTCTTGCAAATCAAGTGGAGCGTCTGCAGGAAGCAATGAACAATCAGGCAGATTATATGTGGAACGAGTATGAGATTACAGTGGATCTTGCAAAGAAGTTTAAAGATGATACGCTGCCATCGTACACTGCAGTAAAGAAAGAAATTTCCGAACTCCGTTCCGGAATTAAAGCGCTTGGAGATGTCAATGTAAATGCAATTGAAGATTACAGGAATCTTTCCGAACGATATGAACTTTATAATAACCAGCGCAATGATCTTGTTGAAGCGGAAGAGGCATTGATGAAGATTATTGAACAGTTAGATTCGGAAATGCGTAAACAGTTTGAGGAAAAGTTCCTTGCAATCAAAGAACAGTTTGACGTGGTATTCAGGGAACTGTTCGGTGGCGGTAAGGGTACGCTTGAATTGATGGAGGACGAAGATGTATTGACTGCGGGAATCCGTATCAATGCACAGCCGCCAGGAAAGAAACTTCAGAACATGATGCAGTTATCCGGTGGAGAAAAGGCTCTGACGGCAATTGCGCTTTTGTTTGCAATTCAGAATTTAAAACCGTCACCATTCTGTCTGTTGGATGAAATTGAAGCGGCTTTGGACGATTCGAACGTCGGACGTTATGCAAAGTATTTACATAAACTGACGCAGAATACACAGTTTATTGTAATTACGCATCGACGCGGTACGATGGCTGCATCGGATATTCTGTACGGTATCACCATGCAGGAAAAGGGTGTATCCACCCTGGTTTCGGTTAATCTGATTGAAGATGATCTGGATCAGTAGTAAAAGGAGAATGAAACATGGGAGAAAAAAAGGGATTTTTCAGTCGGCTTGCTGCGGGACTTTCCAAAACCAGAAATTCCATTGTGGCAGGAATTGATTCCATATTTAGTGGTTTTTCGGCAATCAATGATGATTTTTATGAAGAACTGGAAGAAATACTTATTATGTCGGATGTCGGTATCCATGCAACGACCAAGATTATCGAAAATCTAAAGGAAAAGGTCAAAGAGACCAAGACAAAGGATCCGGCAGAGTGTAAAAAACTTCTGATGGACAGTATGAAAGAGCAGATGTCTGTTCCGGAAGATGCATATGAGTTTGAAAACCGGAAATCGGTGGTGCTTTTAATTGGTGTGAACGGGGTAGGCAAGACAACCTCGATTGGAAAACTTGCCGGCCAGTTAAAAGGACAGGGGAAGAAGGTATTGGTGGCTGCAGCGGATACATTCCGTGCTGCGGCAATCGAGCAGTTGACGGAATGGGCACACAGGGCAGAAGTGGATATTATTGCCCAGAAAGAGGGCTCAGATCCGGCGGCTGTGGTATTTGATGCGGTGACAGCAGCGAAAGCAAGAAACACAGATATACTTCTTTGCGATACCGCAGGACGTCTTCATAACAAGAAGAACCTGATGGAAGAGTTAAAGAAAATTGACCGGATTATTGAACGGGAATATCCGGGCTGCTATCGTGAAACTATGGTTGTATTGGATGGTACGACAGGACAGAATGCGCTTGTTCAGGCGAAAGAATTCAATGCAGCAGCAAAAATTGACGGAATTATACTGACCAAACTGGACGGAACAGCAAAAGGCGGCATTGCGCTTGCTATTCAATCCGAACTTTCTGTGCCGGTAAAGTATATCGGTGTAGGGGAACAAATGGAAGATCTTCAGAAATTTGATCCGGATGCCTTTGTAGATGCATTATTTGACGGAATTGCAGAAAAGATGGCAGAGGAGGAAGAATAGCGATGATGACACTGGAAAAATTCGAAGAGGCTTCGGAAATTGTCAAAAAAGTTACGAGCCGCACCAAACTGGTTCATAGTGATTATCTTTCCGAAATGACAGGAAATAAAGTTTATTTAAAACCGGAAAATATGCAGGTGACCGGTGCGTACAAAATCCGTGGTGCTTATTATAAAATCAGCACTCTTTCTAAGGAAGAACGTGCCAAAGGCCTGATTGCGGCATCTGCCGGAAATCATGCACAGGGAGTTGCTTATGCTGCAAAAAAATTTGGTTGCAGAGCTACAATTGTTATGCCGACAACCACCCCGTTGATTAAAGTGAACCGCACAAAAAATTATGGTGCAGAAGTTGTTCTTTACGGAGATTCGTATGACGAATCCTGTGAATATGCGATTCGATTGGCTGAAGAATCAGGAATGACGTTTATTCATCCGTTCGATGATGAGGTTTTGGCAACCGGACAGGGTTCCATTGCCATGGAAATTGTGCAGGATCTTCCGACGGTAGATACCATTTTGGTTCCTGTTGGAGGCGGCGGCCTTCTTGCCGGAATTTCCACGTTGGCGAAGATGTTAAATCCCAATATCCATGTAATTGGTGTAGAACCGATGGGAGCAAATTGTATGCAGGAGTCACTTCGAAAGGGTTCTGTGCAGACGCTGGAGCATATTGATACGATTGCTGACGGTACTGCGGTAAAAAGACCCGGAGAAAAGATTTTTCCTTATATTCAGGAACATGTAGATGAGATTATCACGGTAGATGACAGCGAACTGGTAGTTGCATTCCTTGATATGCTGGAAAATCATAAGATGGTAGTGGAAAATTCCGGACTTCTTGCAGTGGCTGCCTTAAAACATTTGGATGCAGAAGGTAAAAAAGTGGTTGCGGTTTTAAGTGGCGGTAACATGGACGTGATTACCGTATCCTCTGTGGTACAGCATGGTCTGATTCAGAGAGGACGAGTATTTACGGTATCGGTTCTTCTTCCGGATAAGCCGGGTGAACTCTTAAATGTGGCAAAAATTATTGCCGATAATCAGGGAAATGTCATTCGTCTTGACCATAACCAGTTTGTCAGCATTAACAGAAACAGTGCTGTGGAACTTACCATTACGATGGAAGCGTTTGGTCACGAACATAAGGATAAGATTATCGGAGCTCTTCGTAATGCAGGCTATGAGCCGAAGAGCGTACAGCCAAAGGGCATGTAATTTGTACAAAATAGACAAAAAGTACTCTGTTTTTTCTATAGGAAAATGGAGTACTTTTTTGATGGAGTCCTTGTTTTTGGACGTGTTCTTTGCTAAAATTAAGTTAGTTTCCAAAATCACAGCAAATACACTGAAAAATCGAACAAATGTACTTGACAAGATAAGATTAGCGGGATATAATAAGAACAAAAGTTCGAGAACATACGGTCGATTTTAAACACGGAGGTAAAGAGTTATGGCTGATAATGAAAAATTAAGAGCATTGGAATCTGCACTGGGGCAGATAGAAAAACAGTATGGTAAAGGTTCAGTTATGAAACTGGGTGACAGTGCTGCGCACATGAATGTGGAGGCAGTGCCGACCGGTTCTTTAAGTCTGGATATTGCACTTGGCGTCGGCGGTATCCCAAAGGGACGTATTGTTGAAATCTACGGACCGGAATCCAGCGGTAAGACAACGGTTGCCTTACATATGGTAGCAGAAATTCAGAAACGTGGCGGTATTGCAGGTTTTATTGATGCAGAGCATGCATTAGATCCTGTTTATGCAAAAAATATCGGAGTAGATATTGATAATTTATATATTTCACAGCCGGATAACGGAGAGCAGGCACTTGAAATTACAGAGACCATGGTGCGTTCCGGTGCGATTGATATTGTGATTGTTGACTCGGTTGCAGCCCTTGTTCCAAAGGCAGAAATCGAAGGTGATATGGGAGATTCCCATGTCGGTCTTCAGGCAAGACTGATGTCTCAGGCACTCAGAAAATTGACAGCGGCAATCAGTCGTTCCAATTGTGTCGTTATTTTTATTAACCAGCTCCGTGAAAAGGTTGGTGTTATGTTCGGAAATCCGGAAACAACGACCGGTGGACGTGCGCTTAAATTCTATTCTTCTGTGCGAATGGATGTACGAAGAATTGAATCTTTAAAGAATGCCGGTGAAGTAGTTGGTAACCGTACCCGTATCAAGGTAGTAAAGAACAAAGTTGCTCCGCCATTTAAAGAAGCAGAATTTGATATCATGTTCGGTAAGGGCATTTCCAGAGAGGGTGATATCCTGGATTTGGCAGCTAATGAAAATATTATTGTAAAGAGCGGCGCGTGGTTTGCATATAATGACGGAAAGATTGGCCAGGGGCGTGAAAATGCAAAGCTATATTTGAAAGAAAATCCGGAGATTATGGCTGAAGTAGAAAATAAGGTTCGTGAAAAGTATGGTCTTCCTACGAATGTTACGTCCGTGACAGAATAGGTGACAGAGTCGTTGTTGGACAAAATGTAGATTACTGCCACAGAAAATAGTTTTCTGTGGCAGTTTTTTTGCTATAGATAAAAAGGAGAAGAGGATGTTAAATGAGCAGGAAGAACTTCTAAAACGTGGAAAAAAAAGAGCAATGCATTTACTGGAAAAGAAAGATTATTCCAGGAAAGAACTCAATGATAAACTGGTGAAAGGAGAATATCCGGAGGAAATCATTGCAGAAATCTTCACTTATCTGGATTCCTTTCATTATTTGGATGATTTGCGCGTGGCCGGCAACTTTATCAGAAACAGAAAAGAACAGAAAAGTAAAAGAGAATTGGAATATTTGTTAAAACAAAAAGGTATTTCAGAGGAGGATATCCTGGTTGCCATGAAAGAAAATTATGTGACGGAATCCGGAGAGTCACAGGAGGAACTCGCCATACGACGATGTCTGCTAAAGTATCATGTGACAGAAGAAATGTTACAGACTTGTTCGTATGAGGAAAAACAGAAACTGGCGGCAAAATTATATCGAAAAGGATTTTCCGGAGATAAAATCAGAAACATATTACAGATGTAGAAAAGAACTTGGCTAACGCCTTGACATGACCATGGAAAGAGAGTAAAATTCCAATGATTACAAATAATTTTACAGGAGACGGAAGAGATGAATGAGAATAGAAAAAATGGGAATTTGATTTTAGTTCTTATGGTTAGTTTGTTGATTTTAGGTCTTGTTTTTACGGCTGCGTTTATATTTAGCCGTAATGCAGAAGATATTACGCCAACACCGTCTCCGATAGAGAAAGAAGATACCACACCGAGTCCGACAACATCTCCAACCGCTACACCGATTCCAGACCAGACAGCTCCGGTGGTAACAACCAAGCGGGTAATCGGAAGTTATGGAGTGCCGGTGAATCCGGAGGATTTTATTGAGTTGATAGAAGACGAAACAGACTGTACGGTTGTTTATCTTGTGACACCGGATTTCGAGAAATACGGTGCAAGAGAAATACAGCTTGTGGTTTCGGATACCGCAGGAAATATGACGACTGCGACAGCAGTTTTAAATATTCTGAATGTAGTACCAAAGGTAGAATTGCATCTGGGTACACCGGTTCCTTTTCCGGAAGAATTCCTGATTACGGAGGGAAGTACCATCTCATATGTTACCGATATTAGTTTGATTGACGTGACAGTACCGGGGGAATACGGAATTGATCTTATGGTAGACGGAGATGCTGCAACAGCGGTCCTCAGCATCAGTGACAGAAAAGCACCTGTTGTTACTACAAAAGATGCCGTAACATGGTTAAATAAAAAACTGAAAACTGAAGATTTTATTGTAGATGTTTCTGATGACACAGAGGTCAGCGTTGAGTTTTCCACAGAGCCAAAGTGGGACACGGAAGGAGAACAAAAAGTGCAGCTGGTTGTAACAGATGCACAGGCTAATAAGACAATTGCAGAAGCAAAGCTTACAGTACAAAAGGATACAAAAGCACCGACATTGTCTGTAACAGATATCGATGTCGTGGTTGGAGGTACGGTTTCCTATAAAAAAGCAATGAACTATGTGGATGATATTGACACAAAGACGGAAATGAAAGTGGAAATCGACCGTTCTTCCGTAGATTTGGATAAGGTAGGAACATACGAAGTTATTTATTCCGTAACAGACTGTTCCGGAAACAAAACAACAGTAACCGGAAAAATCAATGTAGTAGAAGAGGCTCCGAAGTGGGCAGATGAGGATGCAATTCACGAAAAGGCGGATTCCATTCTGGCAGGGATTATAAACGACGGGATGACAGACCGTGAAAAAGCAAAAGCCATCTATCGCTGGTTAAAGAATAATATTGGTTATATCAGCCACTCGGAAAAAGGAAATTATATGCGTGGGGCTTATGAGGGACTCTTTAAGAAACAGGGAGACTGCTTTGTTTATGCTGCATCTGCAAAAGAACTTCTGACCAGAGCAGGGCTTCAGAACCTGGATATCGTAAAGGCTACTACAAATCCGTCCCATTACTGGAATCTTGTTTGGGTAGAAGACGGCTGGTATCATTTTGATTCTACACCAAGAAAGGACAAGAGTGAATTTTTCCTTTTGACGGATGCTGAGTTAGAGGCGTATTCATCAACACATAAGAATACCCATATTTTTGACCGGAGTTTATATCCGGAAATTAAGTAGTTTTGAGGTAATGACATGAAAACATTAGGTGTAATCGGTGGACTTGGTCCTATGGCGACCGTATATTTTATGCAACTTGTAACGGAAATGACAGATGCCAAAACAGATCAGGAGCATATACCGATGGTTGTGCACAGTTTGCCGCAGATTCCTGACAGAACTGCATATTTACTTGGAACATCAACAGAGAATCCGGTCCCGCAGATTGTGGAATGCGGTAAAAAGATTGAGAATACCGGTGTGGATTACATTGCAATTCCTTGCATTACGGCCCATGCCTTGTTTGATGATATACAGGAATCACTTGAAACGCCGGTGCTTCACATTATTCGGGAAACAGCGGATTATCTTGAAAGAGAAGGGGTTCGCGTGGTCGGTTTAGAAGCTACGGACGGAACTATAAATGCCGGTGTTTTTCAAAAAGAGTTGGAGCAGAGGGGAATCCGTGTAGTGTTGCCGTCAGAAGAAAAACAGAAGATGGTGATGCACATTATTTATAATAATGTTAAAGCAGGTTTGCGTGCAGATATGGAACGATTTCAACTGGTTGAGACAGAACTTTTGGTAAAAGGTGCAGAGGTAATTATTCTCGGTTGTACCGAACTGTCCATGTTAAGCCGGGATGAAAAAATCGGGCACGGCTATCTGGATGCAATGGAAGTTTTGGCGAGAGCTGCAGTTTTAAATTGCGGAAAATTAAAAGCAAAATATCAAAGATTATTGACGTAAACAGGAGTAATAGGACATGCAGAATCATGTATTGGAATACTTGGATGTAACAGTAAAAAAAGTACCGGAAAAGATTGCATTTGCTAATGAAACAGATGCACTTACTTTTCAGGATGTCTATGACCAAAACCGGGCACTTGCGACTTTTTTTGTAAAAAAGGGTCTGTATAAGGAACCGATTGTTGTTTTTATGAATAAACATCCAAAGACAATTACAGCTTTTTTTGGGGTAATCAATTCAGGTAATTTTTATGTGCCGATTGATGAAGAAATGCCGAGAGTGCGGATTGATTTGATTTTGGACAACTTAAAGCCAAGAGCGATTGTATGTGATGAAAAGACGATTGAAATTGCAAAAGAGTTTCATTTTGACGGGGAACTCTATTTGTATGATGAACTGGCTCAGACAGAAGCAGATGCGTCTCTTTTGAATGAAATCCGCGCAAAAGCCATTGATACGGATGCAATCTATGTGGTATTTACATCCGGGTCTACCGGAGTGCCAAAAGGTGTTGTTGCCTGTCATCGTTCGGTTCTTGATTATATTGAACAGTTATCGGAGACCTTAGAATTTAATGAAGATACGGTGTTTGGTAATCAGACTCCGCTTTATTTTGATGCCTGTTTAAAGGAACTTTACCCAACATTGAAATTCGGGGCAACAACCTATCTCGTTCCAAAGAGTTTATTCATGTTCCCGATTAAACTGGTAGAATTCTTAAATGAGAAGAAAGTCAATACTATCTGTTGGGTGGTTTCTGCCCTTACCATGATTTCTGCTTTTGGTGCGTTTAAGAAAGTGGTACCGGAATATTTGCACACAATTGCTTTTGGTAGTGAAGTATTTCCGATAAAGCAGTTCCGTATTTGGAGAGAAACACTTCCGGAGGCAAAGTTTACTAATTTGTATGGGCCGACGGAGGGAACCGGTATGTGCTGCTATTATAAAGTAAACCGAGACTTTGCACTGGATGAAGCGATTCCGATTGGCAGACCGTTTAAGAATACGGAAATTATTTTATTAAACGAGGAGAACAAACGGGCCGGTGTCGGAGAACCGGGCGAAATTTGTATCCGCGGAACATCGTTGACCATGGGATATTATAACAATCCGGAAAAAACATCGGAAGCCTTTGTACAGAATCCGCTTAATACAGCGTATCCGGAATTGATTTATCGGACCGGTGATATCGGAAAATATAACGAATACGGAGAACTGGTATTTGTTTCCCGTAAGGATTATCAGATTAAGCATATGGGTCACCGGATTGAACTGGGTGAAATTGAAGTCAATGTAAATATGATGGAGGGAATCAAACTTTCCGGATGTATTTATGACAATGTAAAAGGAAAGATAGTTTTGTACTATGTCGGTGACATGGAGCCGGCAGAACTGACGATGCATTTAAAGGATAAACTGCCGCGTTACATGATTCCGAATTATACCGAGCGACTTACAGAAATGCCTTTAACCCCGAACGGTAAAATCAACCGTGTATTTCTGAAAGAGAAATATTATGCAGACAGAGGATAATATTTGACGGATAGAAAGTTTTGGGCTAAAATAAATAAGAAAGAAATAGAAGAGGAAGGAAAAAGATTATGAACGAATTGCTGGATATTCTGCAGGAGTTACATCCTGAAATTGATTTTGAAACACATGAGGCCCTGATTGATAAAAAAGTACTGGATTCTTTTGATATCGTTACTTTGATATCTGAGATTAATAATGAATTTGATGTTGCGATTCCGGCAGAAGAGATTATTCCGGATAACTTTAATTCAGCAAAAGCTCTCTGGGCACTCGTGCAGCGGCTTTTAGACGAAGAATAATAAGAACCGGAGATAGAAGCTATGTTATTTACATCGTATGAATTTTTGTTCTTCGTGCTTATAACATGTGTTCTTTATTATATCATACCTAAAAAATGGCAGTGGATGCTGTTATTACTGGCTAGTTATGTGTTTTATTTTCTTGCCGGGGCGTCTTTTCTGCCATATATTTTTGTTACGACGGTTTCAACTTATCTGGTTGCAAGAAAGATAACTTCCCTGCAACAGAGCACGTCTTTGTATGTAAAAGAACACAAAGAAGAACTATCAAGGGAAGAGAAGAAAGAATATAAGGCAAAAGCAAAGAAAAAACAATGGCATTGGCTTCTTTTCTGCCTGTTGTTTAATCTTGGTATTCTTGCAGTTGTAAAGTATACAAATTTTGCAATTTCAAATGTGAATGCAGTATTGACGGTATTTGGAAGTAAAACGACGCTTTCTTTTGTAGATTTGGTTCTTCCGCTCGGCATCTCGTTTTATACGTTTCAGTCGATGGGGTACATTATTGATGTTTACCGCGGAAAGTACGAGGCAGAAAAGAATCCTTTAAGATTTGCATTGTTTGTATCATTTTTTCCGCAGTTGGTACAGGGACCAATCAGCAGATTTGATGACTTGGCACAGTCCTTGTATAAGGAACATGCCTTTGAGTTTGCGAAGATTTCCTTGGGACTTCAGAGAGTCCTCTGGGGTTACTTTAAGAAGATGGTCATTGCAGACCGTATGCTGATTGCGGTAAACGAACTGATTCAAAATCCGGATCAGTATAAAGGTGCGTATGTATTTGCCGGAATGCTATTCTATGCATTGGAGTTATATGCGGACTTTACCGGCGGGATTGATATTACCATTGGTATTGCAGAAATCCTTGGTATCCGGGTAACAGAAAACTTTCATAGACCGTATTTTTCAAAGAATATCAAAGAATATTGGAACCGTTGGCATATGACCATGGGCAGTTGGTTTACAGATTACATTTTTTATCCGATTTCGGTTTGCCAGCCAATGCTCAAATTTTCACGTTTTTCCAGGGCACATTTTGGAGAATTTATCGGAAAACGTATGCCGGTATATTTGTCATCCTTTGTGGTTTGGTTTACAACAGGTATTTGGCATGGTGCCAGTTGGAATTTTATTGTCTGGGGACTTGGAAACTTTGTTGTGATTATGATTTCGCAGGAATTAGAACCGTTATACCGGAGATTCCATGAGAAATTTCCAAAAGCTGAGGGAGCATTTGCTTTTAAAGTGTTCCGCGTGGTTCGGACAATTTTGTTGATGAGCAGTCTGCGTATGTTTGACTGCTACCGGAATGTACCATTGACATTCCGGATGTTTGGCTCTATGTTTACCACATGGAATTGGAAAGTAATATTTGACGGAAGTATGTTAAAATTGGGGCTGGATGCAAAGGATTATATCATTTTATTTGCAGGAATGCTTCTTATGCTGACCGTCAGTCTGATACAAAGAAGCGGATCGGTCCGAGGAAAGATAAGAACTTTATCTGTTCCTGTCCGTACAATCCTTTGGTATGGTCTGTTTCTGGTAGTGTTGTTATTCGGTGCATACGGAGTAGGCTACGATGCCAGCCAGTTTATTTATAATCAGTTTTAAATAGGAGAAAATAACAGTGGGCAAGAAGAAAAAAATTCTGACAGCTCTTGTGATTACAGTTGTGGTAATCGGTTCATTATGGCTTCTGCAACGTTTACTTGTGCCGAAATATATGACCGGCATCGTAGAAGGAGCAATGATTGCAGAGTATTATGAGGAAGAAAAGGACCATGATGTAATCTTTATCGGAGATTGTGAAGTATATGAAAATTTCATACCGGCAGTGCTCTGGGAAGAGTACGGAATTCATAGTTTTATCCGGGGAAGTGCACAACAGTTAATCTGGCAGTCGTACTATCTGCTTGAGGAAACCTTAAAATATGAAACGCCGGAAGTGGTTGTATTTAATATTTTATCAATGAAATATAATACGCCGCAAAAGGAAGCCTATAACCGTATGACAATTGACGGAATGAAATGGTCGGCTTCCAAAATCGGGTCAATTAAAGCGTCCATGACAAAGGATGAACAGTTTCTGGACTATGTATTTCCGATACTCAGGTATCATACCAGAATTACAGAACTCAACCGGGATGATTTTAAGTACTTATTTCATAGAGACAAAGTGACCTTTAACGGTTATTATATGCGGGTCGATGTGAAACCGGCGGAAGATGTTCCGACAGGCCGTCCGCTGGCAGATTATACGTTTGGTGAAACTGCGTATGAATATCTGGATAAAATTACTGCGATTTGCAAAGAAAAAGGAGTGCAGCTTGTTTTAATAAAAGCACCGAGTTTGTATCCGTATTGGTATGACGAGTGGGAAGTCCAGATGGAAGAGTATGCAAAGAAGCATAATCTGGTCTATATTAATTTTCTTGAACTGATTGAAGAATGTGGTCTTGATTTTTCGACGGATACGTATGATGCAGGTCTGCATTTGAATTTGTCCGGCGCACAGAAGGCCTCAAAGTGGTTCGGAAAGTTCTTGGTTGAAAATTGTGGTCTTACAAGCCGCAGAGGAGACGAAAAACTGGAAGTTCTTTGGAAAGATAAGCTTGCGGCATATGAAGCAGAAATCAAGCGTCAGACGGAGGCGGTTTCTAAAGAATAGTTTTTGGATGAGAATATTAAATGGAAAGAAAGAGGGAAAAAGAAGATGAAGAAATGGATGTTAGTTTTGTTAAGTGTGCTTACCATTGCTTTGATTGGTTGCGGAAACGGGGAAAATAGCGGAAACGGGGAAAATGATAGTACTCCGGCACCGACTAAGGGAGTTACAGGCAGCGAAAACAAAAACAACGGCAAAACTGAACCGGCAGGTTATGTGTTCGAATATGAAGGAACGAAAATCTGGATGGATATGGATGCTTCCTTAGTAGTAAATGCACTCGGTGAGCCGGATAAATATTTTGAAGCTCCAAGTTGTGCGTTTGAAGGTTTGGATAAAAAGTATACGTACGGCAGTATCGAAATTGACACTTATGAAATTGACGGAAAGGATTATGTTTCCTGCGTGTATTTCAGAGACGATCTTGTAAATACTCCGGAAGGAATCTGCCTTTATATGACGATGGAAGATATGGTAAATGCATACGGGAACGGCTATAAGGAAGAGTTTGGGATGTATGTATATGAAAAGGACGGAATGAAGTTAAAGTTTCTTGTAAAAGACAATGAAATCACATCCATCGAATATGTTTCCACTGTCTTGGATGCACAGTAAACTTTGCTAAATCTTTGCCGGAAGAGTTTGAATTTATATTGCATTTTTCGCGGTGATTCGATATAATTATAATCGGCAGAAATTGGTTTTCAGCCCTATGAGTAATCATAGGGCGTAAACTGTTTTTACATAATAAAAAAATGGAGGCTAAAAAATGGGTAGTTCAACACAGATGTCAGCGAAAGACAGAATTATTGCTTTGCTGGATGAAAACAGTTTTGTTGAAATCGGTGCGCTTGTGACAAAGAGAAATACAGATTTTGATTTGAAGCAGACCGATGCTCCATCTGACGGTGTTATCACCGGATATGGACTGATTGATGGCAGTCTGGTTTACGTTTATAGCCAGGACGCAACCGTATTGCATGGAACGATTGGTGAAATGCATGCAAAGAAGATTGTTAGACTTTATGACATGGCATTAAAGACAGGAGCTCCGGTAATCGGACTTGTAGATTGTGCCGGATTAAGACTTCAGGAGGCAACTGATGCGCTTGCCGGATTCGGTGAAGTTTACTTTAAGCAGACGCTGGCGTCAGGTGTGATTCCTCAGTTTACAGCAGTATTTGGCACTTGTGGCGGTGGTTCTGCAGTATCTGCGGCATTATCTGATTTTACATTTATGCCAAAGAGTAATGCAAAGCTTTTTGTAAATTCTCCAAATGCATTGGAAGGTAATTTTACGGCAAAGTGTGATACTGCATCCGCAGAATATCAGGCAGCTGCCGGTGTAGTTGATGTTGTAATGGAAGATGAAGCGGCAGTTCTTACAGGTATCCGTACATTAGTTTCCGTATTACCTGCAAATAACGAGGCAGAAGCTGTAGTGGATTGCCTGGATGATTTAAACAGAGCAGTTTCCTTTGATGCTCTTTATGCAGATCCTGCAAAGGCGCTGGCTGACCTTTCTGATAATAACTTCTATTTCGAAGTGAAGGCAGAGTATGCAAAGGAAATGGTAACAGCATTCATTCAGATTGACGGAATGACGGTTGGTGCAATTGCAAACAGAACTGCAGTGTTGGACGACAATGGCAAGACAACAGACAAGTTTGACGCTGTTCTCACAGCTGCAGGCTGTGAAAAAGCAGCACAGTTTGTTAAGTTCTGTGATGCATTCGGACTTCCTGTAGTTACATTTACAAATGTAAACGGCTACAAGGCAACCATGGAAGAAGAAAAGAGCATTGCTGTAGCAGCAGCAAAGTTAACGGCGGCATTTGCAGGTGCAACTGTAGCAAAGATTAACATTGTTTCAGGTATAGCATATGGCAGTACATATATTGTTATGAATTCCAAGCACATCGGTGCAGATATGGTATTTGCAGTAGAAGGTGCAAAGATTGGTATGATGGATGCAGGACTTGCAGCACAGATTCTTGCGGCTGACAAGAATGCAGAAGAAAGAGCAGATGTTAAGAAGGCTTATGATGAACTTCAGAACAGTGCAGAATCTGCAGCAAAGCGTGGCTATGTGGATGCAATTGTTTCTGCAGACAGTTTAAGACAGCATCTTTCCTATGCACTCGGAATGTTATATTCCAAGAGAGATAATCAGCCGGCTAAGAAGCACAGCACAATCTAATACGGAGGTATCACATGAAAATGTATAGTTTATTAAGTGGTGGTATTGCCGGATGGTGGGCAAGCATCGAAGATGCGATGGCTGAAGCAGGTGTGAATACAATTATCGGTATTACCGTTGTGTTTGCAGCACTTTTGTTTATCTGTTTTGTGATTTCTCTGTTCAAGTATATCTCGGTATTTGAAAAGAAACTTGCAGAGAAAAAAGCAGGAAAGACACTTTCTGAAAAGGCTGTAGATGAGACAGTAGCTCAGATTGCCGTACAGGAAACCGTGGTTGCAGATGATTTAGAACTGATTGCAGTGATTACCGCAGCAATTCATGCGTATGAAGCAGCACAGGGCAACACAGTATCTGGTGGTTTAGTGGTACGTTCCATCAAAAAGAGAAACTCAAGATGGATGAATGCGTAAATTTAGGAGGATTGAAAGATGAAGACTTATACAATTACTGTAAATGGTAATGTTTATGATGTAACAGTAGAAGAAGGTGCAGGCGTAGTGACACCTGCGGCAGCACCTGTAACTGCAGCTCCGGTAGCAACACCAAAGGCTCCGGCAGCAGCTCCGGCACCGGCTCCAAAGGCAGCGGCACCGGCTGGCGCACAGGGTGGCGTAAAGATTAATGCTCCAATGCCGGGTAAGATTCTTGGCGTAAAGGCGAGCGTTGGACAGACAGTAAAGAGAGGCGATGTTATCGTTGTTCTTGAAGCGATGAAGATGGAAAATGAAATTGTAGCACCGCAGGACGGTACTGTTGCAAGCATCAATACTACTGTTGGTGAGCAGGTAGAAGCAGGAGCAGTTTTAGCTACTTTAAACTAATTGGAGGCGTCCGAAATGAATGAGATTTTAGAAATTTTACAGAATCTTGCCAATCAGACCGGTTTTGCTAACCTTACTTGGGGAAATTATCTGATGATTGCGGTGGCACTGGTATTTTTATATCTTGCGATTGCACATGATTATGAACCACTACTGTTAGTTCCAATTGCGTTTGGTATGTTATTGGTTAACATGTATCCTTCAATTATGGCGGAGCCTATGACAACATATTATAATGCGGCAGGAGAAGTGCTTTGTTATCTGAAAGGACATGAATACACCAATGTAGCCGGTGAGATTTTATCGCAACCAGTTGTGAATGAAATAATGCTAGCGGTAGATCCTACCAAAACTATGGAATCTGCGGGTGGACTTTTACATTATTTCTTCCTTTTGGATGAGTGGGCAATTTTACCATCCCTGATTTTCATGGGCGTAGGTGCAATGACTGACTTTGGTCCGCTCATTGCAAATCCAAAGAGCTTCCTTCTTGGTGCGGCGGCTCAGATTGGTATTTTTGCAGCATATTTTTTTGCGATTATGCTCGGATTTAACGGAAAGGCTGCAGCAGCGATTTCCATCATTGGTGGTGCGGATGGACCGACTTCCATTTTCCTTGCAGCAAAACTTGGCCAGACATCATTGATGGGGCCGATTGCGGTGGCGGCATATACTTATATGTCTCTGGTTCCGATTATTCAGCCGCCGATTATGAAACTTTTAACGACAGAAGAGGAAAGAAAAATCAAGATGGAGCAGCTCCGTCCGGTTTCTAAACTGGAAAAGATTTTATTCCCAATTATTGTTACCATTGTTGTAGTTTTGATTTTACCTGACACGGCCCCGCTTCTTGGTATGCTGATGCTTGGTAACTTATTTAGAGAATGCGGTGTGGTTAAGCAGCTTGCCGAGCATGCATCCAATTCCCTGATGTACATTGTAGTTATCTTGCTTGGTACTTCTGTAGGTGCCACTACAAGTGCAGAAGCATTCTTAAATTTAGATACCCTTAAGATTGTAGCACTTGGCCTGATTGCGTTTGCTATTGGTACAGCAGCAGGTGTTCTGTTTGGTAAATTGATGTGTAAACTTACCGGAGGTAAGATTAATCCGCTCATTGGTTCGGCAGGCGTTTCAGCAGTTCCTATGGCAGCCAGAGTATCCCAGAAGGTTGGTTCGGAGGCAGACCCGACAAACTTCCTTCTCATGCATGCAATGGGTCCGAACGTAGCCGGTGTTATCGGTACTGCGGTTGCAGCCGGTGTATTTATGGCTATCTTTGGTGTTTAAACTAATTTGGAGGTGAATTATTATGGCAGAACAGGTAAAAAAGCCAATTGGCATTACCGAAACTATACTTCGTGATGCACATCAGTCTTTAATTGCTACCAGAATGTCTACCGAGCAGATGCTTCCTATCATCGAAAAGATGGATCAGGTTGGTTATCATTCCGTAGAGTGCTGGGGCGGTGCGACATTTGATGCATCCTTACGTTTCTTAAAGGAAGACCCATGGGAAAGACTCAGAAAGTTAAAGGCTGGCTTTAAGAATACAAAGTTACAGATGTTATTCCGTGGTCAGAACATTCTTGGCTACAACCACTATTCTGATGATGTTGTGGAGTACTTCGTTCAGAAGTCCATTGCAAACGGTATTGATATTATCCGTATTTTTGACTGTTTCAATGACCTTAGAAACTTAGAAACCGCTGTTAAGGCTGCCAAGAAGGAGCAGGGGCATGCTCAGATTGCATTATCCTATACATTAGGCGATGCATATACACTGGAGTACTGGAAAGATATTGCAAGAAGAGTAGAAGAACTGGGTGCAGATTCCCTTTGTATTAAGGACATGGCAGGTCTTTTGCTTCCTTACAAGGCAACAGAACTTGTAGAAGCATTAAAGGAAGGTACACAGCTTCCAATCCAGTTACATACCCACTACACCTCCGGTGTTGCTTCCATGACTTATTTAAAGGCTGTAGAAGCAGGTGTTGATGTCATTGATACTGCGATGTCCCCATTCTCTATGGGTACCAGCCAGCCGGCAACGGAGGTTATGGTTGAGACATTTAAGGGGACAGAGTATGATACCGGATTTGACCAGAATCTCCTTGCTGAAATTGCAGATTACTTCCGTCCAATGCAGGAAGAAGCATTAAAGAGCGGATTGTTAAATCCAAAGGTAATGGGTGTTGATATCAAGACATTATTATATCAGGTGCCGGGTGGTATGTTATCCAACCTCGTTTCCCAGTTAAAGGAAGCAAAGGCAGAGGATAAGTATTATGATGTATTGAGAGAAATTCCTGAGGTTCGTAAGGACTTTGGTGAGCCGCCACTCGTTACTCCATCTTCCCAGATTGTTGGTACACAAGCTGTACTTAACGTATTACAGGGTGAGAGATACAAGATGGTTACCAAGGAATCCAAGAAGGTTCTTGCCGGTGAATTTGGTGAAACAGTTAAGCCATTCAATAAAGAGGTTCAGAAGAAGGCAATCGGAGATGCAGAGCCGATTACCTGTCGTCCGGCTGATCTGATTCCTCCGCAGCTTGATAAGTTCCGCGAGGATATCAAGGAATGGATGCAGCAGGAAGAAGATGTTCTTTCCTATGCTTTGTTCCCACAGGTGGCTATGGACTTCTTCAAGCACCGCCAGGCACAGCAGACCAGTGTTGATGTAACAGCTGCTGACACTGCTAACGGAGCTTATCCGGTATAAAATTTTATAAATCAATATTATGCCCTGACAAAATACTCCACGTGTGACGTGGCCGACGATATACATCGCCCATGATCACTGCCAAGGAATCTTTTGTTGGGGCATGTTTTGTATCGGTAATTAATTTATATTGTATAGGAAAAAGAGAGAAAAAAGGAAATTAGAGGTTTTCAAGAAGGGAAAATTGTGATAGAATAAATTGTGGTATAGACATTGAGAGGTGTTTACAAAAACGAAAAAAATTGGGAGGTACCAAAATGAGTTTTTTTAAGGATATTAAGGATGAGTTAGAACAGGCTGTAAATGATATTGACACAGCAGAAACTACAGCGGAAGAAGAGACAGAAGAGGAAGATTTATTTGCAATTGCATCGGAAGATGAGGATGCAGAACTTGACGATGAACTTCTTGCTGACATGATGGAAGAGGAAGCAGAGGAAGAGGCAGAGGAAGAAGTTGTGGAAGAAACACCGGCTGAGGCTCCTGTCCAGGAAAAACCGGCAAGAGAAGTCAGTGCAGAAGATAAAAATGCTTTGACAGTAATTACAAAAGGAACTACCATTAACGGCAGCATTATTTCGGATTGTTCCCTCGATGTTATGGGGACCATCAACGGTGATATTGAATGTTTAGGTAAGCTTACCATTTCTGGTAAAGTAACCGGTAATTCACTTGCTGCTGAGGTGTTCGTAAATACTGACCGTCTGGAAGGTTCTATTAACAGTGAAGGCTGCGTAAAGGTTGGTCTTGGTACAGTTATTATCGGTGATATTACCGCAAGTTCTGCAGTATTTGCGGGTGCGGTAAAGGGTGAAATCGACGTTAAGGGTCCTGTGGTTTTGGATTCCACTGCAATCATCAAAGGAAATATCAAGGCTAAGTCTATTCAGATGAATAACGGTGCAGTCATGGATGGTTTCTGTTCCTTAACATATGCTGATCTTGAAATTGACGATATTTTTGAATAAAAGCAAAGGAAGAAGAAAATCATGGGCAAGTATAACAGAGTATTACTTAAGTTAAGTGGAGAAGCGTTGGCTGGAGAAAAACATACCGGTTTTGATGAAACGACCTGCATTGCAGTTGGAAAACAGGTAAAAACATTAGTAGAACAGGGAGTTGAAGTTGCCATTGTTATCGGCGGCGGAAACTTTTGGAGAGGCAGAACGAGCGAAACAATTGACAGAGTAAAAGCAGACCAGATTGGGATGCTTGCCACGGTGATGAATTGCATTTATGTATCGGATATTTTCAGATACCTTGGTTTAAAGACCAAAGTATATACACCGTTTGCCTGTGGAAGTATGACAACATTATTTTCCAAGGATGAAGCGGTAAAAGATTTAAAGTCCGGCTGTGTTGTATTTTGCGCCGGAGGAACCGGTCATCCGTATTTTTCCACGGATTCAGCTACATCATTGCGTGCCATTGAATTAGAATGCGATGTTATTCTTATGGCAAAAGCGATTGATGGTGTTTATGACAGTGATCCAAAGAAGAACCCGGATGCAAAGAAATATGAGACACTGGCCATCAATGAAATTGTGGATAAAAAGCTTGGTGTGATTGATTTGACCAGTGCTGTTCTTTGTCTGGAAAATAAGATGCCGTTATTGATTTTCTCGCTAAACGAAGAAAACGGTATTGTGGATGCAGCCATGGGAACAAGCAACGGAACCGTAATTACAGTATAGGAGGATATATAAAATGAATGAAAGAATAAAACCATTTGAAGAAAAAATGAACAAGACATTAGATGTTTTAAAAGAAGAGTACGCATCTGTCAGAGCTGGCCGTGCTAATCCGCATTTGCTGGATAAACTTCGTGTAGATTATTATGGTACACCATCTGCAATTCAGGCAGTGGCAAATGTTTCCGTACCGGAAGCAAGAGTCATTCAGATTCAGCCATGGGAAGCAAAAATGATTAAGGAAATTGAAAAGGCGATTTTAGCATCTGACATCGGTATTACTCCTGGTAATGACGGAAAAGTAATTCGTCTGGTGTTCCCTGAACTTACCGAAGAGCGTCGTAAGGATTTGGTTAAGGACATTAAGAAGAAAGCAGAAAATGCAAAAGTTGCTGTTCGTAATGTGCGTAGAGACGCAAACGATGCAATCAAGAAAGCGGCTAAGGGAAATGAAATTTCCGAAGATGAGCAGAAGCAGATTGAAGATGAAATTCAGAAGATGACAGATAAGTTTGTGACAGAAATCGATAAGTGCACAGACGCTAAGGTATCTGAAATTATGACAGTATAATACATGGTGGACGTTTCCGCTTTCAATAGTTGGAAGCGTCCATTTCCTTATGAAAGGATTGGAATTATGGCAAAACAGTTGGATCCGGCATGGAAAATTCCGGAGCATGTGGCAATCATTATGGATGGAAACGGAAGATGGGCAAAACGCCGCGGTCTTCCTAGAAATATGGGACACCGCCAAGGAGGCAAGGCAGTAGAGGCAATTTGTGAGGATGCCTATCATCTCGGAATAAAATATCTGACGGTATATGCGTTTTCGACAGAAAACTGGTCAAGACCACAGGATGAGATTGCTGCACTTATGAACCTGCTCAGGTCTTACATGAAGGACTGTGTCAGACAGGCAGAAAAGAATAAAATGCGGGTGAAGATTATCGGAGATATTTCAAAACTGGATGAAGATTTACAGGAGAGCATACGGAATCTGGTGGAAAAATCGAAAAATAATGACGGCCTTTGTTTTCAGATTGCTTTGAATTATGGTGGAAGAGACGAACTGTTACGTGCAATTCAAGGAATCTGTCAGGATGTAAAGAATGAGGCGTTGGAAATTGAGGACATTTCTCAAAATCTGATTGCTGCCTATCTGGATACGGCGGATGTTCCGGATCCGGATTTATTAATCCGTACCAGCGGAGAGCAAAGAATTTCTAATTTCCTGTTATGGCAGCTTGCTTATACGGAGTTTTATTTCCCGGATGTTTTGTGGCCGGATTTTACAAAAGATGATTTGATCGATGCAATAGCGTATTACAATACGAGAGAAAGACGGTATGGAGGCGTAATAAATGTTTAAGGTCAGATTGATCAGTGGGATTATTTTATTGATAGCAATGGTGCTTTTCGTTGTACCGGGAGGGAATATTTTACTCTTTACAACTGCGCTGTTATCTTTTGTCGCCATAATGGAATTTATGCGTATACGGAAACTTCATAGGACCCCTTTGGCTGTTTTGGGATATTTGGCAGTCTTTGGATTGTATTTATTGCTTTTTCTCGGAAAAACAGAAGGTATTTTACCATTACTTGTTTTTCTGATTTTGGCAGTTATGGCATTATATGTCATTACATTTCCCAAATTTAAATCAGAAGATGTAGTTCATTTGTTTTTCGGGTTTTGTTATACGGCACTGATGATTTCTTATATTTATCGTGTGCGGATGTTAGACGGAGGTGCATTTAGCGTCTGGCTGATTTTTGTTGCTGCATGGGGATCAGATGTATGCGCCTATTGTGCAGGAATGCTGTTTGGAAAGCACAAAGCATTTCCGGTACTCAGTCCGAAAAAATCATGGGAAGGCTGTGTTGGTGGTGTAGTAGGGGCGGCATTGATTGCTGCACTTTACTGTTTGGTATTAAACAAGATGTTTTCTCAGAGCGGTTCTGTTTTTCAGTATGCCCTTGTCTGTGGTTGTGGTTCGGTAATTGCACAGATTGGTGATTTGGCAGCATCTGCGGTAAAAAGGAACTATGATATTAAAGATTACGGGAAACTGATTCCGGGTCATGGCGGTGTATTGGACCGTTTTGACAGCATTATCTTTGTCGCACCGATTGTGTACTATTTGTTATTAGTTACAGTCTAAAGTAAGGTAGGAGTAAGTATGAAACATATATCGATTCTGGGGTCAACAGGATCTATCGGAACACAGACATTGGAAGTAGTCAGACAGAATGGGGATATTGTCGTAGATGCATTAGCTGCAGGAAGCAATATCTTGCTTCTGTTTGAGCAGATAAAAGAGTTTTGTCCGAAACTGGTTTGTGTTTTTTCGGAGGAAAAAGCAAAAGAATTGAAAGAAATCCTGTTAAAGGGAGAATATAAGACAGAAGTGGTAGCCGGAATGGACGGTTTGGTTGCTTGTGCGACAGTTGAAAGTGCACAGATTGTTGTAACCGCTTTTGTCGGCATGATTGGAATTCGTCCGACAATAGAAGCAATTAAAGCAGGAAAAGATATTGCACTTGCCAATAAAGAAACATTGGTCACAGCAGGGCACATCATTATGCCACTTGCAAAAGAATATAATGTTTCTATTTTGCCGGTGGATAGCGAGCATTCTGCTATTTTTCAGTCGTTACAGGGAAATGCAGAAAACCACGTGCATAAAATACTGCTTACGGCATCCGGTGGACCGTTCCGTGGAAAGACAAAAGAAGAATTGAAACATATGCAGGTGGAGGATGCCCTAAAACACCCGAATTGGGCAATGGGAAAGAAGATTACCATAGATTCTTCCACACTTGTGAATAAAGGGCTTGAAGTGATAGAAGCCAGATGGCTGTTTGATGTAGATGCAGACCGAATTCAGGTAGTAGTTCATCCGCAGAGTATCATCCATTCCATGATTGAGTATGAAGATGGGGCAGTGATTGCACAGCTCGGCGTGCCGGATATGAAGCTTCCGATACAGTATGCATTGTATTATCCGGAACGCAAGGGCCCAACAGCAGAACGTCTGGATTTTTATCGGTTAAAGTCGTTAGATTTTTATCCGCCGGATACAGAGACATTTCCGGCTCTTACTATGGCATACGATGCATTACGTATAGGTGGAAGTATGCCTACGGTATATAATGCGGCAAATGAATGGGCTGTGGCAGCATTTTTAGAGCGCAAAATTGCATATACGGATATTGTAAGTTTAATTCAGAAACAGATGGATGTGCATAAAGTAATTACTTCACCATGTCTGGATGAGATTTTGGAAACAGAACAGAGAGTATATGCAGAACTTACTTCTTATGTGAAGTAAGTGATTTCATTAAAGTTAGGAGACAGAACATGAGTATTGTAGTTTCGATACTGGTATTTAGTATTATAATTATCATTCACGAACTGGGTCATTTCCTATTGGCAAAGAAAAACGGGATTGGTGTGGTTGAGTTTTCTATTGGACTTGGTCCTACAATTTTTGGAATCAAGAAAGGTGAGACAAAATATTCAATAAAATTACTTCCGTTTGGAGGCATGTGCCAGATGGTGGGAGAAGATTCCGATCAAAACACAACACAGGAGAATGCATTTTATTCCAAAGGGGTATGGCAACGTTTTTCTGTTGTATTTGCCGGCCCGTTTTTTAATTTCATTTTGGCCTTTGTATTATCTGTCTTTGTGATTGGCTTTGTAGGATATGATCCTACTACAATTTTATCCGTAACACCGGGATCTCCGGCTGCGGAAGCGGGACTTCAAAAAGGTGATGTTATTAAGAAAATCGGGAATGACAGGGTACAGATCGGAAGGGAAGTGGATTCGTACTTTTTATATAATAGTCTGGACGGCACACCGATTCCGATTGTATACGAAAGAGACGGAGAAAGGCATTCTACAAGTGTAGTCCCACAAAAGGTTCGTCAGTTTTTAATGGGATTTCGTTATTATGCGGATGAAACACCTGCCAAGGTTACAGAAGTGACGGAGAATTCGGCTATGTACAAAGCGGGTATTCGTGCTGAAGATTTGATTACTGCTGTTGATGGAACCGCTATTCAAACAGGTGCAGAATTATCAGCTTATATGAGTGCCCATCCGTTAACCGAGACACCGGTTCAAATCACATATGAACGAAATGGCAGTTCTACAACTGTAGAAGTCGTACCGGAGTTCTATCAGGAAGTATATTCTGTCGGATTTTCTTATAACGTATACAGAGAAAAGACCGGATTATTAAATACTTTGAAATATAGTTTTATTGAAGTGAAGTACTGGATTGTCAGCACGGTAAAAAATCTTGGAATGCTTGTGACAGGAAGGTTAAGTTCCAATGACGTAGGCGGACCGGTTGCAATTATAAATACCATGGGTGATGTGTATAAGCAGACAAAGGAAACCGGCAATGTTATGGATGTGATTCTCCAGATGTCCTATATTACGATTTTGCTTAGTGCGAATTTGGGTGTGATGAACTTACTTCCGATTCCGGCATTAGACGGTGGCAAATTGGTATTTACTTTGATTGAAGCAGTAAGAGGAAAACCGGTAGACAGAGAAAAAGAAGGCATTGTTCATTTAATCGGAATGGTCCTTTTGATGCTTTTGATGGTTTTTATTTTCTTTAATGATATTAAAAATATATTTTTCTAAGTTTGGAGAAACGCGATGAGTTGGTTGTTGAATGAAAATCAAAGAAGAATGACGAAAGAGGTAAGGATTGGAAGTGTGGTGATCGGAGGAAATCATCCGATTGCAATACAATCTATGACAAATACAAAAACAGAGGATGTAAAAGCAACTGTTGAGCAGATTTTAAGATTAGAGGCGGCCGGTTGTGAAATCATTCGCTGTGCTGTGCCGACAACAGAAGCGGCTGAGGCACTTTCGGAAATCAAAAAACAGATTCATATACCTCTCGTTGCAGACATTCATTTTGATTATCGGTTAGCAATTGCTGCTATGGAGCATGGAGCAGATAAGGTGCGGATTAATCCCGGAAATATCGGTTCTAAGGACAGGATAAAAGCAGTTGTAGATGTAGCCAGAGACCGTGGGATACCACTTCGTGTAGGTGTAAATTCGGGATCTTTGGAAAAACATTTAATTGAAAAACATAATGGAGTGACTGCAGAAGGTCTTGTAGAAAGCGCTTTACATCAGGCAGAACTGATTGAAGAGATGGGGTATGATAATTTAGTTATCAGTATCAAATCATCGGATGTTCTGATGTGTGTAAGGGCACATGAACTGATTGCAGGTAAAACAGAGCATCCGCTCCACGTAGGCATTACGGAATCAGGTACGATTACCTCAGGAAATATAAAATCATCCATTGGACTGTCCCTTATTTTAGGACAGGGAATTGGTGACACCATCCGGGTATCATTGACTGCGGATCCGGTGGAAGAAATTGTATCGGCAAAACAGATTTTAAAGACACTGGGACTTCGTCAGGGGGGAATCGAAGTTGTTTCCTGCCCGACGTGCGGAAGGACCAGGATTGATTTGATTGGACTGGCCAAACAGGTAGAAGAATTGGTAAAGGATTATCCTCTTTCTATTAAAGTAGCAGTGATGGGGTGTGTTGTTAACGGACCGGGGGAAGCAAGGGAAGCAGACCTTGGTATTGCAGGTGGCATCGGAGAAGGACTCATTATCCGCAAAGGAGAGGTGCTGCGAAAGGTTGAAGAAACGGAATTACTTACAGAATTAAAGAAAGAACTTGACTTATTAGTAGAGAAAAAATAAAAGTGGTGAGAGTGTATGAACTTATTTGAAGTATTTGAAGAACTTCAAGTGAAAAATGAACTTAAAAATACATTTCGTGAGGTTGAAGTAGTTAAAATAACAACTTCAAGAAGTACCGGGAATACGGTGATTCATTTATCTTCCAGGCATTTGCTGGATTTTGATTTGTTATGTGAAATGGAGCGGATTATTTCTGAACAGTTTTTTGGCAGAGTCGGAAAACGTGCGAAATTTGCTGTAGAGTATCAACTTTCTTCGCAGTATACTCCGGAAACCCTTTGGAAAATGTATCAGGAAAGTATCTTGGCTGAAATAGGCAGAGAAAGCAGAATGGCAGCGCATTTATTGCGCTTTGCCGAACCTGAATTTACAGAGGGAGAAGAAGGAACAGAACTATATCTTCATGCTGAGGATACGTTTATTAATAAAACAATAGCATCTGATTTGAAAAAATATTTGGAACAGATGTTTCAAGAAAGGTTTCATTTTCAGATTCATGTTTTTTTTCGGTATCATGAACCGGAAGAAAAAGAAGATGATGCAGAATATGTTGTTGAGACGGAAGATTTGGTTGAAAGGATGGAAGTGCCGGTACAGAATATAACTGTGAAGGAGAACATACAGGAAAAGAAAGAAGAGCCAAAGAACAGTTCTCCAAAAGGGAAAACATCTACTTCCGGGAAAGAAAAGAAGGACTTTTCGAAGTTCACTAAAAAGAAATTACCGGATGACCCTGACATTTTTTACGGAAGGGCATTTGAAGGTGAAACTACGCCGTTAATTGAGGTACAGGATGAAATCGGTGAGGTTGTCGTGTACGGAAAAGTGTTGTCAAATGAAGAGACAGCAATGCGAAACGGCGAAAAACTGATTATTAAGTTTAATTTTACGGATTTTACGGATACGATATCCGGAAAACTGTTTTTGCGTCCGGAGGACTGGGCAGAAATCAAAGGAAACTTAAAGGCAGGATGTTGTATTAAGTTAAAGGGTATGGCTCTTTATGACCGTTTCGATAAGGAGATTACCATTGGCTCGATTGTCGGTATCAAAACGATTCCAAACTTTATTAAGAAACGTGTGGATACTCATCCGGAAAAAAGAGTGGAATTACATGCCCATACGATGATGAGTGATATGGATGCGGTGGTAGATCCTAAGGTGCTTGTGCAAACTGCTTTTGAGTGGGGACATCCGGGAGTAGCGATCACAGACCATGGTGTCGTACAGGCATTTACTGAAGCAAACCACGCCATAAATTCAAAGGATTATAAAGATGACCCGGAAAAGGAGCAGCGCGCCAAAGATTTCAAAATTATCTACGGTGTGGAAGCCTATCTGATAGATGATGTCGTAGAGGTTGTGAAAAACGATAAAGGACAATCTCTGGATATTGCCAGTGTAGTTTTTGATATTGAGACAACCGGTTTTGATAAAGAGGAAGATAAGATTATTGAAATTGGTGCAATTAAGGTGGTAAACGGTGAAATAACGGAGAAATTTTCGGCATTTATCAATCCTAAGATACCAATTCCTGCAAAGATTGAGGAGTTGACACATATTTCAGATGAAATGGTAGTAGATGCACCAGAGATTGACGTGGTTTTACCGCAATTTTTAGAGTTTTGTAAAGACTGCGTTTTGGTTGCACATAACGCTGTTTTTGATGCCGGATTTATAGAAGTAAATGCCGTAAAACTTGGACTGCCGTTTAACTATACGATAGTAGATACTCTCGGCCTGGCAAGAATATTACTTCCGGGATTAAGTCGCCATAAACTAAATTATGTTGCAAAGGAATTGGGCGTATCTTTGGAAAATCATCATCGTGCGGTAGACGACGCCGGTGCTACGGCAGAAATTTATGTGAAGTTCCTTAAGATGCTAAAAGGAAAAGGAATGGAAACATTGACGGATGTTCAAAAGAATGCCCGTTTATCCGCAGAATTTTGGAAAAATAAGAAGGTAACCTCGTATCATTGTATTTTGCTCTGCAAAAATGATGTTGGACGTGTGAACCTTTACAGGATGGTTTCCCTGGCGCATCTGGAATATTATTATAGACGTCCTTGTATTCCGAAAAGTCTTTTGATGGAAAACCGGGAGGGCATTATTGTCGGTTCTGCCTGTGAAGCAGGAGAACTCTATCAGGCGCTTTTAAAGAACGAAGAGATGGAAGAGATAACCAGACTCTGCGAGTTCTATGATTATTATGAAATCCAGCCGCTTGGAAACAACCGCTTTATGATTGAAAGTGAGAAAATCGAGCAGGTAACAAGCGAAGCGGATTTAATTCGTCTGAATAAGAGAATTGTCGAACTTGGAGAACAGTTTCATAAGCCGGTTGTGGCAACGTGCGACGTACACTTTTTGAATCCGGAGGATGAGGTATACCGGCGTATTATCATGTCATGTAAAGGCTTTGCAGATGCAGATAATCAGGCACCGCTTTATTTCCGTACGACGGAGGAGATGCTGAGGGAATTTCAGTATCTGGGAGAAGCAAAGGCACATGAGGTAGTCATCGATAACACCATAAAGATTTTTAATCAGATTGAAAAAATATCACCGGTGCGGCCGGATAAATGTCCGCCTGTGATTGAAAATTCGGATGAAACATTGAAAAAGATTTGCTACAATACAGCACATTCCATGTATGGTGATCCATTGCCGGATATTGTAGAAAAGCGCTTAGAGAAAGAGTTGACATCCATTATTAATAATGGTTTTGCCGTGATGTATATTATTGCACAGAAACTTGTTTGGAAGTCTAATGAGGACGGTTATCTGGTAGGCTCGCGAGGTTCTGTAGGGTCATCGTTTGCCGCAACCATGGCGGGTATTACAGAGGTAAATCCGCTTCCGGCACACTATTATTGTCCGCACTGCTTTTTCTCGGATTTCGATTCGGAGGAAGTAAAAGGATATCAAAAACGAGGTGTCTGCGGTTGTGATATGCCGGATAAAGTTTGTCCGAACTGTGGAGAGATACTGAAAAAGGATGGAGCAGATATTCCGTTTGAAACATTCCTTGGATTCTATGGGGATAAAGAGCCGGATATTGACTTAAACTTTTCCGGAGAATATCAGAGTAAAGCGCACGAATATACCGAAGTTATTTTCGGAAAAGGACAGACATTCCGTGCCGGAACCATCGGTACACTGGCGGAGAAGACCGCATACGGCTATGTATTAAAATATGACGAAGAACATGGAATTCAGCACAGAAAGGCCGAAATTGAGCGAATTGCGGCCGGATGTGTCGGTGTCAGAAGAACCACGGGACAGCATCCTGGTGGAATTATTGTATTGCCGATCGGAGAGGAGATTTATTCTTTTACTCCGGTACAGCATCCTGCGAATGATATGACGGTAGCCACCATTACAACGCATTTCGATTATCACTCCATTGACCACAACCTGTTAAAACTTGACATTCTCGGACACGATGATCCGACAATGATTCGAAGACTGGAAGATTTGACCGGAATCGATGCAAAAACGATTCCAATGGATGACCAAAAGGTAGTATCTTTGTTCCACAGTACAGAGGCACTTGGAGTAACTCCTTCGGATTTAGGAGGATGTGATTTGGGAAGTTTGGGTCTTCCAGAACTGGGAACCAACTTTGTTATGCAGATGCTTCGTGAAACAAAGCCGAAGAGTTTTTCGGACATGATTCGTATTTCCGGTCTGTCCCATGGTACGGACGTATGGACAAACAATGCACAAACATTGATTAATGAGGGTACTTGTACGTTGGAAAGTGCGATTTGTACTCGAGATGACATTATGACATTCCTCATCTATCAAGGCGTGGAAAACGGTCTTGCGTTCAAAATTATGGAAAGTGTGCGAAAGGGAAAAGGCCTGACGCCGGAAATGGAAGAGGCAATGAAGGCGGTCGGTATTCCGGACTGGTATATTTGGTCCTGTAAGCAGATTAAGTACATGTTCCCGAAGGCGCATGCGTGTGCTTACGTTATGATGGCATTCCGAGTTGCATATTTTAAAGTATATTATCCGCTTGCGTATTATGCGGCCTATTTTGGAATACGCGCTTCTTCTTTTAACTATGCATTGATGTGTCTCGGAAAGGAAATATTAGAAAAGAACATGAAGGAAATCAAAACGCGTATTGACAAAAAGGAAGCAACGCCGAAAGATTCGGATACCTATGAAAATATGCGTATTGTCCAGGAAATGTATGCCAGAGGATTTGAGTTTCTGCCGATTGATATTTTTAAGGCAAAAGCACATGAGTTCCAGATTATTGACGGAAAACTGATGCCTGCGCTTGACACGATTGACGGACTCGGTGAAAAGGCAGCTGATTTAATTGTTGAAGCAGTAAAGGACGGACCGTTTATTTCCAGAGACGACTTTAAGACACGTTGTAAGGTCAGCCAGACCATTACAGACACGATGGGAGATTTGGGACTTTTGGGAGATATTCCGAAGTCCAATCAAATGTCACTTATGGATTTATTTGATATTTAAAATTATGAAAAGACCCTGTGATAGAAAATTTCCACGCGCGACTCGGCTGATGCTGACGCATCACCGAATGATCGCTGCTTAGGAAGATTTTCTATCACAGGGTCTATTTGCATTTTAGATAAATATCAAATAAATGCATTCGTTCCCGGAAAGAGGAGAGAGGATATCAATGTTTTAAAAGTCGAATTGTTTAAACAAAAGGCAAAATATAAAAAATTCTAAAATAAATGCTTGACATTCTTCGACTTATCATGTATAGTATATTTTGTTCGAAAGAACATGGCTCGTTGGTCAAGCGGTTAAGACGTCGCCCTCTCACGGCGAAAACAGGGGTTCGATTCCCCTACGAGCTGCTGACTGTAAATGAAAATTTAACAGCCCAACCCAAGAAAAGGTGCTCGGAACGATTACGTTTCGGGTATTTTTTTTGCCAGAACTGCTCCAAAATTAAAAGAGTCGAAACTTCAACGTGCTTGCACGTAAGGAAGTTCCGACTCTTTTAATTTTACGACAGAACGCCCATAAATGAGCAAAATAAGAAGCAGATGTGTCTGCGACTGACGGCGAAGCCGGCAGGTTTTGCGAATTGGGCGGTCGGAGCAGTTCTAAGAAGAGTGCGAATGGTTCTTCAAATAAAAAACTCCGCCCGGACTAATCCAAGCGGAGTTTTTGGATTCATATTATTTCATTCAGAAAACAATAACTTAGTTATTATCGAAGTTTAAGCTGTTGATTACCTTGCCGTTTTCTGTGTAAACAGCCAGGATACAACCTCTGTAGTACTTCTTGTCATTCCAGTTACATGGAGCGATTTCAAGCGTTACTTCCTGGCCGTTAAACTGCTCTAAGAAAGCATACTGCTTTGCACCGGAACAATATAAGGTAACCTTTGTGCCGTTTCCGTCCGTTAATTCATAGTTGGAAGAATAAGCAGTACCTGCAAAGCCGATGGTTGCCTTTAAGACATATACCTTAGTGGAGTAGTCAACCTTAGGATCTAAGTTGTAGAAATCAGCTAAAGTAATAGTATTATCAAAGGTAGCAGTGGAATACTCGTGGTTACCGTAAAGGTTTGTAAGTACAACGGAATTGTAAAGGTTAGACTGACCGAAGTAATCAGCGCCACCCTTTGTCTTTACATCTCTGGTACCCTTAACGATAACTTCATTACCGATTTCAACCGTTGCCATGGTAGCTTCATCTACCTGAACAGCAATCACACCTGTTTCGTCGATTAAGTAGAAACCGGTCTTATTTACTAAGGACGGACCAACAATACCCTTAACGGTTACTTCTGTATTCTTTTCTGCTGCGATGGCGCCTGCAACGTTAACATAGTCATAGGCGTCTGCTGTAGCAACTTCTACAGTAACAGTAATTGTTTCACTGTAGGTAACACCGTTATAGGAACCGGTTACGGTAATGTTTGCAGTACCGGTGGATAAGCAGTTGAATACTAACTTTCCTTCTGTTTCATCAAAGGAAGCAACCTTTGTGTTATCAGAAGAATAGGAGAGTGTTGCACCCGTAAATCCGAGTAATTCAGAAGATACACTTGTTACAAGTTCTGTTGCAGGATTTCCGGAGTAGAAATCTGCAAACTGACCGATACCATAGTACTGAACAGCATGTTTTGCAGTGTCTGCGGTGTCAAATGTAAAGCCTTCATCGATAACAGCAACCGGATATAATCTGAAAATACAGCCGGAGTTAGAAGACTTAGCATTCAGAGCTGTTAAGTAAACAGTACAAATTTTGCCGTCATACTGGTCTAACCACGTAAAGTCAGAACCGTTACACTGTGTGTAGGTATAGGAACCTGTTTCGCCGTCTAAATCAAAGAAATAGTAGTTGGTAAAGCCGGTGCCTTCTACTTTCTTTACTAAAGCGTTTACTTTATAAACAATTGTTGTAACATTCTCAGTAACAGGTGCTTCAACGATAGCCTTTACAGTGCTCTCTGTCATCCAGCTCTTATCAAAATCTGTTGTTTTGTTATCATTGCTTACTAATGTAACATCTGTAATCTGGCAACAACCCTTGTAGCCAAATTTTTCTGCGCTGGCAACTTCTTTTTCTAAAATCCAGTATGCCTTTGTACCAACAATAGTAACAGTATTTCCAACACTTACCTGCTGCGCGAGATTTGCATCGAAAACATAAATGGACTGTGTATTGTCAATTAACATAATACCGTTTGGTACATGGCCGTTTGCATATGTGATTGCAGCAACAACACCATCCACTTTAACATTGGTATCTGCTGCAACTTCTCTGATTTCAGCAATGCTCATGTCTGTATACTTGGATTCGTCAATTACAACTTCAGCTTTCTTAAACTCAATGAGTCGTGCATTCTTAACTTCTTTTGTTCCATTGTAGTTCTGTAAAATACAATGAAGTAACACTTCATCACCCTGGAATGCCTTGTCGGTCAATTCGCTATATTTTAAAGAGCCATCTGCACTGTATGTACCGTATACAGTGATAGAACCGGTTTCATCGGCCACTACCATGTTGCCGTATGCAGCATTAATCATCTTTTCAACCGTACCGCGAATATAATATCTTTCCTCAGTAATGTTGCCAGGTTCACCACACAGTTCAAGTGCTTCTGCGATGGTAATGACCTTGATTTCTTCTGCAGGAGCAGTCGTTGGCTCTGCTGTAGGTTCAGCAGTTGGTGCCGGTGTCTGCGTTGGTGCAGTGGTAGGTGCATCCGTCGGAGCAGTAGTAGGTACTGTCGTCGGAGTGGTTGTAGGTGTAGGGGTCGGTGTTGCTTCACCGCCGGAGCATGCAGCAGTCATACATACGATAAATGCAAGTACGAGTGCCAAGAGCGTCTTACTCTTTCTCATGTTTTTTACCTCTTTCTTTCGTTATTTTATTGGGGGGATTAAATAACTTTTAACCAATCACATATTTTACAATATATTAAGTGGAAAGTAAATAAAAAAATTTGTATATATGGTAAAGAAATGAATAAAAGAAAAAATATTAGAAATAACATCTTCTCGAAATTAAGAAAATGAGGTACAATGATAAAATAAATGGAAAACAATATTACGAAAAAGAGGAATAGAGTCAATCATGAAAATGTACTTTTATTATGGCGCCATGGGCTCCAGCAAAACAGCAAATGCACTGATGACACGGTTTAACTGGGAGGATAAAGGGAAAAAAGTGGCATTATTAAAGCCGAGCATTGATACCAGGGATGGTGCGGATATTGTAAAGTCAAGAGCCGGTCTTATGGCGACTGCAAAACTGGTATTCCCGGAAGGAACGATTCAGGAGGCGCTGGATGCACCTGCATCGGAATATGACAATATTATTGTAGATGAAGCACAGTTTTTAACGAAAGCACAGGTGGACGAGCTTCGTGAGATTGCGGATGAAGGCACTTTTGTTATGTGCTACGGATTAAAGGCAGACTTTATGGGAAATCTGTTTGAAGGGTCCAAGCGTATTTTGGAGCTTGCGGATTCCCTGCGCGAGGTCGTGACCATGTGTCCATGCGGGAAAAAAGCCATTATGAATGCCAGATATTCCGGTAATAAGATTTTATATGAAGGTGAACAGGTGGTAGTCGGCGGTAATGAATCGTATATTGCTTTATGCCACCGGTGCTATAAAAAAGGAACTCTTGACCTGGATACGGCAACCACATTTACCGTACCAATGGATTAAATCGTATGGAACAGAGTGGAAAGGATAGCCAAAAAGAATGTTAATCAGACTTAAAAATAACATGAAATCATGGTGGCTGATACTTTTTAGTATCTTAATGACGGCAACCTTACTTGGATGTGCCGGTGTGCAAGATAATGAAACGACCCCTACACCGACACCGACTCATATGGCAACGCCGACTCCGACCAATACGCCAACACCGACACCAACGCCGACGCCTGCGATTGCGGAAGACGGCTGGTTTTATGACGCGGAGAATGTTGCATTATATATTCATACATTTGGCCGTTTGCCGGATAACTATATGACGAAGTCGGAAGCGAATGCACTTGGCTGGAGAAGCGGTAGTGTTGAGCGTGTGGCGCCGGGATACGCCATCGGCGGAGATTACTTTCAGAATCGTGAAGGTCTGCTGCCAAAGGCAGAAGGCAGGCAATATTACGAATGTGATATTGACACGGACGGAGGAAAGAGCCGTGGTTCTAAACGGATTGTGTTTTCAAACGATGGGTTGATTTACTATACGACAGATCATTACCGGTCGTTTATCTTACTGTATGGAGATGAAGGACAATAAAGAGAGGATAAAAAATGAAAGTAGTGTTAGATGGTCGAAAAATGACCGATAAAGAAACGGCACATGAATATTTGCAGGAACAACTTGGTTTTCCGGAATATTATGGTTGCAATCTGGATGCATTGTATGATTGTTTGCTCGAGATAGAAGAGGAAATTATTCTTCAAATTGTTTGTACGGAAGAAATAAAAGAAAACCTCGGAGACTATGCAGATGCTTTGCTTGAGACAATTCAGGATGCGGCTTTGGAAAATCCGAATTTACAATTGACAGAAATCGAATAAATCACTATAATCAAATAGTTACATTAGAAGAAATATGTGGATTTTTCTACATTGAAATATGTTTGAGGAGGAACCAGAATTATGAAACCTTATGGTGTAAATGATTTAAGAAGAATGTACCTTGAATTTTTTGAAAGCAAGGAACATTTGCGTTTAAAAAGCTTTCCGTTGATTCCGCAGAATGACAAAAGCTTACTTTTAATTAACTCCGGTATGGCTCCGATGAAGCCTTATTTTACCGGGCAGGAAATCCCGCCAAGAAAGAGAGTTACGACCTGTCAGAAGTGTATCCGTACCGGCGATATTGAAAATGTCGGTAAGACAGCAAGACATCTGACTTTCTTTGAAATGCTTGGTAACTTCTCCTTTGGTGATTACTTTAAGAAAGAAGCAATTCACTGGTCCTGGGAGTTTTTGACCGAAGTTGTAGGCCTGGAAAAGGACCGTTTATATCCGTCTATTTTCTGTGAAGATGATGAAGCATTTGAAATCTGGACAAAGCAGGAAGGTGTTGCTCCGGAAAAGATTACCCGTTTTTATCGTGATGAAAACGGTGACTGTGATAACTTCTGGGAGCACGGTGCAGGTCCTTGCGGTCCATCTTCCGAGATTTACTATGACAGAGGTATTAAGTATGGTTGTGGCAGACCGGATTGTAAGGTGGGCTGTGAATGTGACCGTTTCATCGAAGTATGGAACAATGTTTTCACACAGTTTGAGAGCGATGGAAATCATCATTACACAGAGCTTACGCAGAAGAATATCGATACCGGTATGGGCCTTGAGCGTCTCGCAGTAGTAGTTCAGGACGTGACTTCTGTATTTGATATTGATACAATGAAGGCAATCCGTGATAAGGTTTGTGAGATGGCAGGTGTGACCTATCAGACCGATGATAAGAAGGATGTTTCCATCCGTCTGATTACCGACCATATCCGTTCCGTAACCTTTATGACTTCCGATGGTATTATGCCATCCAACGAAGGTCGTGGTTACGTGCTTAGAAGACTTCTCCGCCGTGCGGCAAGACACGGAAGATTACTTGGCATTAATGGATTATTCCTTGCAAGACTTTGCGAAACTGTTATCAATGAGTCCAAGGATGGTTATCCGGAATTAGAAGAAAACAGAGAGTACATCTTAAAGGTGTTAACACTGGAAGAAGAAAAGTTCAATAAGACGATTGACCAGGGTCTCAGTATCCTTGCTGAAATGGAAGAAGCATGTGTAGTAGCAGGAACCAAGACTTTGTCCGGTGAAAATGCATTCAAACTTTATGATACGTATGGTTTCCCTATCGATTTGACAGAAGAAATTCTGGAAGAAAAGGGATTTACCGTGGATATGGATGGCTTTAAGAAGGCAATGCAGATTCAGAAGGAAACAGCACGTAATGCTCGCGGAACGACAAACTACATGGGCGCAGATGCTACCGTATATGATGAAATTGATGCAGCCATTACAACAGAATTTGTTGGTTATGAAAATATGGAGTACACATCTGATATTACTGTCCTGACAACTGAAACCGAACTGGTGAAAGACATCGTAGATGGTCAGGTTGCAACCATTATCGTAAATCAGACACCATTTTATGCAACGATGGGTGGTCAGCAGGCAGATATCGGCGTTATCACAAAAGGAGATGCTGTATTTAGGGTGACTGATACGATTAAGTTAAAGGGTGGTAAAGTAGGTCATGTCGGTGTGGTAAAGTGTGGTATTTTCTCTGTGGGAGATAAGGTAACACTTTCCATCGACACAAAGAACCGTCTGGCAACCGGTAAGAATCATAGTGCAACCCATCTGTTACAGGAGGCACTTCGTCTGGTACTCGGAGATCATGTAAAGCAATCCGGTTCCCTGGTGTCCGCAGACAGATTGCGTTTTGACTTTACACATTTCTCTGCAATGACAAAAGAAGAACTTGCCAAGGTTGAGGCTATGGTAAACGAAGAAATTGCAAAGAATCTTGTGATTGAAACAAAGGAAATGACCATTGAAGAAGCAAGAAAGTCCGGAGCAAAGGCACTGTTTGGCGAAAAGTACGGTGATACCGTAAGAGTAGTCAGCATGGGCGAGTTCTCCAAGGAACTTTGCGGTGGTACTCATGTAAACAACACAGGTGTAATTTCCGTATTCAAGATTTTATCCGAGTCCGGTATTGCGGCAGGTATAAGACGTATTGAAGCAATTACAGCAGAAGGCGTATTTGAATATTATAAGAAGCAGGAAGAGGAGTTATACGCAGCGGCTAAGGCAGCAAAGTGTGATGTGGCTTCCTTGGTTAAGAAGATTGAGTCCTTACAGGAAGAGTTAAAGGCAGTGCATTCCGAAAACGAAAAGTTAAAGGCAAAGCTGGCTAATAACTCCCTTGGCGATATCATGAGCCAGGTAAAGGAAGTAAACGGCATCAAGGTTCTTGCTGCCAGGGTTCCGGAAGCAGACATGAATGCACTCAGAAACTTAGGCGATCAGATGAAGGAAAAACTCGGTGAGAGTGTAATTCTTCTCGTTTCGGCCATTGATGGTAAAGTAAGTTTGGTTACTATGGCAACCGATGGTGCAATGGCGAAAGGAGCACATGCGGGCAACCTCATCAAGGAAGTAGCAGTTCTTGTAGGCGGTGGCGGCGGTGGTCGTCCAAATATGGCGCAGGCCGGCGGTAAGAACCCGGACGGCATGGATGCTGCGGTAGAAAAGGCATACATTGTTGTGGAAACACAATTGGCATAATTTTTAGAAAAAATGTTTGATTTACTGTAAAAAAGTAGTTGACGTACGGAAATTTTATGGTATAATCTTCATAGTGCTTTTAAAAATACCCAAACAGTTGTATAGGCACAATACACAACTGGAGGGAGGTTAGGTGAGAAAATGTCAAATGTTATCGTAAAAGAAGGCGAATCTTTAGACAGCGCTCTCCGCAGATTCAAAAGAAACTGTGCGAAGGCAGGTATCCAGCAGGAGATTCGTAAGCGTGAGCATTACGAGAAGCCAAGCGTAAAGCGTAAGAAAAAGTCTGAAGCTGCTCGTAAGCGTAAATACTAATCATTGTGCAGTGAAACCCTTGGTCTTAGGACCAGGGGTTTTTTATCTTTCATAGCCGGAACTTATTTTGCATAAACTTAAAAATAATGACATCTATCCGGAGAATTTTCTTGTCAAAACAGAAATCCCAACATCAAAAAAATAAAAAAGAGTTATCACCGCTTATGAAGTATATGAAGCAAACCGAGCGGGACAGAAAAAAAGAATATGAGCATTACCTGGAATATGAATGTGATAAATTAGGAATTCCAAAAGAAATCTTGAAAGGATATCCAACAATCCGCATGTCCGGGAATCATTTTCTTGATTTCAGAGGAGATTATGTGATCGAAGAATACACGACAGAACTGGTCCGTCTCAGGACCTTGAAGCATCACATTTTGATTCAGGGGAGCCATCTTTGTCTTGCTTATTTTACAAAAGATGAGATTCGAATCAGTGGAAATATTCTGAATATTTCATATTGTAGTAAGGGAGATTGTTAGATGTTCAGTAAATTGGTTCTGTTTTTTAAAGGCTATTTAATAATAAGTTTAAAGGAAACAGTAAAGGAAAGATTTTTTAATTTATGTAAAGCCAAGGAAATTGAAATAATTGATACAATTATGATAAATCAATCAATTTATTGTAAGATGAAATTGAAAGATTATTGGAAAATCAGGCCGGTAGTAAAAAAGACAAAGTGCCTGCCAAGGATAGAAAAAAAAAGAGGGTTTCCGTTTGTTTGCAGAAAGATGCTGAAACGGAAAGGAATTATGCTCGGCTGTTTTTTTGGAGTCTTTATTCTTTGGCAGATGACACAGCGGATTTGGTATACACAAGTCCAAGGTGGGTTTGTTCATACGAGAGAGCAGATTCTTACTACATTGGAAAATGAGATGAAAATCTTTGGTGGGACAAACAAATACATAGTGAATTGCAAAGATATTGAGACAAAAATAAGGCTGATTTATCCACAAATCGGATGGGTATCTGTTGAAAAACGCGGATGCAATCTGTATATCAGACTGAATGAAAGTTCCATGCCTCAAACAGAAACCGGACCGGAAAACAGCAGTCATATCATTGCGGAACGGAGTGGAATTGTTAAAAGAATTGAAGTACTGTCAGGAATAGCCACGGTAAAAGAAGGAGATGTCGTGCAAAAAGGAGATCTTTTAATTTCCGGAATTGTTCCCGTGGTCGGGGATTATGATGAACTGATCTATAATAATCCGGTTGGCGCGAAGGGGAAGGTATGGATAGAAACGGAACTTTTGTATCAAAAAACAGGTTCCCTTCTTTATGAAAAAAAGATAGAAAAAGGTCAAAAAACAGGATGTGAAATTTTTTGGGACCAAAGAAAAATATTTTCATATATCCCTAGATATTCTGGGGTAAAATATGATATAATGGAATATGATATTGTCCCATTTTGTTTCCGTGATTATCAAGCACCGTTACGTGTTCGGTTTTATGAATTGACAGCGTATGAGACAGAACCGAAACAATGGATAAAAGAAGAAGCAAAACAGATGGCAGAAACGGAGTTTTCCCTGTTTTTGGAGGATTTAAAAATGCAGGGGATACACGTGATGAATTCAGAAGTGTCAGTAGAGTGTATCGGAACGTCGTATCGCCTGACCGGGACCGGAATCATTTGTGGAAATTTTATTTCTTATCAGGAAATAGAACAAGAGGAGTTGATAAAGCAAGATGAATATAGTGGAAACCATTCTTAACATACCGGTAGAACATATCCGGAATATATTTGGACAGTTTGATGCGTACGCCAAGTTGGTGGAGCGCACATTGGAAGTAACTCTGATTGCCAGAGACAGCGAATTAAAGATTCTTGGAGATACAGAACGGGTACAGAGGGCAAAGGCGGTTTTAGAGGAACTCGTAAAGCTTTCGATGCGTGGAAATACCATTACAGAACAAAATGTGTCCTATGCGCTTGCACTTTCGGCAGATGATAAAGTAAGCAGCATGACGGAGATTGATAAGGATTTAATATGCCATACGATTCAGGGAAAACCGATTAAGCCTAAGACGCTTGGGCAAAAACGCTATGTTGACCTGATCCGGAAAAAGATGATTGTATTCGGAATCGGCCCGGCCGGAACAGGAAAAACCTATCTTGCCATGGCCATGGGAATTCAGGCCTTTAAAAATGATGAGGTGAGCCGGATTATTCTGACACGTCCGGCGATTGAAGCGGGAGAAAAGCTCGGTTTCCTGCCCGGCGATTTACAGAGCAAGGTTGACCCGTATTTGAGACCGCTTTATGATGCGCTTTATCAGATTATGGGACCGGAAGCTTTTCAGAGAAATATGGAAAAGGGCCTGATTGAGGTGGCTCCGTTGGCGTATATGAGAGGCCGTACCTTAGATAATGCTTTTATTATTTTAGACGAGGCGCAAAATACGACCCCGGCCCAGATGAAGATGTTTTTGACGAGAATCGGCTTTGGTTCCAAGGTAATTATTACCGGAGACCTTACCCAGAAGGATTTGCCTTCCGGTGTTACTTCGGGTCTTGATGTGGCACTGAAGGTATTGTCCAAAGTAGATGATATCGGCTTCGCTACACTTTCGGGAGAAGATGTTGTCAGACATCCGCTTGTTCAGAAAATCGTAAAGGCTTATGATGAATATGAAAGCAAGCGTCAGAACCCGGGACGGCGTCCGCAGACAAATCAGGAGGCGGAGGCAAAAAAAGAAATTACAATTAAGAAAAAAGTAAGTAAGGGATTGGGAAGAAAATGAGTACAGAGCAGAACAAAAGAGCAAGCGGCGTTAAAATTGCAGTAGGATATCTAAGCCATATGCTGATTACCTTTTTCATGTTTGCCGGAGTTGCTTATTTTATCAATGAAATTATTTATGAAAAGGCATGGAGCAAGGATTATTTTATCTACGCCGGTGCGTTGTTTCTGATAATTGCATTGTATTCTGCCATCGACTGCAGAAGACTGTATTCCTCATTTAAAACAGAGGTTATACTGATATTTTGCTTTTTGGTTTCGGCCTTGCTGCTGTTACAGTCGGAGTATTATATGAATCTGCCGGTATGGCTTATCGGCGGAATTGCAGCAGCAGCGCTGGTAAATTCCAATATTGGCATGCTGTATGTATATTTCTTTGTTTTTCATGCAATTTATTTACAGGGGAATCCGGTAAACGGCCTGATTTTTCACTTTGTATGCGCAACGGCGGTATGTCTTTTGATACCTAAAATGAAAACCTGGGCATCGATGTTCTATATGATGATTTTTTCCGGAGCCCTGATTGTGGTTCTGAGCATTGTGTTAAACCGCTTTTTGATTAACCGGGATGTCCTTTTGGATGCATTCAGTATTATGTGCGTGTACTTTGCCGGCATATTCATTACCATGCTGTTTGTATGTTTCCTGGGCACCGGGAATGAAAAAGAAAATGAGTATGATAAAACAGATGACGCCTTAGTTACATATGAGTATTTAGAGCAGCTTGCAGAAGAAACAATGGAAAGTGACACTCTGCAGCAGGGGAACTTTGTTGCAGAAAGTATTCCGCAGGAACCGGAAAATAGCTTCGCAGAAGAATGTAAGGAAGAACCACAGGAGGATTATTCGCCGTATTGTGACGAAAAGGCCGCTGTTTTACAGGAATTAAAAAAACAGAAAAAAGCAGTGTATGCACATGCGGTTTTAACCGGAAAGCTTTCTTATCGTGCGTCGGAGGGTATCGGTTTACGGTCTGAGGTTGCTATGGCAATTGCATTGTACGAGCCTGTCGTAAAGCTCTGGGAGAAGGAAGCGGATAACCTTCCGGGCGGGCTGGTCCTGATGATACAGGAATTGTTAACCGGAGAGATTACGTCGAAAGAAACGGCTTTGGTTGCTATGGCAGATGATGTGATTTCGAATTATACCGTTATACGTCATATGAAAAAATTGTCACTCGCGCCTGAAAAAATTGTGGACAAGACCATTGAGAAAAAAATGTTCCGTGGCGAGTACAACGGCTCAGGTATGACACTTTCGGAATATACGGGCTTGCGTAAGGTGTTCGTGGAGTTTTTACAGGAACAGGATAACAGACTTAAGTAGAAAGGAAAAACATATGACAATTCATATAGAAAAAGAAGTAGAGCTGCAGTTTGATTTTAATGAAGATGAGTTTGTGGAAAAGGTGATTCTGGCTACGCTTGATTATGTGAATTGCCCATACGAAGCAGAAGTAAATGTTCTGTTTACCGACAATGCGGGAATTCATGAAATGAATTTAGAATACAGGGAAATGGACCGTCCGACGGATGTGTTGTCTTTTCCTATGGTGGAATATGAAACGCCCGGAGCGTTTGAGTGTCTGGAAGAGGAACAGGCAGAATGCTTTCACCCGGAGACGGGAGAACTGCTTTTAGGCGACATTGTATTGTCCTATGATAAAATAAAATCACAGGCAGAGGAATACGGGCATTCCGAGCTTAGGGAGCTGTGCTTCCTGGTTGCCCACAGCATGCTTCATTTGTCCGGCTATGACCATATGGAGGATGCCGAAAGGGAACAGATGGAACAAATGCAGAAGGACATTTTAAACGGATTAGGAATTAACAGATAAGAGGCAGAGATTTATGGCAGACAAAAAGAAAAACAGTTTTTATATACAGGGAAGCATTCTGGCACTTGCCTCCATACTGACACGTGTCATGGGGATTATATTTCGTGTGCCGCTTACCCGGATTATCGGGGACGAGGGTATCGGTGCATATTCCAATGCATATGAGATTTATAATCTTGCCCTTCTCTTATCCACATACAGTATTCCGATAGCAGTTTCCAAACTGGTTTCGGCAAGGGAAAGCAAAAAAGAATATGTAAATTCCTATCGGGTTTTCTGTACGGCGATGCTGTTTTCGGTTGTCAGCGGTGCGATTGCCGCAGGAGTTACCTATTTTGGTGCGGATTTTTTTGCAACGACGTTGTTCAAATCCAGGTCCAGTGCCATTCCGCTTAGGTTTCTTGCTCCGACCATTTTTGTTTTTGCGGTAATGGGAGTGCTGCGTGGTTATTTCCAGGGAAAAAATACCGTGATACCGACATCGGTTTCGCAGTTGATAGAGCAGTTTTTTCATGTGGCTGTCGGTTTAGGAGCTGCCGTTATTTTCATGAAGGCATATGAGGATTCGGAATACCGTATTGCTTACGGTGCGGCCGGAGGAACCTTCGGGACCTTAATTGGTGCGGTTGCTTCGCTGATTTTTTTGGGCGTTGTTTTTGTCTTATATTATCCTGTCCTGAAAAGAAGAATCAGAAGAGATAAGTCCGGCGTAACAGAAAGCTACCAGACACTGTTAAAATTAGTCGTGATTACGGTAATTCCGATTATTTTAAACCAAACGTTAAATACGGTAAGCGGCACCGTCGACAGTTCATTATTAAATACGGTTCTGGATGCAAAGGGATATTCGGAGGAAGCCCGTCTTGTCTTGTGGGGAAGATATTCGAGTAAGTACCGTTTGCTTGCCAATTTGCCGCTTTCGATTGCCTCTGCCATTGGTGTGGCGATTGTTCCGAATATCGTAATTGCCCATACGAATAAAGACACAGAGGCACTTCATACCAAAACCGCTCAGGCAGTCAAGTTCAATATGATGATTGCGATTCCGAGTGCATTTGGACTTGCCGTGCTTGCAAAGCCGATTATGGGTGTGCTGTTTAATGATACGACAGAAATGACCCCGTTACTGATGCAGATTGGTGCGGCTGCAATTGTGTTTTATGCGTATTCTACAACGACAAGCAATGTATTGCAGGGTATCAGCAAAATGCGTTATCCGGTACTTCATGCGGCAATTGCACTGGTTGTTTATGCGGGAGTAGACTATCTGCTTTTGAATTATCTGGATATGGGAGTATATGCACTTGTAGTAGGACATACTATTTTCCCGATGATAATCAGTCTTTTAAATGCGATGCGTATCGAAAAGGAAACCGGTTACCGGCAGGAACTTAAAAAGACCTTTTTATTACCGGCAATATGTTCTGCGGTAATGGGATTTGTAGCATATTTTTCCTATCTCGGAATTGAGCGTCTGGTACACAGCAGGGTAATCGGATTATGCGGTGCCATCTTTTTTGCCGTTTATGCTTATTTTGTTTTGATGGTGGTAACAAAGGCCATGGATGAAAAAGAGTTATATGAATTACCGATGGGCGGACGGATTGTAAGACTTTTTAAAAACGCAGGGCTTTTACATGAATAAATCCCAAGAGAGAGGAAATACTTCCGGTAAAGGGGGTATTTGCTATGAAACGGGTGATTTATATAACAACAGTAGTTTGTGCCATATCTTTTATGTTTGGCCTGTGTTATTACTTAAGCTTTAAAAATGCATTGCTTCACTATAACAGGGAAGCAGTAGAACAGAATACAGAAATTTTGCAGCAGTTGCTTGAATTTTCCGGAAAGAATGAGCAACTGCTGTATGAAATTATAGATATCGGAAGCAAATCCGGAGGAGATGTGGTGGAGGCTGTCCAAAACAATGAAACTATCCGGGGGACGGCAGAATATATATTGGAAACCGTCTATTTGCAGAAGAATGAGACAAAACGGGAACAGCTGCCGCTGCCGGGCTTTATGGTCGGAATTGAAAGGGAAGAATTAATGGCTTATCTTAACGGATATATGGAATATCTTCCGGTCAATGAATTTTTAAAGGGACTGATTCAGTATGAAGTTCTTTCTTTTTCCGCGAATAAGGTGGAATTAAGAAAGGTATACGATGAAGCAAAGGTAGAAAATCAATATTTTATCAGCACTTACGGCGGATTTGTGACAGTATATTACAGTGATTTGCGTACCGTATATGAATATACGGAAATAGAGGTTGCTTTGTTACCGTTTGAGATACGGGAGCAGATCAGAAACGGGTTTTATGTAAAAGATGCAAAGGAACTATACAGTATTTTAGAGGGATATACGAGTTAAAAGGATGGGGTACGGTATGAGAAGAAAAATTGCAGTCATCGGAGGCGGAGCCTCGGGACTTATGACCGCTGTTACAGCAGCAAGAAACGGTGCAGAGGTTACTATATATGAAGGAAAGGAACGCCTCGGGAAAAAGATTCTTGCAACGGGAAACGGAAAATGTAATTATACGAATCTTCAGCAGGAGGATTCCTGTTACAGAGGTGCAGAGCCCGGATTTTCGCGCAGTGTGAGAGGGCAGTTTACGGTAGAAGATACCTTGAAATTTTTTGAAGGAATCGGGATTCTGCCTAAAATAAAAAACGGATATGTGTATCCGAATTCCGAGCAGGCAGCATCAGTGGCAGATGCCCTTGCCATGGAGATAAAAGCTTTAAAGATTAAAGTAATTCAGGAAGAGGCACTTGAGATACAAAAGAAGGCAGACTGGTTTGAAGTAGTCAGTGCAAGCGGAACAAGACGATATGAGCGTGTTGTGCTTTGTATGGGAAGCTGTGCCGGATATAAAGATGAAACAAAGTTTTCGGGCTACCGGATGGCAAAAGCCTTGGGGCATAGTATTGAAAAGGTTTCACCTGCGTTAGTCCAGATGCGATGTCCCGAAAAATGGTTTAAGACAATATCCGGGGTAAGATGTGAAGGCACCATATGTTTATATGCGGATAATAAAGAAATAGCGAAAGAACAGGGTGAACTCTTATTTGCAGAGTACGGACTTTCCGGAATACCGGTATTTCAAATCAGCCGATATGCCGGAAAAGCAGTAGACAACGGTAGTAAAGTGAGCTGCAGCATAGATTTCTTTGATTCTATGACTGTAGAATGTTTGGCAGAGCATTTGCAGGGACGTCTGAATCGTGCGATGGGACGGTCGGCAGAAGAAATGCTGGTTGGATTATTAAATCATAAGCTTAATTATGTCATTTTAAAGGAATGCGGCATTAATCCGACAGAGCCGGCAGTAAAAGAATTTCATTCCGGAGCAGTGATTATGCGTCTGGCAAAGAAATATAAAAATTTCACCTGCAATGTCAGCGGATTAAATCCGTTTGCGAATGCGCAGGTATGTGCCGGAGGGGTAAAAACATCGGAGCTTCATCCGGATACGCTGGAATCCAAAAAAGTAAAGGGTTTGTACTTTGCAGGAGAGCTGGTGGATGTGGACGGCACCTGCGGTGGCTATAATTTACAGTGGGCATGGAGTAGCGGTTATGTAGCCGGAATGCATGCAGCTTGTGACAAAGAGTAAGAAAGGAACGACAGATTGTGCTCAGAATACCTCAGTTAAAATTACATATCAGACATAGCGAAGAGGAGTTAAAAAGAGCCATTCAAAAGGAACTCCGATTACAGAACGATGATTTTACATTTACTATCAGGAAACGTTCACTGGATGCCAGAAAGAAGCAGGAATTACATTATGTGTATTGCATTGATGTAACGCTTCCGGAAAAAGAGGAAAAGAAGGTTCTGGCAAAGGCAAAGGGAAAGGTAGTGTCTGCACCGGATGAGTCCTACCGGTTTGTGCCTGTGAAAGGACTTCCTGCGTCAGAAAAGCGTCCGGTAGTAATCGGTGCCGGCCCAGCGGGACTTTTTTGTGCCTATTTTCTTTCCATGTACGGATATCGTCCGATTGTTTTGGAACGTGGAGAGAAAATGGAAGACCGTATGCAGCGTGTGGAAGAATTTTGGAAAACCGGAATTCTTGATACGGAGAGTAATGTACAATTCGGTGAAGGCGGTGCGGGGACATTTTCAGACGGTAAGCTGAATACGATGGTAAAGGACCCTTACGGAAGAATCCGAAAGGTCCTGGAGATTTTTGCGGAGCATGGTGCGCCGGAGGAAATCCTATATTTGAATAAACCGCATATTGGTACGGATTGCTTGAGAAATGTGATTATTTCTATGCGAAAGCATATGGAACAATTGGGTGCAACCTTCCGTTTTTCTTCCAAGGTAACGGATATATGCATGAAAGACGGACGGATTTGCGGAGTCGAAATTAATAATACGGAAATACTTGACTGTAATATTGTGGTAGCTGCAATCGGACACAGCGCACGCGATACCTTTGAAATGCTTTTGAAAAAGCCGCTTGCCATGGAGAGCAAGGCATTTGCCGTCGGTGTGCGGATTGAACATCCTCAGGAGTTAATCGGAAGGGCGCAATACGGTGATTTTTACCGGGAGCTCCCGGCGGCGGATTATAAGCTGACCTATCAGACGGAAAGCGGAAGGGGTGTTTATTCCTTCTGTATGTGTCCGGGAGGCTTTGTGGTAAATGCCTCCTCGGAAGAAGGGCGTCTTGTGGTAAACGGAATGAGCAACCATGACCGGGGAGAGAGAAATGCCAACAGTGCACTGATTGTAACGGTAACACCGGAGGATTTTGATCGGGAAGGAATGCAGGGGCCGCTTGCCGGTATGCATTTCCAGAGAAAATGGGAAGAAGCCGCTTATTTACAGGGACAGGGAAAGATTCCCGTGCAATTATTTGGAGACTTGTTATTAAAGAAAAAGTCTGATACAATTGGGGAAATTATTCCGAATACCAAAGGAGAATATGTTCTTTCCGAGTTGTCCGGATGCTTGCCGTCTTATGTCATTGAAAGTCTGATTGAAGGAATTTTGGCATTTGATAAAAAGATACCGGGCTATGCGGCAAAGGATGTGCCGTTACTCGGAGTAGAGACAAGAACTTCTTCTCCGGTAAGAATTCCGAGAGACGAAAGCATGCAGTCACAAATCGGCGGATTTTATCCGTGCGGTGAGGGAGCCGGCTATGCAGGCGGAATTACTTCTGCAGCAGTGGACGGAATAAAGGTATTCGAAGCAATTGCTTCATTATATGGGACTATGGGAGAATAGACAGGAAAGGGACGCGGTGCGTTTGGGTAAGGACAAATGAGTAAAGAGCGTGACAGACTGAAGGACAAACAGCGGATTGTGGTAAAGGTAGGCTCCTCAACTATTACACACGAAGAAACAGGACATATTGACTTTATCAAACTGGAAAAATTAGTACGGATTCTGACCGACCTTCATAATCGGGGGAAAGAGGTTGTATTGGTTACCTCCGGTGCCGTTGCGGTTGGAAGAAAGGCAATGGGACTTTCAGAGCGTCCTAAGACAACATCGCAGAAACAGGCATGTGCGGCAGTCGGACAGGCAAGTCTGATGACCGTATACCAGAAGCTGTTTTCGGAATATCATCAGCCGTGTGCGCAGCTGCTTTTGACAAAAATAACGGTATTGAATGAAATCACAAGACAAAATGCATGCAATACCTTTGAGGAATTGTTCAGAATGGGTGTTATCCCGATTGTCAATGAAAATGATACGGTAGCTACGGATGAGCTTGAGGATTTGGAAATCGGTGATAACGATACATTATCGGCGCTTGTGACAGCGATGATTCATGGAGATCTTTTGATTTTATTATCGGATATTGACGGTATGTATTCCGATGATCCTAAGAAAAATCCGGAAGCGGTATTGTTTCATACGATTGAAACCTTAGATGAAACAATACTCGGAATGGCAAAGGGGAGCTCCGGCTCCGTCGGTACGGGCGGAATGCAGACAAAATTAGCGGCTGCACGGATTGCAACCGAGGCAGGGGCCGATATGGTCATTGCAAACGGTGACAGCGTAGAACATATTTTGGGAATTATGAACGGGGAATTGCTTGGTACACTTTTTACGGCAAATCCGGTGAAGGAATTCCGCCTGCTTGATTATATCAGACACCAGTAAAGGAGAAACGGCTATGGTGAAGGAACTGGGAAAATGTGCAAAGGCAGCGTCGGCAAAACTGGCCGTTTTACCTGCTGCCATAAAGGAAAATGTGTTGAGGGCGGTTGCAGACGGACTGGTGAAGGAGACAGACCGGATTCTTTCTGCAAACGAACAGGATATAAAAGCCGCCAAAGAAAACGGAATGTCAGAGGCGCTGCTGGACCGTCTGATGTTAAATGCAGGGCGTGTAAAGGCAATGGCAGACGGTCTTTATAAGGTTGCGGATTTACAGGATCCTGTGGGAGAGGTGCTTTCCATGACCACCAGACCGAACGGTTTAATGATAGGAAAGAAGCGGGTGCCTCTTGGTGTTATCGGAATGATTTATGAATCGCGTCCGAATGTGACGGCAGATGCCTTCGGACTTTGCTTTAAGACCGGAAATGCTGTGATTTTAAAGGGAGGAAGTGATGCACTTTGCTCCAATCTTGCCATTACGGAGATTATCCGTTCCGTTTTAAAGGCAGAAGGCGTCCCGGAAGATGCGTTGCAGTTAATTACATCAACAGACCGTGAAACTGTGAAGGAACTGATGTGCATGAATGAGTATGTAGATGTGCTGATTCCGAGAGGCGGTGCGGGACTGATAAAAAGTGTGGTAGAAAACAGTACAGTACCTGTCATTGAAACCGGAACCGGAAACTGCCATATTTATGTGGACGACGGCGCGGACCTTTCTATGGCACTGGATATTATAGATAATGCAAAGACGCAGCGGCTTGGGGTATGCAATGCGGCAGAGTCTTTGGTGATACACGAGAATGTGGCAGAAGCGTTTCTGCCGCGCCTGTATGAGCGTTTGAATGAAAAACAGATTGTTATCCGTGCGGATGAACGTGCCAGAGCAATTTGTCCGCAGGTGGAGGCAGCAACCGAAGAGGATTTTTACAGGGAGTATCTGGACCGTTTTATTTCGCTTAAAATCGTAGCCTCCGTTGATGAGGCAATTGCGCATATCAATGAGCATAACACGGGACATTCGGAAGCAATTATTACAAAGGATTATGAGCGTTCCATGAGGTTTTTAAATGAAGTGGATGCTGCGGCTGTCTATGTGAATGCTTCCACACGTTTTACGGATGGCGGAGAGTTCGGCTTTGGTGCGGAAATCGGAATCAGCACGCAGAAACTTCATGCAAGAGGTCCGTTGGGACTTACGGAGCTTACAACAACAAAATATATTATATTTGGAAATGGACAGATAAGATAAGCTATGGGAAATTGGTTAGAACATGTAAAAACAATGAAAACAGAACAGATTCCGGTGACCGAGCCGGAACGTCAGTATTATTATATGGATGTATTAAAATCCTGGATGGAAGAGCAGGTGCGTGAAAAGGGAAGAAAACTGACCTACCATGTACAGACCTTCGGCTGCCAGATGAATGCTAAGGATTCGGAAAAACTGGCCGGGATTTTAGAGACCATCGGTTATGTGGAAACGGATACGGAAAAGGCGGATTTTGTAATTTATAATACGTGTACGGTAAGAGAAAACGCAAATACACGTGTCTATGGCAGAATCGGGTATCTGGGGACCTTAAAACGGAAGAATCCGGATATGAAGATTGCCATGTGCGGCTGCATGATGCAGGAAGCCCATGTAGTGGAAAAGATTAAAAAGAGCTATCGTTTTGTAGATATTGTATTCGGTACACATAATATTTTTAAACTGGCAGAGCTTTTGTTTGAGGATATTGTAAAAAATAAAATGGTAGTTGACATTTGGGACGGAACGGACCAGATTGTCGAGGATTTGCCGAGTGAACATAAATACGTGTTTAAGGCCGGCGTTAACATTATGTACGGCTGCAATAATTTCTGCAGCTATTGTATCGTTCCGTATGTGCGCGGCAGGGAACGCAGCCGTAAACCGGAGGATATTATTGCGGAAGTAAAGAAGCTGGCGGCAGAGGGGATTGTTGAGATTATGCTGCTTGGACAAAACGTGAATTCCTACGGGAAGACGCTTGCTCAGCCGATGACCTTTGCGGAACTGTTACGTGAAGTAGAAAAGGTAGATGGCATCCGGCGTATCCGTTTTATGACCTCACATCCAAAGGATTTATCGGATGAACTGATCGAGGTGATGCGTACCTCGAAGAAAATCTGCACCCATCTGCATTTACCGATGCAGTCGGGCAGTACACGGATTTTAAAAGAAATGAACCGGAAATATACGAAGGAAGATTATCTGACCCTGGTTGATAAAATCAAGGCAGCAATGCCGGAGATTTCCCTGACAACAGATATCATTGTCGGTTTTCCGGGGGAAACAAAAGAAGATTTTATGGAAACCGTGGATGTGGTAAGGAAGGTTGGATTTGATTCAGCATATACCTTTATTTATTCCAAGAGAAGCGGAACCGTTGCTGCAAAAATGGAAAACCAGGTGCCGGAGGAACAGGTGAAGGAATGGTTTGATATTCTGTTGAATGAGATTAAAGTTGTCTCCGAAGCACAGGCAAACCGTTATGAAGGAACAACCATGGAAGTATTAGTAGAGGAAGTCAATACTCAAGGTGAAGGAATGTTAACCGGAAGACTCAGTAATAATCTTTTGGTACATTTTCCGGGAGACAGTGCGCTTATCGGAACATTTGTGAATGTGTATTTAAGAGAGTGTAAAGGATTTTACTATATTGGTGAAATCGTGCAATAATAAGTGCTTATAGGTAATATTAAAAATAAAACCCAAGAAATTGTATGCCAATACTTGACAGACTACTAAAAAAAGTATAATATTTATATGTTGTAATTTGTTTTAAAATTGCCCTTAGTAGGATTTTAAAATAATACAATAAAAACTGAATAAGGAGGTGTTCCTGTGAACAATCCGATCGTATTTGTCATCGCGTTACTGGCAGTTGCGGTTGTTGTAGGACTCATCGTTTGGTTTGTGGCTATCGCTTACCGTAAGAAAGTCTATGAGGCTAAAGTTGGTACAGCGGAAGTAAAAGCCAGAGAGATTATTGATGAGGCTTTAAAGACTGCAGAGACAAAGAAACGTGAAGCATTGCTTGAGGCGAAGGAAGAGTCGATTAAGACTAAGAATGAGCTGGAGAGAGAATCTAAGGAACGTAGGGCGGAAATTCAGCGCTACGAAAAGAGAGTTCTTTCAAAAGAAGAGGCGATTGACAAAAAAGCGGAAACATTGGAAAAGCGGGAAGCCAAGTTAAATGCAAAGGAAGCTGAACTCGACAAAATGCGTGCCGAGGTGGAAGAATTCCATAAGCATCAGGTGCAGGAACTTGAAAAGATCTCGGGATTAACCTCCGAACAAGCTAAGGAATATCTTATTAAGTCTGTGGAAGATGAAGTAAAGCATGAAACTGCAGTTCTGATTAAGGAACTGGAAAACAATGCAAGAGAAGAAGCCGACAAAAAAGCGAAAGAATTTATCGTTTCGGCAATCCAGCGTTGTGCAGCAGATCATGTCGCAGAGACTACAATTTCTGTAGTACAGCTTCCGAACGATGAGATGAAGGGTAGAATCATCGGTAGAGAGGGTCGTAACATTCGTACTCTTGAAACCATGACCGGTGTGGAACTTATTATTGATGATACACCGGAAGCGGTAATCCTTTCCGGATTCGATCCGATTCGTCGTGAGGTAGCACGTATTGCACTTGAAAAATTAATTGTAGACGGACGTATTCATCCGGCCAGAATTGAAGAAATGGTGGAAAAAGCACAGAAGGAAGTTGAAACAATGATCCGTGAGGAAGGTGAATCGGCAGCCCTTGAGGTTGGTGTTCACGGTATTCATCCGGAACTCATTAAACTTCTTGGTAGAATGAAATTCCGTACCAGCTATGGTCAGAATGCGTTAAAGCATTCGGTAGAAGTTTCCATGCTTTCCGGTTTATTAGCTGCTGAGATTGGTGTGGATGTCCGACTTGCAAAGCGTGCAGGTTTGTTACATGACATCGGAAAATCGATAGACCGTGAAATGGAAGGCACACATGTGCAGATTGGTGTTGACTTATGCCGCAAGTATAAGGAATCCGCCACTGTTATCAATGCCGTAGAAGCTCACCATGGTGACGTGGAATTCCAGTCTTTAATCGCATGTATTGTACAGGCTGCTGACACAATTTCTGCTGCAAGACCGGGGGCTAGAAGAGAGACTCTGGAAGCTTACACAAACCGACTGAAGCAGTTAGAAGATATTACCAACAGCTTTAAAGGAGTGGATAAGTCCTTTGCGATTCAGGCGGGTCGTGAGGTACGTGTTATGGTTGTACCGGAACAGGTATCGGATGACGATATGGTACTGATGGCAAGAGAATTATCAAAGAAGATTGAAGCGGAGTTAGAATATCCGGGACAGATTAAAGTCAATGTGATCCGCGAATCAAGAGCTATTGATTACGCAAAATAAGTAAGAAAAATTTGGGATGTAATAGTTGTACATAATGTATCGACTGTTACATCCTTTTTTTCGCCTTTTTATTGCAAAAAAAGGATTTTTATACTAAAATGTGTATCAAATCAAGGCTGGAAACAGAGGAGGATTCTATGAAGAAAATTGGGTTTATCGGCGCAGGAAACATGGGTTATCCGCTTCTTTGCAAGGCGGTAAGTTTATTTGGAAAAGAGAATGTAACGTTTCGATGTGCACATGATGAAAAGAATACGGCATTGAAGGAAGAATTAGGCGTGTGTCCGGCCACTTCTTTAAAAGAACTTGCAAAGGAAAGTGAACTGATTATTCTTGCAGTAAAACCTCAATTTTTTGCGGAAATTCTTTCGGAAATAAAGGAGGAAGTACGTGGAACGAAAATGCTTGTTTCCATGGCACCCGGCATTACGTTGGAATATCTGGCAACCAGTATCGGAAATCAGGCATTTGTTGCACGGACGATGCCAAATACACCGGCTGTAGTAGGAAAAGGGATGACGGCCGTTTGCTTTGGCGAGCAGAACGTTTCAGATGCTCTAAAGCAGGATTTGATTACTTTATTTGAATCCGTAGGAAAGGTTGTATTATTGCCGGAGCGACTCATGGATGCTTCTATTGTGGCAAGTGGCAGTTCGCCGGCTTTTATGTATTTATTTATGGAAGCACTTGCTGACGGAGCGGTAAAGTACGGAATTCCAAGAAATCAGGCGTATGAAATGGTAGCGCAGACGATGATTGGTGCCGGCGAGATGCTGTTGCAAACGGGTGAGCATCCCGGAAAATTGAAAGATAACGTCTGTTCGCCGGGCGGGACAACCATTGCCGGTGTGGCGGCACTTGAGGAAAACGGATTTCGTAATGCGATTTTAAAGGCCTGCGATGCCTGTTACGAAAAAGCAATGCAAATGAAAAAGTAGAGGAGATATCATGGAAGGACAGATGAAGCGAATCGCAAGAGAATTAAAGTATAAAGGCAAAATTTTGGATTTTTATGCAGATACGATGCAAACACCGGATGGGAATACGATGATTTGGGATTATTTACATCATAACGGGGCGGCAGCCGTTGTTCCGGTGGGTTCGGACGGAAAAATATTTATGGTCAGTCAGTATCGTTCCGGTGTAGATAAGATGTCATTGGAAATTCCTGCAGGCTGTTTAAATCCGGGAGAAGACCGTATGACAGCTGCTGCCAGGGAATGTGAAGAGGAAATCGGATATCGGTGCGGCACAATCGAACTTTTACTGAAATTTCATTCCGCCTTTGCTTACTGTGATGAATATATTGAAATCTATTGTGCTACGGATTTGGTAAAAACAGAGCAGCACTTGGATGAAGATGAATATTTGGAAGTAAAGAAATATGATGTAGAGGATTTGATTGCACGTATATTTGCCGGAGAAATCACGGATTCCAAGACAATAGCAGCGATTTTGGCTTATAAAGAAAAATATATGAAATAAGAGGTTAACGGTAAACAACTATAAGTGAATTACCGGAAGAGAGGGAATGGAACAACGAATTTATAAATTCAAATACAGATTGAATATATTACATAGCATTGGAAAACAGCAGCAGCCGCACCGGCATACGCTGGAAGTCTATTTGTATATGGAACATTCGGAAGAGACGACGATTCTTTTTGAAAAAAATGATGAGTTTCTATCGGGATATTTTTCAAAATATGAGAATCAGTATTTCAATGAACTTCCGGCATTTCATACATTACTTCCGACCATTGAGAATATTGGATATCTGTTTTTTTCTGAATTGAAGGAAAAATACCAGGAACAGAATGCAAAGTTGGTAAAGTTTGAAATCAGTGAAATTCCCTCCAGAATTTATACAATTTCAGATTTTTTGGACAAAGGTGTTGCCGCAGAAGAAATTACTCCCGCAGATGCAAGGTTGCAGGAATATGTGGAAAACTATTTACCACTGGTTTCTTTCCGGATGCGTGACCAGAAAAATATTGAAGCGTTAAACCAAATCATAGCCGAACGAAAAGAAAAAGAGAAAAAAGAACAGGAAGAGACAGAAGAATTAATGGCTGTAACCAAGGAATCTTCAAGACGTGTGAAATGGTATGAGATTACAGTGGCCGTTGGAATTGCATTTCTATTGTCTCTTTTGATGATTATGACAACAGCAAAAACCGGTGTTTTTCCAATGGGTGACGATGTATATTTATACCTGGGAAAGGCAGATTATTTGTATCAACAGTTAATGAAAGGTCACTTTTATCCGATTTTTATGGATACGTGGTATAATGGGTATCAGATGTTTATGACATCTGCACCGGTACCATATGTTTTACTTGCTTGGTTACAGTGGATAGCAGGTGGAGACTCCATGTCAGCATATTTACTTTTTATTGGTGTAATAAATTTAGTGAGCATGTTGGCCTTTCTGGGACTTGGTATCCAAATGCGTAATTTTTGGCCTGCAGTCAGTTTTGGACTTTTATGGATGTTCTTTCCAGAAAATTTACGAGCAATTTCTGTTGACGGGAATATGCCATATATGGTGCTTATTATGCTGTTGCCCATGTTACTTCTTTCCGTTTATTCGGCATTGGAAAGAAAAAAGAAGAGGGATTATTTTTATGTGGCACTGGTTGTCGCACTGATGGTTCTTACACAGCCTGTATATGCAGGATTACTTGTGATGGGAATGATTTTTGCGATGCTGTTTTATGTACGTTTGCGTAATAATTATTCCGGATTAAGATGGGTTTTTGTGTCTGTATTGTTGGGAGGAACCGCAACGGCACCTTGGCTGTATCAGGCTATTTTAAATGGGGTATTTGAAAGAGTTGAATTTTCAGTCAGAGATTTTTCCTTTGGAATAATTCCGTTTTTTGCAATTGGTTTTCTTGCTCTGTTTGCACAAAGAAAGAGCAGGAAAAGTATCTTTGGTGCAATTTGTCTTATGCTGTTATCATTGGGCGTATACATAAATACATTACAGGGAACAACACTCGGTACTTTAGTGTTTAATTCCTCATATGCTACTGTTGCCTACCTTTTTTTGGGTTTTTCTTTTATACTTTGGGAACATGGGAAAAAACGTGCAAAATTCGTATTTTGGATGATTCTGTTTCTCGGTTGCGTTCCGGGTATTTACGGTCTGATATGCAATTCTACGGGAACATCGCTGTATGAACAGCAGAAGCAATTGGCCAAAGAAAATGGGTTGGAAGCCGCAATGGAACGATCAGACCGAAGAATGATATTGCTTGGTTTGGGAGAGGAACTCTCTTTTCCGGCTTATTTTGCACAGATTAACGGACGTGAAATCAATTTTTCCTATAATCTGACCAATCAGGGGGCAGTCATCGGAGAAAATTTAGAACTCTTGAATTATGCATTGTACAGCAATAACTTTGAGTATATGTTTGATCGTTGTCTTCTTTTAGGAAATGATACGGTTATCATAAAGAAAGAAGGGCTGGAATGGCAGTCAGAACAGAAAGAAACACTTTATGAGAGACTGATAGCGTCGGCAGAACGTGTCGGTTATTCATTGCATACGGATGATGAATATAGCTATTTGTTTTATCAAAAACTTCCTTTTCATACAGGAATTGTGACTTCTTACGAAGGAATTGCGATTGGAGAAAACAGTTCTTCTGTAACATTGCTTTATCCGATTTTTTGCGAGGGACATTCTGATTCTTTGGAAGAGTATTCGTTAGAAGAACTTTTAGAGTACAGACTTGTCTTTTTAAGCGGTTTTCGCTATAATAATAAAGAAGAAGCAGAAGAATTGGTGCGTACTCTTGCAAAAAACGGTGTCAAGGTTTTTATTGATATGGATGGCATCCCGGAAAATATCGCAACGAACCGAAAGACGTTTCTTGGAGTAACTGCACAGGATATTACCTTCTGGGGGAAATATCCGGATCTAATTTTGAAAAATAAAGTTTATAAACCAAATCGTTTTTATCAGGAATATACTTCCTGGGGAACCGTGTATGTTCAAAATGCAGAGAGCATCGGGTATGCGTGGGTGGATAATAAACCGCTTTGTTTCTTTGGAGAGGCGGATGGAGTTTATTTTATTGGTTTTGAGATTCTTGAACATGTGCTGGAAAGCGATGATGCTGTAGCAAGAGAACTTTTGGAAGAGATGTTTTCGGAAAAAACAGGAGAATTGCCACATCATGCGATTTATTCTGTTTCGTATGAATATGATGGAAGTCAAATAAAGATTTCAGCACCCGTTGACAGGGTCAATACAAGCCTTGCGTTCCAGCCGTCGTTTCTATCGGAGCATTTACTTATAAAGGAGCAAAATCTGCTTGTAGTAAATCAGGGGGTTACTACGATTACCTTCAGTGATCAAAATATCAGTATCGGTTTGATAATTTTTGTTGTTGAAGTTATAGCAGTGATTTTATTTTTGATTCTAAAGAAAAAAAACGGGAGGAAACAGTATGAAACATCTTAGAAAATATTTGTTTGGTCTTATGGTATTTCTGAGTGTTGCACTTTTGGCAACCGGTATGAGAGCAAAAGCCGACGCAGACTATAACTGGGATGAGATGAAACATTATGATATATCTTCCATGAGCGAATACTTTGAAAGTGTCGCACTTGTTTATGACGAAAATTATTTGTATATTCATTTGATTCAAAAATCAATGTTTCATGAATACAAGGATACGTATCTTCCGGGAATGCATGATCACGACGGAACCATCGACTGGAGTCGTTACAACATGCCGGATTCCGTTGGAAAAACATCAGACGGGAGAGTTTCTGTAGAAATCAGAATTCCGCTTACACATGGATTGGGAGAGAATTACTTGACATTTGATTTTGACAAAAACGGTGAATCTGATTCCGTTCTTTTGCCAGAGTTTGCACCGGATTCTATGCAAGAGCATGAGTATGAGGAACCGGAATATACCAACGATTTTAATATTGTAATTGATGGTTATTATGAAGATTGGGAAGGAATTCCGCATGATTTTGTAAATACTGGGAAATATAATCCTTATTATAATAATGACCAGAAAAAAAATGATCGTAATGGATATATCAAGTACAACAAAGACCCGAAATGGCACAAACAGCTTGCCATGGTAAATGATGGTGAATATGTGTATATTCATATTAAGACAGAAGCAGACGGAAGAGGAGAACATATTTCAGGAAAAGGCATGTCGATTGAAGTAGATGGCCAGATATTGTATTTTGATTTATGTGATTCCGACGGTAAACCAATTAACGGTGCCAGATGGGGAGAGGGAATCTTTGAAGCGTACTTATATACAGCAGATAACAATAATACTCTTTTAGAAAATTGCAGTGCATATGTGACAATTGTAGATGAACGTTGTGAGTATAAACATGATTATGAAGCTTGTCATAAGAATCATTCCTATCACCGCTCGGATGAATGTGAGATAGCGATCTCCTTTGATACACTTTCAAAACTCTTAAATGTGAATATGGATGAGTTTGGAGAGATTATATTTTCAGACCCGAATACAGGCTCTGTGATGAATTCCGGTTCAAGCAGTGGTCCACTAATTGGCATTTCCATTTGTGTCGCTGTTTCCTGCATAGGATTTGTCACTATAAAACGCAGAAAAAAAGCAGTAAAATAGTAAGGGATAGGATATGAGCATTCTTGTTGGATTAATTTTTATTGTATGGATTTACATATTATGGGTATTAAAGCGCGCAAAACTCAGTTTTTGGCGCTTTTTACTTGGAAGCGTAGGTCTATTTGTTTTTCAAATGATCTGGCTCCAGCCGCTTATGACAGAACCGCTTACTAAAGCGGTTACTGTTGTTGTGGGCCAACTTGGGGAATTAACCGGAATGTTTGATGCTTATCAGCAGTATAGTATCCTTTTTATTCCCAAATCAACCGCTGCAGTTTCTCTCTTTGTCGATTTTGAGTGTTCTGGTGTTATTGAGATTATGGCATACCTTTCTTTACTCTGGTTTTTCGATGTGTATGATGCTATTGAAAAGGTGATATTAACAGTAGCCGGTATTGTTGCGATTTTTTTGTTTAATGTAATTCGTATTTTTTCGATTTGCACAATGATTTATTTCTTTGGAAATAATGTATTCTATTTTGCCCATGCAATTTTTGGAAGAATTGTGTTTTATGTATTATCAATTTCTCTTTATTTTTATATATTTACAAAAGCACAGATTGTCAGACAAAAAATTGGAAGTTTTAAATATGTAACGGAAAAAGAGACAGAAGAAGCAACCGGAGAGGGAGAAACGGAAGAATATGAATGATATATTAAGAACTTTATCCAGTTCGATTGTGTTCTGGCTTGCATGGATTATTATTCCGCTAATAATGGAAATTCTTCCGGCAATTGGGAATTTGTTTATTCTGGTAAAAAAACGTTTATCAAGAAAAAAGATTGAAGAAGTACCGGAGCATTTTCCTCAGATTACATTGATTATTCCGGTATATAATTCTGAAACAACGTTGCGGGCATGTCTGGCTTCCGTAAATGATTCGAATTATCCGAATCAGATGATAGAGATTATGCTGGTTAATAATCAGAGTAAAGACGGAAGCTTTATGATTTTTAATGAATGTCAGAAAGAATATGATTTATCTATGCAGTGGCTGAATGCAAAGCAGGGAAAATCAAAAGCATTGAATATGGCGTTGTTTAATGCAACAGGGAAATACATCATTCACATCGATAGTGATGGGATATTACATCCCGATGCACTTTATAATATGGTGAAACGTTTTGAACAAAATACCAATATACACTGTATGACCGGAAGTATCCTTGTTGAACCAAGACTTGTAGAGGATACTCCGAATCTTTTGATGCGATTATTCAGACGATGTGAGTTTTATGAGTATTGTCAAGCATTTTTGGCCGGAAGAAACTATGAGTCGGAATTAGACAGTGTGTTTACGTTATCCGGTGCATTTTCAGCGTTTCGTAAATCGACGATATTAAAAACACAATTATATAATACAGATACGGTCTGCGAGGATACGCATGTAACTTTTCAGGTGAGAAAATATTTAAAACAGAAAATACATTTATGTGAAAATGCATTGTTTTTTGTGGATCCTATTGATGACTTTAATAAAATGTATACACAAAGACAACGATGGCAGAGAGGAGAATTGGAAGTATATCATATCTTTTTAAATAAGAAAATTGAGATGGCAAAAGGTTTTTTTTCAAATTTTATGATTCGCCTTTTGATGTTTGACCATACCTTTGCATTCCCACGTATGATTTGGTATTTTGCGTTGTTATGTTTATTATTTGTAAATTATCCGGTATCTTTGGTTGCCGGTTCTCTTGCTATTACCTATTTACTGTATGTAGGCTCCGGTATTTTGTATTTTTTCAGTATTTTGGCGTATTTACAGCCGTATAAGGAAGTTCGGGAGTATTACAGGAGTAAATGGTATATTTGTCTGCTTATGCCGGCATATAATTTTATTATTTTCTGGATTCGTTTTGCGGGTATTATCAACAGCATCAATAATGACAGTACCTGGAAAACGGCAAATCTGACAGAAGAAAAAGAACAATTTTTTTCTGTATTAAGAAAAGATTTTGCCGTAGCGGGCAGAATGATAGAAAAAATCAGAAAGGCGTTGAATCATGAATCATGAATGTCTTAGGGCAAAAACTAAAAAAATATACGTGATTAGTGCGCTTGCTGTTTTTGTTGTTATATCTATTGTATTTGGAATAGTGATTCGTATTTTTTTCTACGAAAAACGATATGTGATGGAACATGCTGAACTTAATGATTTTTTGGTAAAAGAGCATTCTATGGAAATTGCCCGGATAATACAGGATGAACTGCAGAACGGACAACCAATATCCGGAGCGGAATATATGGCAGTGTCTGAAATTCTGGTTCCATTAGCACAGGGAAATCAGAAGTTTTACATTTTTGCAAGTGAAGAGGAACTATTGTTTTTTCAAAATGAACAATTGACCGCAAATCGTGACGGTTATACCCTGGAACAGCTTTTAGACCAGTTTGAAATAAACGGCGGGGAAGGTTTTTGGGCGTTTTCTGTCATGCTTCAGACACAGAGTGCAGGCAGTGTGCGTTTTTCTATTTCTAAAAACAGCGGGAAGTATATTGGTCTCGTTCATACATTTGAGATAGAAGGAAAATCCTATATTTGTATTTATTGCATTTCTGAGAGTTTTATATTAAATATTGCAAATGCTGGACGGGAAAATATATTGATGATTGTAGTATTTCTGTTGCTTGGTAGTATTATCACGGCTTCCATCGTATTTTTTTGTTTTTATTGCACAAATCTAAATCGTATTATTTGCGAAAATGATATGGAAATCGAACGTAAAAATTATATAATTGATCAGTTTGGGCAAAAAGTCTATCATGTTACCGGTTCAGGGGAACATGGAGTGTTTATGAACGAGGAAACCGGTATTTACACAGAAGATTTTTTATATAATGTATTAACGGAACTGCAATTAAAACAGGAAAAACAGATGATGGTGGTTGTATTTGGCTTTCGTGGAAACCGGGGATATCAGGAAAAACTTACGGAAATTTTTAAACATATCTGGAATTCTATTGGACAGAAAGAACTTTTATTTCATATAAAAAATGAACATTTAGTATTACTTGCTGTTTATGATAATGATAAAAACATTCCGGAAGAGATACAATTGCTCAACTATATTCTTCAGGAAAAATTTAAAGAAAACCATCTGGTTGTTAATTCTGTTTATGCAGTACAGAAAAACAGTGATAATCTTTACAAGACATTGGAGCAGGTAATCAGAGAATATCAGATGCATTATGGCATACTTAAGTAACAGAAGTTGGAGACGTATTATGACACATCGAAAGATGGAGACACTGGAAGATTTATTAAAACAACCAATCATAAAGTGTATTCTGGCGGGATTGATTCCGGCTGTTCTTTTGTTGTTCATATATATGAGGTACGGTGTGTACCCCTATGAAAAAATAACGGTCATGCATTCGGATTTGAACGGGCAATATGTTAGTTATCTGGTTAATTTAAAAAAACTTTTAGAAAATGGAGGAAGCTTCTTATATAGTTTTTCAAAAACACTCGGTGGCGATTTTATGCCGATTCTGACATATTATCTGATGAGCCCGTTTAATATTGTGTTGTTATTTTTTCCACCTGAGCGAATTTCTTATGCTGTATTTTTGATTGTTGTACTGAAAACTGCAGCATGTGGAATTACTATGTTTTTGTATTTATCTGAACGGAACTCCTATCGGTACTATGCTCTTTTGTTTTCGACAGCGTATGCGTTATCCGGGTATATGATTATGTTTCAGACACATATTATGTGGTTGGATGGAGTCATTCTTTTACCCGTGATTGCATTGGGAATTGACCGGTTAATCGCAAGAAAGAAATCAGCGGTATACATTTTTTCACTTGCCGGGTCGATTGCTATTTGTTATTACACAGGATTCATGTCATGTGTTTTTGCGGTTCTGTTTTTTGGATATCGTCTGATACTTGTTGAAAAAAAAGAAAATCGAATCGGTAGTATATTTAAATTTTCAGTTGCTTCTGTCTGTGCTGGCGGAATTTCAGCGGTTGTTTTGTTCCCGGCCATCTATGCATTATTCAGCACGAAACTGGCAAACAAAGCAGAGATACCGACAGAAGGGATGTTATTGTATCCGCCGTTTGATTTATTATCCAAATTTTTTACGGGCGCAGGAAATAATACTGAATTTCATACGGGGATTCCATTTGTGTTTTGCGGAATACTTACATTTCTTTTACTTATTACTTCATTTACTTTAGGAAAGATCAAAATAAAAGAAAAAATACTTAACGGCCTTTTATTGATTTTCTTTAGCATCAGTTTTTGCATCCGTCCGCTGGATAACGTTTGGCACGGTTTTGCTATGCCTAACAATTTTAACCATAGATATTCTTTTATTTTTATATTTTTTGTTATTCTAATTGCATGGAATGCATTTTCTACTATTGTAGAAAAAAGAACATTTTCAAAAAAATCTGTACTTTTGACCGGGATTATTGTATTGCTTGCTGAAATTTTTGTTTTGTTTAAGCAGTATACTTATTTGAATTCGTTTGTAATATTGTCGGATATTATTATCATGACAGCGGGACTTTTGCTTTTGTTTTTTGCAATACGCACGGAACAGGATTGGATGCAATTGTGTTTTTCTGTTTTTGGAGTTCTGTTTTTATTTAATCTATATTTGAACGGAATTGTAGTACTGAGGGACAGACCCTATGTAGATACCAGTATTCAAGGATATGTTACAGAAGTAGAGGATTCGATTGCATACATAGAACGTTATGATAGCGGGTATTACCGAATAGAGCAGGATTTTCATTATTCACACAATGATGCAATGTTGTTTTCATATCGCGGACTGTCACATTTCAGTTCAGCAGAAACACAGTCGGTAATCCAGTTTATGGGACGGATGGGATATAATCAGTATTATAATTATTGGGCAAAATACGGGAAGGGTGCAACTTTGGCAGCCGACAGTCTGCTAGGTATGAAGTATTTTTTGTCCCGTAAAGAGCAGAAGTATTTTGAAGAATTCCATCGGGATGCGACAGTATATACTTATTATAATCCTTATGCTCTGGAATTTGGAGTGGTGGCAAGCAGTGAAACTTTACATCCCATTGACTGGCAGGAAGATGTGTTTGAAAATCAGAACCGGATGTACAGTGCATTATTAGGGAAAAAAATTGAATTTTTAGTGCCGATTCCGTTTGAAACAGAGACAGCCGGGCTAAGATATGTGGAACATGAAAAAGTATGGATCAAAACGGTACCTGATAAAAATGTCCACATCAAGTATCGATTTATGGCTGAAAACGAAAATCCAATCTATCTATACCTTCCTTCTAATGGGGCGGGAAGTGCAATTGTTTTGGTAAATGATGAACCAATAACAAATTGGCTTGATACAGAAAATAGCGGAATTCTGCCTTTAGGAACATTTTTGCCGGGGCAGACAGTGGATATTACATTGGTTCCGGAAGATAACAGCATTGGTATGACGTTTGTGTCTCTGGTATATTTGGACCTGGAATGCTTTAAAGAACATATAGGTCAATTAAAACAAAAATGTTGGTATCTATATGAAAGTACAGACACGCATCTGGAAGCAGAAGTAACAGCAACAGAAAACGAAGTGTTGTTTTTGTCAATTCCATATGATAAAAACTGGACACTTTATGTAGATGGAGAAAAAACAGAATACAAAGAAGTCTTTGATGTGTTTATGGCGGTGGAATTATTACCAGGGACACATCATATAGTGTTGGAGTATCGAAATTTGGCACTAATTCTTGGATTATTTGTTACAATTCTCTGTACATTTATTGGAATATTTATTATAATATTAGAAAACAAAAAGAAAAAAATCCGTAACACAGAAGGTAAATTGTTACATGTAGCATAATGGGTTGGTAAAGGTGGGAAAGTAATTTGAAATACAGCGAATACAAATTTAAATTTTATTTAAATGCCAGTCATTCCATATATATCAATAATAAGCTTGGGCAAAAACATCCACATACATGGGAAATTACTATGGATATGATTAAAATAGTAGATGGTTTTGTTCAGTTTAATGATGTAGAATATACGATTGAAAAGATGCTTTCTGATTATCAGGATAAATATATCAATGAGATTCCACCGTTTGATACTCTGAACCCTACACTTGAAAATATCTGCCTCCATTTTAAAGACTGTATTGACGAACAGATGAAAAATATGGGATGGCTGCTGCTTAAAATCGAGATTTCAGAAACTCCGACACGGTCTTATATGATAGATTTGATTATTGATTTTCAGCAGGAAAACGGAAAATATTTATCCGAAAAATCAGCGTATGAGACAACAGCGCAGGAACTTGAAAAAATTATCAATTCAATTAATAGTTAAATGGAGAAGAAACAATGAGGATGTATGATTTGATTACAAAAAAGAAAAATGGGGATGCATTAACAAAGGAAGAAATCTCTTTTATTGTGAATGGTTTTACAAACGGTAGCATTCCGGACTATCAGATGTCGGCGTTTTTGATGGCAGTATGCTTAAAAGGAATGAATTTGGAAGAGACCATTGACCTAACTATGGCAATGGTGCACAGTGGTGATGTACTTGATTTATCTCCGATTGCAGGGAAAAAAGCAGACAAGCACAGTACCGGCGGTGTAGGAGATAAGACCTCTCTCATTGTTGGCCCAATGGTGGCAGCACTTGGCGTTCCGGTGGCAAAAATGTCCGGACGAGGATTGGGACATACCGGCGGAACCATTGACAAATTGGAGAGTTTTCCAGGATTTTCAGTTTCCTTATCTGATCAGGAGTTTTTTGACAATGTGAACCGCATGAAGCTGGCTATTATCGGTCAGACGGCAAATCTTGCTCCTGCGGATAAAAAAATGTATGCGCTCAGGGATGTTACAGCGACAGTAAATAATTATTCCCTGATTGCATCCAGTATTATGAGTAAAAAGATTGCAGCAGGTTCCGATGTCATTGTGCTTGATGTCAAGGTAGGAAGCGGTGCCTTTATGAAGACACTGGAAGAGGCGGAAGAACTGGCAAAAGTCATGGTTCAAATCGGTACCGGTGTCGGCAGGGAAACTTATGCGGTGTTATCTGACATGGGGCAGCCACTTGGGAACTATGTGGGCAATTCTTTGGAAGTGCGGGAAGCAATCGACACCTTAAAGGGAGATGGTCCTGCGGATTTATTAGAAGCTTCGGTGTCGCTTGCAACCTATATGCTTTTAGGGGCAGGAAGAGCCACATCTGTGGATGAGGCAGAAAAATTGTTACTGGGCACGATTGAAGACGGAAGTGCACTAAAAAAGCTGGCTGAGTTTGTTGAAGCACAAGGCGGCGATGCCTCGTATGTTTGGAATCCGGATAAGTTTCCGAGAACCGAGTTTATTGAGGAAATGATTTCCGCAGAAGATGGCTATGTAGCAGAAATTTTAACAGATGAAATAGGTATGACTTCTTTGGTGCTTGGTGGTGGCCGAGAGACGAAGGAAAGCGAGATTGATTATAGTGTCGGCATCAGGATATGGAAAAAAGTCGGTGACTACGTCAGAAAGGGCGAATCGCTGGCCAGATTATACGGAAATGATGTTGCAAAATTAAAAGCAGCAGCACCAAGACTTATGAATGCATATCGGTTAAGTTCGGAACGGGTGGAAGCACCAAAGCATGTCATGGGAATTGTAACAAAAGACGGTGTAAAACGGTTTTAGAAAGAATAAAGAGGATGTTGTTTACATTGACATCCTCTTTTTTAGTGCATAATGTGGGAGAACTGTCCATATATTTTTTTGAGAACGATTTTGGGAGGCTTTATGAAAAGCCTAAAAAAAAGAGCAGTCATTGGAGTTGTTTTTTGTTTTACCGTAACGGTTTTCTTTGGTAAGACAATTTGTTACAGTGAAAAGGAACCGGAATTACTTTCCAAAGCAGGGATTGTGATGGAAGCATCCACGGGAACTATTATTTATGAAAAAGATTCCCATGAAATTTTACCGCCCGCAAGCATAACCAAAGTTATGACGTTGTTACTGATTTATGAGGCAATAGAGGCAGGAAGCATTACGATGGATACGGTTGTAACTACCAGTGAACATGCGGCCAATATGGGCGGTTCACAGGTGTATTTGGAAGCCGGAGAGCAGCAAACCGTAGAAACATTGATGAAATGTATTTGTATTTCCAGCGCAAATGATGCCTGCGTGGCAATGGCGGAGCATCTGGCAGGAACAGAAGGGGCATTTGTTGACAGGATGAATGAGAAAGCAAAAGCGCTGGGAATGAATGATACATCTTTTGTCAATTGTTGCGGTCTGGATGCGGATGGGCATGTGTCCAGCGCCTATGATGTTGCGCTTATGTCACGTGAACTGATGAACCGTTTCCCGGAAATTACACAATTTACAACAACATGGATGGATTCCATGACGCATGTGACCAAAAACGGAAGTACAGAATTTGGCTTATCCAATACGAATAAACTTCTCAGACAATATGAAGGGATTACAGGGCTAAAAACCGGATCTACTTCAAAAGCACTTTATTGTCTCAGTGCTACTGCTTCCAGAAATGACATTGATATGATTGCTGTTATTTTAGGCGGTCCAGATACGAAGACAAGATTTAGGGAAGCTTCAGAACTTTTAAGTTACGGTTTTTCCAAATGTAAAATCTATACAGATGAGCATGAAACAATGGAGATAATAAAGGTTCCGGTAGACAAAAGTCTGAAAAAAGAAGTAGAACTTGTTCCGAAAGAGATATTTCGTTATGTATCCATAGGAAACGAAGACTTTAGTCAGATTACGGAAGAGGTTGTCCTTTATGAAAGCATAGTTGCACCTGTGGAAGCCGGCGAAGAATTAGGAATGATTGTTTATCAATTAAACGGAAAAGAAATCGGAAAAATCCCCTTGGTTTCAAAGGAAGAAATTGTAAAATCCGGGTATGCAGATTATATAAAAGAACTGCTTACATTATTGACATAAAATCAGGAAAAAGGTATAGTAATAGGAGATGCAAAAATAACGGAAGGTATAGGAAAGATAGGATAACATATGATTTACCTCTGGATTCTTATGGCAGTAATACTGCTGTGGCTGGTTTATGAGTGGTATGAACATACTCGGATAGAATACAAATCTACAGATGTAGAATGTCATAAATTGAAGCCTGATGAATGTTTGAAACTCTGTTTGATCACAGATTTACATAACAACAAAAAGAATTTGAAACAGATTAGTGAAAAAGTGCTTGCATTTTCGCCGGATTTTATTTTACTTCCGGGAGATTTGACAGATAAGAATAACCGGAAGCAGACCAATGCGATTGCGTTTTTAGAGATGCTTGCTTCGGTTGCTCCGACGTTTTATTCGCTTGGAAATCATGAGGAAAGAATCCGCCAGAAAGACAGTGGGTCGTGGCAAAAATATGTAAACAGACTTCCAAAAGGGGTATATCTTCTGGATAATGAAGCAATAACAGAAAATGTGCACGGACTGGAAGTCTGTCTTTTGGGAATTTCCCTGCCCGAAGTCTTTTATAAGAAGGGTAAATTATGGAATCAGATATCGGATTTACCGACATTTAAAAGTAATGACGGGGATGTCCGGATTTTGCTTGCACATCATCCGGAGTATGCACCGTGGTATGGAATCTATCAGCCGGATCTTGTAGTTTCCGGGCATTTACACGGTGGTTTACTGCGGTTGCCTTTTGTGGGTGGACTGGTTTCGCCAAGATTTTGCATCCCAAAACAAGATGCTGGGGCATATTTGTATCCATACGGAACTTTATTCATTAGCCGTGGACTTGGGTCACATACAATTCCACTTCGTTTTTTTAATCGGGTGGAACTGAATTTCATTACATTACATGGAAAAATAGAAGAGAACGGAGAATAAGAATGGCAATTCCGGTAAAGTTAGAAGCATTTGAAGGTCCATTGGATCTTCTGCTTCATTTGATTGAAAAAAATAAAATAGATATTTATGATATTCCGATTGCATTGATTACGGAACAATATATGGAATACTTAAACGCCATGGAAAAGCAGGATTTAGATAATATGAGTGAATTCCTTGTTATGGCGGCCACCTTGTTAAAAATCAAGTCCAGAATGCTTCTGCCACAGGAAGTTACTGATGAAGAAGAAATGGAAGACCCACGCCAGGAACTGGTAGAACGTCTTTTGGAATATAAAATGTATAAATATGCTTCTTTGGAATTAAAAGACAGACATCTGGATGCAGATAAAATGTTTTTTAAGAAAAGCACGCTTCCTCCGGAAGTGGCAGATTTTAAAGAGGAAATTCCGTTAGAAGAGTTATTATCTGATTTGACACTCAGTAAATTAAATGAAATATTCAAATCGGTTATGAAAAAGCAGGTGGACAAGATTGACCCTGTCCGCAGTAAATTCGGAAAGATTGAAAAAGAAGAAGTAAATTTTTCTGAGAAAATGTTTTATGTCCAGACGTATGGTCTGGAGCACAAAAAGTTCAGTTTTCGCAAACTCTTGGAAACACAAAATGATAAGATGGAACTTATTGTTACATTTTTATGCATTCTTGAACTTATGAAAATGGGACGTGTCAGTATTGTCCAGGAAGAAATCTTTGATGATATTTTAATCGAATACCTGGCCACAGATGTCATCGTCATTGACGAAACACAGTTATAGTCTGTGTATAGAAAGGATAAACGGATGAATAAAGAATTACAGGAATTAGAGGCACAAATTGAAGCAATTTTGTTTACGATGGGGGAAGCGGTAGAAGCAGAACGGATTGCCACAGCACTGGAGCATGATATTGATACGGTGCGTCGTGTGGTTAGAAACATGATGGACCGCTATGATTCCTTAGACAGAGGCATTCAGATTATTGAACTGAATGATTCCTTTCAGATGTCTACCAAACAAAACATGTATGAAGCACTGATTAAAATCGCACATGTCCCAAAGAAGCATGTGTTGACGGATGTATTACTGGAAACCTTATCGATTGTTGCTTACAAACAGCCGATTACCAAGGCGGAAATTGAAGCGATTCGCGGTGTGAGTTGTGACCACGCCGTAAATAAACTGGTGGAATACCGGCTGATTACGGAAGTAGGCCGTATGGATTCTCCGGGCAGACCGATTATTTTTGGTACTACTGAAGATTTCCTGCGCAGTTTCGGACTGGTGTCGTTGGATGATCTTCCGATTGTAAAGCCAGAAAAGGTAGAAGATTTTAAATTAGAAGCAGAAGAGGAGATTCAATTAAAACTTGACATTTAACAGAAAAAGTGTTCCGGAGGATACGGTATGATTCAATTGACAAAAAGTATGATACGCAATATGGCATCCAGTGAAACTGTATTTATGCGTGGAATGCAGTATTTTCAGAGTGGACGTATCCAGAATGCATCCTATTCTAAGTCCGGGAAAAAATATAAAATTATTGTAAAAGGCAATTATAACTATACAGTATCCATTGAGGAACAGGAAGACGGTTCTTTTTTGACAAGTTGTAACTGTTCCAGTTCCATTAAAGAGAAAGGTGCCTGTAAACATGTGGTTGCTGCCTTACTGATGCTTTTAAAACATCAGGAGCGTTCGGAAGGTGTTTTGCCTAAAAATTCCGAAGAAAAAAGGGCATATCATGTGTTAGAGTATTTTGACAATCAGGAAAATGTTACGATGACCGGAGAGGTTTTTCGGATTGAGCCTGTGATTACGTTGCCTTCCATGTTGAGAAATACTACCGGTAAGGCGTATATTTCCTTGCGTGCCGGTAGCTCTAAAATGTACAAAATACAAAATCTGAAGAAGTTTCTGGAAGATTATATTCGCAGGGAAAATATCATTTTGGGCAAAGAATTCCGGTATATTGCCGGAGAAAGTGCCTTTGACCACAATGCAAAAGCGATTATAGATTTTCTTTTGGAAATCTATGATGTTACGGAACTTGCAAACGGGAAAGATGCCGGAATGATTTTTAACCGTTCGCACGTTGTGTTATCCAAGTTCCTTTTTATTAAATTTTTAAAGCAGTTCGCAGGAACCCCATTCCGTTTGGAATTATACAATCAGGTTTATGAAGAGGTAAAATGTATTCCGAAAAATCCAAATGTAGAGATTGAATTGTTTGCGGAAGAAGACTATATATCTTTGGATTATAAGGACAAAGAACCAATTATTCCTGTTTCAGAAAATGGCGAAATATTATACCGTGACCGGTTCCTATATTTGCCGGACAAGTTATTTTTACGTAATTTCCTTCCGTTTTTCAATAATCTTGGGGAAGATAAGCAACCTCTTGTATTCCGGGGGCAATATAAACAACGTTTTTTGGAATCTGTACTTCCGAAGCTCCATGGTTCCATGGAAATCCAGGTGCCGGAAGAATTACAGGAGCGATACATTTCACCGGAGTTACATACAGAACTATATTTTGATAAATATCAGAATTATGTAAAAGCAGAGGTCATATTCTGCTATGATGAGTATCGTTTTAATTCGTTTGAAAATCCTAAAAGTGATAAGTATATCATACTGAGAAAGAGAGAAGCCGAGTCTTTCATGATTACTTTGCTGGAGGATTTCGGGTTTGAACCGTACAGTGGCTTTTATTTATTAAAAGCCGATGCAGATATTTATGAGTTTATGCAGGAGGGTTTAAATCAGCTGAATGAAGTAGCCGATGTATTTTTGTCAGAGGCCTTTAAACGTATGAAAACAAAGAAATCCGGTTCGTTTTCTGTCGGTGTACGCCTATCCGATGAAGTTGACTTACTGGAAATGGAATTAAGTTACGGCGATATATCTAAAGAGGAATTGAAACAACTGTTTCGTGCATATCGCTTAAAGAAGAAGTTTTTCCGACTGACAGACGGCAGTTTTATTGATTTGGAGACAAAAGGAATTCATGAAATAGCAGAGATTCTTGAAAATTTGAATGTTTCTGCAAAAGAATTGGAAACAAATGAAACGTATCAGATTTCCAAGGGACTTGCCTTGTATCTTGATGATTTGCTCAATGAAGCCCGGATTGAAGTCAGGAAAAATGAAGAATTCCAGAATCTTATTACAACAATTTCTTCTATGGGAGAAGTAGAGTACACACTTCCGGAGGGAATCAATGCAAGTCTTCGTCCATATCAGCAAACCGGCTATCAGTGGTTGATGACATTAGCAGATCATCAATTGGGAGGAATTCTTGCAGATGATATGGGACTTGGAAAGACACTTCAGGCCATTGTTTATATGAAAGCAATGTATGACCGGCATCCGGATGCGAAATTCTTTGTGGTTTGTCCTTCCTCTTTGGTGTATAACTGGGTAGATGAAATCGAAAATTTTGCACCGGATTTAATCTGCTGCATGGTTACAGGAACCCCGGAAGAACGGGCAGATGTAGTCAGAAACAGTGCAAAAACTCAGGTGTTTATTACTTCCTATCCGTTATTACGAAGAGATATCATATTGTATGAAAACCTAAGATTTCATACAATATTTCTTGATGAGGCACAGTTTATTAAAAATGCAGCTTCCTTAAATGCCAAATCAGTCAAAATACTTCAGTCAGATCATCGCTTTGCACTGACAGGCACACCGATTGAAAATTCCCTCTCGGAATTGTGGTCTATTTTTGATTTTATCATGCCGTATTATCTGCTTACTTTTTCGAAATTTGTAAAACAATACGAAAAGCAGATATTAAAATTCCATGATACACAGGCATTACAAAATCTAAACAAACGAATTCGTCCGTTTATTATGCGGAGAATGAAGAAGGATGTATTAAAGGAACTTCCGGAGAAGGTAGAAACCAAATATGTGACCGAACTTACTCCGGAGCAAAGGAAACTATATCTTTCTTATCTGGAAACTTATCGCGGGGAGTTTGGAAACGAATTTGAAAGTGGTCAGATTTCTAAATCGAAGTTTCAAATTCTGGCAGCACTTACCAGACTTCGTCAGATTTGTTGTCATCCGGGAACTTTTATTGAGAACTTCGATGGTGAGAGCGGAAAATTGGAACTGTTTTTACAAATTTTACAGGATTTGGTAGAAAATGGCCACAGAATTCTTGTTTTTTCGCAGTTCACATCCATGTTGGAAATCATTGAAAGATCCATGAAAGAATTGGGATATGACTATTTCTGTCTGGAAGGTGATACGAAAATCAATGACAGAAATGACTACGTAAAGCGTTTTAATGCAGGAGAGGGACAGGTTTTTCTGATTTCTTTAAAAGCAGGCGGTACCGGTTTAAATCTGACCAGTGCAGACACGGTTATTCATTTTGATCCATGGTGGAATCCTGCGGTGGAAGATCAGGCAACTGACCGTGCACACCGTATCGGACAAGAGAAGTCGGTCCAGGTGATTAAATTAATTACCAAAGGAACGATTGAGGAAAAAATATATAAGCTTCAGTTAAAGAAAAAAGAATTATATGATTCGGTCATTGATTCCAGAGAAGTATTCATCAATTCTTTATCGAAAGAAGAATTGGAAGAACTCTTTACTTTTGAAGTATAAAAACAGCCACTTGTTGGGGGAATCCCGGCAAGTGGCTTGATTTTACTGGTTTTCCAAAGAATTAAAATAATCCTCTAAAATAGCATCAATATAATTCTCATCCGTATTCGGGCATTGCGCCAATAATGCTTCCTTCATCGCATTCATTTGTGTAAAATACAATAATTCATCCGACATTGAATCATCCTGCATCTGATCCAACACTTCCTTTGGAAAATTTACTTTTAAAAAGGTGAGGATTTCTGAAGTTGTTTTTTCTTCTTCGTCAGCCTCTTCTAAAAGTTTTCCGGTACTTTTAAGAGAAGATATACCAAGATAAATGAAAATAACAGCGGCAATTCCGAGGACAACCAGGGAAGGCCCGGATGCCATAATTGTAATAATTTCAAAGAAGTTTAAAAATGCAAATGCAATAATCAATGCTGCAAACACAAGCAGCATAATTCCGGAAGAGCGATACTCCTGATATCGGTCTTTTGCACTCAAATGCAGGTTGGAAACCGGAATACGGCCTTTTTTCGGTGTTGGTATATCTTCACCACCATTTTCTTCCTTTTCTTTTTCCTTTGCTTCATACATAAGAACCGTTTGTGTGTATCTGGCAGCTTCCTGTGCATCAGATTCCGGCACTAAAAGGGCATAAACCAACTCAGAACTGTTTGGTAACGGGAGTTTTTTTGCATCAATCTTACAATGAATTAAGTAATTGTAAACTTTATCTGCAAGTTCGCTATCGGAAGTCTGAAAAAGCGGCACGAATTTACTATCGCTTTCTTCTGACAGTTCAGCTACAAGTTCTTCGTTACAATCCGGACAGATTTCAATTCCTGCACGATATTCGTTTTTACATTTTGGACACCAGGACATAATTTCCCTCCTAAATTCATAAGTATTAGTGTCATTATAACTTGTATTTTTTTCTATTTCAATAGGTTTTAACAAAGAAGGAGGTGCTGCTTGTGGGAAAAGAAGAAAAGATAAATGTACTGTTGCTTAAAACATTGATTTCCATGATTTTATGTGTTGGATTGATTCTTTTAAAATGCTTTGGAAATAACACCGGTGTATTGGAAGAAATCTATCACTATCTGATAACTGACATTGTTTTTCCAACATAAGTGTGATATAATTTTTCGTAATAAGATAAAAATGGGAGTGAAATTATTTTGAGAAAACTGGCATTATCAGATGAAATACTGATGCGGGTAGAAAAACCTGCAAGATACATCGGAAATGAAGTAAATATGGTGGTAAAAAATCCGGAAGAAGTTGATATCCGTTTTTGTATGTGTTTTCCTGATGTATATGAAATCGGCATGTCCCATCTCGGCATTCAGATTTTATATGACATGTTTAATAAAAGAAACGATACCTATTGTGAACGAGTCTATTCCCCATGGGTGGATTTGGACAAAGTCTTGAGGGAAGAACAGATTCCGCTGTTTGCGCTGGAATCCCAGGACCCGGTAAAGGTATTTGATTTTCTTGGAATTACGTTACAGTATGAAATGTGTTATACCAACATCCTTCAGATTTTGGAACTATCCCAGATTCCGTTGTTTTCCAAAGACAGAGGGGAGGAATTACCGATTGTTATTGGCGGCGGCCCATGTGCATTTAATCCGGAACCTTTGGCAGATTTCTTTGATTTGTTTTATATCGGAGAAGGCGAAACTGTCTATGATCAGTTACTTGATGCATATAAAGAGTATAAAAATCAGGGAAAAACCAAAAAAGAATTTTTGGAAGCAGCAGCAGAAATTGAAGGAATCTATGTCCCTGCATTTTATGATGTGACCTACCATGAAGACGGAACGATTGCGTCTTTTGAACCAAACAACCCTCATGCACCAAAAAAGATAAAAAAACAGGCAGAAATGAATCTTTCTGATACTTTTTATCCGGAAAAACCATTGGTTCCGTATGTAAAGGCAGTGCAGGACCGTGTAGTGCTGGAAATTCAACGCGGATGTATCCGTGGTTGTCGTTTCTGCCAGGCAGGAATGTTATACCGCCCGATCCGTGAGCGCGATGTAGAATTTTTAAAGGCTCGTGCAGTAGAAATGATTCAAAATACCGGGCATGAGGAAATTTCGCTTAGTTCCTTAAGTTCCAGTGATTATTCGCAGTTACAGGAACTGGTGTATTATTTAATCGATACCTTCCGGAAAGAAGGGGTAAATATTTCGTTGCCATCGCTTCGCATTGACGCTTTTGCACTGGATGTTATGAGTAAGGTCCAGGATATTAAGAAGAGCAGCCTGACGTTTGCTCCGGAAGCAGGGTCACAGAGATTGCGCAATGTTATCAATAAAGGGCTGACAGAAGAAAATATTCTGTCCGGTGCTATGTCTGCATTTATCAGCGGCTGGAATAAAGTTAAACTGTATTTTATGCTTGGTCTTCCGACCGAAACAGAGGAAGATATCGAAGAAATTGCGATTTTGTCGGACAAGATTGCACGCGAGTATTACACCATACCAAAGCAGGAGCGTAACGGAAAGGTCAGCATTACGACCAGTACCTCTTTCTTTGTTCCTAAGCCGTTTACGCCATTCCAGTGGACACGTATGGCTACGAAAGAAGAATTTATTTCCAAACGTAAATTATTAAGTGCAAAACTGAAAGAACAGTTAAACAATAAAAGTATCAAATATAATTGGCATGATGCGGAACTTACCATGCTGGAGGGTGTTTTTGCCAGAGGAGACAGAAAACTGTGCGCACTAATTTATGAGGCATATAAGAATGGATGTCTGTTTGATTCCTGGTCTGAATATTTTAAAAATGATGTTTGGATGCAGGCATTTAAAAACCTTTCACTTGATATGGATTTTTACAATCATCGTGAACGCTCTAAAGATGAAATCCTTCCATGGGATTTTATTGATGCAGGTGTAACAAAGTCATTTCTTTGGCGTGAATATGAAACCGGACGTGCAGAACAGGTGACACCAAACTGTCGTAAGGGTTGTGCCGGATGCGGCGCCAAAGTATTTAACGGTGGTGTCTGCTACGAACCGCGAAATGAAGCAGGAGAATCTACAATATCACAATAATCAGAAAAGAGACAGTTTATGGAAGTTAGAATTAAATTTGCAAAATACGATACAATGAAATTTATCAGTCATTTGGATGTGATGCGGTATTTTCAAAAAGCAGTCCGCAGATCGGGACTGGATGTGGCATATTCAGAAGGGTTCAATCCCCATCAGATTATGTCCTTTGCAGCGCCGCTCGGTGTGGGACAGACAAGTGAGAGTGAATATTTTGACATTGAATTAAAGACGGTTCCGTCACTGCAAGAGTTGGTAGATCGTCTCAATGCAACGATGACAGACGGTATGAAAATTCTTGCTGCAGAACTGCTTCCGCCGCCGGTTCCGCAAGTAAAGCGCGAGACAGCAATGGCTCTTGTGGCAGCATCTTCTTATCTTGTTATGAGAAAAGATGACTATGATACTGATTTGACAAAGGAGGATTTAGAGCAGAAATTTGTTGCGTTTTTATCCCAAAGTTCGATACCTTTTGTAAAAAAATCAAAAAAGACAGAGGCGGAGATTGATCTGGCGCAATTTATTTTTGATTATAATGCACAGGGAAACACAACAGAATTTTCCGGAGAATATGAGAATGGGGTTGTTTTCTACCTGCTTTTATCCGCAGGAAGTGTTAATAATGTAAAGCCGGATACGGTTATGGAGGCTTTTTATGCCCACATGGGGAAAAAATATAACCCATATGCATATCAGTTCCATCGTCTGGAAACCTATGCGGATTTATCCCTTCGTAAAGTTTCACAGGCGGAGATTGCACGTATGGTAAAGGAAGGTAAGATGCCGGAACGTAATCTTGTTCCGCTAATGGAATATCATCAAAGATAAACATTCCTGATTAAAGGAGTTAATATGAACGAACTGGTAATTACAAATTACAAAAACCATACGATTTGTGCTGTTTATGAAGACCAAACCATGGTGCAGGTATCTGCTTTCCAGAATATGGAAACGTTTCTTGGAAATATCTACATCGGAAGAGTTGATAATGTAGTAAAAAATATCAATGCGGCTTTTGTAAATATCGGAGATAAGATTTCCTGCTACCTTGATTTGTCTTCGGTAGAAGGAGCCATTTTTACCAAAAAGCAATCCAAAAAAAAAGTTTCTATCGGTGATGAGATAATCGTACAGGTAACGAAAGATGCCGTAAAAACCAAAGCGCCGGTAGTTAGTACCAATTTTTCATTAACAGGAAAGCATGTTGTTTTGATTCATCATGGGGATGGCATTCAGCTTTCTAAAAAAATTACAAATAAAGCTCAAAGAGCACAGTTAAAAGAAGTAGCAATACCTTTTTCTTCTTTGGAATACGGTATTGTACTTCGGACGAATGCACAGTTCGCAGCGGAGGCAGAAATACTATCTGAATTAGAAGAAGTAAGGAATACTTATCATGAAATCCTGTCGCAGGCAATGCATCGGGTAAAATATACGTTATTGTATAAAGAATTACCGGAATACTTAAAACAATTACGGGATTTAAAGGAGTTTACTTTGGCAAAAATCACAACTAACCTGCCAAAGGTATACGATGAAATATGTGAGTATTTGAAACAGCACCCGATGAAGACAGACGCAGAACTTTCTGTGCCGGTCTGTTTGGCAGATCATGATAATAATTTGGGTATTCTTTATAAAATCAATCATTATATGGAGCAGGCTCTTCATCGACTTGTTTATTTGAAATCAGGGGCAACTATTGTTATAGAGCCGACAGAAGCATTGACGGTAATTGATGTCAATACCGGAAAAGCTGTTTCCGGAAAAAAGACGTCAGAAGATACATTTTATCGGATTAATTTAGAAGCAGCAAAAGAAATTGCTGCCCAGATCCGGTTACGCAATATTTCCGGAATTATCATTATTGATTTTATCAATATGACAAAGAAAGAATATAAGGAACAACTGGTGGATCAGTTAAGAGCCTATCTGGATAAGGATCCGGTACAGACAGAGTTTGTAGAAATTACAAAACTCGGACTCGTAGAACTGACTCGAAAAAAAACAAATAAGACATTGGCAGAGCAATTGGAAGAGCACAAATCAACCGAGAAAGGAGAGGTAAACCTATGAAAAAAAGAAAATGTATTGGTGTATTTTTAGGTCAGCCAAACCTCTCTTATCAGACAAAGGTATTGGAATGTATTGCAAATGAATCGTTTCTCTCGGATTGTGATGTTGCCGTATACTCCAGCATAGTAGCTAACGGTGCATATGATAATTGCCGGCTGAGTGCGGTAAAAGTCATGGATCTTGTAAATTTTGAAAAGTTGGATGCTGTTATTGTTCTTCCGGACACTTTAAATATGTCAAAAGAGCATTCTGAACAAGTAATTTCTATAATTAAAAAGAAATTCCATGGACCATGTGTTTCGCTGGATATTGAAGTTCCCGGCTGGAAGAATTTTGTATGTGATGATATCAGTGTTGTTCATGATTTGCTTTCGCATATCATTTTAAAACATAATTGTAAGGATATTGCATATATTACCGGACCTAAGACGCATCCACACAGCCTTTTACGACTGGAGGGATTTTACCAGACCATGAAAGAATATGGGCTGGATGCAGATCCGACACGCGTCTTTTTTGGGGATTTCTGGTACAATGCCGGAGAAGGAATTGTTGAGGAAATAGTAACATCGGAACGGGGCCTTCCGGATGCTGTTTGTTGTGCAAATGGAACTATGGCAATTGCTGTTTATGAAGCACTTATGAAAAGAGGAATCCGGATTCCGGAAGATGTTATTGTTACCGGATTTGACGCCTATGCAAACGGTGTTGACAGGGAAAAACATCCGATTACTTCTACCTTACGAAAAGAAGGGGAAATGGTTCATGAGGCTATGAATTTCATAAGAAGTAAACTTGGTCTACCTATGTTGCCGAAAGAAGAGCATAAAACCTGCCTGTTATTTGACAAATCCTGCGGTTGTGAAAAGAATACAGAAGCTTATCCGGAGAAACGGATTATTGAAAAGGGGGATTTCTTTTTCTCATTCTATAATTTTATGAATGAAGATTTAATCTCAGCGCAGAATATCAAAGAGTGTATTTGGAAAATTGACTGGTACACAGAAAATATTGTGAACTTTGATCGGATGATGATTTGTCTTTGTGACGATTGGAATAGTTTGTATAAGGATCCAACAGATGAATTTTCTGATCGGATGTTACTAGCATTTGATAAACGTCCAAATGACAGGGCCTTTGTTAACGATTTCCGCAATGATTCAAAACGGACCTTTGACAGAAAGCAGATGGTTCCGAATTTTGGTCAGGAAGAACATCCTGCTATTTATTACTTTAATACTTTATATTTTGCAGATAATTGCTTTGGATATATTGTATTAAATTATTCTTCTAAAGGAACCACCTACGTTTATGATGATATCTATCCTTATTGGATAAGATATGTAAATAATTCCTTAGAGTCGTTAAAACGTTTGTATGCCGTTAATGTCCTGTATAAAAATGCAGAGCAAAAAGCAATTACTGATGTAATGACCGGCTTATATAACCGTAATGGTTATAATGTAATGATTCAGGAAATGATGAACAGTGTGCAGGATAATGAGAGTTTTTTAATTCTTCTGTTTGATAATAACGGTTTGAAGCAGGTGAATGATACATACGGACATGTGGCTGGAGATGAAGTCATCCGGATTTCTGCTGAAATTGTTTCCAGAAGGTATTTTCCCGGGGCGAGAGAAGAGAAGAACTTTCGTATCGGCGGTGACGAATATGTAAAATTGGTCGTTGGCGAAGTGACAGAGGATGACGCAAGTCTTTGTATTCGTAAAATTCAGGAATTATTAAAAATTAAAGCAGCTGAAAAAGGTTTCCCGGTACAACTGGCCGGAGGATATGAATTATGTACGAAAAATAACATGCCGACAACCGATATGTTATTGAGTAAAGTCGATAAGCAAATGTATACCAATAAACAGTTTTTAAAAGAAAATCAATAAATGTAAAAAAAATTACTTGACAGGTACATTTGTCTATGTTATATTTTATGAGTATGCCGCACAACGAGGTCGAAGTCTGTCCGTTTGACAGCACCAAAGTTGGCGAGTAATGATAATAGGAGGTGCCATATGTACGCAATTATTGCAACAGGTGGTAAGCAGTACAAAGTAGCCGAAGGCGATATCATTAATGTAGAAAAGCTTGGAGTAGAAGCTGGTCAGACTGTTACATTTGACGAAGTTCTCGTTGTTAACAATGGTTCTGTTCAGGTTGGTAATCCAACTGTTTCCGGTGCAAGCGTTAGCGCAACTGTAATCGGTGACGTTAAGGGCAAGAAGGTTATTGTTTACAAGTACAAGAGAAAGACCGGTTACCACAATAAGAACGGTCACAGACAGTCTTACACAAAGGTTAAGATTGAAAAGATTAATGCTTAATTATGATTCTGGTAGAAAGAATTAAAAATGAACATGGTGAAAATATTGGTTTTCGTGTCAGCGGACATGCAGGATTTGCAAGACGCGGTCGCGATATCGTATGTGCAGCGGTTTCAGCGTTGGTACTTAACACCATGAATTCAATTGAAAAATTCACAACAGATAAGTTTTCCTGCAAACAGGAAGAAAAGAGTGGATTGATTGAATTTATCATTGTTTCCGATGTGAGCTGCGAATCTGCATTATTAATGGATTCGATGTTCCTTGGTTTATGTGGAATAGAAGCAGACTACAAAGGACGATTTGTTAAAGTAAAAGCATAGTTTATTTGTTTAGACTGTGTAAGGATTATCATAAGGAGGGTATAGGTCATGTTTAAGATGAACCTTCAGTTTTTTGCTCATAAAAAGGGCGTTGGTTCTACTAAGAACGGTAGAGATTCCGAGTCCAAGAGACTTGGCGCAAAGAGAGCCGATGGTCAGTTTGTTTTAGCTGGTAACATTCTTTACAGACAGCGCGGAACAAAGATTCATCCGGGTGTAAATGTAGGCCGTGGTGGCGATGATACATTATATGCTTTGGTTGACGGCGTATTAAGATTTGAGAGAAAAGGCAGAGACAAGAAGCAGGCTTCTGTTTACCCTGTTGAAGCTGAATAATGTAACCAACGAAACCCTGAATTCAAGAGCCAATCCTGGATTTGGGGTTTTTTATTCCAACTAACATTGTTTTACTTATAGAAAGATAGAGGTTTGGTATGTTTGCTGACAGAGCTGAAATATATATTCGTTCGGGAAAAGGCGGAGACGGACATGTAAGTTTCCGTAGAGAAATGTTTGTAGCGGCCGGTGGTCCGAACGGCGGTGACGGTGGTCGTGGCGGCGACGTAATTTTTGAAGTGGATACCGGTATGAATACGCTTGCAGAGTATCGTTATGTCCACAAATATTGTGCAGAAGACGGCGAAAACGGCGGAAAAAATAATTGTACCGGAAAAGACGGAAAAGACATTGTGTTGAAAGTTCCGGAAGGAACCGTAATCCGTGATGCAGCAACCGGCAAGGTAATTGCAGATATGTCACATGGAAACAAGCGAGAACTTGTATTACGTGGTGGCAGAGGCGGCAAAGGAAACCAGCATTATGCAACCGCTACCATGCAGGTTCCGATGTATGCACAGCCGGGTCAGAATTATTTGGAATTGAATGTTTTGCTTGAATTAAAAGTAATCGCTGATGTTGGTCTGGTTGGCTTTCCAAATGTAGGTAAATCCACATTCTTAAGTCGTGTTTCCAATGCAAAACCTAAGATTGCAAACTATCATTTTACAACATTAAATCCAAATCTTGGTGTAGTAGATTTAAAAAACGGGGCCGGTGGTTTTGTTATCGCAGATATTCCCGGACTTATCGAAGGAGCCTCCGAAGGAGTCGGTCTTGGACATGAGTTTTTACGACATATCGAAAGAACTAAGGTTCTGATTCATGTAGTAGATGCAGCCGGCACAGAAGGACGTGATCCGGTGGAAGATATCCGGGCAATTAACAAAGAGTTATTTGCTTATAATGATTCTTTATCCCAAAAGCCACAGGTAATTGCAGCAAATAAATTAGATGTTTTATACGGTGAAGAAAAAGACATTGCAATGGAATTGTTAAAAACTGAACTGGAACCGGAAGGAATGAAAATTTTTCCTATTTCTGCAGCTACGGGAGAAGGAATCGACGAGCTATTATTCTATGTTCAGGACATGTTAAAGAATATCGATGAAGAACCGATTGTTTTTGCAAAGGAATTCTTCCCTGAATCCATGGAGACTTCTACAGAGCCGTATTTCGTAGAATATGACGAAGAAGAGAAGGTATATGTTGTGGAAGGTCCGAGAATAGAAAAAATGCTTGGCTATACCAACATTGACTCCGAAAAAGGATTTGAATTTTTCCAGAAGTTTTTAAAAACAAACGGAATATTGGATGAACTGGAAGCACTTGGTATCCAGGACGGAGATACCGTCAGAATGTACGGTTTACAGTTTGATTACTACAAGTAAGTTCAAAACAAAAGAATGTATGTACTACGTCTGAAACTTGTTTTCAAGACGTGTCACATACATTCTTTTGAAGAAGGACGCAGCGCGTCCTTCACTGAGGAAATCCGAAGGATTTACGAAGTGTTTTGAACGTAGGTGGAAAAACATGAGGAAATCCGAAGGATTTACGAAGTGTTTTGAACGTAGGTGGAAAAACATGAGGAAATCCGAAGGATTTACGAA
>SVEF01000001.1:0-314983 GCA_015057585.1 Lachnospiraceae bacterium | reverse complement strand
TGAGGAAATCCGAAGGATTTACGAAGTGTTTTGAACGTAGGTGGAAAAACATGAGGAAATCCGAAGGATTTACGAAGTGTTTTGAACGTAGGTGGAAAAACATGAGGAAATCCGAAGGATTTACGAAGTGTTTTGAACGTAGGTGGAAAAACATGAGGAAATCCGAAGGATTTACGAAGTGTTTTGAATCTGTATATATTGTTTAAGGAGGGAACGAAACGATGACAAGTAAGCAGCGTTCTTATTTGAAAGGTCTTGCGATGAATATTGATCCGATTTCCCAGATTGGGAAAGCCAGTCTGACACCGGAATATACAGAAAGTATTATTGAAGCATTGGAAGCAAGAGAATTGATTAAAATTACGGTTCTTAAGAATTGTCAGGACGATCCGAAGGAACTGGCGGCAGTGCTCGGTGAGCGCACGCATTCTGAAGTCGTACAGGTCATAGGTAAGAAGATTGTACTTTATAAGGAATCCAAGACAAAGAAAAAGATTGAACTTCCGAAGTAAAAGAAAAGGTGTTACAACATGAAGATTACATCGGAATATATTTTGGATTTACAAAATGAATTAAGAAGTGTGTTAAATGAACAGCGTTATCTTCACACGCTTGGAGTGGCATATGTATCGGCTTCCCTTGCTATGGCTCATGGTCTGGATCACAGAGAGGCATTGGTGGCAGGTTTGTTACACGACTGTGCCAAACATTATTCGGGAACCGAATTGCAGGAACTCTGCAAGGAGTTGGGTCTTACGGTTTCCGAACATGAGATGCAACTTACCCAACTTTTACATGCGCCTTACGGCGCCTATTTGGCAGAGACAAAGTATCAAATAGAAAAGAAAGAGATTTTGCTTGCCGTCCGCAATCATACAGTAGGGCGACCGGGCATGACAACATTAGAACAGATTGTTTTTCTGGCAGATTATTTTGAACCGGAACGGAAACAAAAAACGGAGCCTTCATTGGATGAAATACGTCGTGTTGCGTTTAGTGATTTAGATGAAGCAACGTTTTTGGTTTTAAAAAACACACTTAAATATTTGGAATCTACCGGCCAGAAAATGGCACCGGAAACAATGGAAACCTATCAGTATTATTTCAACAGGAGAGTGAAGTAACATGGAAAGAGCAAAGCAGATAGTAAAGACTGCCGTACGTGCATTAAATGATAAAAAGGGTGAAGATATTAAGGTAATTGATATCAGCCGGGTATCTACGGTTGCAGATTACTTTATTATTGCAAACGGCACCAATATTCCACAGGTAGAAGCCTTGGTTGATAATGTGACAGAGGAGCTTTTAAAAGAAAAAATCCATGCGGAACGCGTTGAAGGTGTCCGTAGTTCGGGATGGATTCTGATGGATTACAATGATGTAGTCATTCATGTATTTTCCAAAGAAGACCGTTTATTCTATGATTTGGAAAGAATCTGGAGAGACGGTATTGAAGTGAATACACAGGAATTATAGAGAAAAGCCGGAGAGAAGTAATATCCCTCCGGCTTAAATTTATGTATCTAACGGAACATACGGAATAAACCGATAACTTTACCCAAAATCTCAACCTCAGGTACAATAATCGGGTCCATATAGTCATTTTCAGGCTGTAAGCGGTAATAATCCTTCTCTTTATAGAAGGTCTTAACCGTAACGGAATCATCAATCAGAGCTACTACAAAATCACCATTCTTTGCATGTGACTGTTTTTGTACTAAGATGCTGTCACCATCAAAAATACCGGCGTTTACCATACTGTCACCCTTTACCTTTAACATAAAGGTCTCAACATTTGGCATATATTCCATCGGAATAGGGAAGTAGCTTTCAATGTTCTCAACAGCAAGAATCGGCTGTCCGGCAGTAACTGTGCCAACAATCGGTACATTTACAATCTCACGACGTGTTAAGTTAAAACTGTCATCTACAATTTCAATTGCACGAGGCTTTGCAGGATCTCGACGGATATAACCGTTTTTCTCCAGAGTTTCCAAGTGGGCATGAACACTGGAAGTAGAACGCAAATCAACAGCCTCACAGATTTCACGGACCGCCGGTGGATAACCTTTACTAAGGATTTCATTTTTCATAAATTCTAAAATTTCTTTTTGTTTTGAGGAAATTTTTCCGTAAGCCATAGGAAACCTCCATTCAAATATTTTCTACAATCTTATTAAAACACAAGAACATACATTTGTCAAACAAAAGTTCGATTATTTTGCAAAAACCTATTGACAAACATTTGTTTGGTGGTATAATTAGAACAAAGATTCGAGAGCAAAAGTTCGGTTCACCCGTACAGGAAAGAAGGAGGTTTCCCAATGAATACCTACAGAGAACGCAGTGCATATCGCAGGCAGTGTATTATCAGAAAGCGCATGATTCTTTTATTTGTTTTTACCGCATTCGTTATCCTTACTGTTATGTTATTCCTGCCGGGAAAAACTGCAGCAGCTAAAAATGAACCTACCGGCACTTACCGGATTCTTTCCATTGAAATTGAGACAGGAGACTCCCTCTGGAGCATTGCTACAGAATATTTTACGGAAGATTTTGGTTCCATACCTTCGTATATCCGTGAAATTAAGCGTATGAACGGGCTAAACTCCGATACTTTGTATGCCGGAGATTATATTGTTGTTCCATGTTATTTACAGTAAAATTCACTTAAAGCAGAAAAACACTTCCGCAAAATTTACGGAAGTGTTTTATTTTTATTCCAAGCAGGAAGTGCACTATCGGTAATGGCATGAAACAGCCGTTCTGATACACCCGGACTGTCTGCATTAATCTGTTTGATTAATTCCTTGGCATATTCGCGTTTTGTAACGCCATCTGCAGGACAGGGATTCTTCTGAATCGGAAGATGATATAAATTATTAAATCCAACAATATCTGCTTCATTGACATAAAGGAGAGGGCGAATCAAGGTAATATCCATCCGGTCCAGATAGGTAACCGGAGCAAAGGTATAAAAACGCCCTTCATAAATCAAGGATAATAACATAGTTTCAATCACATCATCCTTGTGATGCGCATATGCTGATTTATTACAGCCTAATCTCTTTGCCTCGTCATTAAATGCACCTTTTCTCATTTTTGCACATAAAGAACATGGATTAGACTCTCCACGTTCTTTAAATATTACTTCGCCGATTTCAGTTTTTACAACCGTGTACGGAACATCTAGTTCCTGGCACAGTTTCCGGATTTCGGATAAATCAAATCCTTCAAATCCAAGATCTACAGTAATTGCTTCCAGGGTGAATTTCTTTGGATAAAATTTTCTTAGGCCGGCAAGTGCGTAGAGCAGTGCCAGACTGTCTTTGCCCCCTGAAATGCCTACAGCAATTTTATCCCCTTCTTCAATCATGTGGTAATCATCAATGGCTTTTCGGGTCAGGCTCATTAAACGTTGTAATTTCATAATTCCTCCGGATACTTTGATTTTGACACAATTATACCATGTTTCTTTTGTATTTTTAAGATGTAATTTTATGTTTTTTGTTATGGAGAAGCAAATGAAAATTAATCAGAAATTAAAGATAAGATGGTTTGGATACGGAATACTTGCAGTAATCTTACTGACATTGTCGTTTCCGGCCATGAAGGCATCCTCGGCCGGATTATCCTATTTCAATTATAATACAGGCAGACAGGAAAATTATGACGGGCGTCAGGTAGCGTATATTTATAACAACCGTACCCTGGGCATGGAATACCCGGGAATTATTATCAATGATATTGCTTTGGCTGATGTAGAAGCTTTATTTGCTGAGCAGCTGGGGCTTGCTGTTTCTTATAATGTTACCTTAAACCAAATTGCCATATCGGACGGAAAAAATACTATTTTAATGCAGCCTGGAAGCAAAACAGCTACTGTAAACGGTGTACAACAGACGATGAGCGAAGTCCCAATACGGTTGCGTTTTTCAGACTCGAATAAGGATAAACTTTATGTTCCGACACGTTTTGTCTGTCAGGCACTTGGCTATACCTATTTGTGGTCTGCAAGCAATAACACAGTAAAAATAACAAAAACATTGCATCTTTCCATCAACGATAAGGAAGTAAACTATATCGGTACATTATATTCAATTAATTACATGAACCAGGCAGTCGATTTCGGACAGATGCCGATTTTAGTTTATAACGGGTCGCTTTTAGTGCGGGCAAAGAAATTATGCGAAGCTGCCGATTGTAAGTTTTCCCAAATGGGAGATGAGATTACCATCACCAAAGGAAATATTTCCATTTTATTTTATATTAATCGCGACTATGCGCATGTCAACGGCAAAAAAATAAACCTGGAAGGAAGAATTCCTTATTATATTACTAATGTAGATACTAAAATCGGATATATATATATTCCACTTGAGATTTTTGCAGAATATTTAGGATTCGATATGTGGTATAACGACACTCATAAACAATATACGTTACTGGAATCGTCACGTACAGGGAATCCGGACGAAATTGAGGCCTTGAAAAATTATGACAGGAGTGCCGGATTAACAGAACAGCCGTCCAATACCGGAAACGATGATATATATTTTTCATGGACGTGTCTGAATGAATATGAATCTCTCCTTGAAAATAGAGCAAATGCGATTCATAATATTTATACTGGCACATCATCAAGCAATCCTGGGACTTTTTATCCGGTTTACAGTCAGGTTTCCAAAGAATACAATACAGAAAACTTTTATTTCGGTACAACCGATTACTTTCAGAGTATCGATTCCTATCAGTCAGAATACGGTTTAAAACTTGTAATTTCGCATGCACAAACATCAACCAACGGAAGTATTTTATTAAATTATGCCATGGTTGACAGTTATACAGTTTCCAATGAAGCATCTGCAGAGGAGGTAATTTTGGAATTTTCTTTCCGGAACGGAATCGATTCCTATGAGTATTCTATTGATATTTCAGACGACGGAAAAGAATTATGTGTCTCTGTTTATCCTAAATATTTGACCAAAGTATCGGCTTATCCGATGCATTGTGCTGACGTTTTGGAACTACAGGGTATTCAGTATACCGATATCACATCTTTTTATGATCAGGGAACCCTGGTATTTGAATTGCCGGCCACATTTAACTGTGTTGGTACCCAGTATTATTCATCATCAGAGAATCCGTATCTGTCGCAATGTTTTATTAAGGATATTGCCGGAAAAACAAAATTGCAATTTCAATTAGGAGCAGACACGGATTATTTTATGACGGAAGAAGACCATGCGGTTAAAGTATACTTCTTTGATGTTGCAATGACAGTAGAAGAGGTGTTAGATCAATTGGAAAAGCCGGATGTTAAGTTGCCGGATGATAAACTGATTATTCCTTTGCCGCTGCAATGTTCCATAACAAATATAACCGATCAGGACAATTATTTGAAAAAAAATATTAAAATTATGATCAAAGGCAATCAAAAAGAACTGATTGAGAAAAAAGGAATTCAAAATCCGTATTCGATGGTAAAAAACATCCGTGTTACATATGATTCTACGACAAATTATACGACGGTTTCTATGGATACTTCGTATTTATGCGGTTACAAATACGAAATTTTCGATAATTATTTAATAGTAACTATTGGAAAACCAAAAGACATTTTTTCGAAAATTGTATTATTGGATCCGGGACACGGCGGAATTGACCCGGGAGCAAGTTATAATAAAGTTTTCGAAAAAACACTGAATTATAAAATTTTGTATACGTATGTCAAAGATTATTTCGCAAATTCGGATATTAAAGTCTATTATACCAGAGAAAGCGATGTTTTGATAGATTTATATCAACGTGCAGACTTTGCTATAGAAGTAAATGCAGATTTATTTGTCAGCCTACATATGAATGCAAATGTATCATCAGCAGCCAAAGGAACGCAGGTATTTTATTGCTCGGCAAATAATACCAAGCAACCATCCGGACTAACGAGCAAACAAATGGCCAGACTGTTTGTAGATAATTTAAGTAAAACAATGAATACTTCAAACAGAGGAATCAGTTCCGCAGAATATGTAGTGATTAAAAATAATACCGTACCTGCCGTTTTGATTGAATTAGGTTTCATGTCAAATTCATCTGACTTTGCAAAATTGACTGATGTGACGTATCAGAAAAAAGCTGCAAAGACTATTTACGAAACAATCGAACAAATATTTAAGACATATCCGACAGGACGATAAAAACAAGAATTCCGGGCAAAAACCAGATAAACTGGTGAAATAGCCCGGAATTGCTTATTTTACCCTTGCATTATTTCGTTAAACTCGCGTTTAGCGAAATAATGGATATTATGAGAGTTGATTAGCATTCTCTCTTCTTTTCAAAGGATTCACAATCTGTACACTGTTTATCTGTTGGATTTTCTTCATGAGTTCCGACTAAAATGTGATCCAGACTGCAATAATTTGCATCCTGTGCATGATGCTCACAACTTCTAATGGTACACTGGATACTTTCATTTTTTCCATTCATCATAATTATCAATCTCCTTTATAATTTAATATTTGTAACATTCAAATTATGCCCTAATATTTTCGTATTTATTCCTGTATTGATTTTCACCTTTGAATACGTTAAACTAATATTATTAGAAAACTTGCATTATTGGAGAGGTTTTATGAAAGAACGTTCTTATTATGAAGAAAAAAATATTGAAAATATAAAAAAATTACGCGAACTTGAAAAAGAACTCCCCCCTTATGTAACAACATTTTTTCGGGGTATAGAGCCTTATACAGCTTCTCGCACCCGTATTGCATATGCTATTGATTTAAAGGTGTTTTTCGAATATATAAGGGATTCCAACCCTTTATATCACAAAAAAGAGCTTCGTGAAATCGGTTTTGAGGTTTTAACACGGTTAAAAGCAGCTGATATCGAAGAGTTTTTAGAACATTTAAAATATTATGTTACTGCAGATGGCAAAGAAATTACCAATTCCGAAGCCGGAATTAAGAGAAAACTCTCTGCTCTCCGTTCCTTTTACAACTATTTCCATACGCATCAGATTATTAATGAAAATCCGACATTACAGGTTAAAATGCCTAAAATGCATGAAAAAAATATTATTCGGATGGATTCCGGTGAGGTTATTGAATTTCTCGATACAGTTGAAACCGGTCAGAACTTATCCAAAAATCAACGTATTTTTCATAAAAAAACAAAAGTGCGCGATTTGGCTCTGACTACTCTTTTGCTTGGTACAGGAATTCGTGTTTCAGAATGTGTCGGATTAAATTTAAAAGATGTTGATTTTAATAATGATAGGATTAACATTACCCGAAAAGGCGGTTTTGAATCGTTTGTATATTTTGGTGAAGAAGTAAAAGCAGCCCTGCTTGCTTATATGGAAGAACGCAAGAAAGTAATTCCTGCTTCTGGACACGAAAATGCTCTGTTTTTATCCAGCCGGTTACAACGTATCAGTGTAAGGAATGTAGAGATTCTGGTAAAAAAGTATGCAGTGATATCCGGAACATCAAAAAAAATAACTCCTCACAAATTAAGAAGTACTTATGGTACGCAGTTGTATCGTGAAACGGGTGATATTTATCTGGTTGCCGATGTTTTAGGCCATAAAGATGTGAATACAACAAAAAAGCACTATGCTGCTCTCGAAGAAGAACGCAGACGAAGTGCAAAAGATGCCGTTACTTTACGTGATAACAAAGATTCCAATGAGTAATATAAAAAAGCTATCAACAAATTAATGCTGATAGCTTTTTTAGATAATAAAATCCCATATATTATTTATACTCTTTTACTTTCACTGATAATTCGTTCCAGCTCCATAATGTCCGTTGGCTTTAATATCTGTGTGCGAAGATATTCCACAAGGAAATTACTTAATGAACCATTAAATACTTTATCAAGTAATGCCTTTGTTTCAATTTGCTGCACCATCTTTTTACTAATAGTAGCTCTGCAAAAGAATCCCGGTTCTTCTCTCTTTATGGCACCTTTGTCAATCAAACGATTGATAACGGTATAGGTTGTATTCTTTTCCCAACCAATGTACTCTTTAATGATTTTAGCAATATCCTTTGCTGCTAAAACTTTATTTGACCACAGTAACTCCATAATATTCAATTCGCCTTCATGTAAACGAATGTCTTCTCCCATAGTAAACACCTCATTAGTTTTTTATCTACAAATGTAGATAACTGCCGTAACAATATACTACCATACTAGAATTGACTTTGTCAATCATCATTTTTAAAACAAAATAAAGAATACACAGGTAGAATAAAATTTTCGTCATTTTCTACAAAATTAGAAGACGAAATTCGTATACTATTACCAACCGGATATTGTCCGGCAAAGGATTGAATACTCTTTGATTTCGATTTTCCTTCTAACTTTAATTCTAAAGGAAAATAAAGTTCCTTCTCTCTAATGATAAATTCAACGGAAGCCTGGCTTTTTGATTCCCAAAAGAGAACCTCTGTTTTTTTTTCTGTCAGAGTTTGTACTACATAATTTTGTAAACGTACATGATGTTCTACTGCTGTAAGTTCATCATTTCTCTCAGAAGAACAAAACGAAAAATCCGGATAGAACAGTTTAAACTGTTGCTCCTTTTCCAGGTGATTCACGCGATAAAGGATCTGATGTTTTGTGAGGAGTTTCAATGCGTCCTTGTACATCTGATAGGTAATTCCTTTGCGAATCAGATTAAATTGGAATTTTTGATTTGATTTTTTTAACTGTTCTTCCACTGTAGAAAGAACCTGTCGGCACTTGTACTCCAGACTCTCTTCTATAATATGATGTAAATCTAAAGTGGAAATCTGTTTCTGAAGATATTGTCGTTCCGGAATGTTAATCGTAGCTTCCATAGTCAAATATTCGTTGATCACATCCGGCATTCCACCAATCCAGAGGTACTCATCAAAAGTAGATAATAATTCTTGATGTACGATGTCAGGGATTTTTTTCTTACCTGTATAGTGCGCACGGATAACTTCTACATACCATTCTTTTCCGATGGCAACCAAAAACTCATCAAACTGCAGAGGAAAAAGCACATAAGAAAACATTGTCTCCTTTATCTCCTCTGCTAATGTATCGTAACTGGAGATAAAAATCCAATACAGATGATTCCTATCTTTAATCACATTCCATAAGGTCTTTATAAAATTCGGACATAAATAGATTTCATCAAATATAAATGGGGTCGCATATAATAATTCTTCAGGAACAGTAAAATACTCGGCAAGTACTGTAATAACATCTGCTTCTGTTACTGTTTCAAATTTTTCAACCAGGTGCCTGTTATGATCAAAATTCAAATAAAAACAAGAGTCAAAAAAATCGTTTGCAAAATCATAGGCAAGGTATGTTTTCCCGACACCTTTTATCCCGGTTAAATAAAACGGTTTCCGTTCAGGTTGCTCTTTCCACTTTTGTAAAACATTAATTGCATTACGTTTCATGAGGTACTGTCCTCTCTTTGCTTAAATTATCTTAATTTATTTAAAAGATTGGAAAAATAAGCTGGTGTAGGAGCTTCAAATTCCATGTACTTTTTGGTTGTAGGATGAATGAAACCAAGTACCTTTGCATGCAAAGTTTGCCCTTCCAGAGAAAAAGGATCTTTTGCAGGGCCATAAATTGTATCACCCAACAAAGGATGATGAATGCTTGACATATGCACACGTATCTGGTGAGTACGTCCTGTTTCCAACCGGCATTCGATATGAGCATATTTTGCGCCAAGATTCTCTAAAACCGTATAGTTTGTTACAGCATCTTTCCCGTTTTTATAATTGATTGCCATTTTGGTACGTTCCTGAGGATGTCGGCCGATGGGACATTCCACTCTTCCGGAAAGCTCACGGAATGTCTGATAACAGATTGCCTCGTATCTTCTGGTTATAGAATGTTCTTTCAATTGTGCCGCCACAAACTGATGCGACTGATCGTTTTTACATACAACAAGTGCACCGGTAGTATCTTTATCAATCCGATGTACAATTCCCGGGCGCATAATTCCATTAATCCCCGACAAACTATCCTTACAATGATAAAGCAGCGCATTTACCAAGGTTCCGGTATAATGCCCTGCCGCAGGATGTACGACCATATTTTTAGGTTTATTGACAATGATAATATCGGAATCTTCATACAAAATATCCAAAGGAATATTTTCTGCCTTTACCTGCAATGTTTCCGGTTCCGGTAAATCGACTGTAATCTCCTGTCCTGCAGAAACCTTATAATTTGCTTTTACCGGAACAGACGCTATGGTCACTCTCCCACCGGAAATTATTTTTTGAATATAAGTTCTTGATAAGTCAGACAAATATTCGGAAAGAACCTTGTCGATTCGGATATCATCAAATTCCTCTTCTATTTCAAATTTCATCAGATTTTGTGTCTGCATCCGGCATTTCCTTTCGTTTTAAACTTAAAAACGCAAAATCATCGTCTTTATACTTCGTAACTGCCAAAATAATCGTCAAAAAGGCACATACGGTAATATAACAGTCTGCAATATTAAAAATCGGGAAATTGATGAGCTCAAAGTATAAAAAGTCCGTAACATAACCAAGGAAAAGGCGGTCAATCGTATTTCCAAGCGCACCAGCGAGTAAAAATACATCAATCCATAGTAAAGAAGCATATTGTTTTTGCTTTGGCATCCTGACATATACATAAATTAAAACAACAAACAGAAATATAGAAACAATTAGGAGAAAATCTACTTTTCCCTGTAAAATTCCCCAAACCGAGCCTCTGTTTTCATGATAATACAAAGAAAAAACACCCTCCCATACAGAAACAGGATTTCCTTTGACATAACCCCGAACAAAATATTTCGATATCTGATCAATCAACACTAAGATAACTAATACAATTGCATGTAAAAAATAGGTGAATCGTTTCATTTTACTCTATTCCTTCTTTTCATTATAAATCAGTTCAGGGAATGGAAATTTTGACATCAAATATAGAACTGATTCCCTTATTTCCGCTTCCAAAACATCAGTAGCTGTATAGCATCGTCCTAATGATTCAAGCAATACATACTTTATCACATTTCCATCTTTTTTCTTATCGTGGCAACAATTTGCCATGATGCTTTCTGTGTCCAAGCCGTAATAACGCACAGGAAGCCCATAGAACAAGTTTACTCTCTCGACATATTCCAGGTCGTCTTTTGATAAATTGCCCTTTAAATGCGAAATATACGCCGCTGCAACCATTCCGAGCGCCACACATTCGCCATGAAGCAACTTGAAATCTAAGGCTTTTTCAATAGCATGTCCAATGGTGTGACCAAAGTTTAAATGTGCACGTTCACCTTTTTCGGTTGGATCTGCTTCTACGACATTCTTTTTAATTTTCTGACTTTCAAAAATCATCTTGGAAAGTGCTGATTTATCAAGTGCATTAATATTGTCGGCATTATCAGCCAACCAATCAAAATACACCTTGCTCCGAATCAAACCATGTTTGATAATTTCTCCCATGCCTGCTGCTATCTGTCGCTGATCCAGCGTCTTAAGAACGCTCAAATTAACATAAACAAGGGATGGCTGATGAAACGCACCTACCATGTTTTTATAGCCGTTAAAATCCACTCCGGTTTTTCCGCCGATACTGGAATCAACCATAGAAAGTAAGGTGGTCGGAACCTGAATAAAACGGATTCCTCTTAAATAAGTGGCTGCTGCATACCCGGTCATATCTCCGGTTACACCTCCACCTAATGCAATCAGCACATCCGAACGGTCAAATTGGTGTATAATCAAATGCTCATACAATTCTTCGATAACGGTCAGCGTCTTATTCTCTTCTCCTGCAGGAATCACAAATTTGGTCACATTCTGACAACCGCATTGTTCTAAATTCCGCACAAATTTTTCTGCATACAACATATTTACATTAGAGTCTGTTACAACACAAAGACGCTTGGACTGTAAATTCATTGTAACCAAAAAATGATAAAAGTCGTCAAATGAATCCCTAAGTTCAATGGTATAACAGGTGGATCCATTATATTGAATCGGAAGAGAAAAATGTTCTGTCATATATTACTCCTGATCTGCTGCTACATTTACAAAATTGAAATCAATTTTTGGAAGGTCTTCTCCGGAATCGTCAGAATCTTCTTCTGCCTTAGAAGGTTGTTCCGGCATTGTAACCTGAGGTAAATCCATGATATGAATCTGATAACTCTCTGTCTCAAGTAATTCAATCTGCGCTGCAGCTAATGTTTTGAACTGAAGTTTGTATTTTTCATACTGCTGTGCCAGTTGTACGGTTTTTTGGTGAATCAATTCCAATTCACGTCTTGCATCACTGATTAAAATTTCAGCCTTTGTCATGGCTTCTTTTTCAATGTTATGCGCAGTACGTAATGCATTTTCCTGTGTTTCTTCTGCGGTCTTTTGTGCAAGCAGCAATGCTTTCTGCATCGTCTTTTCAATTGACTTGTAATACTGCAGACCTTCGTTTAATACATTTACTTTATCACTTAATTCCATTTTTTCACGATACAATGCTTCGTAACTGTCTATGATTTCCTTCATAAACACATCTACATCCTTTTTGTCATATCCCAAACCGCCGGATTTAAATACTCTGTTTTGGATTTCTACCGGTGTTAACATATTGTGTTCCTCCTCTTATGAAATATATTTTTTAATAACAACAGAAATGCGTCCTTTTTTTGTCTTATGATTAATTTCCGAAACCAAAAATCTGCCCTTTCCCCTGACAGAAACAAGGTCTCCCTGCTTCAATTGCTCTCCGGGCTTCATAGAAAGTTTTCCGTTGATAAAAGTTTTTCCTCCTTCGATATACACCGACAGAGAACTTCTGGAAGTCTGAAATGCAAGTGCCAAAAATGCATCCAGACGTAACGAAGCAACGGTTCCTGAAATATCTTTTAATTCCGGAGAGAAATCAACATCCGACGGTACACAAATCTCACAGTGCACCTGCGTATGCTTTACCGAAACAAGCTCGCGGCATAAAAAATCCCCGATGGTATCGGTACAAAATACATATGCTGACTTCTCTTTTATGTAAATATCACCAATCTTGGAACGTGTTATCCCAAGATGCAGGATGGCTCCGAGAAAATCCCGATGTGTCAATCCATCGCAGAATTTTGGCCCGTATGGAGTAATCTGTACACATGCAATTGGAAAAGCCTCCGGGTATAATGGCTCTGTTCTCCTTATTCCCGGAACTTGCTCCGTACCATCAAAGCAAATACAATAACGTTCAGCATCCGCAGTTCCTCCATAAATAGAATAGGTTATTTCCGGGAATGAACGTATGTTGTTCAAAAATAAATTCTGCTCAGCCAGGCCAAGGAAATCGGAGTATACCATAATTCCTTTTTGAAACGCTAACTGAGCGGATTCCTGAAGTTTTTTTTGGAAAAATAATTCCTCTTTTTCTGTGTTCATACTTACTTCATCAAATTTGGTATTTGAAAACCATTACTTTCGGAAATCATATTGATATAGTCTCCGCTGATATCCACTTTGGCTGGAGAAATACAAAAAACATATCCCGAAATCTGGTGAATTTTAGCGTCCAGCGAATAAATTGCACCGGACATAAAATCCATCATACGTTGTGCCTGCTCGGCTTCAATTCCTTCCAGGTTAATAATAATTGCTCTTTCGTCTTTGAGCATATCACAAATATCTTTTGAATCCTCAAAAGTCGTCGGTTTCATAATGCTTACTTCTAAGCCATGAGATGCAGAACGCATCGGAACCGGCTGGCGTTCCTGACGCACCGGCATTCTACGTGGCTGTTCGTATGTTTCTTCTTGCTCTTTATAAGAAACCTGTGCAGCACGCATCGGACGAGACTCAAAACGTTTCGGCGGCTGCGCCTGACGTTCCGGTTCCCTTTTGGTTTCACGCGGAGTTTCCATAATTTCATCATCATATTCGTCTTCTTCATCTGTTAATTTCATGGAATTTAACATCTTATCAATCCAAGTAGCCATTATTTTTTCCCTTGATTATCCTTTTGCGGATACATCCTTTCGCCAAATATTCCTGTACCTACACGTACCATGGTAGCCCCCTCTTCTATTGCCACTTCATAGTCCGAAGTCATTCCCATGGACAAAACATCCATAAAAATATTATCAATGTTTTTATGGTTTATGTCAATAAGTATTTCGTGCATTTTCCGAAAATACATGCGATTTTCCTCTGCATTTTCGGTATAAGGAGCCACGGTCATGATTCCACGGATACGAAGGTTTTTGCATCGGCAAAGAATACGAACCGTTTCCTCAATTTGCTCCGGATTAAATCCATGTTTGGAGTCTTCAGCCGCAATATTTACTTCAAGAAGTATATCGCATCGTGTTCCCTTTTTTTCGGCCTCCGCATTCACTGCTTCTGCCAATGAAACAGAATCGATGGAATGAATCATGCATGCAGTACCAACAACATATTTAATCTTGTTTTTTTGTAAGTTCCCAATCATATGCCAATTAAGCGGGAAATCAAGTTCACGCGCCTTATCCCTGAGTTCCTGCGGCTTGTTCTCACCAAACTCCCTCATTCCTGCCTGGTAAGCTTCCAGAATCATACTGACTGGTTTTGTCTTACTTACCGCTATTAATGTAACTTCTGTTTCTTCTCTTCCGGCTCTTTTGCATGCCTCTTTTATCTTTTTCTGTACGTCGTGTATGTTTTCAACAATCAAAAGTTTACCCTCCGTGTTTAGTATATTACTGCATCTTCAATCACAGTCGACGCATCCAATGCAATGTGATCATAAGCAGACAAACCGGAAATGCTGTTTCTTTTTACAATGACATATCCGTTTTCTGTTTTCAGTCGTTCAACTCTTTTAAAAACCGCGTATCCTTTGTTGATGTTATAAGCCCCTTCCAATTTGGTGATAAAGGTATATAACATTACACGGATTCCGTTTGCTTCGTCATAGATATAGGTTTCCTTTGGAAAATCATTACAGTCTACATACACAAATCCGTTTTCTGAATAAAAGATGTCAATCGAATGGCGTGTCTGTGTTACTTCTCCGGTATCAGCCTGGTATTCTTCTATGAGAATGCTTTGTTTTTCGGCCACAAGATATTTTTCTGGAATACGGTAATAATCTTTTAACGTAATTGCAGTCTCCGGAATTTTAAGTCCTGTCGTTTCTTCAAGTTCAAATTTAACATCAATAAAACGTTTAGAAGAATAATTTGACATATACTTGTCCAATGTCAAAACTGCAAACATAGTATCTTCTTTTTTAAAGCAGACAAGCGGTGCCGTTACCTTAATGTTATTATCAAGATAAAAGGTTGCGGTATCTTTTCCTGCCAAGGCACCATATAATGTCTCATCTAGCATTACAACAATCTGCCATTCGTCATCGACAATGATTTTATACACCGGTGAATTGGCCGTTATTAGTTCTGTACTGTAAAGAGACTCTGCACTGTATTCTTTCGTAAAACAATATTTTGAAACATCCTGAAGGCTAAAATCCGTATATTCATCATATACATAGGAAATCACTCCACTTGCTTCCGAATTAATCACATTAAAATTAGAAGAAATTCCGGTTTGCGTTACAATTTCCATCAGCTGGTTCAGCAGTGTCTTATCAATCATTCGCTGATATCCGGTCATAATTTCAGAACGTGCTTCCGAAATCTGGTTGGTTGTAACATTAACCAGATTATTCTGCAGTAGTTTCTTTAATTCCTGTAAATCCTGTCCGGACAATTTAATCTCAGAAGCATTTCCGGCTAATTTATCATACATATTCCGGTCACTGTCAATAGAATAAACTGTACTATTTTTTGAAATTCGGGTTCCCTCACTGAAGTAATAATTGATATATCCGGCAATTTCTGTTGTAACCAGCAGTTCTTTGCGCAAAATCATACCATTCGTTTGTGAAACAGTATAAATACTTCCCGGTTGTACTTCGTAAATCGGAAGTTCATTTTTCTTCAAAAAACTGTACAAATGAAATATAAGATAAATAATAATAACAAGAGCTACCAGTAGTCCAATTCTAAATTCTCTGTTTCTATTTATGGATAACGTTTTATTTTCCAAGACAGATATCTCCTCTTCTGATTCTGTGATTTAATTGTATTATAACTGTTTCAAATGAATATATCAAATAAAAAATGAAATACTATAAGTAACAAAATTTTATTGTTTGAAAGGAGTTTTCTTATGAAGATTTTAGATTATTCGGCTTTAGCACTTGTAATTATCGGAGCTGTAAACTGGGGCCTGATTGCCTTCTTTAGTTTTGACCTTGTAAGAGTTTTATTCGGAGATATGAGCCTGCTTTCCAGAATCGTATATGCACTGGTTGGTGTCGCTGGTCTCTATGCCCTTTCCTATTTCGGAAGAGTAAAAAATGAAATGTAATAAAAAACCTGCAGCATACCGCTTTGATATGCTGCAGGTGATTCTTATTATATTTTAGAGAGCGACTATAACATAAGGCTTCGCATTTTCAGGTAAGTCTTTCTCATCCTTGGAAATGCTGATTACAAAGTCAACTTCAAATGCATTAGATAACATGGAAAGTTTATCCACCATTAATGCAATGTCATCATTCTCCATCGGTGCAATGGATAAGAAACCATCTAAGTAAATCTTTGCAAGGTCGTTGTCCTGAGAAACAATACCTGCAATAAAACCGGTAAATTCCTTTGCATCACTTACAAAATAATCTTTCGCACTGATTAAACGAATCTTGTTGTTTAATTCATACATATGACGATTGTTCTTGTCAATAAAAGCTAAAGATCCTTTGGTTGTAAGCACTTCTGCATTGGCTTTATCCAGCAGAATTTTTGTTTTTCCTTTTCCTTTTTCACCCGCAATAATCTGAATCATATAGCCGTCCTCCTTAAATGTGTTAATATAAATCTGAAATCTCCTGTAGTAATACTATCATATCGGAATACAAATCCGGTCTGGTATCTGCTCCAAAGACTTCAGCAATATAGCATTCCCCTGCCTCGTCCTTTACATAGACACAAAGGCAATATCCTGCTTTATTTGTAGTGCCTGTTTTTCCTCCAATCATCTGAATTCCTTCCGGCACATCATACTGACCGTGTAAAAAGAAATTCGTGGAAGAAACGGTAAGTTCTTTTTCGGCTCCGTTTTTCGACCGATACGGTGCTGTGTAAGAACTTAAACTTATTATATCAAGAAATTCATCAGAACAAAAGAGTTTTTCCATAATTAAATAAATATTATATGCACTTGTTACATGTGCATCGTTTGGAAGACCATGCGGATTATAAAATACCGTATCTTTCATCCCGAGTTCTTTCGCTGTCTCATTCATCAGTTTCACAAACTCTTCTTCCGAACCGGAAATATGTTCTGCGACTGCTACTGCAGTATCGTTTCCGGAATAAAGCAACATACAAGTCAATAAATCTTTTAATTTAATTTGATCTCCTGCCCTGAATCCACACATCATTGCATCCGGTATCACGCGGGTTACTGCTTTTGTACTAAAAGTAACCGTATCGTCAAGATCTCCATACTCTAATGCAAGATATGCTGTCATTAGTTTGGTAATGCTTGCCGGATAAATAATCTCTGATGCGTTATAAGAATATAATACATCATGTCGGGTCATATTGACAAGCAAAATCGTATCTGAGCTTAAAATTTTCTGTAAATTTTCAACTGATTGTTCAAAATCAACGATTTTTTCAAGGATTGACATCGTAGGAGACGGCGAGGGCGTAGGTGTTTCTGTCGGAACCTCTGTCGCCGTTGGTGTTTGCATACTTGTAATCGTTGGTGTGTTTGTTGGTGTCGGCGTATTTGTTGATGTTGGTGTTGGGGCAGCCGTATTCTTAAAAATCAGAGTTGGCGCCTCACACGGAGTTATTGTTGCAGTAGGTGTCGGTATCGGTGAGACCGTAACCGTAATCCCGGGTTCTTCTTGTGTTTTACTCTCCTGCAAGCAGCCTGACAATATCAAAACACCAATCAGAACAATCCACGAAAAAAACGGTTTACTTTTTGTATAGTTCACGCCAATCAAGATCTCCTCTGTCCAGTGCACGAATCAGTAATTCTGCTGTGGCAAGGTTGGTAGCAATCGGGATATTGTGTACATCACATAAATGTACCACACTGTTTACATCTGGCTCATGCTCCTTTGGAGACAACGGATCGCGCAGATAAATCACCATATCCATTTCGTTGTTCTCAATTTGTGCACCCATCTGCTGCTGTCCGCCCAAATGACCGGCCAAATACTTATGAATTGTTAAGTTTGTTACTTCTTCTACAAGTCGCCCAGTGGTTCCCGTCGCATAAACCTCATGTTTTGCTAAAATACCGCGGTACGCAATGCAGAAGCTCTGCATCAGTTTCTTTTTGGCATCATGTGCGATTAGTCCGATAATCATTCGTGATACCCCCTCCTTGTCTCTTTGTGCGAATTAATTGAAATGTTAAGAACCAGTCCCAACATTGTGTAACTTCCTACTAAAGAACTCAATCCGCTACTTACAAAAGGTAACGGAATTCCCGTGTTCGGAAGTATCCATGAAACAACCCCAATATTAATAAATGTCTGTACCATAATAATGGCCGAACAACCTGTTGCAATTATTTTTCCCATAGAATCCGTGGCATTTTTCGCAACAAGCATACATTTTACAGAAAGTGCCGTCAATAATATAATTACCGTTGCCGCTCCGATAAAACCTAACTCTTCGCCGATGCCGGTAAAAATAAAGTCACTTTCCACAACCGGAACATACGTAGTTCCCCTCACTCCGGTATCTCCGGTAAATAATTTGCCAAGCAAACCTCCTGAACTCATTGCTTTGGTTGCATTCTGCTGCTGATAGATCAGTTCCGGATAATCTTCCGGATTAATCATAGAATAAATTCTCTCCTGCTGATACGGTTTCATAATCTCATACTTAATCAGTAAATTATTTGGTCTGAGAATATACCAGAATAAACTGCTGACCAGCGGAACCGCAATTGCAACAATGGTACCGAATATTTTCAAGGAATACCCTGAAACAAATACCATAACAACAAAACATGCAAACAAAACAATACTGGTTGATAAGTCCGTCTGAATTAAAATGAGAAAAGTCGGTATCGCCATGGCAATTCCAACAATTATAAGAGTGCTTAGTTTGTTCAGGCGTTCTTTCAATAAATCAAACAGTTTTGCAATTACTACAATCATGATGACTTTGGTCAGCTCAGAGGGTTGAAATTGAAAACCATTCTCAATTCCTAACCACCTCTTCGCACCATAGACATCAATACCGAATCTTGTAAATTTAACCATAAGCAACAGTACAAGATTAAACAAATACATAAGAATATAAAATTTTGCAACAAAATGATAATCAAACAACGATACAAAAATAGCAAGTACTACACCAAAAGCAATACCGGCCAACTGCCTGATGTATCTGCTTTCCGCATTTAAAACTCCCGGAATCACCTTTAACATATAAGCACCGATTACGCCAAGAATAATAGCAACCACTAAGATACTTACACTATATTTTCTAAAATCATATTGTTTAAGTTTTTTTATCATTTAACGCAAATCCTTATGTTATTTTTTTGACTTCATATCCTTAATCGGAATGTTTGCAAACAACGCCGGTCCATTGGCTGCACCGTCCTGTGTCTGCTGAATCTTGATATCAAGACCTTCCAAATCAATTTCTATGTACTTGGAAATTACAGCAATAATATCGTTCTTGATTTTCTCCATCACTTCCGGTGAACATCCGGAACGATCGGAAACCAATACCAGTTTCAAGCGATCCTTCGCAACAGAACTGGACTGTTTTTTCTTAAAAAAATCAGCAAATGTCATGAAATTTATCCCCCACTCTTATTTTTTGAACAGTTTGCTAAAGAAACCACCTTTGTTTAAATCAAGGTACGGAACTTCTTCGCCAAGAATACGATGACAGATATTCATATAAGCTTTACCTGCCATAGTGTTGTTTCCAACAAGCGGAACACCCTGGTTGGTGGAAATGACAATATTTTCATCATCCGGAACAACACCAATTAAGTCAATGGATAAAATCTCAACTACATCTGCAGCAGACATCATGTCGCCACGCTTTACCATGTCCATACGTAGTCTGTTAACTATCAGATTCGTCTGTCTGATTTCATTTGCCTCTAAAAGACCAATAATACGGTCTGCATCACGTACCGCAGAAACTTCAGGTGTCGTTACAACCAACGCTCTGTCTGCACCGGCAATCGCATTTTTAAATCCCTGTTCAATACCTGCCGGACAGTCAATTAAGACATAATCAAAGCTTTCTTTTAAACGGTCTGTTAACTCCTTCATCTGTTCCGGAGTTACTGATGTCTTATCTCTTGTCTGAGCCGATGGCAGCAGATAAAAATTATTGAACCCTTTTACCTTGATAAATGCCTGATTGATTTTACAGCTTCCTTCAATTACGTCAACCAGATTGTACACAATACGGTTTTCCAGTCCCATAACAACGTCTAAGTTACGAAGTCCGATATCGGTATCAATCAGAACAACCTTTTTGTCCAACTTGGCAAGGCCGGTACCCACATTCGCTGTTGTTGTAGTTTTACCAACGCCGCCTTTTCCTGATGTAACAACAATTACTTCACCCATTCCATGAATTCCTCCACTTATTTAAAGTTTTATATCATTGAGAACCGATTTGTTTAAAGGCTCAATATAAATATTACCTTCTTCCAAAAATGCAATTTTCGGTTCATGATTTTCTTTTGCTTCCGGTCTGTCCGGCGATCTTGCAATACTGTCTGCAATTCTGATTTGCATCGGTTGCATGGAAAGTGCAACCACAAAACAATTTTGGTTTCCGGAAGCCCCGGCAAATGCCGTTCCTTTTAAAGCACCAAGGATAATAATATTTCCTTTGGATACTACACTTGCTCCCGGATTGACATCTCCAAGCACAATAATGCTTTTTTCCACTTCCAGTGTCTGTCCGGAACGTAAATTTCCTTTGTGGAACTGCCCCGTAGAAGAATCGAACTCCATCATTGCCTGTTCTACTCCCTGCCGGAACTGTTGTTCACGTGCCGGATCGTCTTCTATAATGCAGACGATATTTATGTTACAGTTTTCATGGATAATTCCGATTAGTTCTTCCTGCTGTCTGTCCGTAAGGAGACGTCCTTCAAAGCTGATTGCCATTTTCCCATCTCCGAAAAAATGCTCCATATCTTTGAATTTGACTGCCATTTCCGTCTTAATCTCCTCATAAGAAACTACGGGAGAAAGCTGTACGCGGATTCCATATTTATTTCCTTTGATTGTTACTGCCGAAGTCATTGTATCTCACCTTCCTCATTGGAAATATTTAAATAGTCTCTAAATTCCCCGTTATAATAATATCCGTAGATATCCCTGCAAAGTAATCCCGAATACGTACCGGAATAACCGTTTGCAATTACTGCGGTAACACTGATTTCAGGATTTTCAAGCGGTGCAAAAGAAACAAACACCGAATGCGGAGGAATGTTTGCACTTACCTGTGCGGATCCGGTTTTACCACCGATGGAAACAGGAATATCTGCATAAGCATTCTTTAATTTTGTAGAATACTTCAAAATCACATCCCGCATTCCTTCGTGAATTTTTGTCCATTCGCCGGTTCTGATATCGGTAATCGTATTCTCAATTACCGGTTCCTGACTGTAAATCAGTTTCTGATCCTTATCGACAATTTTACTGATAATGGTATATTTATACAAAGTTCCCTTGGTTGCAATTGTAGTTGCATACCTTGAAATCTGTAACGGAGTGAAATGATAGCCGTACCCGATAGAGGCACGTACCGCATCGGTGGTGGCAAATTCCGGTGCCGCTTCTCCGAGTTCCACACCGGAGGTTTGTGTTAAACCAAACAGTTTTCCGGTTTCCTTTAATTTATTCAACCCAAGACTATCAGAGTATTTTCCGCTGACATCCGTTGCCAAACGGTAGCCTACTTCATAGAAAAAGAAGTTACAGGAGTTCATAATGGCATTGGCAATGTCCTGCTCCCCATGCCCTCTGCTCGACCAGCAGCTCGGGGAAGGATTGATTTTGGTAAATGTTACTTCATCGTATATCTTTTCCGTAATTCCAACCTTGTTATTTAACAATCCGGAAACCGCTGTCATCATTTTAATGGTAGAACCGGTAGTCGTACGCTGCTGGGTAGCACGATTATACAGCGGATTAGACTTATCTGCCAGTAATTCCGAATAATAACTCCATTCGATTTTATTAGCAAGACGGTTAATTTCGTAACTTGGATAAGTTACCAGTGCCGTCACTGCTCCGGTGGCCGTGTCAGTCTGAACTACGGTACCACTACATGGCTCCAATGCAAGTTGTGCCGGTGTAATCTCAACATTCCTGATTTTTTGAAGAATAAAATCATAGGCAGAGATTGTTTTCTTTTTTAACGCTGTGGCATCAGATTCATTATATTCTATCACATTTTGTTCAAATAATAAAAGACATATTTCTCTTCCGGACAGTTCATCATTAAAAATCAGTTTTCTAAAGATTTTCAGATAAAATTCACGATTGTCGTAAAGAGAATCCATCGTCTTATCTATCAAAATATCATAGATTTCATCTGTGCTGTAATACGTTTCATCAATTCCAAGTGCCTCCAAATCTACCCACTGTTTATTAATACTGTGCATCAGATATTCGGATGTACTCAAATTTCCGTTTGCATACTCTTTGTAGGCACTGTCGGTTGTATCAATCCTTGTTTTTGGCAATAAACCAAGCGACTGCATCTGTGACATAAAATACGCAAGATAATCCTGCATGCTGTCAGTTAATTTTTCCGCTTTTTCGGTGCTTCCAAAAGCAAGATGACGGTAAATTCCGCTGATTACCGAATCCATCTCCTGTTCGAAATATTTCTGTACCCTCTTTTCATAAGGCCCTGCTTCTTTTTCACTGAGATGATCCATGTTTAAAACGTGATTATTAAATAATGCATAATATACTTCGTACACCGGAATTTTGATTTCTTCACTGTTGGTTCCTTTGGTTCCGTAGTCCAGTTCTTCTACGATTACTTCACAAAGTATTTCTGCCAGATTTTTTTCAATAATATAATAATAGGCTTTTTGAGTTTCCACATCGAGTGTCAAATAGATACTGCTTCCCGGAACCGGTTCCTCAATGACTTTTGTCTCAATTACCTTCCCGGAACTATTTAGTGTGATATGTTCAACTCCTTTTTCTCCGGAAAGGATATGTTCCATTTCACGTTCCAAACCGGTTTTCCCAATATAATCAGAAGTCTCATATCTGCCTTTTCCATCTTCACCGTTTAATGTTGTCAAATCACTTTCTGTCGCAAGCCCGGTATATCCAATGATATGGGCAAAATAAAAACCGTGGTTATACACTCTTTGTGTCCGTTGCACAATCGAAACTCCAGGAACTTCTCCTTTTGCCTCTAAAACTGCGGCAATCATCAGGTCATCTACATTAGACGCAATCGTCAGTCTGGAAGATTTGTCCACCATCGTAAAGAAATGATACCGTACAGTAACAATTTCCAATGCTTCTTCCAGAGTATACTCTTCCGACACCTGGAACATTGCACTGGCTTTATTTCCGAAACGTAAAAATTGAAATACCTCTTCAGCAGTAGCATCACGTTCTTCATCCGACAAATCCTTGGTCGAACGTCTGCCATATGCATTTTTCTTAAATCGTAACAACGCATTTCCGGACTCATTAAATACCAACTGCCCATTTTCATCAAGTTCAATGGAAAAATCCAGTTCAAGCTCATACCCATGCTCTTTTAAAATAGAAAGCAATGTATGAATAGAAGCGTTTTTCTTTGCGTTTGTTGACAAAGAAGCATTATCCTCCAGCATAACCGAATAAGACAATTCGTTGTATGCCAGCAAAACTCCGTTTCTGTCATAGATCATTCCCCTTGTACTTGGGATATAGCGTTCTACAACATTTAAGTATTCTGTCTCTACTGTGACTTCTTTTTTTTGTACAATCTGTAATTCAAACATTCGATGTAGCAAAACAAAAGCAAGCACTCCATATACGATGGATAACCAAAACAGTCGTGAGCCCAAAACTTCTTTCAATTTATCCAAAATATATTTAATCATCGTTTCTTCCTTCCAGTTTCAATAAAAGCCGATGAATGCCATGAAACATCGGATATAATACCAACATCAAAAGTGTGGTATATAAAATCCTAGGCAGGATAGTATAAACAAAATAGTTTGTAAATTCCAATCTTCCGCGAAGAAGAAAGAATATAACATAATACAAAAAAGAATATACGAATTCTCCCGATACAATCAGTGCTCCCGGAATCAAAAAATCCTGTTTGTCATAAAAACGATGTGTATAACCGGCCAAAAAAGCAATCAACATATACAAAATACAACAAAATCCAATCGTTTCAGAAAACTGTAAATCTAACAGAAGTCCGGCAAAAAATCCTGTCAGCATGGCCGGAATCTGTCCCCGGGTATATGCCACGGAAATTGTCAAAATCAAAAGGCAATTTGGTACAACACCCGAAATACGTAATAATGAAAACAAGGAAGTTTGCAACAGAAAGCAAAAAAACAGTTCAATCAAGGTTACAAAAATACGTACCACTTTTTTCCTTCCTTTCTGTTATTCATCCAAATCAAAAGATTCTTTCAGTTTTGTTATAATCAGCACTTCATCCAGATGTTCAAAATCAACAACCGGTGTCAAATACGCATTTTTAGTCATACCGCTGGAATCTTCTTCAATTTTTGAGATATATCCGATTAAAATTCCCTGCTGATATTTATCACTGATATGCGATGTGACAATCTCTTCGTTTTCGCGTACTGTCGTATCCAAAGGGAGCATAGTAATTTTAATCTTTCCCTCTGTCATTACCAGATTTAAATCACCTGAGACAATGCAAGTGTCTGATGTACGCAATACCATACCGCTGACATTACTGCTGTCATCGATAATTGACCGGATGGTCGCGGAATTTTTACGTACTGCCGTAACAATCCCGACAAGACCGTTTCCCGCCATAACATTCATATTAACTGCAATGCCGTCCTCGTATCCCTTATCAATGGTAAAAACGCTGTACCAGCCATTGCTTTCGCGGGCAATAATTCTGGCTGCAACCTTTTCGTAATCCGGATACTTTTGATCCAGATTAAACAGTTCTCTCATGGCATCCAGTTCGTACTTTTCACTGGCAATGATTTGAGCTTCCTGACGCAATATTTCCAGTTCTGCTTTTAATCTATCGTTTTCCTGTTGAAGTTCTTCTATGCTTTCCAGAGTATCTAACCGGTCGGCAACCGACCGTCCGACTACATTAATTCCCTTTTGCATCGGTAATACAATGGTATCCACCGCATTTCTTACCGGCAACAACAGTGTCGGAAAACGATAGGACAAAAACATCAGCACCGCTGTCAGAAAAACCAGAAGGAAAAAAACATGTTTAGGCAAAATGGTAATTATTCTTTTTTCATTTCTCCTACGTCTTCTGCGTTTTCTTGGCATATCAGCCTCCGTAATAAGTCTGCTTTAAGGAAAAGGCGAGGCAGTCATATTTTGAACTTTCTTCTAAAATTTTTCCAAGACCATTTACGACTGTATTAGCCGGATCATTGGATACATAAATCGGAAGTTCTGTCTCTTTAGCAAATAATTCATCAATCTTCTTGATATTTGCAGAACCGCCTGTAATATAAATTCCCGAATCGATAATATCCGAAGAAATTTCTGGCGGGGTCTTTTCTAAAATAATGCGAACTGCATCCACAATAGAATGAAGACTCTCATTGATGGTTTCATATACAAACTCAGAATCAATTTCTGCTTCTGTCGGAAGTCCGTTCATGACATCACGCCCGTAAACTTTAATGGTTTCATGTTCCGGATTGATGGCATAGGCCAGTTTTTTCTTAATAGTCTCTGCCGTCTTATTACCGATGACAAGATTGTATTTTTTTCTCACATTACTGATAATAATATCATCGAATTTATTCCCGCCGATGGTAACGAGTTTGCTCAAAACAATACCGCCTAAAGACATAATCGATATTTCTGTGGTGTCTGCACCGATATCAACAACCATAACACCGCTTGCATTCATCACATCGAGACCGGCCCCAAGGGCATCGGCAATCGGTTTTTCCACAACCCGGACTTTTTTCGGCTTTGCAATAGAATTGGCAGCCAAATCAAAAAAGGCTCTTTTTTCCACTTCCGTGATATCAGTCGGGGAAGCTACAATAATATCTGCTCCTGTAATTTTTCCGCTCTTATCGGCAATCTGCTTAAACGCCTTGTTTAAAAGAGATAACATGTTTGCAATATCTGCAATCACACCGTTTTTCACCGGATAAGTTACCAGAAAATTATCCGGCGCTTTTCCAAGCATTTCAAAAGCTTCATCTCCGATTGCCATTACTTCATTGTTACACAATGCAATAATGTTTTTTTTATCAAAAATGACGCCTTCATTCTTTCTATATATTTTAATTGTACTTGTCCCGAAATCAATACCAAACACTTTTGTATTCATATTTCTTCCTCCTCTTTTCATAGTTATCCAATCTATCTAATTCTACCACTTTTGTCTGTTGTTTTCAATCACATTCCGAAAATATCACATTTAAAATTCAAGATATTTTTCACCTCTCAGACTAACATAAGAATTCTGTCCGATGATAATATGATCATATAGCGGAATTCCCAGCAATGCTCCCGCATCCTTAATTCGTTTTGTTACAAGAATATCTTCTGTACTTGGGGTAGGATCTCCACTTGGATGATTGTGGAGCAATAGGATAGACACAGCATTCTTTTTTAGTGCTGTATAAAAGATTTCACGCGGATCGGCAATCGACGTGTTTATGGTACCTATAGATAACATTTCTTCTGAAAGAATTCGGTTTTTACTGTCTAAAATCAGTAGAATTAAAGACTCTTTTTCCTGATATTTCAGATGGATATTATAATACGCTATTATATCCTCCGGCGAAGAAACCTTGCGTCCGACTAAACGCTTTCCTCTTGCCAGACGTTTTGCAAGTTCGCAGATACATAAAATCTGAATTGATTTTACTCTTCCGATTCCCGGAATATCTTTCAAATCTTCACTTTTCATATTCCACAAAGACTGCAGTCCGTCATTGCCGCAATATTCTAAAAGCCGCAAGGCGACCTCATCTGCCCGCTCTGTTTTTGTGCCGGTGCGGATGATAACAGAAAGCAGTTCCTTATCTGATAAACTCTCCGCACCGGTTGTTTCACATTTTTCATAGGGCCGCTCTGATGGCGGCAACTGTTTCATTGTTAAATTTTTTCTCATGAATCCCTCTTTTCTGTCTCTCCCAAAAGAAGAATCCTTATCAAACATTTATAACTTATGATAAATAAAAAATGCAAGTACCATGCCGATAATGCTGGCAATCGTTATTTTAATCTGCAAACCAAACTGAATGGTCAACACACCCAGCTCCAGTACCAGTGCACTGCCCCCGTTTCCGGTTAATCCAAAGGTTTGTCCATAGTTTAACCATGCAAGCCAGGAAATATCTCTTGTCAAATGCCCCAGAAAGCCTCCAAGCACTACTCCTGCCAACATAAGAATTAACAATACAATTGAATTTTTCTTCATATGTTTTCCCTCCTTCTACAGATGAATGAGACCTGCTTCCTTCATCTTTTCTACCGACATCATAATTCCAAGTTTTGCGTGATACCAGGTAAGTCCCCCCTGAAAATATACCGCATAAGGAGGAGCAATTGGGCCGTCTGCAGACAGTTCAATGGATGAGCCCTGGATAAATGCACCGGCAGCCATAATAACATCCGAATGGTAGCCCGGCATTTCCCATGGTTCCGGAACAACATGACTGTCTACCGGTGCAGCCGCCTGGATTCCCTGACAAAATGCCACAACCGCTTCCGGACATTTCAATGTTACTGCCTGAATAATATCATAGCGGGGTTCTGTTCCGTTTGGAATGACCGGATATCCCAGTTTTTCATATATATTCGCAGCAAAAATCGCGCCCTTAAGTGCACCGGCAACTACTGTCGGTGCAAGGAATAATCCCTGGAAAAACTGCTGGTTCAGGCCCAAAGTCGCCCCCACTTCCTTGCCAAGTCCCGGCGCATTCAGGCGATAGGCACACATTTCCACATATTCTTCTTTACCGACAATATATCCGCCGATCGGAGCCAGACCACCGCCCGGGTTCTTGATTAACGAACCAACGCAAAGATCTGCACCGACTTCTGTTGGTTCTATGGTCTGAACAAACTCGCCATAGCAATTATCCACCATGCAAATAACATCCGGCTTGATGGATTTTACAAAAGAAATCACTTCACCGATTTGTTCTACAGACAAGGTTGGTCTGGTCTGGTAACCTTTAGAGCGCTGGATGGTAATCAGTTTGGTGCGTTCGTTAATTGCCTTACGGATTCCCTCAAAATCAAAACTTCCATCTGCCTTTAAATCCACCTGGGAGTACGTAATTCCAAATTCTGCAAGAGAACCTTTGGACTCCTGGATTCCAATCACACCTTCTAATGTATCATATGGTTTTCCGACCGGTGATAAAATCTCATCTCCCGGACGTAAATTGGCAGAAAGAGCAATCGTAAGTGCGTGGGTACCGCAAGTAAGAGAAGGACGTACCAGAGCTGATTCTGCACGGAAAATATCTGCATATACTGCCTCTAACACATCTCTTCCAAGATCATTGTAGCCATATCCGGTCGTTGCAGCAAAATGAATGTCGCTTAACTTGTTTTTTTGCATGGCAGCAATCACTTTCATCTGATTATACTCTGCCACCTCATCAATCTTTCGAAACCGTTCCTGTAATTTGCTTTCTGTTTCTGTACAATACGTAAGTACCGGTTCGGAAATATTTAATTCACGGTACATTGCCTGGATTTTATGTTTCATACATTTTCTCCTGTTCCTGTGATTTCCTTTTCTTTCACTATTTCTATCATTTTTTCCAGAATTGCATCTTCGTTCTGTTCAAACTCCGAACGATTCAGAAAAATAGATGCATCCTCTCGCTTAAACCATGTCAATTGCCGCTTTGCAAAATGTCTGGTGTCACGTTTTAAGATATACACCGCTTCCTCATAAGAACATTCCCCACACAGATATGCAGCAATCTCCTTATATCCAAGCCCCTGCATGGATACTGTTTTTCTGCTGATTCCGGAATTGAGCAATGCTCCCACTTCCTGTATCAATCCTTCTTCCAGCATAAGTTCCACGCGTGCGTCAATCCGCTCATACAACAGGCTCCGCTCATCGGTCAGAACAAAATAGGCATAATTGTACGGAGACTGCTTTTTTTGCTGTTCTTCGTTATGCTCCGAAATTTTCCGTCCGCTTTTTTCATAAAATTCCAATGCACGAATCACACGTTTCCGATTGTTCGGATGAATGTTACAGGCAGCTTTCGGGTCCACATTTTTTAACATCTCATGCAAATATTCATTTCCCATTTCTTCCGCAAGCAGTTCCAAACTTTCACGATACGTCTTATCGTCATCATTTTCTGTAAAGTCAATATCATATAAAAGAGCCTGGATATAAAATCCGGTACCTCCGACCAAAATTGGAATTTTCCCTCGTTCATAACATTGTTCACAGGCATTTTTGGCATATTCTGCGAATAAAACCACATTAAACTCTTCCTCCGGTTCCAGAATATCAATCAAATGATGTGAAATCCCCTGCATCTCGTCCGGCCGGATTTTTGCAGTCCCGATATTCATTTTCCGATACACCTGCATCGAATCGGCAGAAATAATCTCTCCATTCAATCGTTTGGCAAGTGAAATCGATAGTTTGGTTTTTCCGACTCCGGTAGGCCCGGCTAAAATAATCAGTGGTTTTTTCATAAGTTATACAATCCTCTTAAATTTACGTTCCAATTCATACTGCGACATGGAAATTGTAGTTGGACGTCCATGCGGACAATGGTACGGATTATCTAATGTAAGCATATCCGAAATCAACTGCTTTGCCTCTTGTTCGGACATGGTATGATTTCCTTTGACCGCCGCCTTACACGAAAGCGATGCTACTTTTTCCAATATTAAATCCGCATTTTTATATTCCCTTTCGGAAAGCAGTGTATTCAGCACTTCAGATAACAATTCCCTGCTGTCTACAGCCACCAAATCCGCAGGCACTTCGGTAACTTTATATTCCAGTCCGCCAAATTCCTCAATTACAAATCCAAGTTTTTCAAACGCAGGAAGGTTCTGCTTTAGGCAATCTGCCTCCCGCATGGAAAGTGAAAGAATCATCGGCGGCATCAGAGATTGTGTTATAATCTCTGTTTTTTCTTTTATTTTCTGCATCGTGCGTTCAAACAACACCTTTTCATGGGCAGCATGCTGATCTATGATAAACAACTGCTGTTCCATTTCTATCAACCAGTATGTCGCAAACAACTGTCCAATCAGCCGGAACTCTTTTTTGTTGTCTTTTGCAAGCAAATCCACAGGAAGCTCCATCTGCTGCGGTTTGCTGACAATTTCTTCCTTCTCCGTTTGTTCCGGTTCTTTTTTTACCGGAATTACCGCTTGCACCGATGTTTTTACCTGAGGTTGTTTCTGTGGCTCCGCCGTATAGTCTGCCGGACGTTCTTTCACCAGGACCGGAGGCACCGGTGGTGTTTTTGGCACTTCCCGACAGATAATCTCTTTTCTTTTTTCTTCAAACGGTTCCGGAACGGATACTTTTTGCTGCATCAGGATTTGTTTCTTCTGTGCTTCTTTTTCCTCTTTTTCAGATAACGACACAGGAACAATTAAATTTTTGCCCGATAACGCATCATGAACCGTCTTATAGATAGCATGATAAATCGCTTCATTATCAGCAAAACGAAGTTCCAGTTTTGCAGGATGGACGTTGACATCTACAAACTCTGCCGGTACCCTGATATGAATTGCAGTAAACGGGTATTTGTGTCCCATCATAAACGATTTATATGCATCTTCAATGGCTTTGCTAATGATGGCACATTTGATATATCTTCCGTTAATAAAATAATTCTCTTGTGTACGATTCCCCCTTGCAATCAGAGGTTTTCCAATATAGCCGGAAATCGAAATTCCTTTTTCGTCCTGCGGATAATCTACCGGAAGCAATGACATTGCCACATCCCGTCCGAATACATGATAAATAATATCTTTTAATTCGTTTCCGCCTGTTGTATGCAGAAGAACCTTTCCATTGCTCATATATTTAAACGAAATATCCGGTCGTGATAGTGCCATACGTTCCATCAGTTCATTGATATAGCCGCCTTCCGTCATGGCAGTTTTTAAAAATTTCCTTCTGGCAGGCGTGTTAAAAAACAGATTTCGTACAAGAAACGTTGTTCCCTGCGGACAACCGGCTTCTTCAAATGTTTTTTCCTCACCACCTTCAATCACATAACGCGATCCTACAAACGATTCTTTTGTTTTTGTCAGCAATTCCACCTGGGCAACTGCTGCAATACTGGACAAAGCTTCTCCTCGGAATCCAAGACTTCCAACCGTCAGTAAATCCATTGCTGACTTAATTTTGCTTGTAGCATGACGTAAAAAAGCCGTGCGGATTTCTTCATGCTCAATTCCGGAGCCGTTGTCCGTCACTCTAAGCAGTGAAATGCCGCCTTCTTTTACCTCGACGGTGACAGCACTTGCCCCGGCATCAATGGCATTTTCCACCAGTTCTTTTGCTACCGAAGCCGGACGTTCCACAACCTCGCCGGCAGCAATCTGATTAATTGTCTGCCTGTCCAAAACATTAATTTTATTCATATATCATCCTTTATCCGGACACATCGGTCCTTATTTTAGTTTTTCCTGTAATGCATACAATTTGTTTAATGCATCAATCGGCGTAACTTTGGAAATATCTAAAGTTTTTATTTCCTCAATGACTGCAGAATAGTCCGGTGTATCAAACAAACTTAACTGCCCTACGGTTTCCTTTTGTTTAGACGCCTTTGTCTCCTTTATCGCCACAACCGGAGCCTGCACATTAATATCACTGTCGCTTAACTGATCTGCAATTTCCCTGGCACGTTTTAATACTTCTTCCGGAACACCTGCAAGCCTTGCTACCTGGATACCATAACTCTTGTCTGCGCCGCCTTTGATAATTTTTCTGAGGAAAATGATATCTTCTCCCTGTTCTTTTACGGCGATACAATAGTTATTGACACTCGGGAGACGTCCTTCCAATTCGGTAAGTTCATGATAATGTGTTGCAAATAACGTCTTAGCACCAAGCTTTTTGGCATCTGCAATATGCTCTACTACAGACCACGCTATACTCAGACCATCATATGTGCTGGTACCACGTCCGATTTCATCCAGAATAAGCAGACTGTTTTTGGTCGCATTCCGTAATATATTTGCAACCTCTGTCATCTCAACCATAAATGTGCTTTGTCCGGATGCTAAATCATCGCTTGCTCCGACTCTCGTAAAGATACGGTCCACAATTCCGATTTTGGCATTTTCTGCAGGTACAAAACTTCCAATTTGCGCCATAAGAACAATCAATGCCGTCTGACGCATATAGGTGGATTTTCCTGCCATATTCGGCCCCGTAATAATAGAGATTCTTTTTTCATTATTATTCAGCCAAGTATCATTCTCTACAAATAAATCATTCGAAATCATCCGTTCCACCACCGGATGACGTCCGTTTTTAATTACAATTTCTCCATCTGTACTAATTTGCGGTCTTACATAGCGATTTCTTTCTGCTACTAACGCCAGCGAAGCAAAGGCATCTGTCCTTGCAACCGCTTTCGCCGTCTTCTGAATACGAAGAACTTCTTCCGCTATTTTTTCACGTACTTCCGTAAAAAGATCATATTCTAAAGAAAACAATTTATCTTCTGCTCCCAAAATGTCTTCTTCCATTTTTTTTAGTTCCGGCGTCGTATAACGTTCCGCATTGGTCAGTGTCTGCTTGCGAATCCATGTTTCAGGGACCAGTTCTTTGTAGGAGTTGGTAACTTCAAGATAATATCCGAACACCCGATTGAACTTAATCCGGAGATTTTTAATGCCGGTACGTTCTTTTTCTTCCTGTTCTAACGCGGCCAGCCAGTTCTTCCCTTCTGTTTTTGCCAGGCGTAACCGATCAACTTCTTCATGATAACCCGGCTTTATAATTCCGCCTTCTTTAATCGTAAGTGGCGGTTCTTCATCAATTGCTGCTTCAATCAGTGCAGCTAAATCGTCCAGACTGTCCATGTCCTCATAAATCTGTTTCCATTCCGGAGAAACCAGTTCCTGAATTAAAAACCGAATATGCGGAAGCATTTTTAACGAAGTCTTTAAGGCAATCATGTCCCTTGGATTTGCAGATTTATAACTTACCTTACCCATCAAACGTTCCAGATCATAAACTGCATCCAGATACTCTCTGATTTCTTCTCTTGTAATTACATTATGGTTTAACTCTTCAATGGCATCCAGACGTTCCTCAATGTCCTGCTGTTTAATCAGCGGCTGTTCAATAAAACTTCGGAGCATCCGGGCCCCCATTGCAGTCTTTGTCTTATCAAGAACCCAAAGTAATGAGCCTCTTTTCTGCTTTTCCCGCAAAGTTTCGGTCAATTCCAGATTTCTGCGTGTGGAACTGTCAATAATCATATACTTTCCGGTAGAATACGGAAGCAGTCTTGTAATATGACTTAACGAGTTTTTCTGTGTCTCATACAGATAACGTAACACTGCTCCTGCTGCAATCGTTCCGATTTCATAATCTTTTAAACCAAGTCCATCAATCGTACCGGTTTTAAAGTGTTGTTTTAACTCGGTTTTACAGACATCTTCATCAAAATACCAGTCTTCGAGTGTACATACTGAAACATTGAGACGATTCTTAAAGTCCTCCAGATCCATTCCGGACAATACAAGCGATGAATTACAAATCAGTTCCGACGGCATGAACTTAATTACTTCATCCACTGCCTGACGAAGTTCTGTCACCTGGGTAGCATAATAATCTCCGGTTGTTACATCGACTGTAGAAATACCAAATGTGTCATCCAGATAGCAGACACACATCAGATAATTATTTTTTCCTTCTTCCAATGTCTGTGTGTTGGTGTTGGTTCCCGGGGTTACAATACGTACAACTTCACGTTTTACCAGCCCCTTTGCTGCCTTTGGATCTTCCACCTGTTCACAGATTGCCACACGGTATCCCTTATTAACCAGGCGTGTCAGATAAGTTTCTGCCGCATGATACGGCACACCGCACATCGGTGCCCGCTCTTCCTGTCCACAACTTTTCCCTGTCAATGTCAACTCAAGTTCTCTGGAAACAGTGACAGCATCCTCAAAAAACATTTCATAAAAATCTCCGAGACGATAAAAAAGAATGCAGTCCTTATACTGTTCCTTCGTTTCCAAATATTGCATCATCATTGGCGTATATTCTGCCATTGTTTTTTCCTCAGCTTTCTCAAGTCTCTTTTCATGGATTAATTACTCTTCCATTTTGTCCTCCGGCAAATCTTCCTGATCTGCAGCCGTTGTTGCGAGAGTATCACATCGTTCGTTCTGTGGATGTCCGTTGTGCCCCTTTACCCAACAAAATTCCACATGATGCGGTTCCATTGCCTTTAACAGCCGCTTCCATAAATCCACATTCTTTACCGGATCATTTTTTCCGCGTTTCCAGCCTTTTCTTATCCAGCCGTCCAACCATCCTTCGTTGAATGCCTTAACAAGATATTGCGAATCGGAATATAACGTTACCTCGCAAGGCCGGATTAAATTCTCCAAACCTACAATCGCTGCCAAAAGTTCCATCCGATTATTGGTCGTCAGTTTATATCCACCGGAATATTCACGTAAGTGTTCTGTTCCGCTACTGTCAATATAACTGATAATTGTTCCGTAGCCTCCCGGACCCGGATTTCCTTTTGCGGATCCATCGGTATAAATTGTTACTTTCATTCGGTAATTTTCCTCCATTCGCCGGTCTCTAAAAAGATCGTTGCTGTTTCACCGGCACTTAATATAATCTCTTCCGGATAACCTAACAACGCAAGCAACCGGATTGCGTTTTGAGAAGTAGCCCTTCCCTCTCTTAATTGATAATCAAAGCAAATCTCATTTTCATGAATTTGCTCCTCAAAATGATAGTTCCGGAATACATCTTCCAACATATACGTCAATTCAATATCGTGTGTAGCAGCAAACATAAGCGCATTCTGTTTCGCAATAGAATATAAAATACGTGCCGATGCTGCAATCCGTTCTACTGTGTTTGTTCCGCGTAACACTTCATCCACAAAACATAACACAGGTGTATCTTTTTCAGTTATAGCGGACAGTATCCTTTTTAACGAACGTATTTCAACAATATAATAACTCTCTCCACCAAGCAAATCATCAGCAAGCGCCATACTTGACATCACCCGGAAATACGAAGCCCGGTAAGACTTCGCACATACCGTATGAACTGTCTGTGCTAAAATCGTATTTAACGCACACGCCTTCAGAAACGTTGATTTTCCGGAGGCATTGGAACCGGTCACCAATACAGAAGCCTCTGTGTCTATACTTGCAGGCACCGGCTTCTCCAAAAACGGATGGTATAATTTTTCGGCCAATATCCGTTTTCCAGAAGTAAATTCCGGAGTGGTATAATAAGGTACCATGTTTCTAAAAGATGCAATAGCACACATAGCATCCAAAAAACCTATGGTTTCAAATACTTCAATAATAATGTTTTTATTTGTAAAATAACTGTCAAGCATCCGGTTAAACTTTATCAAATCAGTATGAAAAAGCATCCGGAAATAGTCTAAGAACAGTTGCATCATATCTCCGCTCACGCTCTGCGCCGCAACTACCGAAGCTCCCTTTTGTAAACTCTGAAGAGATTTGATATGCGAATGTAACTTTTCTGCATAACCGGCCAGACCTTCTTCCTTTAACTCTGAAAGTTCCTTTGCATGATGCAGCATCCGGATTACATAGGACATCGCTGTAAAATAAAGTGATGTTTCCCCTTTTCGGACAAAATACAAGATAATATTTACTACAGCTGAAACAATAAGGATTCCACCGCCTACTGCACCATGAAACGGTGTAATAATCGCTCCACCAGCCATAACTAAAAGCATCAGATAATGCTTTAGATTCGATTCTCTTTTCACATTATCCATCTGAGCCATAAATTCATAGACGGACGTCTTTCTGTTTCGGCCTATCATAGAAAGTGCTGTTTGAATTTTTATTCTTACTTCCGGATTTTCTTCAAAATATCGGATAATATGTTCTCTTTCCTCTAACTGTTCCGGTCTTCTCTGCAGATGATGCAGAATTGCCCATAAGTATTCTTCGCCCATGGCAGAACAATTGGCATCCAGCAAAGAAAACATGTAATCCATATTCAAATCATGCCAGGTAATCTCATCAAGAAACTCTTCCCCTTCACGGGCATTTTTGTATTGATGTTCGTAGTAATATTCTCTGGAACGGTATTTTTCCTCGCTATACTCATGCTCCGGAACAGCCCCCCAGCTTTTCATTAATTTTTCAATTAGACGCGCCTTCGCTTTATTACGGTCAACGAAACCTTTGATTAGTAAAAAAACAAATAGTCCCAAAAACAAAAGCAATAGTTCCATGTATTTTTTCTCCTTTTTTCACACGCTATCATAGTAACACAAAAAAAAGCAATTGCCAAGATTGACAACTGCTTTTTCTGGGTTTCTTATTTGTTTTTGTCTAAAATACGACAGCATTTTAAAATGCTTAAATTGGATGAAAAATACATGCTGGAAATCGCCACTCCCTTGTAGTTAGTACTGGAGTGAACAATTTTATTATTTCCGATATAAATTCCAACATGATTGATCTTTTTATCGGAAGATTTTCCATAAAACACAAGATCTCCCGGCTGTAATTCAGAAATCGAAATCTTAGTGAACTTACTTGCCATATCATAGGAAACTCTTGGCGTGGAATAACCAAAGTGCTTGTATACCTGCTGTACCAGACCGGAACAATCAATTCCTTTTGTCAGACTGTTCCCGCCCCAGACATACTTTGTTCCGATATACTGACATGCATAGTCACAAATCGCAACACGCAAATCCGAAACTCCCGGACCGTACGGGGTATATTCCGTAGCCCATGTAAGTTCATAGGAAAGTGTTACATAATCTGTCGAAACATAAGCAACTGCCTTGTCATCCACATCGTCGTTTAAGAAAATTTCAACCCAAATTTTTGCAGTATCATCTTCTTTATTTACAACGACTTCTTTTGAAACACGCAGCCTTTCTTTGGCCACCGCACGGGCTACTTTTTTAGAATCCGTACTTGGTTTCTTACGAATATTTAATGCACTGACATTAGAATTTACGGTAGCATATAAGGTTGCAATCTCTTTTGCGAGTTCTACCGCTTCTTCCCCGGTAATCAGGTAAGATGCATTTACATATCCCGAAACTTTACCGGAAGTAACCTTTGCCCATCCGTTTTCGACAGACTCCACAATACATGCACCGTACCGTGGAAGAATACCTACCTTTCCAGACGAAGAATTAGGTTTTTTACGAATATTTAATACACTGGATACATTGGCAAGTGCCAGATTTTCCGGTGCCTCAAATGAAATTTCAAAAAGTTCGCAGGTATCCGTTTCATTTTCATTAATAGATTCGTAATATCTGTTCAAAGCGGCTGTAATACCACCCAAAGAAACTTCTCCATCCACTACCGCTGCGCCTGCAACCGTAATCGGTGTCTGTATAATGAATAATCCGGCAGTAAATAACGCCACCAGAGTTTTCCACGATTTTTTCATCAGTGCCTCCAAAGGTTTTATAAGTGTTACAAAATGTTACATAATTGTTAAATCTTATAACCGTGTAGAATTATAGCAAACTAACTAAAATATGTCAACTATTTCACTATTTTTTGTATATTTTTTCACATGATCTTTTATAAAATGATACAAATGATTCCGTGATTGCTTTCGTTCACTATTTTTTGCATGGTGCATTGCAGGCGTTCCCTGCTCTGCAACGTAATATTATTAATTTTTGTTTCTATACCGTCTTCTATCAATTGCCGTACTGTTTTCCCAAAAATATTGGTGTCAAAAAATGTGTTGGTACCCTCTTCTACCTGTTTTTTCATATAGTCAATCAAATCATTGGCCTGTTCCATCGTTCCGACAATCGGAGCAATTTCTATTTCTATATCTGCCCGGATAAGCTGCGTCGATGGTGCGGTTGCCTTTATCTTTACTCCATATTTGTTTCCGTGTTTTACAAGTTCCGGATCCGACACGATAATTTCCTCAGTCAGCGGCTTTACTACTCCGTAACCTTTCTCTTTTACTTCTTTCCAGGCTTCTTTTACACCTTCACATTCTTTTTTACCTGTAGCCAGTTCTTTCACTACGTGCAAAAATTCTTCTTCATTACTGATAGTACTTCCGGTTAATTCACTCAACATTTCATAGTAGTAGTGATCCTTGATCTTAACATCTAAAACCACTGTTCCGCTTTCTCTTTGAACGGATGCCGTATACAGTTTTTCAATATAGTCACATTCCGTTTTTTTATGCTCCGTAATATCTTTCATGCGGTAAACCGAATTCAGATATTCGCGGATGCCCTCTATTATTCCATTTTTCACCGTGGAATTTCGTGGAAGTTGTTCTACCCAGTCCGGCAGGGAAAACTGCAGAAGTTTTAATGGGAAAGAAGACAAAATCTTTTCCATCAGATATGTAATATCCTCTTTTCCGAGTTTCATACAATTGACCGGAATGACGGATGTGTGATATTTCTCTTCCAATTCTTCTGCCAATTGTCTTGTTTCATCATCATCCGGTACGGTGGAATTTAACAGTACAACAAACGGCTTTCCGATTTTTTGCAATTCGTGTACGGTTTTTTCCTCCGGTGCCTCATAATTTTCCCTTGGAATATTGCTGAAGCTTCCGTCAGTAGTTACTACAATTCCAATGGTCGAATGATCTTCAATTACTTTTTTGGTCCCTATTTCTGCTGCTTGTGCAAACGGAATTTCTTCTTTGCTCCATGGTGTTTTTACCATGCGCTCTTCGTTTTCTTCTTTATGTCCGAGCGCTCCTTCCGTCATAAAACCAACACAATCAATAAATCGTAGTCTGATTTCGGAATCATCTTTCAACTTAATAACAGCAGGTGACATTGGTATAAATTTCGGTTCTGTTGTCATAATGGTTTTCCCATTTCCGCTTTGCGGCAGTTCATCAATGATTTGTTTTTTTTGTAAAGTATTATCGATTTCCGGTAAAACCAAAACATCCATAAATCGTTTGATAAAAGTTGATTTTCCTGTTCTTACCGGTCCGACTACTCCCAGATATAACGCGCCATTTGTTCTTGCCTGTATGTCTTTATATACGTTGAATGTGTTCTCGCTGTAACTTCTCATTTCCTTCCCTCCTGCAGCCAAACATCTAGTTTTATCAGCATTATGTTTATAACACTATATGCTTTCACCCGGAAGAAGATGTCAAAAAAAGAGGTCAGGCAAAAAATTGCCAAACCTCAATAATTTAGTCCTGCCACTGACAGGAAGAATGTTCTTCTGTTTTCTCTCGAACAAGCAATTGATACACCGCTTCTTTTGCCGGAACATCATGAAACAATACGTCATTTACCTGTTCTATAATCGGAAGCTCAATCTCAAACTTTTTACCAAGTGCCAGCGCTGCTTTTGCCGAAAGTACCCCTTCTACCACCTGATTGACCTCTTCCATTGCCTCCTTTGCAGATTTTCCCTGGCCAATTAAAAAACCCGCATTGCGATTTCTGCTGTGTTTACTGGTACAGGTAACAAATAAATCTCCCATACCGGATAACCCGGCAAAGGTCTCATATTTGCCTCCCATTTTAATTCCGAGTCTGGAAATTTCAGCAATTCCTCTTGTCATTAATGCCGCCTTAGTATTATCGCCATAGCCCAGACCGTCTACAATACCTGCCGCCAATGCAATGACATTCTTTAAGGAACCGCCCAATTCAATTCCTATAACATCGGAACTCGTATACACACGGAAGAATTCCGTCATAAATACATCCTGAATGGTCACGGCAACTTCTTTTCGCTTTGCACCTGCTACAATGGTCGTCGGAAGTTTTCTGCTGACTTCTTCCGCATGACTCGGACCTGACAAAACAGCGACCTGCGCCTTAGGAAGCTCATCTTCAATAACTTCTGTAAGCGTCATTAATGTCTTTTCCTCAATTCCCTTGGCGACATTCACTATAATCATGCCCTCCGGAATCTTATCCGCTATCTTCTTTGCCGTTTCACGTACATAAATCGAAGCAACAGCAAACACGATCATTTCCGGACGCTGCAATGCAACCTCCAAATCACCTGTCACACATACGCTGTCCTGCAGGACTGCTCCTGGTAAATTCTTAATTTCAGAACGATGCTCTGATAATTCTTTTACTTCTTTTTCGAGTGCCGACCAAATAGTAACTTCATGTTTGTTCTCTGTGAGTAAAATAGCAAGTGCGGTTCCCCAGGTACCTGCACCAAGTATCGTAACTCTCATAGTCTTATTCCTCTCTCTTTTTCTGTCCAATCTTATTTTCTGTTCCCTTCAGCAATCTTCTGATATTGGTGCGATGCATGAAAATAACGAGAATAGGAAACGCTGCCGTTACCAGTATCATATGTAAGTCGGCATCGGTAAAGAAAATAACCCAAGAAAGAAACCATAAGGATTCCACCATCGATGCAACCGATACATATTTTGTTACCGCAACAATCAGACAAAACGAAACAATGCCGACAAGTGCAAGTCTCCAGTCAAACATTAACATGGTTGCGCCCATACACGCAACGCCTTTTCCGCCATGGAACTCAAGTCCAAGCGGGAAATTATGTCCGATTACAGTTCCGAGTGCCAGATACAGCACCATCAGCTGGCTTTCATTAGAAAACGGCTGAAATTCAGGAAACAGCACATACCGCACAAGTAAAATCGGAAGAATTACTTTGCCCAGGTCGATAAAAAGGGTAAGTGCGCCTGCTTTTTTTCCGAGTACACGCAGTACATTGGTTGCACCCAGATTGCCGCTTCCGTGTTCTCTTACATCCGTATGGTATAGTTTGCCCGTAATATGTCCTCCGGAAAGCCCGCCAAAAAAGTAACCGGCAAGTAAACATAATAAAATATCACGAAACATAACTGTTTTCTCCTTTTTCCCTGTTCTTTCTACATTGCACTGTCCTTATCGGAGCGTTCCCTGATGATGAACTTTAAGGATGTACCTGCAAATCCAAATGCTTCACGAATTTTATTTTCGATATATCTTGTGTAAGAAAAATGCATAAGTTCTTTGTTGTTTACAAAAATAACAAAGGTCGGAGGTTTTACGGAAACCTGCGTAATATAATAAAGTTTTAACCGTTTTCCCTTGTCAGACGGCGGCTGCTGTAAGGATACCGCCTCCATCATAATTTCATTTAAAACACCGGTACCAATACGCAAATTCTGATTCTGGATTACCGTTTCGATATGCTCGAATAACTTCGGCATACGCTGTCCGGTTAATGCAGAAATAAATACAATGTCCGCATACGGAACAAAGGACAATACCTCGCGGATTTTCTCCTGATGACGGTAAATTGTCTTATCATCCTTATTTTCAACGGCATCCCACTTATTTACCGCAATGATGACACCCTTTCCGTTCTCGTGTGCAGTACCTGCAATTTTTGCATCCTGCTCAGTAATTCCTTCTGTGGCATCAATCACGACAATAACAACATCTGCCCGCTCCACTGCCGCAACGGTTCGAACCACGCTGAAGCGCTCGATTTCTTCTTTTACCTTGCTGTGTCTGCGAAGCCCTGCCGTATCGATAAATACATACTCTTTCTTGTTATATTTTACAACAGTATCAATAGCGTCTCTGGTGGTTCCCGCAATATTGGATACAATAACGCGGTCTTCTCCGAGCAGTCTGTTGATAATGGACGATTTTCCTACGTTCGGCTTTCCGACAATCGCAATTCGAGGACGCTCATCCTCTTCTTCCTTCAAAGCCTCTTCTCCGAAGTGTTTTACTACTTCATCCAGTAATTCACCAAAGCCAAGACGATTGACAGCAGAAACAGGCATCGGATCACCGATACCAAGATTATAAAATTCATATACATCTGCCATATATTTGTTAAAGTCATCCACCTTATTTACACACAAAAGAACCGGCTTATTGGCTCTGCGAAGCATATCTGCCACCTTGAAATCAGAATCCACCAGTCCCTGCTTTACATCTACGACAAACACAATAATATCTGCCGTATCAATCGCCGTCTGCGCCTGCTGTCTCATATAGGTGAGCATCATATCCTTGCTTTCCGGTTCGATACCACCGGTATCAATCATGGTAAACTGATAATTCAACCAGCTTACTTCCGCATAGATGCGGTCTCTTGTTACACCCGGAAAATCCTTTACGATGGAAATTCTTTCGCCTGCAAGTGCGTTAAATAATGTGGATTTACCTACATTCGGTCTACCTACAATTGCTACAATCGGTTTACTCAAAGCTATTACCTCTTATCTTTCTTCTATAATCATTATCCTTTAGTTCAAAAAAAATACATTCCATATTTTACAATATGCCAAACCTTATGTCAAACAGAAAGCATTCTCTATCCGGACAAGTTCATTACCGCAAATGGAAATCACGTCGAATCTGCACGGTGTCTCCGGTGATATTCGGTGTTCATACAGATATCTTCTTGCCCCCAAAGCAAGTTTTCTTTGTTTTGAAACGGTTACCGCCTCCTCCGGGAAGCCAAAACCGGTATTTTTCCTGTATTTCACCTCAATAAACACAAGATATTCCTGATCTCTTGCAACTAAATCAATTTCACCGCCCGGGAAATAATAATTTCGTTCTAAAAGGGTAAAACCCTCCTGCAGCAAAAATTGTGCTGCCGCCTCTTCCTTTGCCTGTCCGAGTTTTCGTTTATTTTCCATGCTTTTTTATACCTTCAACCCGGTCTACAAAAACCAGGATTTCTGCCACAACTCCATAAAGTTCCTTCGGAATATAGTCACCGATTTCCAGTTTGGAAAGCGTCTCGGCAAGTTTTGCATCTTTATGTACCGGCACATCACATTCTTTGGCTGTTTCTATGATTTTTTCCGCAACATACCCCTTTCCGGTTGCCAGAATCTTCGGTGCTGCATCCTCTGCCTCGTAGGATAAGGCTACTGCTGTTTTTGCTGTTTCACTTTGCTTCATCCTCATCCTCCTAAGATAAATTATGACGTAAAGTTACGGATAAATGTCCTACGGTGAATCGGACATGGGCCGATTCTCTTTATGGCATCAATATGTGCTGCCGCACCATAGCCTTTGTTTCCGGCAAATCCGTATTCCGGGTAAAAGCGGTCCAATTCGACCATCATTCGGTCTCTTGTTACTTTGGCTACAATACTTGCAGCCGCAATAGAAATACTCTTGGCATCTCCCTTAATAATCGGTACCTGTTTCATTTCCAGCCCCGGAATAGTCACTGCATCATTTAACAACAAATCCGGTGTGACCGGAAGTTTGGAAACCGCCTGCCGCATTGCCTCATATGTAGCCTGCAAAATATTGATTTCATCAATCCGTTCATGCGAAACAATCCCGATACCGACTCCGACTGCTTTCTCCATGATTTCTTCGTAGAGAGTTTCTCTTTTTTCCTCAGAAAGCTGCTTGGAATCATTAATATATAAAATATTACAGTCCTTCGGCAAAATCACCGCAGCCGCCACAACCGGTCCTGCCAGTGGTCCGCGTCCGACCTCATCAATTCCGCAAATGTAAGAATAATCACTGTATTTGCGTTCATAAATCTTCATGTTTTCCGTACGGGCAACTTCCTTTTCATAAGCATCCAGTCTTTTTTGCGCTTTCACAAGAAGTTTTTTCACGCCTTCCCTTTCGTCCGCCGCAAAACGCGCCATAACCTCAGGAAGTTCCGGTATTCCTGCCTGCTCTAACATTTCTTTTATCTCTGAAATTTTGTTCATAAAAATTCTCCTTCTTTTACGGAGTAAAATCTTCCGGACACTCCAGCGTAATTTTTCCGATCCGACCGCCTCTGAAATCATCTACAATAAATGATGCCATCTTTTCCAAATCCAGTTCTCCGCCTTTTTTCTTACAGGCACGCTTTTCTGCAATCTTAGACAACATTTCTTCTCCGGTGCCTTCTTCCGGAACATTGTATCTTCCTGCAAGGAAGCCCGGATACTTCTGCATAATATAATCCATCAATTTAATAGACATTTCCACCTGATCTAACAAATCCTCATTGATGGAACCAATCATGGCAATATGAATTCCAACGGTCTGGTCTTCAAATTTCGGCCATAAGATTCCCGGAGTATCTAAAAGTTCCAGTTCCTTATTCAACCGGATCCACTGTTTTCCTTTCGTAACACCCGGCTTATTTCCGGTCTTCACACATGCCTTACCTGCAAACGAATTGATAAACGTGGATTTTCCTACATTTGGAATTCCTACAATCATCGCACGGATCGGACGGCCGATAATGCCTCGTGCACGGTCTTTTTCCAATTTTTCTTTACATGCTGCACGAACGGTATTCATTACATTTTTTACACCGTTTCCGCCTTTGGAATTAACCGTGCATACATGAAAGCCTTTTTCCTCATAATAGCGCCGGAATGCTGTCGTCGCAACATCATCTGCTAAATCGGATTTATTTAATAAAATAACACGGTCTTTCCCTTTTGCAATATAGTCAATGTCCGGATTCTTGGAACTGTACGGAATTCTGGCGTCCACAAGTTCAATCACGACATCAATAAGTTTCATATCTTCCTGCATCTGTCTTTTTGCTTTTGACATATGTCCCGGATACCACTGATAATGCATTTTTAGTCCTCCCGATTGATTTTTTCTATAAGCGCAAACGGTTTTAAACGTATTGCCGCTTTCCCGATAATATCTTTCTTCACTACAATCCCAACGCTGGCAAAACGGCTGTCCTCACTGGAATTTCGATTGTCACCAAGTAAAAAGTACTCATTCTCCTGCAACTGTACCGGTTCCTGGGCAATCCCCGCAACCCGCATCGGTTCCACTTTGATTACCTCTTCCAATTTCTCACCGTTAATATATACCATGCCTTCTATAATTTCAATCACATCTCCCGGCACTCCGATGACTCTTCTGATTTTATAAAACTCATGCTCACTGTCTCCCTGCTTAAATACAACGACATCAAACCGTTCCGGTTGTTTCCGTAGATAAGAAAGTTTATTGATAATAATCTTTTCATTTTCTTCCAGTGTTCCGCTCATAGAAACGTCCATCATCGTTGTTTTTTCTACACCATACTCAATGACAAGATATGCTGCAAATACAACCAACACTATTTCTAAAATCCAAAAAACAATCGACTTAATCACCTTTTTAATCTTTGGCTTTTTACTGTATAAATACATATCCATGGGATATTTCTTCCTTTCTGTTTATCTAAATAAATATACCATGAAACCGTTTCGTTTTCAACAAAAAAGGCTCCAGGAAAATCCTGAAGCCCATGTTTGTCGGTAAATTATCTAACAAGCTCTTTAACCTTAGCACTCTTACCAGTTCTTTCACGGAGATAAGTTAACTTAGCACGTCTAACCTTACCACGACGAACTACTTCGATTCTCTCAACGTGTGGAGAATGTAATGGCCAAGTCTTTTCAACACCAACACCGTTAGAGTTCTTTCTAACTGTGAATGTTTCTCTTGCGCCACCGTTCTGTCTCTTGATTACGATGCCTTCAAACATCTGAGTTCTTTCACGGTTTCCTTCCTTTACCTTAGCGTATACCTTAACAGTATCACCAACGTGGAATTCTGCAACTTCAGCCTTAATCTGAGCTGCTTCAATGTTCTTGATAATGTCGTTCATTTTTGTGACCTCCTTATATTTACAGACATTCTTACTATCAGCCTATCCGATACAGCGGAACATCTTGTCTCACGAAGAAATATTATACAACATAATTCCTATTTTTGCAAGCATTTTCTTTGTAAATTTTAGGTTTTTTTGAAACAATTACATCTTTTCGAGCAAATCAGGACGGAATTTCTTTGTTCTTTCTATTGATTGTTCTTTTCTCCATGCCTCAATCTTGGCATGATGTCCGGACAAAAGCACATCCGGCACACGTTTTCCGTTATATTCTTCCGGTCTGGTATATTGCGGATGCTCCAGCAGATTTCCGGTAAAACTTTCATACTCTGCGGAATCTTCGTTATTTAAAACCCCCGGTATCAGTCTGGAAATCGCATCAATCATCACCATAGCAGGAAGTTCACCGCCGGTCAGTACATAGTCACCGATAGATACGAAATCGGTCGCAACTTCCTCTAACGCTCTCTCATCGATTCCCTCATAGTGACCGCATAAAAACACCAGATTTTCTTCCTGTGCCAGTTCTTTTGCCATCTTCTGGGTAAACGTATGTCCCCAAGGAGTCAGATAAACCACCCTCGGGCGTTCGCTCTTTCCTGTTCTTTCTGCAATATCTGCACGGACCGCTTCATAGGTGCGCAAGACCGGCTCCACGGTCATTAACATGCCTGCTCCGCCGCCATACGGATAATCATCCACTCTCTTATGTTTATCTAACGTATAATCCCTGATATTGATTGCTTTTAAGGACAACAAATCCTTTTCCATCGCCCGTCCGATGATACTGGTGTTTAACCCCTGTTCTATCATTTCAGGAAATAATGTCATTACATAGAAATTCATCTTGTTCTCCTAATAATACCCTTTGTTTAATCCATCATGCCCGGAAGAAGCCTGATTGTTACCTTCTTTTCTTCAATGGAAACCTCAGTGACACAGTCATTGATATACGGTACTAAGACCTCTTTTTTGCCTGCCTGTACCACAAATACATCATTTGCAGCCGTCTGAAGCACCTCGGTCAGTTCTCCCACTTCTGTTCCGTCCTCTGTCACTACCTGACATCCAATCAGGTCACAGATGAAATATTCATCTTTCTTTAACGGAACGGCCTGTTCTCTGGTAATCAGTAAATCCTTGCCCTTATACTTTTCAATGTCATTTATGTTATCGATTCCCTTAAACTTTAAAATTGCAAGGTTCTTAAAGAATTTTACACTTGCGATTTCTAAGGTTCTCTGCTCTTTTCCGGTATCCAATATTACCTGTTTCAATTTTTTAAATCGGGTCATGTCATCCGTGGTCGGAAATACCTTAACTTCACCGTGTACCCCATGTGTATTTGCAATGACTCCGACTCTTAACAAATCTTCACTCATGTAATCCCCTTTTCCTTTCTGAATAAAAAGCGCAAGGCAAATATACCCTGCGCTTAATTTTCTCATCCTGTCAGTAAATTACTGAAGAATTTCTACAACTACCTTCTTATCGTCCTTTGTGGAAGCTGCCTTTACAACGGTACGAATGGACTTTGCAATACGGCCCTGCTTGCCGATTACCTTACCCATGTCTTCCGGAGCTACCTTTAACTCCACAAGAATTGTCTTGTCGTTTTCTGTCTCTGTTACAACAACTTCTTCCGGATGATCTACCAGTGCCATAGCGATAACTTTTACTAATTCCTTCATATCTTTACGCACCTTTCTGAAAGTTATTTAAGTTATGTTAGAGACTACTTAATACCAGCCTTCTTGAATAACTTAGCAACAGTTTCAGTTGGCTGAGCGCCGTTAGCAAGCCACTTCTTAGCTTCTTCTTCGTTGATGTTGAATGCGCTAGGTGTCTTAGTTGGATCATAAGTACCAACTTCTGCGATGAACTTACCGTCTCTTGGGGAACGAGAATCAGCTACGATGATTCTATAAAAAGGTGCCTTCTTCTGTCCCATTCTCTTTAATCTGATCTTTACTGCCATTTTAGTTTCCTCCTAAAAATTAAATAATATATGGTTTTTGTTTTCTATATGAATTATCGGTACGTAGTACGATAAAACACTGCTTATTTTTTAGAACGGGAATCTGCCGCCCATTCCGCCCGGGAATCCGCCGAATCTGCGTTTTCCTTTGCCTCCCATCATACCGGAAAGCTGTTTCATCATCTTTTTCTGCTGTTCCATCTGCTTTACCAGACGGTTTACTTCGCTGATGTCTACTCCCGCACCTGCTGCAATTCTGCGCTTACGGGAAGGATTTAGAAGTGCCGGATTCGAACGCTCTGCCGGTGTCATGGAATAAATAATTGCCTGCACACCTTTGAACATATCGTCATCAAGCTCCACATCCTTTAGGGCACCGCCCATGCCCGGCATCATGCTCATAATGGAACTGATACCGCCCATTTTCTTCATCTGTTCAAACTGGTCTAACATATCGTTGAAGTCAAGCCCCTCTTTTTTCATCTTGCGGGTCATTTCTTTTGCTTTTTCTTCATCGAAATCTGCCTGAGCCTTGTCAATCAGAGTCAGAATATCGCCCATGCCAAGGATTCTGCTTGCCATACGGTCCGGATAAAACGGTTCCAAGTCGGAAAGTTTTTCACCCATACCAACATATAAAATCGGAAGTCCTGTCACGGAACGGATGGATAATGCCGCACCACCACGGGTATCACTGTCCATCTTTGTCAAAATCACACCGGTCAGCGGTAACTTTTCGTGGAATGTCTGTGCTACGTTTACGGCATCCTGCCCTGTCATGGCGTCTACCGTAAGCAATGTATTGGTAATCGGGATTTCGTTGGATATTTCTATCAACTCTTCCATCATTGCCTCATCAATGTGGAGTCGGCCGGCGGTATCGATAATCACAACGTTATTACCGTTCTTTGCCGCATGCTCCATACCTGCTTTTGCAATATTCACCGGGCTGATGTTCGTTCCCATGGAGAACGCGTCTACGCCCTGTTTTTCTGCATTGATTTTTAACTGTTCAATGGCAGCAGGACGATAAATGTCACAGGCTACCAAAAGCGGTTTCTTGCCCTTTGCCTTTAACTGTCCGGCAATCTTTGCTGCTGTCGTTGTTTTACCTGCACCCTGCAGACCGCACATCATAATGACGGTAATCTGGTTACTCTGCAACAGCTTAAGCTCTGCTTTTTCCTCGCCCATCAGGCGAACCAGTTCTTCATTTACGATTTTGATTACCATCTGGCCCGGTGTTAAGCTGTTTAACACATCCTGACCAACGGCTCTCTCCTGTACGGCAGAGATAAAACTTTTTACCACCTTGAAGTTAACGTCCGCTTCTAAGAGCGCCATCTTAACTTCTTTCATAGCAATTTTTACATCTTCTTCTGTCAAACGTCCCTTACCGCGAAGGTTTTTAAACACGTTTTGCAGTTTTTCGGAAAGACTGTCAAATGCCATCTAAGTTACTCCTTTATACCAATGTTACAGTTCTGCAATTACTTCATTGAGTAACCGCTTTGCCTTCTGAATGTCTGTGTTACTGTCGGTTTCGGTTTCTTTATTTAAAAGTTCCGTAACCTCTGTGAGTTTTTCCTTCATGTCCTGAAATTTTTCCACCAGATGAAGTGCTGACTCATATTCCTTTAATTTCTTTGTGCAACGCTTTACAATGTCGTGCACACCCTGTCTTGAAATACCCTCTTCATCTGCAATCTCTGCGAGTGATAAGTCATTTAAGACATAATCTTCAAATATCTTCTTTTTATGATCATCAAGCATTTCTCCATAAAAGTCATACAATAAAGAAAGCTCTACGATTTCTTCAACGAATTCTACCATAAAAAAATACCACCTGTAAAGTGTTTTTCTTTACACACAGGTGGTATTGTACTACATGTTTGTGTTGGTGTCAAGCAAAATATTTGACAGATTTCATATTTCCTATAACATCCCAATCAGCTTACCCAGTACCGGCTCAAATGCTGCTCCGTACCAGTGATTTTTTACCTCTGCAGTCGCCTTAATACACTCTACGGTGTAGTCCGCTGCAATCTTTGCTGCATCATAAGCACTCTTTCCTCTTACTAAGGCTCCCACAAATGCAGACGCATAGATATCACCGGTTCCGTGACAGCTGTTTGGCAAGAAATCATGCTCATAGTAGGAATACTGTCCGTTTTCATATACTACGATACCGGTCTTTCCTTCCTGATAGGACACTCCTGTAAAAATAACATTCTTACAACCAAGAGCAGACAATTTTTCAAGAATCTCATCAATATATGCACGGTCATAGGAAGTCTTATATTCTACTCCGGTTAAGAAGCATGCTTCGGTCAGGTTTGGAATCACGTAATCCGCCTTGCCGCAAAGTTCTTTCATTGCTTCCACAAATGCTTCATCAAAGCCCGGATACAGTTTTCCGTTGTCTGCCATCGCAGGGTCTACAATCAAAAGACCGCCGTTTTCTTTTGCCGTATCCTTATAAATGTCGACTACATAATCAATCTGCTTTGTGCTGCCGAGATAGCCGGTATACACCGCTGCAAACTGAATGTTTTCCTTTACCCAGTGATTCTTAATCGCAGGCATATCCTCTGTCAAATCACGGAATGTATAGCCTGAAAAGCCTGCTGTATGTGTCGAAAGTACAGCAGACGGTAGAATACAAGTCTCCAGACCGCATGCCGATAATATCGGGAGTGCTACGGTTAAGGAGCACTGTCCTACACATGAAATATCCTGAATGGTAAGTATTTTTTTATATGTTGTCATCTTGGTGTTCTCCTTTTTATTTTCTTTTTGAATCTTTGCTACTCAGTATACCTCATTTTGGTATTAAGTAAATATCCAAATCAAAAACAAAATATATAACCAGATTATTTTTCTTTCCGTCTTTCCCTGCGGACCCGGTTGATATGGCGCTCAAAATCCCCACTGTTGATCAGTTCTGCAAGCACATACTGTTCAAATACAGGAACTGTACAGGAATAAAACCCGAGGCGCTCCTCAAACAGGTCAAGCAGCCCTTCCGGTAACATCATATATCCCACTCGCATCGATGGCGCAATCGTATGGGAAAATGTATTCAAATAAAGAACCGGAGCGTTTTCCTCCATGGAAAATAACGTATCCTCGTGCTTCATGGAAACCGTCAGCTCCGAATCATAATTGTCTTCAATAATATAACCGTTTCTCGTCCTTGCCCAGTTCAAATATTCCAGACGTTTCGACACACCGGCCGATACACCGCTTGGATAGCTGTGAAATGGTGTTACATGAAGGACAGAAGCCTTGGATTTTTCCAAAGCGGAAGATAAAATACCGTCCTGTCCCAGACAAAGCATCTCACACAGTACTCCGTTTGCCTCATACACCTTACGGATTTTCTCATAAGACGGATCTTCCAGTGCAAATACCCTGTTTTCTCCTAAAAGTTGTACAATCAGACTGTACAGATACTCTGCCCCCGAACCAATCACAATCTGTTCCGGTTTTACTGTGATACCGTTACTTCTCTTCACATAGGCAGAAATAGCTGCCCGGAGTTCCGCGCAGCCTTTATTCGGAGATTTTATTAAAATTTCTTTGTTATAATCAAGCAGTACCTTCCTCATGGTTTTTGCCAGTACCGAAAACGGAAATTCACTCTTTTTGTGTGTATGTGGTGTCGTCTTTTCAAGCAAACGCTGTACCTGATTTCCTTCGGCAACCGGCACAAACTCACTGTCTCTGTAGCTTACAAAATATCCGCTTCTCTGTCTGGATTCTATGTATCCCTCTTCACAAAGAATGGCATAGGCATGCTGTACGGTAATTACGCTGACACCTGTCTCCTCCGCAAGCATACGCTTGGATGGCAGTTTTGTCCCATAAGGAAATACGCCATGTTCCATGTCGTTCCTGAGACTTTCATATAACTGCAGATATGCAGGCTTTCCGTTGGTACTGATTTGATAGTTCATTTATGCCTCTAACCCCTTCACATAGGCGATACCATACTGCTTGTCCTGTTCCAACTGTTTTGACAGTTCCTCTACTGAAGAAAATTTCTTTTCTTCACGGACAAAATGAAGCAGTTCTATGGTCACTTCTTTCTCATACAAATCTTCATTACAGTCAAACAAATACGTTTCTGCACCGTAAACAGGCTCGTCCTGTACCGTCGGCTTTGTTCCGATATTGGTAATTCCAAAGAAAGACTTTCCATCCACTCGGACTCTGGTGCAATATACACCGGACTTCGGACGTATTTTTCCTTCCGGGAGAGCCACATTTATCGTCGGTATTCCAATTGTTCTTCCAAGTTTTCTGCCATGAATGACAGAGCCTGAAATCAAATATGGCCGATTCAGCATAGCCGTTATTTCTTCTGCTTTTCCGTTAAGAACACAATCACGGACACGGCTGGAACTTACCACTTCATCCAGATACGTTTCTTTTTCGATTGCCTCAAACGTAAACCCAAACCGTTTGGCAAGTTCTGCCAGTAACACTACGTCACCTTTTCGGTCTTTACCAAACCGAAAATCTGATCCGACATAAAGTTTTTTCACCCGCATAGTCTTTACTAAGATTTTCGAGACAAACTGCTCCGGCTCCATAGCCGCTGTTTCCTTCGTAAACGGAAACATGACATAACAGTCCATGCCGAATTCCTGCATAAAATGCTGTTTTTCTTCTTCCAATGTCAAAAAAGACTGTAATGTCACAGCCTGGTTTCCGGGAACCCGGTCGAATGTAAACACCACCGCAGTACAATCGTCTTCTTTTGCTTTCAAAACCTTTCTAAGAAGTTTTTGATGCCCAATATGCACACCATCAAACTTCCCAATGGTAATTGCCGTCGGTCTCCATTGTATTTGATTGATATCTTTTATTATTTCCATAGCATTTTCCTTTTACAGAAACATCTTTACCGGAACATAATCCGCCTTCTTTTTTTCATAAACACCCAAGAAACTTTCATTACTCGTATAAGCCCGGTACCAGTTTGCAGGAAAATCCCCGTCTTTCTGACCCGGTATTACCTCTAACAGTGCCGAACCAGACATCTTATTTCCGTTTTTCAGTAACTTATCAGTCTCTTCTTTTGTCTTTATCTTACCGCAGGAAGCAAATACCTGCTCAACCGTTACAATGTGTTCCGAAAGAACACCCTCATCCCGAAGTGCTTCCACCTCAGAAAGTTTTAAACTCTCCGCCAGTTCAAACTGACCGGATTTGATACGAACCAAAGACTTCATACAGGCACAGGTACTTAGTCTTTCTCCGATATCACGGCAAAGGCTACGGATGTAGGTCCCTTTCCCGCACACCACGACAATCGTGGCTTCTTTTAAATCACCATTTTCATCACAAATTATTTGTTCTACATCAATAGAATATATGGTAACCGGTCGTCCCTGACGCTCGATCACCTTGCCTTCCCGTGCCAGTTCATATAACTTTTTTCCCTCTACCTTAATGGCAGAATACATGGGAGGTATCTGTTCATACGTTCCAATAAATTCTACAATTGTGGAACGAAGTTCTTCTTCCTTACACGACACCTGAAGTTCTTTTATAATCTGTCCGGTCATGTCTTCGGTATCGGTAGCCACCCCAAACACTATCTCGGCGCGATATGCCTTTACCTTATCGGTCAGCAGGTCACACAATCTAGTGGCGGTACCAAGGCATACCGGAAGCACCCCTTCCGCTGCCGGGTCAAGGGTGCCGGTATGTCCGATACGTTTCATTTTTAAGATGCCTCGCAATTTTGCAACGACATCGTGGGATGTAAATCCCTTTTCTTTATAAATATTGAGTATCCCATCCATGTTGTCTTTCCTTACTCTTCCGGAACAGTATCGTCCTCTTCATCGCTTCTGTCCGGCATTTCCGCAATCACATCATCAATTAACTTCGACATCGTTACACCGTACTCAATGGATTGGTCTACTGTAAAGAATAACTGCGGCGTATTACGGAGATTCAGGGAATGAGCAAGCTCCCTGCGAAGAAACGGTGCTGCGCTCTTTAAGCCCTTTACCGTATCTTCCTGTGCCTGCTTGTCACCAAGAACGCTGACATAAATCTTTGCCGTCTTCAAGTCCGGTGCAACCTCTACCGCAACGATAGAGGTCATCGGATGAATTCTTGGATCTTTAATCTCAGTACGGATTAATGTGGAAAGTTCTTTTAAAACCTCCTGATTGATTCGCGTATTTTTTACACTGTTTTTTCTCATTTTCTAGGTACCTCAACCATCATATACAATTCTACCTGGTCAAACTCCTGAAGGTCACTGAACTTCTCGAATACGAGACCACATTCGTAACCGGTTGCCACTTCCTTTACGTCGTCCTTAAATCTCTTTAAAGATGCAAGCGGGCCATCGAAAATCTGTGTGCCTTCTCTTGTAATACGAGCCTTACAGCCTCTGATAATCTTACCGTCAGTTACATAAGAACCGGCAATCACACCAACACCGGAAGCCTTAAAGGTCTGTCTTACTTCAGCATGACCGATAATCTTTTCTTCATATTCAGGGTCTAACATACCCTTCATTGCTGCTTCTACATCTTCAATTGCATTATAGATGACACGGTACAGTCTTACATCAACCTTTTCTCTTTCTGCAATATCCTTCGCTGTATTATCCGGTTTAGTATTAAAACCAATGATAATCGCATTGGATGCACTTGCAAGGATAACGTCGGATTCATTGATTAAACCTACACCGCCATGAATTACACGGATAGCAACCTCATCATTACTTAACTTAAGCAGACTCTGCTTTACTGCTTCTACAGAACCCTGTACGTCTGCTTTAATAATCAGGTTCAATTCCTTAATGTTACCGGCCTGAATTTGGGAGAACAGACCATCCAAAGATAATCTGGCCTTAGTATCTGCAAGAAGTTTTTCCTTACCCTGGGAAATATAGGCTTCTGCAATCGTTCTTGCTTCTTTTTCACTTTCCGTTGCAAGGAATACTTCACCCGCATCCGGAACGCCGTTTAAACCAAGGATTTCTACAGGCGTAGAAGGCGTTGCTTCCTTCACACGTCTGCCCTTATCATCCATCATTGCACGAACCTTACCGTAAGCGGAACCGATGGCAATCGTATCGCCTACCCTTAAGGTACCCTTCTGTACTAAAATGGTAGCCACCGGACCACGGCCCTTGTCAAGCTGTGCCTCGATAACGATACCTCTTGCTTTTCTGTTTGGATTTGCCTTGTATTCTGCTACATCTGCAGTTAACAATACCATTTCCAGAAGCTTATCAATACCTTCCTTGGATTTTGCGGAAACCGGAACAAAAATTGTTTCGCCGCCCCAGTCTTCTGCCACTAAGCCATGCTCGGTCATTTCCTGCTTTACGCGTTCTACGTTTGCTGCCGGCTTATCAATCTTATTTACGGCAACAATAATTTCAATACCGGCTGCTTTTGCATGGTTGATTGCTTCTACGGTCTGCGGCTTTACACCGTCATCCGCTGCGACTACTAAAATTGCAATATCAGTAGAACTTGCACCACGCATACGCATTGCTGTAAATGCTTCATGGCCAGGCGTATCAAGGAATGTAATCTTTTCACCGTTTGCTTCTACCATGTAAGCACCGATATGCTGTGTAATACCGCCTGCTTCTCTCGCGGTTACATTAGTTGTTCGAATCGCATCAAGCAGGGAAGTCTTACCATGGTCAACGTGACCCATAACGCAGACAACCGGAGGTCTCTTTACCATGGTTGCTTCGTCTTCTTCTGTTTCCTTTAATAATTCTTCAACAATATTTACCTTTACTTCTTTCTCGGCAATAATGTCATATTCCAGAGCAATTTCTTCTGCTTCTTCAAACGTGATTTCCTGATTGATAGAAACCATCTTGCCTGCTAAGAATAACTTCTTAACAAGTGCGGAAGGCTGCTGTTTCATCTTATCCGCAAGTTCTTTTAAGGTTAAGGATTCCGGAATTACAATGGTCTTAATTTCTTCTTCCTTCTTTTCTTCCTTCACTGCGACCGGTTTAATAAACGCACCTTTTCTGTTCGGATCCTTTTTACCCTTCAACAGTTTATCATAATCTTCCTCGTGGTCTTTCTTCTTTTCACGGTTTTTATCACGGTCACGGTTGGAAAATGCTGCTGCTCTCTGTTCTTTGGTCAGTTCATTTGCAAGATCCGACTTGATAGAACTCTTTTCTCCGCCCTTATAACTCTTAGATGGCTGTCTTCTTTCCTGTACAGCATCCTTATCCATATCCTTATCAAAAAATCTGTCCTTGCCACCAAAACCGCCCTGGTTCCCCTGTGGTCTTCTCTCACCACTAAATGGTCTGTCACCTTGTGGTCTTCTTTCTCCGTTGAACGGTCTGTCACCTTGCGGTCTTCTTTCTCCGTTGAACGGTCTGTCACCCTGTGGTCTTCTTTCTCCGTTAAACGGTCGGTCACCTTGCGGTCTTCTTTCTCCATTAAATGGTCTGTCACCCTGTGGCCTTCTCTCACCCATTGGTCTGTCACCCTGTGGTCTTTGTCCCATTGGACGGTCGCCCTGCATCGGTCTTCTTTCACCCATTGGTCTGTCGCCCTGCGGTCTTTGTCCCATTGGACGGTCACCCTGCATCGGTCTTCTTTCACCCATTGGTCTGTCACCCTGCGGTCTCTGTCCCATTGGACGGTCACCCTGCACCGGTCTTCTCTCGCCCATTGGTCTGTCGCCCTGTGGTCTTCTCTCGCCCATTGGACGGTCACCCTGCATCGGTCTTCTCTCACCCATTGGTCTGTCGCCCTGCGGTCTTTGTCCCATTGGACGGTCACCCTGCATCGGTCTCTGACCCATCGGTCTGTCGCCCTGTGGTCTTCTCTCGCCCATTGGACGGTCACCCTGCACCGGTCTCTGACCCATTGGTCTGTCGCCCTGTGGTCTTCTCTCGCCCATTGGACGGTCACCCTGCACCGGTCTCTGACCCATCGGTCTGTCGCCCTGTGGTCTTTCTACAGGTGTCACAGGTTTTGCCACCGGTGCTGCCAGCTTTGTCACAGGAGTCTGTGCCTTTTCCGACGTAGCCTTTGGTGCAGGTGCTTCTGTTTTTACAGGTGCACTTGCTTTACCAAATTTCTTCTTTACCATATCGATTTCTTTGTCTTCAATATTACTCATATGGCTCTTTACGGCGCTTCCGTTGTCTGCAAGATACGCTACCACGTCTTTGCTCGGAACGCCTAATTCTTTCGCCAACTCATGTATTTTGATTTTTGCCATTTATTTACCTCCGTTATTATCCTGACTTATCTGCTCAATTATCTTTTTCTGCACTGCCTTTGCAAACCCTTCCTCTAATATTGCAACTGAAGCCCGAAATTCTTTTCCGATTGCCGCACCAAGAGTTTCTTTATTACCGTAAATATAGACCGGAACTCCATAATAAGAACACTTGTCACGAAACAATTTTTTGGTATTATCCGATGCGTCCGATGCAACTAAGACCAATTGTGCCGTTCCGTCTTTTACTGCGTTTTCTGTCTGAAACTCACCGCTGGCAATTTTCCCTGCTTTTGTTGCAAGCCCCAAAAGAGAAAGTGTCTTTTTTTCCACATTATTCACCTGCAACCAGCTCCTTTTCCAGTACTTCATAAAGTTCTTCAGGAATTTGAATTTGCAGGGAACGTTCCAAACCCTTCGTTTTTTTTGCTTTTTGGAAACAAACGACGGAATTGCAAAGGTACGCACCTCTCCCGTTTTTACGGCCTGTAAGATCTAAAACCACTTCGGTTTCTCCGGTCTTTAACACACGGATCAATTCTTTCTTTGGTTTCATTTCTCCACAACCGGTACATTTTCTTAATGGAATCTTTTTCTCAGCCATATTTCCTCTCGTTTCTGTTACTCCTGATTTCCATCCGTATCATCCTGATAATCATCTGCATAGTCATCAGAATATTCATCAGAATACTCATCTGCATAGTCATCGGAGTAACCGTCTTCATAGCCATCCTGATAATCGTCATCATATTCCTCATACTGACCATCATCATACTGTCCGTCATCCCATTGTTCTTCATAATATCCGCCCACCTGGGATTCCGACTTGATATCGATCTTGTATCCTGTCAGTTTTGCTGCAAGTCTTGCATTCTGTCCTTCACGACCGATTGCAAGAGAAAGCTGATAATCCGGAACAATTACTCTTGCGCTCTTTTCATCTGCAGCAACTTCTACAGATACCACCTTTGCAGGGCTGAGTGCATTTTCAATCAGGGTTGCAGGATCATCACTCCAGTTGATAATGTCAATCTTTTCACCACGGAGTTCTTCTACAATTGCATTCACTCTTGCACCGTTTATACCTACGCATGCACCTACTGCATCTACATTTGGATCATAAGAGTATACCGCCATTTTCGTTCTGGCGCCTGCTTCTCTGGATATGCTCTTGATTTCCACAGTGCCATCCTTTACTTCCGTAACTTCTGCTTCAAACAATCTCTTTACCAGTTCCGGATGTGTTCTGGACACGGTAATTCTTGGTCCTCTTGTGGTATCCTCTACTTTAAGTACATATAACTTTACACGTTCTGTCGGTCTGAAATACTCACCACGAATCTGTTCATTTTCTGTAAGAATCGCATCTACCTTACCAAGATTGATACATACATTGTTTCCCTGATATCTCTGGACAATACCGGTTACAATATCTCTTTCCTTTGTAAAATACTGATTATATAATGCCTTTCTTTCTTCCTCACGGATTTTCTGAACTACGACCTGCTTTGCCTTCTGTGCAGCAATACGTCCGAAGTTCTTTGGTGTTACTTCAATATTGATGATATCGCCTACAGCCAGTTTTTTACGTGGAAATTTTAACTTTGCTTCTGCAAGTGTAATCTGAAGAAGTTCATCTTCCACATCCTCTGCTTCCGCTACGATTTCCTTTTCTGCATACACGTTAAATGCGCCGGTCTCGCGGTTAACATTTACTTTAATATTATCCGCCTTTCCATACTGGTTTTTACATGCTGCAAGAAGGGAATTTTCAATTGCCTCAAGCAAAATCTCTTTGCTGATGTCCTTTTCCTTCTCAATCTGGTTTAATGCCTCCAATAATTCTTTGTTTGCGTTCGTTGCCATTTTAATCCTCCTTGTTTTCTATACGGCTTTTATCTTTATTAAGCGGTCTAAAAATGTACCGCAAGCTTCACTACTGCAATATTACTTCTTTCAAATTCGGTCAGATTGTCATTTTCATCAGCAATCACGATCTTTTCATCGTCAAAACTGTCTAAGTATCCGGTAAATTCCTTCTGCTTGTCAATTGCTTTAAACAGTTTTACTTCGACCTCTTCTCCGATGCTCTTTTCAAAATGCTTATCTTTCTTAAGAGTACGTCCGAGTCCCGGAGAACTTACCTCAAGGATATAGGCATCCGGAATAAAATCCTTCTGATCCAGCAAATCGCTTAAGCGTCTGCTGACCACCTCGCAGTCATTAATGTTGATACCTCCCTCTTTGTCAATAAAGGCTCTCAAATAAAAGGTCCCTGCTTCTTTGACAAACTCCACATCATACAATTCAAACTGATATTCTTCCATAATCGGAAGCAGGAGCTGTTCTGTTTTCATTTCATACTCTTCACGTTTTGTCATTTACACACTCTCCATTACACGAACAAAGAGTGGACTTTCGTCCACTCTTTGCCAAATCTCTTTGTTACGGTATGATTATACTACCTTTTTTCATAAAATACAAGTACTTTTTCTATGTTTTCCCTTGATTTTATGCGATTTTCACGCTTATCCCCTGTAATAATTGATCAGACAGCCCTTCGTAATGATTTCTCTTTCATCATCTGTCAAATCCCCCAGGCGGAGTGTAAATTGTTTCATTCCCTTCGTCACAACGTAGGCTTCAATTTCCGACTGTTTTTCCATAACTGCCTTTTTAATATTCTTTACAAAAATATAATCGTCCAGTTCAAACGGAAGGTCTCCATCAAACAGGAAAGGAAGCATACCCCAGTTGATTAAATTGGAACGGTATCTCTTTGTAGCATATTCCTTTGCAATGTTCGCCAGTCCTCCGAGCACCTTTTGGCAACTGGCTGCCTGCTCTCTGGCAGAACCATCTCCCGGTTTTACGGCATATATCACACTGCCGATTTCCAAATCCAATGCCCGAACACCAAACGAATCCACTACCTGTTTTACTACCGGTTTGATTTCCGGATATACCGCATAAACCTCCTCTACTTCCTTTGCCTCCCAGCGTGCTTTTTCAGCAATCTGCACTGCTTTTGCACGTCCCACATAGGCCGGATCCTTTCTGGACAATGTATACTCAGCCAAACCAAGCGGATTGGAACGGTAAGACGAAGTTTCACCGGATGGAATCAGTTCATCGGTTGTAGTAACCGGATCATGAATCACCGATGCCACTTTAAGAAGCATATGATCACTTAATGCAGCCATATTTGGCCAATCCACAATACCCGGACCAAATTTAATGTCTACAGCCGGATCAGCTTTGCCAACACCGTTGTATACTCTGTTTTCATAAATGCTTGCATCGAAGAAATACTTTGGCTGGCTAAACGTAACATCCACATGCTCTGCAGAAGTTAAAAAGCCCTGATTTGCTGCTGTTGCCGCAATGGAACGTGCATCCATAAGTGCCACAGACGCAATCTGCCCATTGGTAATCTTAGAGCCTTCTCTGTTCGGGAAGTTTCTGGTAGAATGACGTACACTAAGACCATTATTTGCCGGAACATCCCCCGCCCCGAAGCACGGTCCACAAAAAGCAGTACGCACAGTAGCACCTGTCTTCATCAGATCTGCAATAGTTCCGTTTTTCACCAGTTCCATAAATACCGGCTGGCTGGCAGGATAAACACTCAGAGAAAATTCGTCATTTCCAATATATTTTCCACGTAAAATCTCCGCTGCGGCACAGATATTTTCAAATCCACCGCCGGCACATCCTGCAATGACGCCCTGTTCTACATAGAGTCTTCCATTACGCACCTTATCCTTTAATGTATATTTGACGTGATTGTTATCCAGGCTTACCAAAGCCTTCTTTTCTACTTCATCTAAAATATCATAAAGATTTGCATTCAGTTCATCAATCGTATAAACATTGCTCGGATGGAACGGCATTGCAATCATCGGCTTGATTTCAGCAAGATCCACCTCTACAAGTCCATCATAATAAACAGCCTCCGGAAGTGTCAGTTCTTTATAATCCGCACTTCTTCCGTGAATATCATAGAATTCCTTTACTTTGTCATCTGTTACCCAGATAGAAGAAAGACAGGTCGTCTCGGTAGTCATCACATCAACGCCGATACGCTCATCCACTGTCAGATTGCCAACTCCGTCCCCAAAAAACTCCATCACTTTGTTATTCACATATCCGTTTGCAAACACCGCTCCGATGATTGCAAGAGCAATGTCCTGCGGACCGACTCCGTGTCGCGGCTTTCCGGTCAGATGGATACCGACTACCTTCGGCATCTTGATATCATATGTTTTCTTCAGTAACTGCTTTACAAGTTCCGGTCCGCCTTCTCCGACCGCCATAGTTCCCAATGCGCCGTATCTGGTATGGCTGTCTGATCCCAAAATCATCTGTCCGCCACCGGCTAACATTTCTCTGGCAAACTGATGGATAACTGCCTGGTGTGGTGGCACATAGACCCCTCCATACTTTTTTGCACAGGAAAGGCCAAACATATGATCATCCTCATTGATGGTCCCGCCTACTGCACAAAGACTGTTATGACAGTTTGTCAATACATACGGCACCGGAAACTTTTCTAAACCGCTGGCTCTGGCGGTCTGAATAATTCCGACAAATGTAATATCATGGGATGTCAATTTGTCAAACTTAATCTGTAACTGCTCCATATTTCCGGATACATTGTGTGCAGATAAAATCCGGTATCCCAGGGTATGTTTCTTTAATTCTTCCGGATTCGGCAATTCTGCCGTATATTCTCTATATTCGCAACCGATCTGTGTCTCATCCACCACCCGGTTTCCGCCAAACACATAGGCTCCCTTTTCATATAATCTGACCATTTCTTTTTCCTCCATTCTTCCGAAGTTTTTTGATTTAACTCATTAACGCGTAACACTATTTTACACAATCTCTATACCGATTTCAAGTAAAAAAATAAAAAAAGAGAACAGACATCTGTAATCTGTTCTCTGAATTTACCTACTTTGATGTTTTTAACAAGAAACAAAGTTTAATTTCATTTCCACTGTATAATAACGGCACTTTAATTACTGACATTTCCGGAGAAGAAATAAGTGCACTGCCAAATACAAGTGTCGGCGGTGTAATATCGATTAAGACATTACTGTTAGACAGCAACGTTGCCGCGTTACCCATCATCATGTTTCCTAGTTCACTCAGCGCACTCTTTGCCATCATATCCAGTTCAGAAACCGGCATTCCCATCATCATACGGGAAGCAATGTCTTTTGCAGTTTCTGTTTCCATAACCACACATACCTGACCGGTAATTTCTCCCGTAATACCAAGCATGATAAACAACGGTTCCCCATTTACATAAAAATCGTCTTTTGAAATCGGTCCAAACTGAATATCAATCTGGCACACCTGCTGCAACACCTGTTTTGCAGACATCAAAAACGGATTTAATTGTTCTGCTTTAATCGCTGGCATGATTTTCCTCCTTCGGATTTATCCTTTCATACTTTTTATATCGTACCAAATATTTCTGACTTTTTCAACCGCTTTTTTATTTCTGCGTAAAAAGATACATCCCTACTCCGGCTGCAATCGTAATATTTAAAGAATCCACTTCCTCCGATTGAGGAATAATGATACTCGTGCCCTTATTCAAATAAGAGTCATCCAATCCGGTTGCCTCATTTCCAAATACAAGAGAAAAGAGTTTTGGTTTTGGACAGTTGTCCACCGTCAGTTGCCGCTTTGCATTCAACATAAAGCAAAAAATTTCATGATCCGGGTATGCTCCTTCATACTCCTCAAAACTCGAAAAATATTGGCAATTAATTCGAAACAGCGCTCCCATGGAGGCCCGGATGGTCTTCGGATTAAAAACATCCACGCCCGGAGAAATAATTGCAAGATTCTTTATCCCGAACCCAATTGCAGTACGGATGATGGTGCCCATGTTCCCCATATTGCTTGGATTCACCAGCACAACATGGGACTGGTCGGCACGCAATACATCCTGATATTTTTTTAGAACACCGATGACAAAGCAGTTCTCTTTATCGCTTAATTTATTGATTTGTTTGTCTCTTACCATAACCGGAATCCCATACGGTTTTGCCAGTTCTTCCACTGTCATTGTGTCTGTAAATGTAGAATGTACATAAACTTCCAAAACCTCCTCAGGTCTTGTTTTTAATAACTCAATTGTCGGGAATGCCCCGAGTGTATAAGAGTATTCCACATCCTTTTTATAACTCTTTATTTCCATCTTATTTTCCTGCCATTTCTTTTCTTCTGATTTTATTCCGGTCTTCGAAATTTTGCATACGGTGTATGCAAGTCCATATAAGCAGCCGGGTGTTTTCCCTTTTCAATCTCTTCCGCGGAAGGCGGAATCATATATTTTTCTCCGTACAAAGCGACCAGATACTCATGCGGATGCTCTGCACCGTAAAACTTTCGTCCCTCAAACTCATACAGCACCGGTGTTCCGAATATTGTCTTAGGAATGTCTTCTTTCAGTCCCCAATGCCCCAGTAAATTTGAAAAATTAGGGCAATCGCACTTCTCATTTTGTACACACCGGTCAAGTTTTTGCGTTGTCCGATCTATGTTCCCAAATTTCCGAATCACCTTAATAATCAACGCCTTGGGAAATACTCGTTTTTTTTGATCATAATCCAAAATCATACCATATAATATCCGCTTATAAAAACGCACCTGATAGGATTTTAGTTTTCTCTTAAAACTACACTCCTCTGCATCATCCAGTGGAAAAATTTCCAGCGAAACTCCCCCTAAATAAGTATCTTTGCATCTGCGCTGCTCGACATACGTGGTTCTGATATCCTCAAAATGGGTGAACGCATACGGCACGTTACTCTCGAACCGCCAATTTCTTAACCGGTAACCATTCGGCAGTCCACTCTGCCCTCCGATTTTTTCAGCATAAGTAAGCATTTTCTCATAGTCCGCCCGTGGCATACCTATATCTATATCATCATCCCACGGAATAAAGCCCTGATGACGGATGGCACCGAGCATGGTTCCGCCAAGCATATAATAGGTCAACCCTTGTTCCTTACAAAACAAATGAAAGGCATCCATTGTTTGTACTAATTTTTCATGTAATTCCTGCATGTATTTTAGCGCCATCCTTTACTGATTCATTGTTCCTCATCCGCTGAAATCACTTCCGTATTATGCTTATTCTGCATATCTGCTTCCGGAGGGGTCATATAATCACCATACAGCTGTGTCAGCACAGTATCATAGTCTTTTGGTGCTGGGCAAAAAATTCCTTCAAAAAGATACTCTTTGATTTCCTCATAACATACTTTCGGGAATACCTCTTTCATCTTATACGCTCCCATAAAGTTCCCTACATACGAGGAAGTTTCAAAATCGTGCTTTCTCATGGTACAGTCAATTTTTTCCATAATTTTTCGTGTATTTAATATGCGTTCAAACTTAATTACCTTTCCGATGCCAATCAGAATCTTCTCATACCAGACTCGCCGCTTCAGACTTACATTCACAATTTTATCAAATTGTGAATACATAAACAGAAGTCTTAAAAACAATAAATATCCTCCGTAAACTTTACGCACCAGAGAATTCCCGGGCATACCATCTAATGGAAAAATATCAATCCAGGCATACGTTTCTTTTTCTCTCATACCCGAACGGTCAATCACCTTGCTGTTATAATTGTAAACCCTCGGATGAAAATAAATATGCTCTGCATTATTTCGAAAGCTGACAAAGCCCAGTGGTCTCCTCAACTCATTTTCTGCAATTTCGCAGAATCTTTCAAAGTCTTTCCGGGGCATACCGATATCAATATCATCATCCCACGGAATAAAACCACGATGTCTGACCGCGCCAAGGAATGTCCCTCCAAGCAGAAAATAACGCAATCCGTGTTGTTCACAGATTGCAACTACCTGCTTTAAAATATCCAGTTCAATCAATTGAAGTTTTCTCAAATTTGTCATTGTCCACGCCTATCGTACTGTTTCATTTTGCTTTGTCAGGTTAAGTATACCAAAAATAACATCTTATGACAACTTCTCTTCTGTGATTCCTTTGCATTTCTTTTATTTTCTGTTATAATAAGTTTGTACCTTATACGGCTTATCAAAACGATGCAGGTGAATCAGATGAATATTAAAATTATCGTAGCTACCCACAAAGAATACCGCATGCCGGAAGACGCTTTGTATTTACCGGTTCACGCCGGAAAAGCCCTTTCAAAATTAAAGCTTCCTTATCAGGGAGACAATACAGGCAGACATATTTCAAAAAAAAATCCAAACTTTTGTGAATTAACTGCCCTTTACTGGGCATGGAAAAACCTAGATGCCGACTACATTGGTCTTTGTCACTATCGCAGACATTTTACTGTCAGGAAACCCGGCTTTTTCTGCAAAGACAAATTTCCTTATATCCTGAATTTTGAAGAGGCCGCTGCATTGTTAAAGGAACATGATATTATTTTACCAAAAAAGAGAAATTATTTTATAGAAACCGGCTATTCCCATTACATTCATGCACACCCTGCGGAAGCTTTGGATAAAACCATGGAAATTATCCATGACCACTATCCGGAATATGATGTTGCCTTTGATTTTGTGATGAATTCTTCCAAAGCACACCGTTTTAATATGTTTCTTATGAAAAAGGAAATCCTGGACAGCTACTGCACCTGGTTGTTCGGTATTCTCTCCAAACTTGAGAAACAACTGGATATTTCCACATACAGCGATTACGATAAACGTGTTTTCGGATTTCTTGCCGAGCGTCTATTAGATGTTTTTTTACTGAATAATGGTTTTGATTACAAAGAAATTGATGTTATGTTTATGGAACAGGAACATTGGATAAAAAAAGGGATTTCTTTCTTAAAACGGATTTTTATCCATTAATTCTGTCACTGACAGGCTAATTCTAAAAACGACATGCATATACTATCCATAAAGACCCCTTGTGAGGATTTTATGGATAGTTTTTTTGTCGGAAATCAAGTTATCAATGTTACAAATGCAAGAATTGAAAATGTCAATGCAACAGGCAGCGCTACTTATGTAACCATCTCTTATTCGAACTGCTTTAACTGCATCAGAAATACCCAGACTGTTGTTTTGGTTGTAGGCAGTGCAGCCAGAGTTTTCAATGCAGAAGGTACACAAATTCCTGCATCATTTCTCCGCCCGGGTATGATTGTAAATGCTTCCTTCTCAGCTGCGATGACACGTAGCAATCCGCCTCAGGCCACCGCTTATACCATTCGCGTGGTACGTCCGAATTTTGCTGAAAGTACTACTACCGGAATTATTGTTGGTATCGACCGCAGAAACCGTACATTTTCCACAGTAAGTAATGGAAATCCCATTTCATTACTTGTATTTAATGTTCCGGACAACGCCTTCATCTTTGACCGTTTTGGCAGACCGGTGGATTTTAATGCTCTGAGACAGGGCCAACGAGTTACAGTACGTCATGCTACCTTTATGACTGCAAGCATCCCTCCGCAAACCACTGCATTCGAAGTGCAGATCAGATAATCTTTTCCCTCTGCCTGCTATGATTATTTTCTGTCTTTCTTCCATAGCAGGCAGAACGAAATTAATCTTCTTTCTTCCAGACAATTCTTCCACCAATGATTGTCATTACAACCGATGTTTTGATTTCAAACGGGTTTCCATTGCAGAGTATAAGATCAGCATCTTTTCCTTCTCTAATACTTCCCAACCGATGATCCACACCACAAATTTTTGCTGCATCGATCGTGATAGCACGCAAGGCACCCAATTCATCCATTCCTTCTTTTACACACAAACCGGCACAAACCGGAAGATATTGGATTCTGGAGACCGGATGATCTGTAGTTAATGCCACACAAACTCCTGCATTTTGTAAAATTCCGGCCGTTTTAAAATCCGATAAACTTACTTCTTTTTTAGTACGGGATGCTAAAGACGGACCTACTATTGCCGGGAATCCGCTTCTTGCTATTTCCTCTGCAATTAAATGCCCTTCCGTGCAATGATCTAACGTCAGCCTCACCCCAAATTCTTTTGCAATACGTATTGCTGTAAAAATGTCATCTGCACGATGCACATGTGCTTTTAACGGTATTTTTCCTTCAAATAACGGTCGATAGGTTTCCAAGGTAAAATCCGTTTCCGATGCATCTTCTTTTGTTGTTTGTAAATATTGCTGTGCCCGAAACAACTCTTCCCGTATCAGCGCTGCAATTCCCATTCTGGTAGACGGGATATTTCCATTCAACCCATACGTCGTCATTGGATTTTCACCAAATGCAATTTTTATGGCAGCAGGTGCCAGTACAACCATCTCGTCAACACAACGTCCGTCTGTTTTTATAAATGCAAATTGCCCTCCTATAGCATTTGCACTTCCCGGTCCAACCATAACTCCGGTAATTCCCGCTGCAATTGCATTATGAAATGCACTGTCCATGGGATTTATTGCATCTATGGCCCGCATCGTTGGAGTAACCGGATTTGTATTTTCATTACTTTCATCTCCTTGCCCGCTGATTTTTTCCTCCGAAATTCCAATATGACTATGTGCATCTATAAATCCTGGATAAATTCTCAGCCCTGTGGCATCCACCTGTTTCATCTGGTCTGTTTGTTCAATTTTCTTTGCTATTTTTTTGATTTTTCCGTTATGAAGCAACAAATCCAATTGCTTTGGCTTGTTCTCTTCCATCGTATATACTGTTCCGTTTTGAATCAGAAGCAAAATATTACCCTCCTGCCAATTATTTATTTTTTTCACAAGTATAGTTTTCCTAATTCGAGACAAACTATGCTTGTAAACAGGAGGTGAATATCATGAATAATAATCAGAACAGTTACAACAACCAGAACAACAAACAGAACAACAACCAGAAGAATAACAACAACCAGAAAAATAACAACAATCAGAATAACAACCAGAAAAATAATAACAACCAGAACGATAATCAGAAAAATAATAACCGTTAGTTTTAAAACATCAAAAGTGGTTGCTTCATTATGTTATTTCATAATACAGCAACCACTTTTTACATCTGTAATATAATTATTACTTACCGTCCTGATGTGTAATGCCAGACTGACATATTTCCTTCCGGTTCATATTTTTCAATATTCTTTATAATTCGATACAATGTCATACGCGAACATCCCAAACTCTCTGCTATTTTGGTTTTTGTCATACTTGCCAGTAAAAAATTAAGTTCCTCTACCGTACATGCCCTATACTTTTCATATTTCTCAATAAAGTTCTGCTTTCGTCCGGCATTTCGTGTTACAATTTTTTTATAATGTTCCTCTTCTACTTTCACCCGCAACAAATCATATTGCGGCTTATTCTCATCGTTAAAATGTCGGTCAACAGACAAAAAAATCCCTACTTTTTCAAGCACACCGGACAATTTCGACAATTCCCCTAATAGTCTGTCATCCATCCGGTACACCGGAAAGGAAACCGTCGAAATCCCTGATTGATTTTTTGTATCTTTCCTATATTTTTTTAATTCTATTGACTCTGTTTTTTGCATAATATACTCATTTCTTTTCGATTATCCGTAACAAATTTAATTCTGTTACAATCATAACATAATTCCTCCGTAAAATCTACTCTAAGATATCTGTTGTAATATAATCCACCCCTAAATCAATAAGTTGTTCTGCCACCTTTGGATCATCCACTGTCCAACAATTCACACTACGTCCGTTTGCATGTAGTTTATCAATTACTTCTTTTGTAAGACATGGACTCCATACATCGAGTTCTATTTTGTTTGTAATCAATTTATCAATCAATGCCTCGTCCGGTTCCCCGGTAAGATATTGCACCTGATGTTTCGGCAAAATGCGCCGTAAGTCAATCAGATTATCCCAATCAAAAGAAATGAAAATAACATTTTCGAGATACACCATTTCAATGAATAAATCTACAATTCTGACGATGTCTTCGTATTTTATCCGATTCTTAAATTCCAAAATTGCTTGTTTTTCGTAAAATTTACAAATCGAAATATAGTCTTTTAATGTCGGAACTTTTAAATCTGTTCGAAATCCTCCTTCTCCCCTGTCAAACAAAGGAATTGCCTGCAATTCTTCTAACGTGGATTCTTCCACAACAAGATTTACTCCGGAAACACGTGACATCGTATCATCATGAATGATGACAAACTTTCCGTCTTTCGTTACATGAACATCTGTCTCAATCCCCCAAAAACTTCGGTTTCCAGCAGCTACAAATGCAGCACAGGTATTTTCGGTTTCAAGTCCGCTAACACCTCTATGTGCAATCATTTTAACGTTTCTTTTATTAATTTTTATTGTATTCATCACTAACTCCTCTTCCATAGGTTCACAATATATCATTAATGCTTCAAAAGAGAGGCAGGAAATGGTTCCTGCCTCTTTAGATTTAGATCTTTTTGAATTTTTCTACCTGTCTCCGAAGTTTTCTGGAAATCTCACGATTTTCTTCTGCTTCTACCCTAATGCTGCCCATTGCTTCCACCAAATAAGTTGCATTATCCGCCGCTTCATTTGCACCTTTAGTACTTTCTTCAATAGCACCACCAATGCTTTCAATACCGGAAACCATTGTTCCCATAACTGCTTCCAGACTTTCTGCGCTCTCTAAAAACTTTGTCAACATATAAGCCATATTATCTGCATCCCTGTGATACTGTCCTGCCATGCCGTCAAATCCATCATAGTCGGTAAGAATCTTGTTATTAATATAATCAATCATAATCTGGGCAGTCTTTGCCAAATCCGAAACTGCATTCGTTACATTTTCGCTAATCACCTGAATGTTATTTGCCGTTTCACGGCTGGAATCTGCAAGCACACGAATTTCATCTGCTACAACAGCAAAACCGCGACCTGCTTCTCCTGCTCTGGCAGCCTCAATGGAAGCATTTAACGCCAACAGATTTGTTTGACTGGATATATTTAAAATATCTCCGGTAAGCGCATTAATCTCATTTACATTTTTACTGTTTTCTATTGCCGAGCTTAATTGTTCACTGATTTCTGCAATTATCTTCGTTGTGTTTTCTTTACTTTCTTTTACAGAATCATTGATTTTCATAGCACGGTCCTTGACCTGATCTACAAAACCATTTCCCTGTTCTGCTTGTCCCTTAATAAAAGCCGCCGCTTCCATTACTTGCTGGGCACCTGTTGTAACCTGTGAAATTGTTTCAGAGGTTTCTTCCATTCTTGCAGATAATTCCTGCATTACTCCGGAAACGCTAGCTGCATTTTCATTCGAATTCTGAATGTTGTCCGTCATGCCGGCAACTGTTTTATCAAGTTCAATAGATTGGCTTCGAATCGCGCTTACAGTTTCTTGTAAACGCTCCACAAAAGTATTGATACCGCGGCCCATCTGCGCCACTTCATTCTGACCGGAAACCTCAATACGTTCTGTTAAATCCGCTTCTCCGCATTCTAACTGTTCTATCATATAATTCATGGTTTTGCATGCTTTTTTTGCAGGTCTGGATACTGCAAAAGAGACATTTAATGCAATTAAAACAGTTGTAACAACATAAATTGCATACAACACTGTCAGAACCAAACGATTTGTTACCATAACCTTCAATTCCTCTTCCGCATGTAACTGGATCACTTCACTCATCTGTGTTGTTTGAATCGAAGCATCCGAATGATACGCCTCAATAATGGCTCTCATATCCTGCTCAGCCCCATGCAAAGCAGTAATACCGCAGATACCAATTAAGAAAGCAAATCCACCTAAAATACCAAGAAACACAAACATACGTAAGCCAATACTTTTTTTCATTTTTCTGTAACTCCTTCCTTAACCTTTATCCACTTGTTTTTATGAATGCTTTATAAAAATGGTCAGAATATAACCAATTTTCACATTACACCGATAGTATTATACCTTTTTATCTGACAATTTGTAAAGTGATTTCTTTATTATTTTATAATTATCATAAGTTTACACATTATTTCTATACTTTTTTAGGCAGATACATTTAGTATAAGCATGGCTATTCGGAATCCGCTCGCCCACTTCGCAAGGCTCGCTTCTTCTCCGGTTTCTTTTTTGAGAAGATAGACTGCGGTAGCCTTTTAGCAGCATGTTTGAGGAGGCAGAACGGAATAGTTGGTACAGAAGCGTCCACAGGACGCGATTTTAGAAAAGGGTGACGGCACTCTCGGACAAACCTGTTTGTCCAGAGATGCCATCACCCTTTTCGTAAAAGTGCTGCGCACTTTTCTGTACCAACTATTCCGTTCTCGCTTGCCTCCGAGTTGTTGTAAAAGGCGTAACCGCAGGCGTAAGCTTTGAAAAAAAAGAAACCGGCAAGAAGTCCGAAGGCGACAGCTGAGTTCGAAGCGTCAGCTTCCTGCATGAGAGAAAAGGAGCTGCACACCCGAAAGTATACAGCTCCGAAAATTTTCATATACAGTTTGTAGCTTAACTACATCCCCATCTGCTTTGCAACTTCTTCTGCAAAGTTTTCTTCCTTCTTTTCGATACCTTCACCGGTTTCGAAACGAACGAATCTCTTAACAGCAAGAGTACAACCCTCAGCCTTAGCTACGGATTCAATGTACTTACCAACTGTCATTTCGCCATCCTTAACGTAAATCTGGTCTACTAAGCAGATTTCCTTAAGCTGCTTGTTGATACGACCATTGATCATGCCGTCAATAACCTTTTCAGGCTTCTGGGACTCCTTAGGATCGTTCATAATCTGAGCCTTAAGGATTTCCTTTTCATGTGCGATGTAATCAGCAGAGATTTCACCCTGGTGAACGTACTTCGGATTCATAGCTGCAATCTGCATAGCTACGTCCTTAGCACATACTCTTGTTGCATCTGTACATGGACCTTCGAACTCAACTAAAATTGCAATTCTGCCGTTTGCATGGATGTAGGACTCTACAAAACCATTTTCAGCAACGAACTTTGCAAATCTTCTGATGTTCATGTTTTCACCGATTACTGCAATCTGGGAAGCAAGTTCTTCCTTTACAGTCTTGGTTGTATCTAATTCCCAAGTTTCTGCTAAAAATGCATCGATGTCTGCAGCAGTTGTCTTTGCAGCCTGTGCAGCAACTGCTGCAACATAGTTACGGAACTTTTCGTTCTTTGCTACGAAGTCTGTTTCGGAGTTAACTTCTACGATGGAAGCAACCTGGTTGTCAGCGCTAACGCAAGTATCACAAATACCCTCTGCTGCAATTCTGTCAGCCTTCTTTGCTGCCTTTGCAAGACCTTTTTCTCTTAAATATTCAATCGCCTTGTCCATGTCGCCGTCTGTTTCTGCAAGAGCCTTCTTACAGTCCATAACGCCGGCACCTGTCATTTTTCTTAACTCCATAGCGTCTTTTGCGGATACTTCTGCCATTTTAAAAATCCTCCTTAAAAAGTAATGAATTAAACTTTTTTTAATTAACCCGGAAAAGCATGCTCCTCCGGGTTAACAATCAATGACGATTTAATTACTCAGCATCAGCTTCTGTAGCTTCTACAGGAGCATCTACGAGTTCTTCACCCTGGTTAGCTTCGATAACAGCGTCTGCCATCTTTGCAACGATTAACTTAACTGCACGGATTGCATCATCGTTACCTGGGATTACAAAATCTAATTCTTCTGGATCACAGTTAGTATCAGCGATACCAATTAACGGAATACCAAGTGCATGTGCTTCCTGTACGCAGATTCTTTCCTTCTTAGGATCTACTACGAAAATTGCATCCGGAACCTTCTTCATGTTCTTGATACCGCCAAGGTTCTTCTCTAACTTATCCCATTCCTTCTTTAACTCAATAACTTCCTTCTTAGGAAGAACATCAAATGTTCCATCCTCTGCCATCTTTTCGATAGCCTTTAATCTTGCGATTCTGGACTGGATTGTCTTGAAGTTGGTAAGCATACCGCCTAACCATCTTTCATTTACATAGAACATACCGCAACGCTCTGCTTCGGACTTTACGGAATCCTGAGCCTGCTTCTTTGTTCCTACGAAAAGAACAGTACCACCTTGTGCTGCAATATCCTTGATTGCAAAGTAAGCTTCATCCACCTTACCTACAGACTTCTGTAAGTCGATGATATAGATACCATTTCTTTCTGTGTAGATGTATGGAGCCATCTTAGGGTTCCATCTTCTTGTCTGATGACCAAAATGTACACCAGCTTCCAATAACTGCTTCATTGAAATAACGCTCATTTTTTTACCTCCATTTGGTTGAATTCTTCCGCATACTTCTTATTACATTCAGACCGGATGATTGCTTATCCCGTAAATAATAACTTTCTCCGGCACCCTGTCAGTAATCGGCATGCGTGTTTTGTCATGGGCACAATTGCCCACGCACACGAAATAGACTATACCATAAGAAAAGCAGAAAATCAAGCATTTTTTTGATTTTCTGCTCATTTCTTCCATATTTAGACGCTTACCTCCTTGCTTATCATCTTCCGGTAAGAATCTTTGCTATCTCCTCGTAACTCATATCACTTGATAAATTGAAAACACCGACATTGATATCATTTACCAAATCACGACTCTTCATATATTCTCTGAATTCTTCCGCATCCCGGATGATTCCGGCTTCTTCTAACAGCCGGCAGATCTGAGATGCCGAATTTCCTCTGACAATATTTATTTGTGCCTGTATTACAACCGGTGTCGGAGTTGCCTCAGGAGTCGGTGTGCTTGTAGCTGTCGGTATTGGTGTACTTGTCGGGACCGGAGAATTCGTCGGTGCTGTCGTTAGCGTTGGACTTGGTTGATCCGGCACTTCTGTCGGCTCAGGTACCGGTGTCTCCGTTGGCTTTATGGTCGGTGTCGGTGCCGGAGTTAACGTAGCCTGCGAAGACTCTGTAGGCGCCGGTGTTCCTTTCTCTTTTAATTCATCTAAGTTGATCCCCGGTGTCATATCGTTTTCCGCCAGACTATATCCCAATTCCTTTGCCCGCTCAATTACGTATTCATCCGACGGATTGGAAGCATGAAAGAAACTGAATACCAATGTTGTCATCAGTATCCCGAATCCCAAACCACGCATATAATACTTTCGTTTCATAATAAAATAATTTCCTTCTCTGTATTACAGACCATACAGTCCTATAATAAGTTTTACTTCGCCCTGTCCCATGCCGAGAGACTTTGAAATCTCAAGAATACTCTTTCCCTGTTTGTATAATCGGAGAATCTCTTCCTTCTGTGTGTCTTGATTTAACATCTCTGTAAATTCCATCTGACCGTTTCTGCTCTCTGCCGTATTGGCAGGCAGAACGGTTTCTTTCTTTTCAGGCACTTCTTTCTTTTTCGTTTCCGCTCTCTTTGTCCCTGCAGAAGATGTTTTTGTCGTTCCGTCCGACTTCTTCAGTTTCGTATTCAACTGCTTTGCCAGTTTAGAAACCTCTTCTACTGTCTCACTCATCTGTTGTTTTTCATATTCGAACTTTTGGACAATCTGTTTTATCTCATCCTCTTTCTGGTTTAACATATCATAAAGAAAAACAACTTCTTTATGATTACTGTCAATCCTCTCCAGAATTTGGTCAGTAAACTCATTGACTGCAATAATCTTTTCGTTTGAAACCTTACTTAAATAATCATCTGCCTTTACGACAGCTTCTTCTATCTTTTCTTCAAAAATCTGCTGTACTAATTTCTCTGCTTCTTTCTTCTGAAACTCCAATATTTCATCAGAAAACTGCATTACATCCGTATTTGTTTCCTTATCCTTGGTCAAAAAACAACTAATAACAATCAAGCCGATTCCAAGTATCAGAAAAACTATTTCCATCGGTGTCATACTATACTACTCCATTCATACAGAAACCTCAAAGGTACATCCCAGCATTCGCTTTCGGTCCTCTGATTCTTTCTCTTCTTTTTGTTTGCGTTCCCGCTCCTGCTGTTGGTGATACGCATTGTTTCCTTTTTCTTTCGCATCAAATTTAAAAGGAGTCTCTTCTTTGCCGGCCGGTTTTTCCGTCCGCGACATCCGTTGCTGTGTCTGCTGTTGTACAGTTCCTGCAATCTGTGCCTGTTGTGCACTTTCTTTTTGCAACTGGTTGGAACGAAACATCGACGCTTCCTGTGATTTTGGTGCTATTGCCAATGTTTCATAAGGGGTAATCGACATAAAACAGCCTCCTTTCCAATCTGACTTTTAATAAGCTCCCAATTTTACCTCGCCTTGCTGCTTTGAAAAACTGCAATACGTGGATTCCTGTTTTACGTAGTAGGTTGCACCGGAAATAATCAACTTGCATCCCGGATAAATCAAGCCTTGTACTTTTACTGAGCCGCCGGTATAACTGTCTATCTGCTCTTTTAAGAACGCCATTCTCTCATTGATTTCTTCTTCACGTTTTAACAAAGCGTCTCGCCTGTCTTTTACTTCTTTAAACTGAAGCATCTTATCTACAGGAAGTTTCTCCCCCAGTTTAACTCTCTTTGCAAATGCCATCAATAGTGGCATATTCTTTTCCTGTTCTTCTTTATTTGTCTCCAACTCATCCATTAAGTTATGGTATTCTTCTACTATTTCCGGTTCGATTCCTACTTCAAGTACAGTTGTTGTTCCCATGGTCGAACCGATATTTTTAGCAGAAATCAAACTGCCGGAACGAATGGTTCCACCCGCAATATTTCCTTTTCTTCCGTCTACGGTAATATCTCCCTTGGCAGAAACATGGCTATGCAAAATAGCATCTGCAGAAATATAGCCTCCCGCTTCTGCTGTAGCACTTTCAATAAATCTGGAAATAATATTCCCGTCTGCAGTCAGTTTTGCGCGATCCATTCCCTGTACACCGCGCTTTAAAATAATATGACCTCCTGCCACGAGTTTTGCTCCTTCTACAACACCGTCCACGACGATATCACCTTTGGCATGAATCGAAAATCCGGTATTAACATTACCGCGCACATGCACATTTCCTTCGTACACAATATCACCCGTAGAAGCATCCACATTCGCAGGAACATCATACAAATCCGATACAAAGATACGATCATCTACAAGCGTAGCATGTCCGTTCACTTCGGAATACGCTTGTAAACCGTCTTCCGAAAGACGGATATTCTTTCCTACTTTCAGAATTCGCTGTTTTACTTTTGCCGGACGAAGAAGACCACCACAAACATCAATTCCCGGTTTTCCCAAAACCGCAGGTTTTAGTTCCGCAATTATTGCACCTGCTGTTACAGAACTGATTAAATCCAGATTGTGGAAATCCACACTACCGTCCTCGTTTACCTTTGGTTTTTGTGTCAGATCCGTATTAAAGAAATACGTAATTTCTGCATCGGTTCCCTCAATCTGTTTTGTTGCAGATGCAAGCAAAATATTTGCATCATAAACACGTTGCTTTAAAAATCCCGCTATATTTTCTTCGGCCACACCATACTTCACACCCGCTTTTACCATCTCACGGATAATTTCTTCACGATCTAACTCTTTGCCGCCCGCAGCCGGATAAAATTTTCCGCTGGCATGCATCTTATCATGAGAAATTGTAACAACTACGGTTTCATCTACACTTTGGATTGCCTTTTGCGTAATCAAAACCTCTCTGACCGATACCAACGGCTTCTTTAATTCTTCACGGACAAAGACCTTTTCATAATCTCCCATAAATATTTTATCCAGATATTGTTCTGTTGCATCAATATTTAAAGCATTCCCGCCTTCTTTTGCAGGATATAATTCAAGGAATACTCCGTTTGGTCTGATATTTAATTTCACATATGCATTTTTGGCCATTGTTATCTCCTAATCCTGTATTTTAAAAAAACATCTCCATATTAGCACCCAGTTTCAGCCTCAATTTCTGAATCGCTTTGGTATGAAGCTGCGAAATTCTGGATTCTGAAACCTCTAACACCGCACTAATCTCTTTTAAAGTAAGTTCTTCATAATAATAAAGTAAAATTACTTTTTTTTCTTTTTCTGTTAAGGATTCCAGTGTCTTTAATAAGACTTCCCGGATCTCCTGCTTTTCATATACCTGTTCCGGTTGGTGATATTCCTCGGCACCATCTGCAATGGAACTGATTCCCCCTTCATTTCCCTGCTCCAGATAATCATCTAATGACACCAGGCCTGCAGCTTTTGTCTGTGCCTGCCAGGAATCCAGTTCATCCAAAGAAATCTCCAGTTCTCTTGCAACCTCCTCCTCCGTGGCCATTCTTCCGGTCTCTGCCTCAATCTTATTATAGGCAGCATCCATCCGTTTTTGTTTCTGTCTGACAGTCCTCGGAAGCCAGTCCATCTTACGAATCTGATCAAGGATAGCTCCACGAATTCTTAACGATGCATAAGTCTCGAATTTGACCCCTTTGCCATAGTCAAACTTATCAATTGCATCAATAAGCCCAAACGTTCCATATCCGACCAAATCATCATATTCGACATTGAATCCAAGATAAATACTCAATTTACCGGCAACAATTTTTACAAGTCCGGCATATTCAATTATTATTTTTTCGCGCAGTTCCGGAGTTGGTCTTTTTGAAAATTCCAGCCAGAGCTTTTCTTTTTCATCCTGAGTCATTTACTTTCGCCACGCCTTTCCTGTAATCTTTGTTTCTTTAACCTATCTCTTGGTCTTATTCTTCAACCGTTTCTTCATCCTGTAATTTATGCTCAAATTCAGGTTCAGGCTCTTCGGTTCCTTCTTCTGTATTTGTATCATTTGTTGTCTCCAAAAGTGCCGCACGTTCTTCGGCATTCTTATTAATCGATAAAATCAGCCTCTTTACAATCTGTCCGATTAAGTAAAATCCTACCAAAGTACATAACACAATAAGAAGCGTATTTTTCAGCGAAAAATCATATACAATACAGGCAATTGAAACGACTGAGCCCGCAGACAACATAATAATTAACGGAATATTTCTTCCTTCCATGCTGACACCTCTTTTTCTTACGGCAATTAAATCTTATACGGCGTTTTTCCTACCGATTTTACCAGTAATTCTCCTGTTTCCGGAAAAAACTCAATCGTTCTACCTGAATTCTTTCCTGTATCTTCTGCAATTAACGGTATCTGCAACTGTTTCAGTTTTTCTTTAGTTGCCTCTACATTACGGTCCCCAACACGAAGCATGTCATTATCTGACTTAAATGCAAACATCTGGGCTCCACCTGCAATTTTAGCAACAATGTTTTTTCTATTTGCACCCTTGGCAACAATCTGCTTTAACAGTTCTTCGATTCCGGTATCAGCAAATTTTGCCAAATTTTCATTATTTTTTATTTTCGTACTGTCCGGAAGCATGACATGCACCATACCACTTATCTTTTTCGTCGGATCGTACAAAACTACCCCAACACAGGAACCAAGTCCCAGGGTAGTGATTGCATCCGGCGGCAAACAGATGTCCAGTTCTGCCATCCCGATTTTAATCATTTTACCCATATACTTTTATCCTACAATCCCAAAGAACTCATAATTGCCGCATAAGATTCCAATGTTGGAATTAGTAAGAAATATCCTCCGATTTCATCATCATCTTCGCCACCGAATTCTGCTTCAATCATTAACGCTTTATCTCCAAGTTTGCCGAATTCAATCGCAGGAACACTTAAAATAGCGCCTGCCATGTCAAGTGCCATATACGGCACACTTGCCTGAATTGTCAGTTTTGTCATATTGGATAACGAAGACAAGTAGGCCCCTGTAATAATATTACCGATTTCCTGTAAACAGGAAAGCTGCATTTCATTTAGTTCTTCTTCCCGGTTGATATCGTTCCACATTAATTTTTTCAACAGATTATATGCCGCATCCAGTTTAAGAATAAACATCATCATACCGTCTACGTCTTCCGAAAGTGTAAGCAAAATTCCAACTACAACACTTTCTGCTCCGCCGACTTCGTCCGGCAAGTCACGGAAGTCGCACAACTGCGCCTTCGGAACTTTAATATCCACCTTCTGATTTAACATCTTAGCAAGTGCCGTTGCCGCATTGCCCGATCCAATATTACCAAGTTCACGTAATACGTCAAATTGCATTTCATTGATTGTATGTTCCATACATTTCCCTTTCAATTCATAACAAAGCAACATAAGCCTACCTAAATTTCAGGTAGGCTATGCTCTTTATCTATGCATTTTCGTCTTCTTTTTCTGTAAACATTCCAACAATATTCAGAATGGAAATCAAATTATCTCCGTTCTTGCCTACTCCGCTCAAATATACGGCACGCTCATCATTAGCATCCTTTGCCCCTTTGTCAATCATATCATTTGGCAGTGTAAGAACTTCTTTTACACTGTCTACGATAATGCCGACAGAAGAATGTGCATCCGGTTTCAAAATAAGGATTCTGGTGTTTCCTGTAATTACATCTTCATCAAATTCAAACTTCAGGCGAAGACTCATTACCGGAATTACTTCCCCACGCAAATTGATTACGCCTTTAAAATACGGCTGTGCTTTTGGCACTCTGGTAATTCTCTGCATTCTTACAATATTGTCAATGTACTGAATATCAATTCCGTATTGTTCACTTCCAAGTTCAACAACAATATACTGCTTGGAATCTAATGTAGCTAATTCTGCCATTTTTCTCTACCTCCTAAATTAAAGTGTTGACATCAAGAATTAATGCAACTTCTCCATCACCCAGGATGGTAGCGCCACTAATCATCTTAGTGTTATTAATATACTTACCAATCGACTTAATAACGATTTCCTGTTGTCCGATCAGATTATCAACAACAAAACCAGCCTGCTTGTCACCCTTTGTTACAATAACAACTGTCAGGTTCTCATCACTCTTCTTGCTGGATTCCACATCAAGCACTTCGTTTAAACGGATCAACGGTATTACAGCGCCACGTAAGTGGATTACTTCTTTGGTCTGAACATACTTTACATCAGACACCGGAATATCTTCGATTGTCTGAATGCTGCCAAGCGGAATTGCATACTTTTCACTTCCGAGTTCAACCATGAGAGATTGAATGATAGCAAGTGTCAGCGGCAGATGAATAATAAAGTTACTGCCTTGTCCCAAAGTCGTACGTACTTCTACGTCACCACCAAGGCTCTCAATCTTTGTCTTAACTACATCAAGACCAACACCACGTCCGGAAACATCAGAAATCTTTTCTGCTGTAGAGAAACTTGGGCGGAATAACAAATCAATAATTTCCTTATCTGTCATTGCTTCTGCCTGTTCTTCGGTAATGGTTCCCTTCGCAATAGCTTTCTGTTTAATCTTCTCAGCATCAATGCCCTTACCGTCATCTCTGACTTCAATAACAACATTGTTACCTTCCTGATAAGCATTTAAGAAAATCGAACCAACTTCCGGCTTACCTGCTGCAACTCTTTCTTCATTTGTCTCCAAACCATGATCAGCAGCATTTCTGAGCAAGTGAAGTAATGGATCTCCGATTTCATCAATAACGGTACGGTCTAACTCGGTTTCCTCACCGCTGATGTACAATTCCATCTTCTTGTCAAGTTTTTTGCTTAAGTCACGAATCATACGTGGAAATCTATTTACTACACTTTCGAGCGGAACCATTCGTACCTTCATAACAGAAGTATGTAAGTTTGTAGTAATTCTTTCCAGATATTCAATCTGCTCGTTAAATCCGCCGTGGCCTCTGTTTGCATCATCCGTATTGTTGATGGAAACCAGTCCGTTTTTTGCGATAATTAACTCGCTGACCAGATTCATTAAATCATCTAACTTTTCAATATCAACACGTACAGAACGGCTTGCTACTGCTTTGCCTGCAGTCTGTGTTGCTGCTTTTTTCTGTTCCTTTGCCGGAGCGGCCTGTACAGCCGCTGCTGTATTCTGCTCAACAGTCTTTGTAACGCTTTCCGTCGTTTCTGTTCTTGATTCTTCAACTATTGTTAATTTACTCTGGTCAATTTCTCCGACATATGCAGAGTCCACTTCAGAAACAGCCATAATTAATTGTTTTACCTTTTCAGCATTTTCCTTTGTAAGAAGAACAAGTGAAAAATCAAATTCAAATTTTTCATCTTCGATATCCTGAACACTAGGTTCTGACTTAATTACAGTTCCGATATCTTCCAAAGTTTTAAATACAAGGAACGCTCTTGCCGCCTTTAATAAGCAGGTTTCCTGAATAAGCACGGTAATTCCGTATGCATGCTGACCTTCGGCAATCGCTTCTGTCATTGCATGTTTTTCATGGTCCGCATAGGTAAATGCTTTGTACTTTTCTTTTGCATCCGCCGCTTCCGAAACTTCTGTAGCTACCTGTGTTGCTGTTGCTGCAGGAGCTGCTGCTACAGTTGCTTCTGCCGATCCTGCAAGTCCCTGTTTTAAGCACTGTTCCAACTGCCCATTAATCTCTGCATACTCTTCTGTTCCTTCATCGCCGCCGGAAGAAATATTGGCAAGATAATTTTCCAATGCATCCAGACCTTTAAACAAAACATCTATGATCATGGCAGTAACCGACATCTTACCATTTCTGATTTCAGAAAAAACATTTTCCATGTTGTGAGTCATACTCTGCATTCTCTTATAACCCATGGTACCGGCCATACCCTTTAAAGTATGAGCCGCGCGGAAAATTTCATTAATGGTCTCCGCGTTTTCCGGTTCTTTTTCAAGAATCAGAAGTTGTTCATTTAAACTTTGTAAATGTTCTTTGGTTTCATCAATAAAGATCTCAAGATACTGACTAACGTCCATGCTATTATACCCCCACATTTTTTGTGATTTCTTCTGCTATCAACCCTAACGGTTTCACAACGTCAGTAAGCCCTGCCTCATAAACAACCTTCGGCATTCCGTATACGGTTGACGTTGCCTCATCCTGAGCGACAACAAAAAGATTATGTTTCTCATTTAACTGACGGATACCCATGGTTCCGTCTCCGCCCATGCCGGTAAGAACCACACAGACGATTTCATCAAAATCAAGTTTCGCAACCGACTCGAACGTAATATCTGCGCATGGTTTTAAACCGTTTCTCGGTGGTTCTTCCGTGTTAATATCAATCACATAGTCTGCGCCTTTCTTTAAGATGCGCATCTGACTGCCACCCCTTGCGAGATATACCGTTCCTTTTTCTAATTTTTCACCACCGGTCGCCTCTACAACAGTTACCGCACTCAATTCGTTCAGCCGGGATGCAAGCGATTTTGTAAAACCTTCTGACATATGCTGAACAATGATAACAGGTGCATTAATATTTTTCGGAAGTTTACAAATCACCTGTTGTAATGCCTTTGGTCCGCCTGTGGAGGACGCAATGGCAACCAGACGTTTTGCATTTCCCGCTACCTGCTTAAACGGTTTTTTTGGTGAAAAACCTTCTGCCAGAATTTGTCTCGGATTCATCGGAGACACAAAACCACCGCCGCTCGGAACAGTAACAGGTTTCTTCTCCATCCGTTTTTCTATTTCCTTTGGTTCCGGCTTCTCTGTACGTTTTATCAGATCCGATGCCTTATCTTCTACCAATCCGGTTGCATAAGCAAGGCACTGAAGGAGCTTCCCTTTAAAGGAATCACTCATCGCATCCACAAAACTGTCCGGCTTTGTTACATAATCAAACGCGCCAAGTTCCAGTGCACGAATGGTTTCTGCCGCACCATCTTTTGCTAACGTACTAACGATGATTACTTTCACTTTGATTTTCTGCTTTTCCAATGTCTCAAGAAACTCAATTCCGTTCATTTTTGGCATATTAATGTCAAGAACAACCGCATCATATTTTTTGCTGTTTCTTGTCACATAGTCAAATGCTTCAAGACCGTTGGCTGCAGTGTCTACCACCTGAAACCTCTCATCTGACTTAATTATATCAGACTCGACCCTTCTCATGAGTGCAGAGTCATCAACAATAAGAATGTTTTTCTTTTCCATCTCCGTATTTCCTCCATTATCTTAAATCTGTTTCACGTTTTCTGCGTTCCCGCTCTTCTTTGAAAATATACGTAATAATCGCCTCTTGTTCTACAGGACGAATTTTCACAAACTCAATTCGGTTATCATACAATTCTGTATCTCTGTTTGCTATGCGTTTGGAGGAAATAACTCTTCCGAATAGCAACGATACTTTCTTGTCATGATCCCCCGGCATTTCCGGTTTTATAACCAAAACCGATTCCGGAACATTTCTCAGTTCAGAATTAAACCTCATACCACCACCGCTGATATCAAGCACCACGCCTTCATGAAACTCTATCTCCTGCGCCGTAATATGGTCTTCCAATTCTTCCTTTTTCTCCCGGTTTATACAGTATTTATAATTGACAAACAAATCCAGTTGTTCTGCTGTCACAGCAGCAAACTTCATTGGTGCAATGCAGTTCATACGATAAAACTGTCTTCTCTGGAATTTTTCCAAAGGTGAAACAAGTTTCATCTCAGCCATGGCAATGTTATTATCTTTCCGCAATCCCCGTACAACCACAGCCCTGCATTGAAACAAGCCGCTTTTTGTGTAGAAACACAAATCATATGCCTCATCTGTCCTGAGCGGCAAAAGATTTCCCTGATAAATCGGCACCAAAATCAAAGCAACATTATAATCCACCCATTCAACAAACTGGCTGACATATGGCTTTATCGGTTGATTAGAATCTACATTCCATTTCTGAACAGCCCGCATCTCAATTCTATTTCCTGTCTGAATAATTTCGTTTGCCATAACTGTTTCCTCTACTTGTTTGCTTTACTCATCTTACTCCGGATTAAATTGGAAAAGAACTGGGAGATTCCTCGCTTTTCCTGTTCCTTTTCGATCTTCATCAATTTTTCCGTAATTTCTTTAATTGCTTTTGCAGACGGAGCATCCGGATGAGTTACGGAAATCGGTTTCTGCCGCATTACTGCTTTCGCAATTTGTTCATCCAAAGGTACTGCCCCTAAATATTCTAACGGAATATTCAAAAACTTTTGCACCACAATACTCATTTTTTCGTATAAATGTTCTCCTTCTTCCTTGCTTCGAACACGGTTGGAAATCATTTTTATTGTAGTATTCGTCTTTGAAAATTCTTTTTTTCTGTTTAATGCTTTTAACAAGGCATATGCATCTGTAATCGAGGTTGGTTCCGGAGTAGCTATCAAAAGGACCTCCGAACTGGACACCACAAATTCCAGTACATTATCCGAAATTCCGGCTCCCGTATCGATAATAATCACATCAGCATATGCATCCAGTTCTGCCAGTTTTCTTGTCAGATACATTACCTGATCACGGTTCATTCTCGCAAGTTCCTGGATTCCGGAGCCACCGGATATAAAGCTGATATTTTCAGGTCCCGGAGTCACAATATCTTTCAACTCTTTTCCCCTAAACATCAAATCTGCCATATTAAACTGAGGACGGATTCCCAGCATTACTTCAATATTTGCCAGTCCGAAATCCGCATCGAAAACCACGACACGCTTTCCGAGTCTGCTCAACTGGATTGCCAGATTAATGGAAATGCTGGATTTGCCAACACCTCCTTTTCCGCTTGTTACGGTAATAACTCTAGCGGCCGGTCTGCTTTCCGTCTGTTGTATCATTTTTCTTAAGCCTTCTGCCTGATCCATCATTGTCCGCCTCCTAACAATTGTTTTGCAATCGTCTGCGGATTGATTTTCGAAATGTCATCCGGCACATTCTGTCCAAACGTAGCATAGGACAACGGAGCACCGGTCATCATCTTTACATTCAGAATATTTCCGATACAGCCTGTCTCATCTAATTTTGTAAACACAAGCGCGTACTTTGAAATTTCTGCATAGGTTTCTGTGATCTTAACCAAATCTTTGTACTTAGTTGTTGCACTTACCACCAGATAAATCTCACGCTTTTCTTCCGGAACCGACGAAATCAGTTTTTCAATATCATCTCTTTGTTCACGGTTTTTGTGTGAACGTCCGGCAGTATCAATCAGAATAATATCATATTCTTTGAAATCGTCCATAGCTTCCTGCATTTCGTTTTCGGAATAGATTACTCTGAGCGGAATATTTAATATCGTGGCATACGAACGCAACTGGTCAACAGCGGCAATGCGGTATGTATCTGCCGTAAACAACGCAACCTTAGCTTTTTTCCCCAATTTCAGACTGGATGCCAATTTTGCAATTGTTGTTGTCTTACCCACACCGGTAGGTCCGATAAAAAAGACATATTTTGTCTTCCCTTCTTCAATTTCCAATGTTTTTGTCTGACCAAGTTTTAAAACAAGTTTCTGATAGATAGTTGACAAAATATTATCCACAGAAGCATCCGGTTTAATTGACTGCTCGATTTCGCCGATGATTTTGTTTGCATAAACCTCTTCCACTTCATTTGCAATCAGCTGATTGTAAATCATCTGTACACAAATCATAGCAGCACTCTGCTCATCCGCACGCGTTTCTTCCTTTTCCGGCACAGCCACAGCCTGGTCCTTTAACTGTCTCTCCAGCATCGTCTGCAAACTGTCCAATTTCTTTTCGATTGCAGACGAATGTCCCTCTTCCGGAACTGTTTTCGGTTCAAACGCCATTGCCTTTTTTTGCTGTTCCTGACGAATAGCCTCTGCTCCCAGTGCCTGAAAAGCATTCTTCTTCTCATAAAAGTTGTCCTCATCCACCGCAGCGGTAATCTCGACAACCGGCTTTTTGAATAAGCGGTAAATTCCCTTCGGACTGATTTTTTTGATGTGAGTAATAATCACATCTTTTCCTAATTCCTGCTTAGCAAGCTGTAACGCTTCCTGCTCTGTAGCTCCCTGAAACTTTTTAATCAACATACTAAATGGTCACCATCCCTACTGACTGTAATTCTACATTGGACTCTATCTCATTGTAAGATATCACAATTAAATCTTTAAAATAGTCTCTTGTCATCCGCTTAAAATACATCCTCACAATCGGAGATGTAATGATAATCGGATTATTTCCAAGATTTTCTAGCTTGTCAATTTCTTCTTTTACAGACTGCATAATGCGCTGATTCTTTTCCGGATCCATGGCAATATAGGAACCCTGTTCCGTCTGCTTCACGGATGCCATAATTTCCTGTTCAATTCTAGGGTCCAGCGTAACGACACTGGTTGTTACATTCACCGGAAAGTATTTATTGGAAATAAAGCGCTTTATACTTGGACTTTGCCGGACATATTCGGTTAATACATCCGTGTCCCTGGTCGTCGGCGCATAATCGGCAAGTGTTTCAAAAATAGTAACCAAATCACGGATAGAAATACCCTCACGCAACATATTTTGAAGTACTTTTTGTACCTCGCCGATTCCAAGTAACTTTGGAATAAGTTCTGTTACCAATGTTCCGTTCTTTTCCTGAACATTGTTTACTAAGTTCTGAACGTCCTGTCTTGTCAGCAACTCATCCAGATGCTGCTTAATAATTTCCGTGATATGTGTAGCAATAATTGACGGTGGGTCTACAACCGTATAGCCAAAGGATTCTGCACGCTCTCTCTGACTCTCCGTAATCCAAAGAGCCGGCAAATGGAACGAAGGTTCAAAGGTTGGAATACCGGTTACCTCTTCTTCTACATGTCCCGGATTCATTGCCATATAGTGGTCAAACAGGATTTCTCCTTCGCTGACCTGAATTCCCTTAATCTTAATAATGTACTGGTTCGGGTTCAACTGAATGTTATCACGCATTCGGATTGTCGGAACTACACAACCGTATTCCAGAGCGATTTGTCTACGAATCAGTACGACACGGTCTAACAGGTCACCGCCCTGATTGGTATCGGCAAGCGGAATAATACCATAACCGAATTCCAGTTCAATCGAATCCACCTGCAAGAGCGAAACCACGTTCTCCGGCTTTCGGATTTCTTCTGCCGAAGTGTCTACGGCAGAAACCTCAGATTCAACATCTGCAACCTCCAGTTTTGTCTGAATTGCACGACCAACCAAAACAAATACAACACCATATATTACAAAAATCAGAGTAGGTAATTTGGTGAAAATGCCAAGGAAGGCAAGTCCACCGCCCACCATGTACATAACCTTCGGAATCGAAAACAACTGTCCGACAAGCAAATCGCCGATGTCAGCTTCTTTGGATACCTTTGTTACCATAATACCTGTGGACAAAGAAATCATTAACGAAGGAATCTGGGAAACCAGACCGTCACCTATAGTAAGGAGCCCATAATGATTAAGCGCTGTCATCGCATCCATTCCCTGCCTTGTCACACCCATCAAAACACCACCGATAATATTAACCAGCGTAATCAAAAGGCCTGCCGTAGCATCACCTTTTACGTACTTCGTAGCACCGTCCATGGAACCGAAGAAGCTGGCCTCATCCTGTATTTTCTGACGACGTTCCTGCGCTTCCTTATCGGTAATGGCACCTGTATTTAAATCCGCATCGATTGCCATCTGTTTACCGGGCATGGCATCCAGGGTAAATCTCGCACTTACTTCCGATACTCGTTCTGAACCTTTATTGATTACCATAAACTGTACAATAATCAAAATAATAAATACAATGGCTCCGACAATCATATCACCGCCGCCAACGAATTCACCAAATGCCTCAACGACACCACCGGCATATCCTCTGGTCAGGATATTTCTGGTCGAAGAAATATTAAGAGAAATACGGAACACAGTTGTAAACAAAAGCACTGATGGGAACGTTGACATATTCAGTACTTCTTGTGAGAAAAGCGCATTAAACAAAATAATCATGGAGACAGAAATATTTAATGCCATTAAAACATCCAAAAATGCCGGAGGAATCGGAATTAACATGAATACAATCGCTGCTAAGATATAAATACCAATCATCATATCCGCTTTTTTCATGTTGTTTCCTCCTTTCTTTTCTCTTATTTATTCTTTAACTGATATACGTAAGCCAATACTTCCGCTGTCATCTGATACAATTCCTGCGGAATCTCGGCATCTAAATCTACATTATAATATAACATTCTCGCAAGAGGTTTGTTTTCCACAATCGGTACCTGAAACTCTCTCGCTACGTCTTTAATTTTTTGAGCCAAATGGTCAGCACCTTTGGCAATCAATACCGGAGCAGCCGCCTGTTCTTTATCATATTTAATCGCACAGGCAAAGTGAGTTGGGTTTGTAATAACCACGTCCGCTTCCGGCATCTTCTGCATCATTCGCTGCATGGATGCTTCTCTCATCTTGGACTTGATTCGTCCTTTTACCTGCGGATCACCTTCCTGCTGTTTGTATTCGTCTTTTACTTCCTGTTTGGTCATCTTCATGTCATTCTTAAACTTAATTCTGTTATAAATCAAGTCCGCCAGTCCGAGAATCAAATAAACCGCACTGATTTTTATTCCCATGTCAATGACAAAATCACAGATATAAAGTACCGCCTGCCAAAGGCCAAGATCATAGAGAATTTTTATCTTATCTACTTCATCTTTTATCGTATCGTAGGCCATATAAAAGATTAAAACAATTTTAGCAATTGATTTAATCAATTCAAATATCTTATCTTTTGAAAAAATTTTTTTAAACCCACTTACCGGATTCAACCGGTTAAATTTAGGTTTCAGCGGTTTTGCCGTAACCACCCATCTCACCTGAAGGACATTCAGTAAAAAGGCAACAACAATTGCAAATGCAAAAATCGGAAGGCAAAGAAGTATCACATCAAAGATAACTTCCCGTAGCATTGCTGATACATTCCCGACCGTAGCAATTTCTATGCCATAAGTACTGATATACCTGTAGTTTTTTAAAAATGCTTTTGAAAAGCCATTGCCGAGATAAGTCCCAAACACCTTCAAAGCAATAAACAGCGCAAACAGCATTACCGCAGTAATCAATTCCTGACTTTTGGCAACCTGCCCTTCTTCTCTGGCATCTTTTAAACGTTTTGCCGTAGCATTTTCGGTTTTTTCCCCACCGGCACCTTCTGCAAAATACTGCAGATTCATCGGGAAGTTAAGTCTATACCAATCTTTATCCATGTTACCTTCCTGTCACATCAGATTTGCCACCGCAACTTTTACCATTTCCATTATTTTTTCAAAAATAAAATTAGAAATAGAAGGCAAAAACAACATCATAACTGTTAGGACCGCAAGTCCAACAAAAATCTTTAACTGAAATCCAACGACAAACATATTTAACTGCGGTGCCGCTTTTGCGAGAACAGCCAATACCGCATTTACAATTAATAGCGCTGCAAATACCGGAAGTATGATCCGAAATGCAAGTATCATATAATCCAGCAAAAATCCAAGATAACTTTCATACAGTAACGGCGAAAGTCTAACAGCTCCGACCGGAACAAGCAAAAATGAATCAACCACCGCCCTTAGTACATACAAATGAAGATTTGTAACAATCATCATTAAAGTCACGGCATACATTAAAATATTACTTGTTACAGTCACCTGCATCCGGTTTGATGTATCAAACTGGGTTACCATGGAAAAACCGATTTCCATGTCAGCAATTTGTCCTGCAAAACTTAAAATATACATTGCCAAATTAGCAAACAAACCGAGAATCATTCCGGCAATTGCTTCTGAAATAACCACTCCCGCATAACCAATGACTCCATTATATTGAAGCGGTTGGTAGGGAATTACACAATATATAATAATTGCAACCGCAATCGACAATAATACTTTGACTCTTTGCGGAACTGAGCGGATCGAAAAGAAAGGAGCTGTCATTACAAAGCCGGCAACCCGCACTGCAATTGCCAAAAAAACCTCCAAATTTTCAACTGTAAATGTCATACTTTACACCAACCCGCTCTGTTCATCCCAGATAATTTTGAAACTGAAACAATTCTATCGTAAATTCTTTTAATGATGTTAAAATCCAGTTTCCGGCGATAATAATAGTCAGTAAAATCGCCAAAAGCTTTGGAACAAAAGTCAATGTCTGCTCCTGTATCGACGTAATCGTTTGTAAAATACTGATGACCAGTCCTACCACCAGGGATACCAGAAGCATCGGTGCAGATACTTTAATAATCAACACAAGCACGCGTACAAACATATCTATGATAAAATTCTCTGTCATTTCATCCACCTCTTTCTATCACCAGAACGTCTGCACCAGTTCGCCTACAACCAAAGACCAACCATCTACGACGATGAAAAGCAAAATCTTAAACGGAGTAGAAATAACGGTCGGCGGCAGCATCATCATACCCATAGACATCAGGGTAGAGGATACTACCATATCAATCACAATAAACGGTAAATAAATAATAAATCCGATATAAAATGCAATTCGCAATTCGCTGATGATAAACGTCGGAATCAGCACATACGTTGGTATATCCTCCAGTGTACTCACTTCTTCAATTCCGGCAATATCACAAAACAGCGCCAAATCTCCTTCGTTCCGAATCTGTCCAAACATGAAATCACGAATCGGTTCCAGGCCCTTTTCAAATGCCTCTTCTGTCGTAATCTCATTCGCCGCCAATGGCTTTAACGCCTGTTCATTCACCTCTGTCATAACCGGTGACATAATAAACAACGTTAAAAACAACGATAATCCTATTAAAACCTGATTCGGAGGCGTTGTCTGCATTCCCAATGCTGACCGTACAAAATGAAGAACAATCAAAATACGGGTAAACGACGTTACCATTATCAATATGGACGGTGCCAGGGAAATTACAGTAAGCAACAATAAAATCTGTAATGTAGATGCTAACCCATTGTCACTGTCATCCGTAGAAACAGAAATATCCAAATCCCCCAAGTCTGCTTGAATGTCAAGACCGGAAGATTCGGATGCACATACTGTTTTCGGAGCAGCACAAATAAAGGTTAACAGCAACAGTGTAACGAAAAAAACAAAAATAGATAAAAAGTTTTGTTTTTTCAGTTTAATAAATCTGTCCATTGTATCAACCTTTACCAGTGTACTTATATTTTCTTATTCAATTATTCTTTTTTTTCTTTCGAAATTAAAGAAAGAATTTCTTTAAAACTCTTTCCGGGCACAGATGCCTCTTTTTGCATCCGGCATATTTCACTCTCCTCTAATTCTGTAATATACTGAACAGAATCTTTGGATACCGAAATCACAATGTATTTATTCCCCATTCTTAACAGCTGCAGGTACTTATTCTGAGCGATTGCATATGTCTCAATTGTCTCAAAATTCCCCATTTTCTTCTGTACCATCTGTTTCCCTGCAACAAAGCGCGTTGTGAAATAACAGGCAACCAACACAATGATAAAAATGAGAATTAAACCAATAAGTTCTATGACACTTTCAAATGTCGACGGCATACCATCAACCTACTGCCTTGCGAACAGCTTCCAGAACACGGTCCGGTGCGAATGGTTTTACAATAAAGTCTCTTGCTCCTGCCTGAATGGATTCAATTACCATTGCCTGCTGTCCCATTGCCGAACACATAATAATATTTGCACCAGGATCCTTTGCTCTGATTTCCTTTAATGCCTGAATACCGTCCTTCTCCGGCATAGTAATATCCATCATAACTAAATCAGGCTTCGTTTCCATGTACTTTTCTACTGCCACCTGACCATTTTCAGCTTCGCCGGCAATACCATAGCCATTCTTGGTAAGAATGTCCTTAATCATCATTCTCATAAACGCTGCATCGTCACAAATTAAAATATTCTTTGCCATTTTGACTATCTCCTTCTCATTTCACTTTATAGTTAATTTCAAATTACGTACTTATTTAATGACATCACTGATACGGATACCAAATGCTTCACCGATTACAACCACTTCACCTTTGGCTACGTATTTTCCATTGACCAAAACATCAATCGGCTCTCCTGCCAAGCGATTTAACTCCACTACGGTTCCCGGTGCAAAATCAAGAATTTCCTTGATGGACTTACTTGTTTTTCCAAGTTCAACCGTTACTTCAAGAGGAACATCTAACAACAAATCGATGTTTTCCTGCTGTAAAAGCGGACTTTGCATTGCCACAAACGGCTGGAACTGTGCCTGGCTTACATTGACATCCTGAACCGGAGGCTGCATCATCACAGGCATCGCCTGCATCATCGGCATTCCCTGCATCATCGGCATTCCCTGCATCATTGGCTGCTGTTCCTGCATCGTCGGAGCAGGCTGCGGTGTCGGCTGTGCTACAGGCTGTGGTGCCGATACCGGTTCCGGCGACGGTTGCGGCGCCGGTGCTGGTTCATCATCCAAATTTACAAATTTGCGATACATATTTTTCGCAAAGTCAACCGGATACAACTGCATCAGCTCGCTGTCTACCAAATCTCCGATTTCCATTCGGAAAGAAACTTTTACAAATTCTCCTTGTAAAAACGGTGCAATCTGTCCCGCATTGACTACGCTGTTCAAATCAATCTGTGTAGCAGCAGGCGGACTGATGTCTACTTTTGTTTCCAACATGGAGGAAATGGAAGTAGAGGCAGAACCCATCATCTGGTTCATGGCTTCATTGATTGCACTAATGCAAAGTTCATCCAGTTCACGGTCCGTATTGGAGCCGTCTCCGCCCATCATCAGGTCCGTAATAATTTTTACATCACGTTCCCTTAAAATCAAAATATTATTTCCGTCCAAACCCTCTTTGTAATAAATTTGGATAAAAATACATGGCTTATCATAGGAATCCACTAATTGATCCCATGTAATGACAGACACTTCTGGCGTTGAAATATCAACCTTTTGATTTACCAGTGAAGATAACGTCGTTGCCGAAGTACCCATGCTGATATTTGAAATTTCACCGATTGCGTCCTTTTCTTCCAGCGACAACAATTCAGAAGTAGTTGCTGAACCAGTTTCTATATCGTCATCTGTACTACTGAACAACGCATTAATTTCTTCTTGCGATAATAACCCGTCCATAACTGTCTACTCCTCTCTTATAATTGAAGATATTTTCACTGCATAGGAATCCGAGGCCAACCCCGGAAGTGCAGTGAATTTAAAAATATTTCCGACATATATTTTTAATTCATCATCTGTTTTGGAATCTAATTTGATAATATCACCACGTTGCATGTGAATGTAATCATTCACAGATATTACGCTCTTTCCAAGCACTGCACGGATCGGAATGTTTGCCTTGGAAATTGAAACTTCAATAAATTCCTTATAACTTGCTTCATCCTTATCGCGAATTGTCGAATACCAATACTTCGTATTCAAACGCTCAATGACTGGTTCAATGCAGGCGTATGGAATACATACATTCATCATACCTTCTACGTTTGCAACCTTAATATTCATTGTAATTAACGCGATCATTTCATTCGGCGAAATAATTTGAGCGAACTGGGAATTTGTTTCGATTCTGGTAAACCGAGGACTGATATCCACTACATTTCCCCACGGATCCTTAAGCAAGTTGGTCATAATAGTAAAAATACGTTCCAAAATAACCCGCTCTATTTCTGTAAAATCACGTTTCTTTTCCAGAGGTATTCCCGCACCACCAAGCATACGGTCAATAATCGCATAACCGACATTATCTGACACTTCGAGAATAATATTTCCTTCCAAAGGTTCAAAATCAACCATTCCAAGAAGCACCGGATTCGATAATGCATTGGAAAATTCCGAATAAATTACTGCTTCGGAGTTGATTACTTCAGCTTGCACGGAAACACGCAAATATCCCGGCAGATGCGTCGATAACAATCTACAGTAATGTTCAAACACAATTTCCAACGTTCTCAAATGTTCCTTGGAAAACTTCGAAGGTCTGGAAAAATCATAGTTTTTTACTTGCTTTTCACCTGTATCTTTAAATTCCTCAGCATCTAATTCACCGCTGTTAAAGGCATTTAGCAATCGGTCTATCTCTTCCTGAGATAAAACATCACCCATAATTACTTCCTCCCAGCCATCAGTATCAAAACTAAAATTTTACTCGTAAGCAATGTTTAAATCTACATCAATCAGAAAATCTGCTGAACCAAACTCGGTTCTGAGTGCCTCCAAAACCTTATCACAAATTTCCTCTTTGCTTCCGATAATGGTCTCTATGGTATAGGTAGAAACCTGATCACTCACCTTGCTGATTACAATTCTTTCATACTCTGCCAGTTTCGGCTGAATCGTTTTATAATCATCTGATTTGTTATTAATTAAAAGCGTAATGTAGACAAACGCGTATCTGTTTTTGGAATCGCCTTCTATCCTGCTAAGATTGATAGTCTGTCTTTCCGTAATCGCATAAGTTTCTCTGTCTTCGAACGGAATCTCTGCATAATCGGAAGCATCCGGATTTTCAAGTTCCAAATTTAGAATAGCCACAATCTTTTGAATCAGTGCATCGGTTCTCTGCGCCTTTGGCACTACAGTAAACAACATAATTGCAGATAATGTAATGTTAACAATGGTCGCTGCCAAAATCACAATGGCAAGTATATTTTTTTTCATCACTTATCCCTCTCAATCCTCTGAATTTTTACGATTATACAATCGAATTTCTACACGACGGTTTTTATCCCGGTTTTCCTTCGTGTCATTTGGAACAATCGGTTCCCATTCTCCACGACCGGAAAACTGCACATTTTCCCAACCCAGATTCTTAGTCTCCGCAAAGTACTTTGCAACTGTAATTGCACGTGCTGCCGAGAGCATTTCATTATTATAATACGGAGGCTTTGTCTGTGGAACATTATCGGTATGACCGATTACTTCCACCCGATAGCCCTTATATTCTAATAACATATCCGCCACTTTTGATATCAACGGAATAGCATCCTCTACCAAATCCGCTTTACCGGAATCAAACAATAAAGACCCCTTGATTTCAATCGAAACATAACGATATTCCTGAGCATCTATTCCAATCTCAATATAATCTCCCAGATTAAATTTGGAGGTCATATCTTCTATTTCATCATAGATAATGGTGCTTTGCTGTTTGTTCTCCTCGCGGATCTGCTCGTCCGGTGTTTTGGTCGGTATTGGCGTCGGTGTCAGATTTTCCGCCCCCGGACTAGGAACCGGAGATGCCACCGGACCCATCTGGGAGTCATTTTCTCCACCGTTTTCACTCTGATTCGGATTACGGATAACATCTCCATCTTCCGTTTTACCCATGGTATCAAAGTAAACATCCAATTCCGACAACTGATTTGCTCCGTTGGAAATCATGTTTCCGTCCCCAAAAGAAGCACCTCCGCCGTCAAAACGGCTGAACGTATTTGCCAAAGACTGCACCAACGCCTCTGCCTTTCCCTCGTCTACTGAAGACATAGAGAAAAGTAAAACAAAGAAACAAAGCAAGAGATTCATCAGGTCACTGAATGTTGCCATCCACGCCGGTGAACCCGGAGCCGGAGCATCTTCTTTCTTTTTTCTAGCCACTACTGTTCACCCTCCTCCTGGGCACCGATACTCTTTCTTCTATCCGGTGAAATAAAGGATTTTAACTTTTCTTCAATGATACGTGGATTTTCGCCTGCCTGAATCGACAGAAGACCTTCCACTGCAATTTCTTTCATCATAATTTCTGCGGCATCGTTTGCTTTTAACTTTGTAGCAACCGGAGTACACAACCAGTTAGCAAGCACCGAACCGTAGAATGTGGTAACTAACGCAATCGCCATATTCGGACCTACGCTGTTAATATCTTCGAGATTTCCAAGCATGTTAATAAGACCAATCAGTGTACCAATCATACCCCAGGCAGGACCCATAGAAGCAAGATTCTCCCAGAAAGAAATAATATCCTTATGTCTGGTACTGATACAATCCAGTTCTGTCTCCAAGATACTACGTACAAATTCCGGGTCGGTACCATCAACAATCAATAGCACACCCTTCTTAATAAATTCATCCTCAATAGAATCATTTGCCGCCTCTTCCAACTGTAAAAGACCTTCTTTTCTTGCGATGTTTGACAATTCGATAATCTGGCGGATAACTTCTTCTTCATTTGTCTTCATCGGCTTCATAACAAGTTTTATGGACTTCAAACAATTTATGTACGTCTTTAAATCCGGTGTCATGGTCAGAACACAGGCAAATGCACCGCCAAAGGTAATCATAGCTGATGGCAAGTCCAAAAAGGCGATGATACTCAATACACCTGCATCACCAAGCATGATAGAAAATATCATAAGCCCCATAGCAATAATCAATCCAATTAGTGTAGCTATATCCACTTGTTTTCACCCCACAATTTCATCATATTTTCTGAAAATACTACCAATTTCGTCAAGCACTCTCTATATTATATCATTTTTTTTATAAAACTACAATATCTTGCGAAAAACTTCCTGTTTATACAATAGTACTAGATTTTTGACAGTTTGTCTACTTTCTTTTACGAATATTTTCTTTCCGGTCGTTAAAGTAATCACCGTATCCGGCACCTCTTCCACCGTTTCAATCAGTTCTGCATTTAGGGTAAATGAGGTATTATTCAGTCTGGTCAGGTCAATCATATACACTCCTAATTTCCATACATTTCTAAAACTTAAGTAAGGGGTGACAGTTCATCCGCCACCCCTACCTGTTCAGTTTACTATCTCTTTAAGTTAATCAGCTCTTCTAACAGGGTATCTGATGTTGTAATAATTCTTGAATTTGCCTGGAACCCTCTCTGGGTTGTAATCATATTTGTAAACTCTGTCGATAAGTCTACATTCGACATTTCAAGAACACCTGTCTTGAATTCTCCGCCGGATGCCGAAATCGCTTCGCCGATTCCATCAAATTCACCGGAGTTCTGTGTTGTGGAAAACAAGCTTCCGCCTACGGATTCCAGACCGGATGGATTCGCAAAAGTTGCTACTACAATCTGTCCAAGCAGTTTGCTTGTTCCGTTGTCATATACACCATAAATCATGCCAAGACTGTCTACTGTAACGCCCTTCATCGTTCCTGCCGAACGACCTGTGTACAATCCTTCTAAATTTCCCTTTGTTGGCTCAATCTTTGTAGAACCACTCTTTGCATACATGGTAAGTTTGGAAAAATCAACATCAATGGCCTCTGCAAACGGATTTTCTTCCACCGCATCCAAAGATACCACAAAATCTACCGAATTAAATTCTCCCTCTTCTGCATCATCGTCTACATCATCTGCACTGCCGATACTCTTAAACTTACCGGTTGCTGCATCAAATGTTAAAATCAACTGATCATCCGAAGCAACGGTATAATCCTTACCGTCTGTCTCAATTTCAAATTCAACTCCACCAAAACTAACATTCACACCAGTTTCTACAGCTTCACCATCTTCATCAAATGTAACAAGAATGGAATCACCGTTTGAATCCAGCACATCCACTACAGATACCACATACTGATTTTCAATCTGCGTTCCGTCGGTATCTTCCACCTGTGTCAGGCGTAAGTTCGCTGTATAACTTCTTCCGAGATTATCATAAAAAGAAAACGATGTCAGTTTACCCGTCTCAGAATCAAACGATGTATCTGCACTGTCAATATTTCCCGCAAAATGAATCGCTTCGGTTGCTTCCGGTTCAGAATACTGATTTTCCGGAGACATAATCTGAAGTGCCGAAACCGTATCTGCTACTGTCTGTGTCGGATTCTCCGGATCCACCTGCCATCCCATTACTGCATAACCGGATGCATTACATAGGGTACCGTTTGCATCCACAGTAAAAGAACCGGCTCTTGTAAAATAGTTACCGCTTCCGTTGTTTACTACAAAGAAGCCATCACCTTCAATCATAAGGTCAAACGGATTATCGGTTCTCTGGGAACCACCCACCGTTTCAATGGTTGTCATAATCGAAGATACGCCCGCACCAAGACCAATCTGCATTGCATTCTGTCCTGCTCTGCCTGTCTCGGCATTTGGACCTGTCGCATTGGAAGATGTCTGATATAATACATCTGCAAATGTAACATTACTGGACTTAAATCCTACGGTGTTAACGTTTGAAATGTTATTACCGATGACGTCCATCTTCGTCTGATGAACCTTCAGTCCGGATACACCGGAGTACAATGCTCTCATCATAACTAAATCAACCTCCTAATTTTAGCCTTCCCGTCTGTCGTTCAGGGAAGAATCGCCTCCTTAAAAGGTCCGGCGATTTAAAACTCTTAACATATATTTCGGCATTTTTGTCTCAAACAATAACCGCACCGTCAATATTTGAAAAAATTCTTTCTTCCTCACCGGTTACTGCCGTAATTACGGTACTGTTTTTTACATTAACAATAAATGCCAGATTGTCCATCATAACAAGAGATTCCTTAATGCCTTTTGCTTCTGCCGACTTCACAGCCTGACAAAGACGTTCTTTCTGCTCTGTCGATAAATCAATGTTTCGGCTAATCAAACGTTCATTGGCATGCTTGGAGAATTTTAGTTCTTCCGCAGCACCTGCCCTGGTCTGCTCTAAAATTTCCTCAAAGGATCTTCCCTGCTGTCTGAGCACGGCTGCAGTTGTTGACGTTTTTCGGTTGTTTGTCAACGTCCCCTGCATCTGTTCGATGGAATATCTTTGTTTCACATCAAACTGTGTCATCCTTATTCGGCTCCTTCCTATATGGATTTCCTGTTCTGTCTATCATTCTACAGTTGTCTCCTCGTCTGTTTCCTCATTTTTTACTGTAGGATGAGAGTTATAGATATGTACGGTCAACTTATCCTCCACTGTCGTAAGATTCGGATCATCAAACACGACAGAAAAACGATAGGTTCCGACTTCTAATTCCTGTAAAATTTCCTGCTTTACCGTAACAGTATTTCCGTTTAAGGAAACGTAATCTGCATCAATAATAGCATTTCCGACCAATATCGCTACATTGGACGCTTTTGCTGTATCTACGCCAAGATTAACATCAAAACTGAAATCCTGTGGTTCATCACCGTTGAACTTAAATTCTACAGCTGTAGGAATACCCGGCTTGTTCTTATTATACAAATACTCTGCATCCACTACGGAATATAACTGATCCAGAGAATACAAAGATCCGTTTACACTGAATTTTGCCGTTCCGCCGGACATACTGATAAAATCTACGATGCCGGATTTTAATGTGGTATTGCCGGATGCATCTTCTGTGGAAATAATAACATTCTGTCCAACCAGGGAAAAGATCTGGCTGTTTTCCGTAGTCTTAGACAGGGACTGCAGTTCTTCTAACTGGCTGAATGTTGCCATCTGGGAAATCCATTCCGTATTTGTTGTCGGCTCCAGTGGATCCTGATGCTGCATTTCCGCAATCAAAAGCTGTAAAAACGCATCATACCCCAAATCCGTTGTTCCTCTGGTTTCTTTTTTCTCTACCGTCGAATCCGTTGCAGTATTTGATGTAATCTTTCCGTCTACTACGGGCTGAATTAAATTACTCATTAATCCTCCTTGTTTTGCGAAGCAAAATGTCCACCCACACGTGGGCAGAGGATTTTCCTCCAAACATAACTTACGCCATATAATTTACTGTACTTTCTCCGCCTTCCATAAAATGACGGGCAAGTTCATCCTGCATAGCAGTCGGACCGTTTTCTTCTTCCATAACAAATCTCGCCTTACCATGCTTTTTGTCTTCCTGCTGATTTCGGCCTGCTTCACCATTCTTATCAAAAGCGAACTCAGATACGGTAACTTCAATGGATTCCACTTTAAGTCCCTGCTCATTCATCATTTGTTTGAACTGGACAAGATTGCTTTCAATCGCTTCTTTGGCAATTTCATTTTCTGTTACGAATCTTGCCTTCATAACACCGTCCTGTTCGGTCACCGTGACATTTACTTTCCCAAGTTCTTCCGGTGTTAACTGAATTTCCAGGCTAGTCATTTCAGGTGTGACTACCATTTTAACCTGTTCCAGAATCTGTGCAGCAATTTCTCTGATTTGTGCAGTCAGATCTGCACGGAAGGAAGTTTCGGAAATTCCATCAGCTACTGCCTGTTCCATACTCTGAATGAAATGATTTGCAAACTCTGTAGCATTATGTTCTGAAGCCATATCCCAGTTTCCACTTTTTTCATTTCTTACAGTTGTAACAGCCGCACTTTCTTCTGCCTTGCCAGCTTCAAAGGAAATCGTAAGTTCTTTTTCACTTTCTGTTGCTACAGTTTCTGGCTGGGTTTCCGGTTCACTTTCATCTGCATTCTGCTCTCCGGTCAATTCTGATAATGCCTGTTTCAACCAGTCACCAAATTCCGCATTTCCTGAGATCTCCATCAGCTCACTGAAAGCAATACCGGACTCTTCCATCAACGTTTCCACTTCAGCAAGCAACTGCTGCATTTGTGCAAGAAGGTCATTGTTCATTAAGAATGCTGTGGCATCCTGTTCACCGTTTACCTTAAGAACCATCTGCTTTAACATATCCACATTCAGCAGGTCTGTTTCAGTCATACCAAGTAAATCCATAACACCCTGCATTTCTTCCTGAGACACTTCGAGCAGTTCTTTTACAAGTTCCGTTACCTGAACAACCAGTCCGGCAACACGTTCTGCCATTTCTTTTTCATCCACGCTTTCTGTCGTTACCGTTTCCTCTGTCTTTCCGGACTCCGTTACTTCTGTACTCTTACCGGAAAACTCTTTGGAAACTACTTTCTGCGCTTCAATTTCGGTACTGTATGCGTTTATCTGGCTTTCCTGTTGCCCGTCCTTTGCCGTCAAAGTCTCATACTTTTCCGATGAAGTCTGAAACATCTGTGCAAAAACTCCATCCAATGTTTTCCCTGACGTGTTCGCACTTGCTGTCGCAAAAAACATACTTCCCGTTGCAGTATTAATAATGTGCTGTGTCTGCATGTTTCTTTCTCCTTTCCTGCATCAAAAGGAGTCCGTTCCTCTTTGACCAATTATTCGAGGGGTTCCATGCCTAATTCAATCATACGATTTAAAATTCTTGCAGCAAAAAGTTCATCCATTTCACGTAAAATATCTGCAACCTGCACTTTCTTCATGCAATCCAACAGTTTGCAAATCATATCGATGTCGCTTGGATACTGCGATAAAATACCAGCCGCCTCTCCCGGTTCCATCGATGTCAGATAGTCTGCGTACTTCTTAAGACTTTCTTCCACCAGTTTACGTTCTAACAACTCTGCATAAATATTAGCCGCATTGTTCGGATACATACCTTCATACCATTTCAGATATTCATCCGTGGATGGCGCCTTATCGTTATACACGACCTCACGGTCAAACGCTTCGACGCGCTCTGCAAATGCCTCCTGCTCATCTTCATAATGTCTTAGAGAGTCAATTTCCTTTTGCATCTCTAATTGCCTGGAAGCATAGTCATCGTTCTCCTCTCTTAGTTTATCGGCTTCCAATTCCAATTTCTTAATATATTCCACTGCTTCTCCTAAATTTTTAAACGGATAAGCATTCTCTTCCGCCAACTTTTCATCCGACACTTCCGGAAGAATCCGATTGATGACCGGAACATCCTTTAACAGCGGCCGCAGGACCTCACTGCCAAGCCCTCCGACATCAAATTTAATCAGCAATGCCAGAATCGCAAGCCATATCAAAACAATCAACAGAATTATCATTACAGTCAGTACTTTTCCGCCTGCATTTCCTTGTTCATTCTTTTGTTCTCTTCCTTTTCCAGCCATAGTTAACCTTCCTTCTTTCTCTGATTTCCAAATCGAAATGTAACAAGTTCATTGATCTCTTGCTGTTCTTTCGCTTCTTCCTCTTTTTTAAACTCTTCGAGAGCTTTTTCTCTTAATTTTTCCTGGATTTTACGTTCTTTCATCGCATTTTCCAGGCGAATCTGCGCCAAAGCAACTGCTTTTTCCGCACGTTTTACAACAAGTACCTGGTCATTGATTAACAGTTCTGTCGAATAAATAGCCTGTTCCAGTCTCGCCAGTTCCAAAACGTCCAACAGTTCGGACATTTTCCGTCTCTTTTCCTCCAGATACCGGTTCTTCTTTGCAATGAGAATCGCAAGTTTTTCTTCTTCTTCGTTCAGTGCCGCCTTCGCAAGACCGTATGCCGTTTTCTCCTGCTCTTCCAACTTTTCTTTTATGTTCAGAAGGCTTTGCATTTTATATACAAACTTAGCCATCCGCAAAAATTCCTTTCAGTAAGTCCACCGCTTCTTCAAATGTAAACTTCTCATCTACCTGTTGTTGCAAAAATGCATTGACTGCATTAATCTTTGAGATTGCATAATCAATTTCTTTATTGGATCCCGCTTTATACGCGCCAATATTAATTAAATCTTCGGCTTCGTCATAGGTAGCCAGTACATTCTTTAATTTGTTCGCATACTCCTTATGTTCTTTCGTTGCTATGGAGCTCATAACACGGGAAATACTCTGCAAAATATCAATGGCCGGATAATGATTTTTATGCGCCATCTTTCTTGATAGAACAATATGACCGTCCAAAATTCCTCTGGCTGTATCCGCAATCGGCTCATTCATATCATCACCATCGACAAGCACCGTATAAATTCCGGTAATGGAACCTTTTTGTGTCTTTCCGGCACGTTCTAAAAGTTTTGGCATCTCCGCATATACACTCGGAGGATAGCCTCTGGATACCGGCGGTTCTCCGGATGCCAACCCGATTTCTCTTTGCGCCATGGAAAAACGTGTCATGGAGTCCATCATGAGAAGAACGTCTTTTCCCCGGTCTCTGAAATATTCTGCAATTGCCGTTGCTGTTTTTGCCGCTTTCTTACGAATCAGCGCAGGCTGATCCGAAGTAGCACAAACAATAACAGATCTTCTGCGGCCTTCTTCTCCCAAATCCCTTTCCAGGAATTCCTTTACTTCTCTTCCGCGTTCGCCGATTAAGGCTATTACATTAATGTCCGCTTTTGTATTTCTTGCAAACATGCCAAGCAGGGTACTCTTTCCGACACCACTTCCGGCAAAAATACCGATTCGCTGCCCTTTGCCAAGCGTTATAATACTGTCTACCGCCTTAACTCCAAGTGGAAGAACTTCATCAATCAAAGTTCTTTGCATCGGATTCGGAGGCATTGCTTCAGCGTTACAGTAATCCGTAAGTAGCGGTAGTTCTCCTTCCATCGGCTGTCCGAGACCATCTAAGACATATCCCAGAAGCGCCTCGCCTACAGGAATTCGGAATTCTCCCAACTCACCTTCTACCAGATCCCCAATCTGTACTCCCGAAACATCCTCGTATGGCATTAACTGCAATCTTCCTTCACGGAACCCAACCACCTCTGCCAAAACGGTTTTACCAACACCGGATAAATGTATTCTACAAGTGTCGTTTATCTTTGCTTCCGGACCGGTAGATTCAATGGTAAGACCGACTACCTTTACTACCTTTCCATACGACTTTATATGATTTTTACCACACAAATTCAGGTATTTACTGATGTCCATACTTCCCCTTAGTTAGCCAAGTAACGATAATTCTTCTAACAGTCCTTCTAATTCTGTGCCAAGCCCACAATCAATGACACGATTTTCGTTTTCCAATTTCACACAACCGACCGAAAGATCTTCCGATGGTTTAAACTCCAATACAAGTGTTTCGGAAAATTTTTCTTTTATTTCCGTAAACTTATCTGCAAAACGCTCGTAGTCCGGTTCGCTAAGCCATACGGTAAACTCGGTATCTTTCGATGCAAACCCTGCTCCGCATGCTATCAGATACGTCAACACTTCGTCATGGTACTCATAGGCAACACCGGAAACCTTTTTCACTAACTCTTTTAATATTTTAACAAAGGCAGGCTCTAATTCTGAAACCTGCCTTTCGTATTCCTGTTGTATCCGCGCCTTCTCTGTTTCTAATTCCAAACGCATTCTTTCCTCTTCAGCCTTTGCTCGTTTCAGACCTTCTTCGTAACCCTGAGCAGACGCCAGTTTTAAAATGCTCTCTTTTGCAGTTTCCGCATCACGTTTTGCTGTAGCAAGTAATTCTTCTGCCTGTGCCTGCGCATTGGCAAGAATCTCGCCTGCCTGTTTTTGGTACTCGAGTGCAATTTCAGCAGATACTTCTTCACGCAAAGATGCCTTGATTGCCTCTAAATCAACTTCCTGTACCGGAGGTTGTGTCGGCTCATCCAAAATAAGTTCTCCGATATCTTCCGCAAAAATTCCAGGGACAAATTCCTCATCTCCCTCTTTCTCCTGCGTTTCTGCCGTCAGAAACGGACGGAAAGGAAGCAGTTCCTGAAGTTTATCTTCCAACGCTTTTTCCCTCTCCTCCGTATCGAGTACTTTTACTTTCTGTTTGTCATAGGCAATGGTATACGCCTTAATCATATTACTAGACAACGAGTTCGTCACCTCCACCTCTGGAAGTAATAATTTCACCGGAATCCTCTAATTTCCGGATAGTATTTACAATCTTCTGCTGCGCTTCTTCTACGTCCTTCATACGTACCGGACCCATGAAATCCATTTCTTCCTGAATCATGAGCACCTGACGCTTCGAAATATTGTTAAATACTGCGCCCTGTACATCTTCACCTGCACTCTTAAGTGCTGTTGCAAGTGTCGGGATGTCAAATTCACGCAGCACGCGCTGAAGGGAACGGTCGTCGAGTGTAAGAATATCCTCGAATACGAACATCTTTCTGCGGATTTCTTCTGCCAATTCCGGCTCGTCGATTTCGAGAGTTTCCATAATGTGTTTTTCTGTACCGCGGTCCACGGTATTTAAAATCTCTACGATAGCATCCACACCACCGGCAATGGTGTAATCCTGGTTAACAAGCGAAGCAAGTTTTCTTTCCATGACACGTTCCACTTCTTTGATAACATCAGGTGATGTACGGTCCATCTGCGCAATACGCTTTGCAACATCCGCCTGCTTGTCCTGGGACAACTGGGAAATAATCGCAGATGCCTGTTGTGTCGACAAGTAAGAAAGAATCAATGCAATCGTCTGCGGATGCTCGTCTAAAATAAAGTTAGACAGCAAGGACACATCGGTTTTTCTGATAAACTCGAACGGGCGAACCTGCAAGGATGCGGTAAGTTTTCCGATAACCTCCATTGCTTTTTCGTTTCCAAGTGCTTTTTCGAGAAGTTCCTTTGCATATCCGATACCACCTTCCGCGATATACTGCTGTGCAAGACATACTTCGTAAAATTCATCTAAAACTTCTTCTTTTAACGCCTGACTGACGCTTCTGGTATTGGCAATTTCTAAAGTCAATTGTTCTATCTCTTCTTCTTTCAGAAACTTGAATACCTTCGCCGCTTTTTCCGGTCCAAGCGTAATCAGAAGAATGGCCGCCTTCTGAATACCGGTTAATTCACTTACCTTTGCCATAACATTTCACCCCACGATTTGCTTATTCCCATTCTTCGTTCAACCAGTTGCGCAAAAGCTGAGCCACCGCTTCCGGATTTTCATCAAAGAATTTTTCAATCATCTTTCTGGTCTCAGACTGTTCGCTGAATTCGATATCCTCTAAGGATTGGTTTTCCTTTGTCGTAGCAAGCAACTGCTCTACGGATAATTCCGGTTCCAACTCAGTTACTTCTACCGGTGCCATGCCTCGGAATACCACAAACAGCAAGAACGCAATCAGAAGCACTGCAAGTAAAATCTGCAGATAGAACGACCAGTCTCTGGCAATCTCCTGTGCCTCGATATAGTCATAAATCAACAATGCATTAACTTCAATATTCTCCTTTGGGATGCCGGTCGCTGCCGATGCCAAAGATTTTAACTTTTCAACCTCAGCAGTGTCCTCTACCGTCAAATCAATCGGAGCTGAATTCCTTGCCACATAGTCATCAAAGGACATGTCATCCAAAAGACCAAGTCTTACCATGTCTTCTTCTTTTAACCGGATTACTTTTGTAGCAGTCACAGACATGGTACATTCATCAGCCACGATAGTTCCGGTATCATATACCGTTTCCTCTACATGCACACTCGGCTGATAATATTTATCCATTGTAGATTTTTCATAAATCAGTCCAGTACTTTCATCTACATAATAATCCACTTCATCATTGGAATCGGTTCCCGGAATATCTCCGGAAGCACCCTCTCCACTCTGGGAAGTCTTATGCTCTTCCGTTAAAACACCAAAGGTTTCGCCGTCCAATGGAATATAATCGGTAAATAACTGCTTTACCTTGTCAAAATTCATTACAATGTGCGGAGCCACATGAACATCCGTATACTGACTCATGGTAATCGCACCGGTTACCGCATCCACGTACTTCTGTTCAAGATACTCTGTCATAGCAATCTTGTCTGTATAATCCAGTTCTGTTTCCAACTCCGGTGCATCGCCGTCAAACAAAACCTTTCCTTTCTGATTCGTTACAACCACATGCTCCGTGGACTGGTTGCCCAAAGCATAAGAAACCATCTTTGCAATTCCCACTGCCGCATCCTCATCAAAGTGAGGTGTCGTAACCAGTGCAATACTAACCGGAATCGACTTACTGGAATTTAATATGGTATTGGAGGTATCCTTTGGCATATAGGTTACCTGAACCCCCGCAATCGTACCTTCATTATTTTTCAAAATCCATTGTTCCAGTTCGCTCTCGGATCTTAAATAATTCTTCAATAACTTTTCACTGTTTGTGGTCGTAAGACTGTTATTCAACAGATCATCAAGACTAAACTCCGAACTGGAAATTTCACTGGTGGCAAGCGTCATAATTGCATCCGAATACTGCTTTTCATCCACCATGACGGTCTTATTGTCCGAACCGAGCTTCGCCGTAAAGGAACCTTCACGCAACACGGAAATGACCTCACTGGCCGTTCTGGTGTCTTCATAAGTGTCAATCTGAATATATTTTGTTCTTCCGAGAATAAACACTAAAACAGCAATCAAAACTACCACGCCACCAACTGCACTGATGATTATGGTCTTTTGCTTGCTTGTCCATTTGTTCCAATATTCCAGAAATTTCTTTGGAAGTTCTTTTAATCGTTCCTGCATATGTTATGTTCCTCCATGATGCCGACTACAAATTGTCCGGCATTACCTTTCTCCTCTATGATAACGCCTAGAACTGCAGCGCCATGATTTCCTGATATGCCTGTGTCACAGCATTTCTGACTGCAACGGTGTATTGCAACGAAATGTTTGCCTTCTGCTGCGCAACCAGTAAATCTGTCACACTGTCATTTAATCCAAGCATATACTCCAGTTCTGCCTGTTCTGCCTGACTGGAATATTCCTCCGTCTCCTTAATCATGCCCATGGCAGAATTTAAAAGAGCTTCAAAGGTTGCCGTATTGGCAGGTGACGTTGTTTTCTTTTCTTCCGTAAATAAATTATCAAATAAGGACAATCCCTGAATAGATGTTACATCCATTCTCTCTTCCTCCTAATATATCCTGTACTATGTAATGCACCTGCTAAAATCAAGTACCCAGTTCCAGTCCCTTGAGCGCCATATTTTTCGTTGCATTGAATGCTGTTACATTTGCCTCATAAGAACGGTTTGCATCGATTAAGTTGGTCATCTCAGTTACTGTATTTACATTCGGATACGTTACATATCCTTCTTCGTCTGCATCCGGATGTGAAGGCTCATAGACCTTCTTCATTGCTGTTACATGATCCTCTACAATGGAAGTAATCTTTACTCCGGTGCCGATTCTTCTGTCGTAAGACAGTCCTGTCTGCTGGGCAGTCAGGTAAGATTCGAAATTTTTATTTGCATTGGAGCGTTCTTCAAATACAACCGTACGTCTTCTGTAAGCCTCCCCATTTTCATCTCTGGTGGTGTTCACATTGGCAACGTTCTGAGAAATAATATCCATTCTCGTTCTCTGTGCAGACATCCCGCTTGCGCTGATGTTTAAACTACTCATTAACGACATAACTCATGCACCTCCTACTGGTTCAATACCATTTTCAAACGATTAAATTCCTGTGTCATCGAATTTAACAGGGTATAGTATTTAATCTGGTTATCTGCCAGATAAGCAGTTTCCGTATCAATATCCACATTGTTTCCGTCATATCGATAACTTAAAGTGGAATATTCCGTATAAACGGATGGTGTTAAGGACTTCAAATTAATCTGAGACACTTTTTTATCCATATTCTTCGTTGTACTATCAGTCAGCGCATCTGCAAGCAGGGACTCAAAATCCAGATCCTTTCTCTTATAATCCGGTGTGTCTACATTGGCAATGTTATTCGCAATAATTTCATTTTTTGTCCAGCTGGCTTCTGCCGCTTTGTTCAAAACATTAATATAATCATAAGCACCCGAACCAATCATACCTACAACATCCTTTCTGTTTGTTAAACACATACTTAGTTTTATTATAATAATTTTTCACAAAAAACTCAAGACGCATTTGCACTTTTCCGACAAATTCATCAAAAAAAGGAGTCCTTTCTACAAGAACTCCTTTTCTGCTAACCATCCGTGTCTTATAATTTTTTCAATTCATCAAAAACCACATCATTCAATACTTTAATGTAAGTCCCCTTCATACCGGAAGAACGGGATTCAATGACACCGGCACTTTCAAACTTTCTGAGGGCATTTACAATAACAGAACGTGTGATTCCTACTCTGTCCGCGATTTTACTTGCAACCAAAATGCCTTCGGTTCCTTCCAGTTCGTTGAAGATATGCGTAATTGCTTCCAATTCAGAAAAGGACAACGTACCGATAGCGGAACGCACAATCTGTACTTTTCTGTTCTCTTCCGCGTTTTCCTCATTCACAGAACGCATCATTTCAAGACCAACTACGGTTGTTCCGTACTCACTTAAAATAATATCATCAATCGAGTATGGGCTACCATCTTTATAAATGAATAAAGTACCCAGTCTCTCTCCTGCAATATCAATCGGATTAATAATAGCTTCGTACTGGTTCACTCCGTCAAATTCAAATCCAAGTGTCGCAAGATTTACATTTTCCTTGGTAGATAAGATATTCAAGAGGCGCTCATTTAATATTCCGTCAATATATCCACCAACAGCATCCTGGATCAGTTCCTGAATCGGAGCAATGTCATCACGGTTTTTAATACCTAACACCTTTCCTTTTTTACTGATTACCAGAATATTAGACTCCAGTATTTCACTTAACACAAGACAGATATCATTAAACACAACTTTATGCGAACTATTATTGTGTAATAACTTATTAATCTTCCTCGTCTTATCTAATAATTGTACACTCATGGCTGCCTCCTTCCGAAATTGCATGACAATTTCTCTTTGTACCAACTATACCACGAACTTCAAACTACCGCAAGAGAATTTTTCAAACTTTTTGCTATTTTGCCACAACATAGCCACAATTTTCATCAATGCAGGCCAATTTGGTTCCTTTTTCAATCAATACCTTGTTGCAATTCGGGCATTTTTGCATCGTTGGTTTCTGCCAGGACATAAAATTACATTCCGGATTACTCTCGCATCCGTAGTACTTCCGTCCCTTTTTTGTCTTGCGGACAACTATCTCCTTACCGCACTCCGGACAAAGCACACCGATTTTTTCAAGGTACTGTTTGGTTGTTCTGCACTCCGGAAATCCCGGACATGCGAGGAATTTTCCGTGAGGTCCGTATTTGATGACCATCATCCGGCCGCAAGCCTCACATACCACATCACTGACTTCATCTTCGATCGTGATATTCTCTAATTTCTTAGCTGCTTCCGCAACTGCCTGTTCTAAGTCCGGATAAAAATTTCGAACAATACTCTTCCACTGCACCGAACCGTCTTCCACACTATCCAGCAAAGTTTCCATATTGGCTGTAAAACTGGTGTCCACAATGCTCGGAAATGCCTGCTTCATAATACGATTTACCGCTTCTCCCAGTTCGGTTACATAAATGTTTTTATTTTCTTTCACAACATAATGTCTGGCAAGAATCGTCGTAATGGTTGGCGCATACGTACTCGGACGTCCAATGCCAAGTTCTTCCATGGTACGCACCAAAGATGCTTCGGTATAGTGCGGTACCGGCTGGGTGAAATGCTGTTCACCGTCTAACTCACGTACATGAAGCTGCGAATCCTTCGTCAGTTTATGAACTGCCGCATTCTTAGCATCTTCTTCGCTTTCTTCATCTTCTACCACGTACATACTCATGAAACCTTCAAAAACCAGCTCCGATGCCGATGCACTAAATCCATACTCTCCTGCTGCAAGCTTTACTGATACGGTCTCATACTTTGCAGACTGCATCCGGCTTGCAATAAAGCGTTTCCAAATCAACTGGTATAAACGAAGCAAATCTCTCGACAGGGAATCCTTTACCTGTGCCGGAGAAAGTTCGACATACGTTGGACGGATGGCTTCATGGGCATCCTGAATTTTCTTACCCTTTCCGGTATCTGTCACCTGTTCTGCCACCAGTTCTTTCCCGTAATTGCTCTCAATATATTCTCTTGCCGCCCGGTCTGCTTCTTCCGATACTCTGGTAGAGTCGGTTCTCAAATATGAAATCAAGCCGACAGTGCCATGCCCCTTGACATCGACACCTTCGTACAACTGCTGCGCCAGACGCATTGTCTTTTGCGTAGAAAAGTTCAGCAGTTTTGATGCTTCCTGCTGTAATGTACTTGTTGTAAACGGAAGCGGTGCTTTCCGCGTTCTTTCACTCCGTTTCATGTCTGTCACTTTAAACTCCGAAGCAGCAATTTCCTTTTTAATTGTCTCCAACTGCTCCTGATTTTCAATGGACATCTTTTTCTCATTCTTTCCGTAGAACTTTGCACGGAACGCTTTCTTTTCCTTATCTGCCGTCAACATTGCCTCCAGAGTCCAATACTCCTTCGGAACAAATGCGTCAATTTCTTCTTCTCTGTCACAAATCAGGCGAAGTGCCACCGATTGTACTCTTCCGGCACTTAATCCTCTCTTTACCTTTTCCCAAAGAACAGGACTGATTCGGTATCCTACCACACGGTCAAGAATTCTTCTTGTCTGCTGTGCATCCACCAGATTCGTATCAATTTCTCTGGCTTCCTTGATTGAATTTTTCACAGCGTTCTTTGTTATTTCATTGAAGGTAATTCTGCTGGTTGTCTTTGGATTCAACTTCAATGTATGAAATAAATGCCAGGAAATCGCTTCTCCTTCACGGTCCGGGTCAGTTGCGAGATACACTTTATCAGCTTTTTTTACTTCTTTACGAAGTTTGGACAAGATGTCTCCTTTTCCGCGGATTGTAATATATTTAGGTTCGTAATCATTTTCCGGATCCACGCCCAACTGACTCTTTGGGAGATCCCGAACATGTCCGTTCGACGCAATTACTTCATAATTGTTTCCCAAAAACTTTTTTATGGTTTTTGCTTTTGCCGGAGACTCTACAATCACCAAATACTTCGCCATAGTTTTATTACCTCCACTGATACTAACTTTGTATCATATAATAATTTTTCATTGTCTGTCTGATTTCATTTTTCATTTCCATTCCAAATAAAACAGATGCCAGCTCAGATAACTCCATTCCCGTCTCTTCCGAAATCTGTTCCACATGTTTTGGGTGTAAACTCAGACAAGCATACACTATTTTTTCTTTTGTTTCAAGTAAAAGCTTCGGATTTTTTTTCGATTTTAGTAAAATTTCAAAATTACCCTTCGAAAAATTATGCAAAATATCCTCCGGTTCTCTAACCAGATACGCTCCTTCCTGAATTAACCGGTTCGTCCCATCAGCAAGTCGGTCATGCACTCTTCCCGGGACCGCATAAATCTCTTTTCCCTGTTCCAGGGCATAACTGACTGTAATCAAAGAGCCACTTTTTTCCTTCGCTTCTACTACAAACAATGCATCAGAAAGCCCCGCTATAATGCGATTCCTCCTTGGAAAATGATGCGAAAGCGGCTTGGTTCCCGGTAACTCCTCAGATATTACACCACCATGCTCACAAAGCTGCACATATAAGTCTTTATGTTCCGATGGATAACATACATCCACTCCGCTACCAAAAACAGCAAATGACTTCCCCCGCTCTCTTATCGCACTCCGTTGGGCGCAACCGTCGATTCCACGTGCCATTCCGCTGATGATTTGAATGCCTGCTTCCGACAGACTTTTCCCGAATTGTTTTGCAATTTCTTCTCCATATATACTACAGTTGCGTGCTCCAACAATTCCGATACTCGGTATGTTGTCTTTGGGCAGTTCCCCTATATAATATAGAACAAACGGAGAAAGATATACCTGTTTTAAACGTTCCGGGAAATCATTTTCACCTCTTGCCGTCATCCGGATTCCTTGTTTTATTATTTGCTCATAGGTTTTCCTTGCTGTTTCCTTCTGATCTCGGTCATTTAAAATCATCTGGATTTCTGACCACCGTTTTTGCTGTTCTTCGGAATAAACCCTACCTCCTGCAACCTCTTCAGGTCCCCATTCCAGATTATTTTCAAACCATTCCCTGACCTCGGGACAAAGTGATAACAAAAATTCCTTCTCTTTTTGACCGATACCTTTTAATGAATGAAACCAATGCCAGTAAAATAATGCTTCCATCCTTACACCACCTTCCAGTATTTTTTCCCGATATTACAGTACTGATAGGCTTCTATGATATGTTCTTTCTGTATCTTTTCACACCCTTCCAAATCTGCAATGGTACGTGCCAGTCGGATCATCCGAAAATACCTTCTGGTACTGAATTCATTTTCCTTAAATATTTTATGTAAGATATCCTTTTCTTCCTCCCCAAGCCAACAAAATTCCTCCGTCTGTTTCTTATCCATCTCGGCGTTCACCTGTATCCCCATCCCTGAAAATCGCTCTTTTTGTATCTTTCTTGCCATCATGACTTTACTTCGGATTTCTGCTGATGATTCTCCTTTTTTCATTTTCGCCAGTTTTTCATATTCCACCGGCACCACTTCCAACATCATATCCATACGGTCTAAAATCGGCTGGCTGATTTTCCCGGTATACCGTTTTATTTCCGGTGCCGAACAATTACAACGGTTCCGGTCCGGATAATAGCCGCACGGGCACGGATTCATTGCCGCAATCAATTGAAAAGCCGCCGGATACGTATAAGTGGCGTGCAATCTGGAAACTGTCACTTCATGTTCTTCCAACGGTTGCCGCAACGTCTCCAAAACATCCGTTTTAAACTCCGTGAATTCATCCATGAACAATACTCCGTGATGGCAAAGACTCACCAACCCCGGTTTTGCATTTCTCCCGCCACCTAGCAATGCACTTTCTGTAGTGGCATGATGCGGTGCCTGATAGGGCCGGTTCCATACAAAATCCATTTCATTTTTCAGTTTCCCCGAAATGCTGTAAATTGCAGATAACTCCAACATCTCCTCAAAGGAGAGTTCCGGCAAAATGGACGGCATGCACTTTGCAAGTGCTGTTTTTCCGCTGCCCGGCGGTCCGATTAACAGCAGATGATGTCCTCCTGCTGCAGCAATCATGCAGGCACGTTTCGCCACATTTTGTCCAATAATATCTGAAAAATCCGCGGATTCTTTTTGATAGTTTTTCTGGATCTGACGTAGCATTTCCATTGTCATCGGTAATTCCGGATCCAATTTTTTAACTCCGCTCAAAAATTCCGCCACTTCTTTCAGATTTTCTACCCCGTATACAGGAACCTTCCCTTGAAGAGCGCCTTCCCTTGCATTTCCTTTTGGCACTATACAGCAGGAAAATCCTTCTTTTGCAGCATGGCAAACCATAGGCAACACCCCCGGAACTTTGTTGATTCTTCCGTCCAGACTGAGTTCGCCTGCAAACATACATTTTTTTAATTCTTCTTCCGGAATATAGCCGAATGCGGCCAGAATTGAAATTGCTACCGCAAGATCAAAAGATGTCCCCTCTTTTCGGATGTCGGCAGGGGATAAATTTACCGTAACATGCTTTGGATTCAGGCGAAATCCCGAATTTTCAATAGCAATGCGTACCCTTTCTCTTGCTTCTTTTGCCTCGGAAGCAAGTGCACCCACCATCTGCATCTGCGGAAGTCCGTTCCGAACATCGGTTTCCACCTGTACGGTCACAGCCTCCACCCCACAAATAACAGCACTGAATGTCTTACAAAACATATTGAACTCCTTTCTTATCTCTCCCAAAACAAGAAACGAGTGTCGTTATCGCCAAATTTCTTCTTTATCATATCAGACCTTTTGCTTTCGGTCAATGCCTAATCAAAAAGCCGGTTTCACAAATCAAAACCGGCTTTTCCATTATTTCTTATCTAAAATTTTCTTAATCTCACTCATAAATGTGTTTACATCTTTAAATTCACGGTAAACAGATGCAAATCTTACATAGGCTACCGGATCCAGACCACGAAGTTTGTCCATAACCACTTCACCAATAATGCTGCTCTGAATTTCTTTTTCTTCCATATTAAATACAGCGGTTTCCACTTCATCTACCAATGTATTAATCTGGTCAACGGAAATCGGACGCTTATGACAGGAACGGAATACTCCTGCCTCAATTTTAGCACGGTCATACGGTTCTCTGTTATTATCCTTTTTGATTACCACAAGAGGAATTGCCTCCACTTTTTCATACGTTGTAAAACGCTTTCCGCACTCATCGCACTGACGTCTTCTGCGAATGGAACAACCTTCATCTGCCGGTCTTGAATCAATTACCCTTGTATTCTCTTTTCCACAAAACGGACACTTCATACTGGTTTTCTCCTTATCTCATTTTTCGATATAAAATAATGGAACTTCACATAAAATATACTAATATCAGTCATTCAGGTGAAACAAATCATGAAAAACGACTGTCCGGATGATTCCATCCGTATTTGTAAACTACGCCAAAAAGAAGTCATTAATCTTCGTGACGGCGAACGCATCGGCTTTGTCGGCGATGTCGAATTCAACTTAAAAACAGGCTGTATCGAACGACTGATTATCCCCGGGCCGTGTAAAATCTGGGGTGTATTCGGTCGCGATCAGGAGTTTATTATTCCCTGGCGTTGTGTCTGCCGTATCGGCTTTGATATCATACTTGTCGATGTAGATATCGATGTCGTCTGTCACAAATGCGAATCCCCCATCTAGTACTATGCCCTATCGTAGCACTGATGCGCATAACGTCTGGATTGCTGTGCATTCTCCGGAAGTGAATCTTCCAAAAGCACGTTAATAAACGGTTTATTTTGTTTTAAAATTCCCATCAGATACGGAATATTCAACCGGCCTTCCCCAAGCGTCACCGGTCTGGAAATAATTTCTCCGTCCCTTACAATGTAATCCTTTAAGTGAATCACATCAATATCATTGCCAAATAGCTCAAATGCACCCTTTATGATATCTTCATGATGTTTTTCATTCTCTGCACTAAGCAGATTGACCGGATCCAGAATCACACGTAAATTTGGAGAATTTACCGCATCCAGAACCCTTTTGGTACGTTCAATGTCACACATAATATGCTTATATACCGGTTCGATTCCAAAGCATACTCCCATACGTTCTGCATAATCCACAATCACTTTTAAATTTTCTGTAAAAATATGAAGAGCGCGGTCTGTATGATTTTCCGGGGTATATTTATATTCCGTATTTACTGCTCCTGTCTCTGTACCAACCATTCCGCACTCCAAAAAAGATGCAAAACGGATGTGATGCTTGTACGAATCCACAATCTGCGCCAGCTGGGCTTCGTCCGGATTTGCCAGGTTTTTATAACAGCCCAAAACCGAAACCTCCACCTGGTTCTTTTCAAACACACGCTTCATATAGGTTGCCATACCGGAGGTCATTGCCTCACTGCCCACATTAAACTCCGTAATTGCCTTTGCAAGCGCTAACTGTGTGCAACAAAAGCCGGCGTCGGAAATACTCTTTACAAGGTCCTCAAAAGAAGCCTTTGGCATATCATGTCCACGGATACCCAATTGTAGATTTCCCATCTTAGTATTCCCTCCTAAAAGAGTCCTGTAATGCTTCCGTCTACCACATCAATGCCTTCTGCCGCAGGAACTTTCGGAAGTCCCGGCATTGTCATCATCGTACCGGTAATAGCCACAAGGAAACCTGCGCCCGCACTGATGTATGCCTCACGGATATTTACGACAAAACCTTCCGGTCTTCCGAGTTTTTTCGGGTCATCAGACAAGGAATACTGATTCTTTGCCATACACACCGGAACATTTTTATATCCAAGTTCTTCAATCTTTGCAATAGCCTTTAATGCTGCAGCATCATATGTTACCGTTGCCGCACCGTAAATTTCCTTTGCAATGGTTTCAATCTTTTCACAAAGGCTCAGATTATCATCATATAATACATGGAAGTCCGACGGTTTCTTATCCAGTGTATCCAAAATGCAGTTTGCAAGTTCGATACCGCCTTCACCACCCTTTTCCCATACCTCGGAAAGCGCGAATGTACATCCTCTCTCCTCACAGAACTCTTTTACAAACTGAAGTTCTGCATCGGTATCGGACATAAACCGGTTCAGCGTCACGACAACAGGAACGCCGTACTTCTGTAAATTTTCAATGTGTTTTTCCAGATTCACAATACCAGCCTTTAATGCCTTTAAATTTTCTGCGGCAAGATCGGTCTTCGGAATACCTCCATTGTACTTTAATGCACGTACGGTGGCTACCAGAACAACTGCGTCCGGACGAAGCCCTGCCATACGGCACTTGATATCAAAGAACTTCTCCGCGCCAAGGTCAGCACCGAATCCGGCTTCTGTAATGACATAGTCCGCAAGTTTTAAGGCTGCCTTTGTTGCACGTACACTGTTACAACCGTGTGCAATATTGGCAAACGGACCACCATGTACGAGTGCTGGTGTATGTTCCAGTGTCTGAATCAGATTTGGCTGCATGGCATCCTTTAACAGGGCTGCCATGGAACCCACTGCCTTTAAATCTCCGGCGGTTACAGGTTCTCCGTTGTACTTATATGCCACAATAATCTCAGAAAGCCGCTTCTTTAAGTCTTCTATGTCAGACGCAAGACAAAGAATCGCCATGATTTCAGAAGCAACCGTAATTACAAAATGATCTTCTCTTACTACACCATCTGCTTTTTTTCCCATACCGACGATACAGTTTCTGAGTGCTCTGTCATTCATATCCAGGCAACGTTTCCAGACAATCTGCTTCGGATCAATCTGTAATGCATTCCCCTGGAAAATATGATTGTCCAGCATTGCTGCCAATAAATTGTTCGCTGATGTAATTGCATGGAAATCTCCGGTAAAATGCAGATTCAAATCTTCCATTGGAACAACCTGTGCATAACCACCTCCTGCCGCTCCGCCCTTAATACCAAAGCATGGTCCCAAGGATGGCTCTCTGAGTGCCAGAACCGCTTTCTTTCCAAGTCTTCCAAATGCTTCACCAATACCGATGGAAGTCGTGGTTTTTCCTTCTCCTGCCGGAGTCGGATTAATCGCTGTTACCAAAATCAGTTTACCGTCCGGTCTATCCTCCAGACGATTCATCAAATCCTCCGAAATTTTTGCTTTATACTTTCCGTATAAATCCAAATCCTCTTCCGCAATGTCAAGTAATGCTGCCACTTCCTTAATCGGCTTTAACTCGGCTTCCTGTGCAATCTGAATATCTGTTTTCATCAGCGTCCTCCATTTTGTACCCCACAAGGTAATTTATTCAATATCTAGTATAACAAAGTGTCCAAAAAAATCAAGTGCCGGATATAAATGCTTCGTATTCCTCTGCTGTCATCAGAATTTTACGAGGCTTGGTTCCTTCTTCCGGGCCAACCACACCGGCATCCGCCAACTGGTCCATAATACGTGCCGCACGGTTGAAACCTATTTTATACTCTCGCTGCAGCATACCGATGGATGCTTTGTCACGTTCAATAATAAATCTTCCTGCTTCAGCAAAATACTCATCTCTTCCGTCCTCCGCACTGCCACCGGTATTCTGCGTTGTCTCCTGTGTACCTGCCGTTGTAATCTTTGTGGATATTTCTTCACTGTACAACGCCGGACCACCGTTTTGTCTCTTTAAGAATTCAACGACGTTGGTCACTTCCCTGTCAGAAACAAACGCACCCTGAATACGCACCGGTTTCGGATAACCGGATGGATAAAAGAGCATATCTCCCTTACCTAACAGTTTTTCCGCTCCCACCGTATCAAGAATCGTTCTGGAGTCAATGCCGGAAGACACCGCAAATGCAATTCTGGACGGTACATTTGCTTTAATCAGACCGGTAATTACATTTACCGACGGTCTCTGTGTCGCTAAAATCAGATGAATCCCTGCAGCTCTTGCCTTTTGCGCCAGACGACAAATTGCATTTTCCACATCACCGGAAGCAACCATCATTAAATCTGCAAGTTCGTCTACGATAATTACAAGTTGAGGGTATCGAGGATACTTTGTATCGGAAAGTCCTTCCTTTGCCACCTCTTCTACCTTTTCATTATACCCCTTTAAGTCGCGTGCATTCAGTTCATAGAACTTTGCATAACGTTCTTCCATCTCTGCCACTGCCCAGTTCAGCGCTGCAGAAGCCTTTTTCGGATCCGTGACTACCGGGATTAAAAGATGCGGAATACCGTTATAAACACTCAGTTCTACCACTTTAGGGTCAACCATCAGAAGTTTTACATCGTCCGGATGCGCCTTATATAAAATACTCATAATAATCGTATTGATACATACCGATTTACCCGATCCGGTAGCACCTGCAATCAAAAGATGCGGCATCTTCGCAATATCTGCAACGATACACTGACCGCCGATGTCCCTACCGACCGTAAACGCAAGATTAGAAGAATGTCCTTCAAATTCCGGTGCTTCAATCAATTCGCGCAGGGTAACCATGGTATTTTCCTTGTTCGGAACCTCAATACCTACTGCAGCTTTACCCGGAATCGGTGCTTCGATACGTACATCTGCAGCCGCAAGATTTAACTTGATGTCATCCGCAAGATTCGTTATTTTGCTAACCTTAACACCCTGCTCCGGTTGAATTTCATAACGAGTAACCGCCGGTCCCCTGCTATAATTATTTATGGTCACATGAACACCGAAACTTTCCAGTGTACTCTTTAATTTGTCTGCTGTCGCACGTAATTCCTCTTCCGAGTTGCCGGACTGTCTTCTCTCCGGACGGTTTAAAAGTTCCAAAGGAGGAAACTGGTACTGAGGAACGACTTCTTCCTTTGCCTCCTCCGCAGCGACTGCAATCTGCGCAATATCCGCTGCACTGGCCTGATTGGCTTTCTTTTCTTCCTTCGTCAGTTCCTTCTGTCCGGAAACTCTCTCTTTTTTCTCTGCTCCGATTCCATACGGTGTCTGTTCAAACACAGTCTTTTCCCTGCTACCGCCTTCCGCTCTTCTACGGTCCGAAAGTGCCTGGTCAGAAAAACTCGGTTCGAATTCTTCGCCTCGCGGTTCCGGAATATTCTCATACACCTTCGGCTGCTGCGGAACCGGCTTTGCCGTTCCGGAAACATCCGAAATTGGTTGATCTTTACGTATCGGCGCAATTTCCCTCGGTGTAGAACCTGTCACATCAAACTTTTTCTTCATTTCTTCTTCATAGATGCTGTTTACCGTCTCCACATTTTCTTTCGACATGTGATAAGTGCCTCCATAAAGAAGTTCTTCCGTTTCACCGTCAAGTACCGGTACCGATTGCATCGAAGCAGGCTCTTTTGCCGTTTTGCCCGCAGGAGTGGTTCTGGAAAATCCGCCAAAGAAATTTTTCACCTTTTTTTCTTCCTTTGGAAGTAATTCCTCTTCCTCCTCCGGTTTTAACAGAAAACTCTTCGCTTTGCTTTCCGTAAAATCCAGTTCCTGCTGCTCATAATATTCCTTTTCCTGCTCTGCACGGACCTTCCGCGCCTCTTTTCTCTTTTCAAACTCCTTGCCACTCAGTTCCCGTATCATGGCAAACAATGCTTTTCCGGTCAATACCATCACGCAAAGCAGTGCAATAGCTACTAAAACTACGTAGGTTCCCACTTTACCAAACGCCGGAACAAGAAGGAAACATAAAATTCCTCCCAGTAGCCCACCACCGTTTTTGTTTTCTGCGGACATTTTGTAATATTCCAGCAGCCCCTCTGCCGCCGTCTGTTCGAATACCAATTGCACAATGGCAGCAAATACGGCAAACAGTAAAACAGCCGCAATCAGTTTCGGAATATACCGTTTATTTGCACTGCGGTTTGCAAGATAAAATGCAACGGTGAAAAACAAAAATAAAGGTATCACATAGGCAAGCACTCCAAATAAACCAAAAGTAAAGCCATTAATTACTTCTCCTACCTTACCACTCATACTGAAGTTACTTAAAAACAGTAACACAGAAACCACTAAAGTAAGCAGTAAAATAATTTCATTACTGAATTCCGGCACCAGTTCTTCTCTCTTAGGAACTATCTCTTCTTCCTGAACCTGTTTTTTACTCTTACTTCCCTTTGCATTAGAAGAATAGTTCTTCTTGTCACTGATTGCCTTTGTATTCTTTTGTTGCGTTGAGGTTTTCTTTACCGGAGTTCCCTTTTTTGCCCCTGTACTTTTTCCTGTATTTTTTGCAGCCATACTCTCCCAAACCTTTCCGCTATACACAGTTTATTTTGCCTGTGCAAGCGCCTGTTCTAAATCTTCTAAAATATCTTCTACATCTTCAATACCGATGGACATTCTTACCATGTTCGGCTCTACCCCTGCCGCCACAAGCTGTTCATCCGACAACTGGCGGTGTGTTGTGCTGGCCGGATGAAGTACACCCGTTCTCGCATCTGCCACATGTACCACGATTGCTGCCAGCTTTAAGCTGTCCATAAACTTCATTGCCGCGTCTCTTCCTCCCTTAACACCAAAGGAAATAACACCGGAAGTGCCACTCGGCATATATTTGTTTGCCAGGTCATGGTATCGGTTTCCTGAAAGGCCCGGATAGTTCACCCATTCTACCTGCTCATTATTTTCCAGCCACTTTGCAACCGCCATTGCATTCTGGGTATGACGTTCCATTCTAAGATGTAACGTTTCTAAACCGAGATTCAGATAAAATGCATTTTGCGGGGAAGGTGTGGAACCCAAATCCCTCATCAGCTGTACTCTGGCCTTTGTAATGTAAGCAGCCTTACCACAATCCTTCGTATACACCATGCCGTGATAGGATTCATCCGGTGTGGAAAGACCAGGGAATTTTCCATTATCCCAAGGGAAGTTTCCACTGTCTACAATGACTCCGCCAAGTGCCGTGGCATGTCCATCCAGATACTTGGAGGTAGAGTGCACTACAATATCTGCACCATACTCAAACGGGCGGCATAACATCGGTGTTGCAAATGTATTATCAATAATCAGAGGAATGTCATTTTTATGAGCTATCCTTGCAAATTTTTCAATATCACAAACTACCAAAGACGGATTGGAAAGGGTCTCGGAGAAAATCAGTTTTGTATTCTCCTTCACTTCTTTCTGCAAATCCTCTTCTGAAATCTCTGTATCTACAAATGTCACATCAATCCCGAATTTCTTTAAGGTCACGGAAAACAGGTTGAATGTACCGCCATAAATTGCTGCGGTCGAAATCATGTGGTCTCCGGCTTCACAGATATTTAAAATCGAAATCAGGCTGGCTGCCTGTCCGGATGAGGTACACATCGCTCCGACACCACCCTCTAACATGGCAATCTTTTTTTCCACACAATCTACCGTCGGATTGCCGATGCGGGTATAGAAAAATCCGTCCTCCTCAAGGTCAAATAATTTACCAACCGTCTCACTGCTGTCATATTTATATGTGGTGCTCTGACAAATCGGAACCACTCTTGCTTCACCGTTCTTTGGTTCATAACCGCCCTGTACGCACATCGTATTTCTCTTATAACTCATGTCACAATTTCCTCCTATTATCCCATTGTCTGCATATACTTTATTTTAATGGATTGCACTCTTAACGTCAACCGATTTTGTTAGGATTTCCAATGCTTTTTTACATCCTTGGCCTCTCCGGAAATCTCACCGACCAGGCAAAGGCTGCACCGGTCCATATTGAGATATTTCGCTGCAAATGCCTGCATTTCTTCTGTTGTTACTTCTGACAGTTTTTCAATGGTTTCTTCTAACGGAACTACTCTGCCATGCATCAAAAGTGACTTTGCATTTTGCTCCATACGGTTTCTTGCACTTTCGCTGCCCATAATCATTTCCGTGCGAAGCTGGGTGTACAGTGCCCTCCGTTCCGTTTCGTCAATCGGATTTTCCGAAAACTCTCTCAGAATCTCCTTTAGCTTTTCATATACCGTCACGGCATTAGACGGATTCACGATAACATCAATGTGAAACAAACCGGCTGCACGATACAGACTGGAATACGAATACACCGAATATGCCAGGCCCAGTTCTTCACGTATGGTCTGGAAGAGCCTGGAATTATTGCTTCCTCCAAGCAGCGCATTTACCATAATCTGTACGTGTCTTAAGTCATCCGTTTCCGGTATCGTTTCAAATGCCAGATTCATATAAAGCTGCTCGACATCCTTTTTTCTCTCGCAGGTACATCGATGAAAAGCCGGAGGTTCCAGCGGTTGCACAGTAGCTGTGCCTTCCCCAAATTCCGGTATGGACAGAAAATGTTCTTTTAAGCAGGAAATCACGGACTCCTCCTCAAAATTACCGGCAATCGAAACTACCATGTTGCTGCCACAGTAATACTGTTTCATATATGCAAGAATCTGTTCCTTTGTCATTGCTGACACTACAGATTTTTCTCCCGAAATTATGTAACCTAACGGATGGTCCTCCCAAACACCCTTCTGCAACAACTCATGCACCAGATCCTCCGGTGAATCGTCATACATATCAATTTCCTCTAAAATAACACCGAGTTCCTTTTTCAGAGGCTCCTCCTCAAAGGTAGAATTTTGAAGCATGTCTCCCAGCAACTCTATCAGTTTTGGCAAGTACTCGGTTAAGGTCACTCCGTAAAACGCGGTACATTCCTTCCCGGTAAATGCATTTAACTGATCACCGATTGACGAAATCTCATCTGCCAGCTGCTTTGCGGAACGCGTTTTCGTCCCTTTAAACAAACAGTGTTCAATCACATGGGAAATACCGTTATTCTCTTCTGTTTCATTTGCAGAACCAACCTTCACCCAAACACCAAACGATACCGTACGCAAGTTAGGCATTGGCTCCATGACCAGTCGGATTCCGTTTTGTAATGTTACAGTTTTTATCATCTCTTAATCTTCTTTCACTTTTACTGTTTACTTTTTATACAAAGAACTGCTGTATACCTCTCATATACAGCAGTTCTCATTATCTTATGTTTCTTACTTTACATCCTTAATGCTAAAGGATACTCTTCCCATCTTGTCCTTGCCGAGGCAAACTGCCTTTACAACATCACCAAGAGTAAGAACATCTTCTACATGGTCAATTCTTTCCTTGGAAATCTTTGAAATGTGTACCATAGCTTCCTTACCAGGAGCAAACTCAAGGAACGCACCAAAATCCTTAATGCTTACTACCTTACCTGTTAATACCTGGCCTTCTTCAAAGTCAGTAACGATAATCTGGATTAACTCTACTGCCTTCTGCATAGCCTCGGCATCTGTACCGCATACAGAAACTGCACCGTCATCGGTAATGTCAATCTTAACACCGGTCTGTTCGATGATAGCGTTGATGGTCTTACCTCTCTGACCAACTACTTCACCAATCTTAGCCGGATCAATCTGAATCTGGATAATCTTTGGAGCATATGGTCCAACTTCCGGTCTTGGCTCGGAAATAGCAGGCTTCATGCAGGTTTCCATGATGAACATTCTTGCTTCACGGCATCTTGCGATAGCCCCTTCTACGATTGGTCTTGTTAAACCGTGAATCTTAATATCCATCTGGATAGCAGTGATACCTGCGTCGGTACCGGTTACCTTAAAGTCCATATCACCGAAGAAGTCTTCAAGACCCTGAATATCGGTTAATAAGATATAGTCATCATCTGTTTCACCAGTTACAAGACCACAGGAAATACCGGCTACCATCTTCTTAATCGGAACACCTGCAGCCATTAAGGACATACAGGATGCACAGGTAGAAGCCATGGAGGTGGAACCGTTGGACTCGAAGGTCTCAGATACGGTACGGATAGCGTATGGGAATTCCTCTTCGGAAGGAAGCACCGGAATTAACGCTCTCTCAGCAAGTGCACCGTGACCGATTTCACGACGTCCAGGTCCTCTGGAAACCTTTGTTTCACCTACAGAGTATGCAGGGAAATTATAGTGATGCATATATCTCTTGGATGTTTCAAACTCATCTAAGCCGTCCAGTCTCTGTGCCTCGGATAACGGTGCCAGAGTGGTTACGTTACAAATCTGTGTCTGACCTCTGGTGAACATAGCAGAACCATGTACTCTAGGTACGATGTCTACTTCTGCTGCAAGAGGACGGATCTGTGTAATCGCACGGCCGTCCGGACGCTTCTGATCCTTTAAGATCATCTTACGTACTGTCTTCTTTTCATACTGGTAAACTGCCTCATCAATGAGAGGAAGCCACTCTTCATTTTCAGCAAATGCTTCAGCAAGCTTGTCCTTTAATTCGCGGATTCTGTCTTCACGAACCTGCTTCTGCTCTGCGAACATAACTACTTCCATCTCTGCAGGAGGAACGATTTCGCGAATTGCAGCGAATAATTCTTCCGGAATTGCACAACTGGTGTAGGAATGCTTTTCCTTACCGCACTCAGCAACAATCTTATCGATAAACTCAATTACCTGCTGGTTTACTGCGTGAGCAGCGTAGATAGCTTCAATCATCTTGTCTTCCGGAACTTCGTTTGCACCGGCCTCAATCATGATTACCTTATCTCTTGTAGAAGCTACGGTAAGCTTTAAGTCAGAATTTGCATTTTGGGATGCATTCGGATTGAAAACAAACTCGCCATTTACCATACCAACCTGTGTGGTAGCACATGGACCATCGAATGGAATGTCGGAAATAGCCACTGCAATCGCAGAACCAAGCATAGCAGTCAGTTCAGGACTGCACTCAGGGTCTACGGACATAACCATGTTGTTGATGGTAACATCATTTCTGTAATCCTTCGGGAATAATGGTCTCATCGGACGGTCAATAACACGGGAAGTCAGGATTGCATTTTCGGATGCCTTTCCTTCTCTTCTGGTGAAACCGCCAGGAATCTTACCTACTGCGTATAACTTTTCCTCGTACTCTACGGAAAGAGGGAAAAAATCAATGCCATCTCTTGGCTTTTCGGATGCAGTTGCTGTGGATAACACCGTAGTGTCACCATAGTGCATGAATGCTGCGCCGTTTGCCTGAGCTGCTACTCTGCCAACATCAACGGTTAATGTTCTGCCGGCAAGTTCCATGGAAAAACTCTTGTAACTCATGTTTCATAATCTCCTTTAATATTGTATTTACGGAGCCGCCGAAACAACTGAATAACACACTCCGCGACTGCAATGTGCTATTCAGAAGTCCCGGAACACAAGCCCCGCATTTGGGCATACTACGCCCATCATTTCTATTATACACAATTTTTCAAAAAAATCCAGTGTTTTTTATAAAAGAAAGAGGTAAACCATGCGATTTACCTCTTTCAGAACTATTTATTCTTTGAAAAATCCTTCCTGTCTTATAACTCTTTTAAAATCTCCTGTTTCTTTTCGTCGTACTCTTCTCTCGTAATCAGGCGCTGGTCGTAGAGACTCTGCAACGATCTTAACCGTTCCTCAATGTCGTTTTCATCCGACTTTGTCTCATTGCTTTCCGAAGTGTACGAATAACTGCGGTATCCGAATCCCGGATGTTCTGTCACCGTAACATCCTCACCATCGTCCTCAACCTCGATTACCTTGCTATCAATTCCCTTATCGGTAAAACCGTTCCTATAGTGGGAATACGCAATCCAAGCGGCCACAGCGGTCCAAAGAATGCCAAACGGTCCAAAAATCGGAATCACAACAAACACACCAAGAATACAAAACAAGATTCCTACAAAAAATCCGGCTTTCGACTGTGTCTTTCCCGGTCTTACATGAATTCTTTTTGCCATTTTACTTATTCTCCCTGATATGCTTTCTTTAAACGTTGATACTCATCTTCCGTAATTGCAAGAATCCCTCCGTGGCGTTTCAAGGTCTGTCCCATATCATATTCCGAATCCTCAAGTATGCGGAACTCACCGGATAAAACATCTTCAGAGATGAGCGGCAAATATCCCTTTCCTTCTGCATAACGGTCTACAAACAGGCACCATTTTTTTCCGTCCTCCATTGGGAACGCAATCGGTCCTTCCACACCATACAAATTATCCAGTACCGGACAATGTACATCCGAAAAATTATCCTTATCCAGTGTCTTTCCGAAATCCATGCGGATATTCTTTGTCGTTTCATCCTTGGAAAATCTTACATATCCTTCAGGAATCCGGATAATATCCGTATCAATCACATGCTTGTCACGTTCAATATAAAGTTCAGGCTCCGTATAGGTTACAAAATCTTTGGTATAAGACGCAAAAATACGCTGTTTATGCTCCGGATTACCAAGTTTTGTCATAGATGCCCAAAACACAAGGAATGCATCTTTTTCTTCATCATAAATTGCTTCCGGTGCCCAGGCACATCCGCTCTCTTCAATTGCCACCGTACAATTCCAAGGTTTGCTCCAATGTACCAAATCTTCTGACTTCCAGACGATAATATCTTTACTTCCTTCAAACTGAGCTACTCCCCAGCCCTTTCCGCTTGCAATACGGCAATCGGTCGCAATGAGATAAAAGCATCCGTTTTTTTCATCTCGCACCAAAAACGGATCACGCACGCCTTTCTCTCCGAGATCCGATACCAATACCGGCTGCCCGTTGTTTAAATCATTCCAATGCAATCCATCTTCACTCAACGAAAAATAAACCTGTTCTCCGTGTTCGCTCTCTCCGATAAAATGTACAAATAAATACTTATTTCTTACCATAGTCTCCCTCTTTCTGTCCTGTATTTTTACTCTCCGCGCATTTTATCCATACGCAGTTTATCCGTCTCTTCTTCGTAATATTTTTCATCCTTCTTATTATTTACAAAAGATATTACCGCAACAATGGCAATTACGCCCGCAACCACATACAAAATAACTGCAAACACACATGCATCCTGATCCCCATGCGTCATTTCATTTGCATATGCTTTGATTCCTTTTGCAAGCACCGCGTCATTACTCAAACTGTAATCCTCCCATGACACATAAATTGTATCAATCAGGTCGTTTACTTCATTTTTATCCATGTAAGTTACGGCATTCGCACCAATGGCCCAACTCCACCAGTCAACATTATCGTAATACGCTACGAGGACATGGTTTTCATCTGAGAATAACTTATCATACAACTGCATCGTGTAATCATCACAGGTAGAAGCTTCTTTTTCATATTCCCCTATCGTGTAGAAGAACAACGGAACACCCGTTTTTTCATAAAAATATCTGCATGCCGCTTCCGTCTTTCCGCCATCATATGTAAATCCGTCATCATATGTATATCCGGCCTCTACTGTACCTGCCAGTTCTGCTTTCACAAAAGAATTCTGCTTTGCCAAAAATGAAATCCAAATACCAAATGCCAAAACGACTGCAGCAACAGCCAACATAATTAATGCCTTCTTCTTCCCTTCTGCTGCTTCATTATGAAGTTTTTCCGCTTGGGCAATCTTTTGGTCTATTGTCATCGGCTGCGGCTCAGTATACGTTGTTTCCTGCATACCCTGTGCATTTTGTGATGTATAGGACCCTGCGGTATTCCCGGAAGGATTTCCGCCATTATTTATAATTATTGTCCTGCCGTATCCATACCGCGGTCCCCAAAACCAAGGTCCAAACAAAAAACCGCCGTGATGATGGTGGTGATGATGGTGATAATGCGGTCTGTGGTGATGCATCGGTCCGTGATGCATGGAGCCTCCAAAACTGCTGTGTCCTCCAAAACTTCCGCCCGGTCTGCTGCTATGACTGCTAAAGCTGCGACCTCCGCCGCTTCTCGAAAAACTTCCGCCGCCACTGCGGCCTCCGCCTACGCGGCCACCGCCGCCTCCTGCTCTTCCCATATGAAATCCTCCCTTATTCCCGGTCTCTTCGTTGTTTCCTATATCTTCCCACATTTGTTCTAAAAACACAAGGATGTAAGGATTAAAAATCAATTAAAATTACTCTGTCTGCAGTTTCCGTAGTTCGTAAAATGCCCCCTCCAACTCCATAAGTTCCTCGTAGGTCCCGTATTCCTTACAGACGCCGTCCCCGATGACTGCAATTTTATCTGCATTCCGAATCGTTGACAACCGGTGTGCCACCACAAAGGTAGTTCTTCCTTTCTGCAGATTTTCCAACGCCTTTTGAATTTCTCTCTCCGATACGCTATCCAATGCCGAAGTCGCCTCATCCAGCACAATAATTCTTGGATTCCGGATCAATGCTCTTGCAATAGCGACACGTTGCCGCTGCCCTCCGGACAATTTCCCGCCATGTTCCCCCACTCTGGTTTCAAGTCCGTCCGGCAAGGACAACACAAACTGTTCTAAATTTGCGGCACGGATGGCGTCCCACAACTGTGTTTCCGTAACATCCTTCATTCCGTATGTTATATTATCACGAATGGTTCCCGAAAACAAAACCGATGTCTGCGGAACCACCGCAATATGTTTCCGATAACTGCGCAGATTCAATGTATCCATGTCTTTCCCATCAAGAAAAACCGCGCCTTCTGACGGCTTGTGAAATCCGATGACCATGTTAAGAATCGTCGATTTCCCCGCACCGGATTCTCCCACAAGCGCAACCGTTTCTCCCGGATGCACTGTAAGATTAAGCCCTTTTAATACATGAAGTTTTTTATCATAAGAAAACGAAACATCTCTGAATTCAAATTCACCGTTTACTGCTAAAACCTTCTCCTTTGCATCATTGTTCTCAACATCATGTGCCAGCAAAACTTCACCAACACTGACAATCGACTCTGTTCCCTTGGAAATTGTAGGTAATAAGGTAATCAGGTTCGAGATTTGATTGACAATCGTTGCAAAATAGCTCTGATACAATGCAATATCACCGACGCTGATTTCTCCGCGATATGCCATATACCCGGTAAAGCCAAGACATAATGCCTGAAATGCCTGGAACACACACCAACCTACTGCCCCGAAGTTCGCCTGGACAATATCCAATCGATATCCTTTTTCTGCCACTTCGTTGAGTTGACGTTCCATTCTCTCGATTTCCTGCTGTTCCAACGCATGCGCTCTGGTAACCGGGATTAATTCCACCATTTCCATTACTTTTGCCGAAGTCTCTTCCATTTCTTTTCTGAATTCAGAATTTCTTTGTTTGATTTTCTTTTTAAACGCCACCATGGTAAGTGCAGCAACCGGCACCGTTAATACAAAAAACAAGAAAACAATCCGGCTTTTGGATACCGTCACAACAAAAGAAACGCCCAAATTCAATGCAATATTCATCAGGCTGACGAACACCTGTGTAGAAAGAGTTTCTACACCTTCTACATCACGCATAATCTTGGATTGCAATCTTCCCGATTGCATTTCCTTGTGGTAGGCAATTGACAATTGCTGAAGTTTCCGTACCAGCGCACCGCGCAGCCCCGCCTCCACATTTCTGGTCGCCAGGCTGCGACATTTTGTATACAGATAGTTCATCGGGAGATTAATGGCAATCAATCCGACCAAAAACAGCGTATTCGCAACAATTTGCGGTATTGCGGATTCACCGCCTTCGGTTGCAAGATTGATTATATTTGCTAAAACAATCGGAGACATCCAAACCGGAGAATGCTTTATCAAAAAACAAAAACCGGCAAATAAAAATTTTCCGTAATGCCCTTTGTAAAGTCCAAAAAGAACACGGACCGGTTTCTTTTTATTTTTTCGGTACACATCGATAAAGCGGTCTTCAATTGCCGTGAATTCTTCCACCGACAGGTTTCGGGATTCTGTGGTTACGTTTCTTTTCATTCCGGTAGTTTCTCCTTATCCCTTTTCTTTTTACATACCGTTCCCAACATTGAAAAACAGGAAAGCCTGACAAACAAGCTTTCCTGTAAATTATATCATATCTTATTCTATACCTCAATCCGGTTTATTCCTTTACCGCGCCAACGTTGACACCCTTTACAAAATACTTCTGTAAGAACGGATATGCCAACATAAACGGTAAAATCGCCACCATAATCGACGCATTCTTTAAGGTTTCTGTATTAGCGCCGTTTCCTGCTTCCGGAAGGTCAGAACTGAAAAACAACGCTCTTAACTTCATCTGGAAATTATGAATACCGGTATTGGTAATATATAACTTATAGTTTGTATAGTCATTCCAATAGGCTACCGCAAACATCAGTCCAATGGACGCAAGCGCTGCCTTGGATAACGGTAACACAATTTTAATAAAGGTGCCCATCGGTGTACAGCCATCAATCGCTGCCGATTCAAAGAGACTCTTCGGAATACCTTCAAAGAAATTTCTCATCAGCACCAGATTGTATACATTGATTGCCGGCATCAAAATGACAATCCAAAGCGTGTTAATCAGATGTAATTCTGTCATTACCAGATAAACCGGAATCATACCTGCCTGGAAAATCATCGTAAACAGTAAAAGTCCTGCAAGGAAATTTCTGCCCGGCATATCAAACTGAATCAGTACATATGCACCAAGGGTAGAAAGCAGCAAACCAAGGAATGTTCCGCAAACCGTTGTCAAAACAGAAATGAGGAATGGCTTTCTCATAGTTTCCGTACTCAAAATAATACGATACCCTTCCAACGAAAACTCCTTCGGCCACATTCTGAGGCCATATCCGGCCTGCGCATCCAGCGAATCTACCAATACCTTCCAAAGCGGAACGATGATAAACGCACAAATCAGCAAAAAGATAATGATGTTAATAATGGAAAATACCTTATAACGTTCCTTATCAAGATATACTGTAAACGGAACAAGCGCCGCCCCGATGGCAATACCGACCAGCAGGAAATACATAATATCCATACTGATACCGCTTTCACCAAAACCGGCACCGGCAAATGCGCCTCCCAAAACAAAAAGCACTGCACCTGCAATCGCAAAAACACGACGCAGTTTAAAGCACTTCTTTCTTGCCGCCATGACTACAAAAACCATCATACTGCAAAGCGCAAGGAGCAAACATACCATACCCAGGGTAACAAATGTCTGGTCAATCAGACTTCCGTTAATGCCCAGAATACCATCTAAACTGCCAAGAGAAAGCACCTTAGGAAGAGCAAAGACTGCCACCAAAAGCGAAGTCCCGGTAAGCCCCGTAGTTAATGTATTTACCCTAAACATCGGATAGATGAGTGCAAGCACCACAAAAAGTAACCCGATACCAACAAACATGCAGTTTGCCGGAATACCGTTATTTTTGTACCCCAATGCACTTCTCTCCGAATAACAAAAACCGCAGATTAAAATTGCAAATACAACGGTAAGCAAATAGCCTATACCAAAGGTAGATGAGATTGCCGACACTGACTTTGTCATACTTCCGAAATAAATCTCAAACATCGCTTCCTGCTCTTCTGTTTCAAAGAACACCTGAAGTTCCTTTAATATTTTTGCATTCGCCTTCTTATACTCCTTGGCAGAATCTATCTTTCCGTAACCGTATTTGTCCGCATAAGCATGCAGTTCATCCAATTTTGCTTCTATCGCCGGAATTTCCTCTGCAGCAAACACTTCCGGAAGAATCTCCTTAAACTTCATCAAAGGCTGTTTCCACTTATTTGCAGAACCGTTTGCTACTTCCATTTTGATTTTAAATTCCGGATAAATATTGTAAAAATTATTTGCTTCTTTTACAACAGCAACCGCTCCGGTCTTTTCATCCTGAACCGTAATCTCCTTTGCCACACTCGTCAGACAGGAATTAAACAAAAATCCCATGAAGAGTGTAGCAAACAAAATGCACACAGCAAGTACTCTTCTGACGCTTACATGCGCACGGCGAATGGTAAGAACCAAAAGGACCACCACTGCCGCCATCGAAATCACAAGACCGATACAAGACATTAAAAACGGAATCTTAAATGCAAGTAACGTACTTGTCGTGATAACCGAAGAATCAAAAATAAAACCAATCACATCTAAAATATTATACGCGGCATTACCATCAAGAGAAAATATCTCATTTCCGGTACTGAGCGGCAGAAAAAACGCCACCAGCATCAGTACACACAGAATCATGCAGGCAATGGCGGTACGTGAAAATGCTGTCTTCTTTTCCATACTGCAACCTCCTATACGATTCCGCGTCCGCGGATTTTTTTACTGATATAATTACAAATAAGCACAAGGACACATCCAACGCAGGACCGGAAGAAACCTACCGCCGTAGAAAGCCCGAAGTCCGGCACTACAGCAAAACCGATATCATAAGTATATGTCTGCAATACCTGCGCCACTTCTGTAACAATATCATTCTTTAATACAAATACCGATTCGAACAGATTCATAATCTTTGCAAGATTTAAAATAAGCACCGTAATAATGGTATTCGCCAAACTCGGCAAAGTGATATAGCGCATCCGTGCCCATCTGTTTGCACCGTCAATTTGTGCAGCTTCATAAAGTTCCGGACTGATGCCTGACAGGGTAGCAAGGAAAATAATGGTTCCCCAACCGGTATCCTTCCAGATATTAATCAGGTAATATGTAAACCGCCACCACTCCGAAGAGGCCAAAAACTCAATTTCTTCACCAATCTCAATAATACCCATATCTTTTAACAAGGTATTAACGAGCCCCGACGAATACGTGGATAAAATCAACGTAAATACCGAAGCGGTTACTACCCACGACATAAAGTGCGGAAGGTAGATAATCGTCTGCGTTACCTTTTTAAACACCAGATTAATCATTTCATTTAACAGCAGCGAAATGATGACTGCCATAAACGTATTTAACAAAAGTTTAATAATGCTGAGTTCCAGCGTATTTACAAACGCCGACCAGAATGCCGGTTTTGAAAATAACGTCCGGAAATTTTCAAGCCCAATCCACTTAATATTAAATGCATTGGTATAGTGATAGAACATGTATCTGAGTCCGGTGAGCGGCAAAATGTGGAACACCAGCATAAATGCGAGTACCGGAATAAACATCAGATAAAACCAGCGATAGGTATAGAGCCGTACCGATAGTGGTTTTGTACTTACCATGTTCTTTTTTTTCGTTTTCTTCTCCATGAGAACTCTCCCTTTGTTACGGATTATTTACCATTTAAAGAATCCAGCACGGTCTTTACATTTGCGCCCTGTTCTTTTTCATACCTTGCATATGCATCTTCGATGGAAATGGTTCCTGCAGCTACCTGGCTCACAAGTTCAATTCTCAGTCTCATGATCTCGGACTGATATACCGCAATTGTGCTGTTTGCAGCAATGGTCGGAGCGTCCTTACAATTGTTAAAAAACATCTGTGCCACTTCCGCTGCTCTCTCATCCACAGCACCACCGGACACATCGGCGCCTTCCTTAAATGTAGCGTAAGAAAGAATCGGGTCAATATGACTCTTCATGTACTGTGCATCACCGGTCTCAAGATCTGCCTTAAAATGGAACTCCCCTTCCGGAAAATCTAAAATAGTAACCGGTTTTGTACTTAAGATAACCTTTTCTGCCTGCTTACTCCAATGCACATCTTCAACACCAAAGGTCCAGACAACCTGTCCTTCACCGCCATCGAACATGGTACCGAAGAATAAATCAAATGCCATCTCCGGATTCTTACATGCCGAAGTGATAGCCCATACAGTTGGGAAACGTTCGATATACTGACCAACTTCTTCAATTGGTTCCAACGCAACAAGTTCTGAATCTAATCCCGAATTAGCAAGTCTTTCTTCCAGATTTGTTGCCCATGTACCTGCCCAATAAGTAAACACGCCACATTTATCCGCATAAAATTTATTACGTGCATTCGCAGTGTTGTTTGTAACAAATTCTTTGTCAATCCATCCTTTACTGTATGCCTCAATCAGACGTTCCATCGCTGCCTTCATGGAATCCTGGGTAAAACCGTCTACCCAGACACCGTCTTCATTCCGGTAAAAATCAGGATAAGCATCCTGGAAAAATTCCGGGAGATAATTGACATAAGGAGCTTCTTCGTTAATCAAACCGGCCGAAGTGAGTGCATAACCATCCGGGCTGATTTCCGCAAATGCATCCAGCATCGCCGTATATTCCGCATAATTTGTCGGCACCTTTGTAATTCCGGCCTTATCTAACCAGGACTGCTTTACATACGTTACGCAGCCATTGCCTCTGGCAGGTGCAAGACCATATAATTTTCCGTCTACCAGGCAATCTGTCACGGCTTTTTCGTTGGTAATCACACCGGAAGCCTTTACTTCAGAGTTCTCCCAAATTTCAGTAAGATCCGTAAGAACACCGCTCGCCGCATAAGAAGCATAATATGTAGAACCAAGTAAAACAATATCCGGCCAGTTATCAGGAGAACCTGCAAAAGTCTGGCTTACTGTGTCATAATAACCGGAATGGTCCGGCTTAATAAATTCAATATCAATTCCCATCAGTTTTTCAAGTTCTGCCTCAAACTCGCTTCCAGCATGTAACTTATCCGCAAACTGCACGGTATTATCCACCATAATGGTTAACTTTGTCAGTTCCGGAGACTCCTCTTTTCCGCCGCCGCATGCACCAAAACCGGTAAGCATTGTAACAGCAAGAGTGACAGCTAAAATTCTTTGCACTGTTTTTCTCATAAAAATAACCTCCATCATTCTTTATTACGTTTCTATATTTTTGTACAAATTACATGTTTATAGCATACCACATTTTGTATGTTTTGAACAAGATTGAATTTATATTTTTTTGACATTTTTTATAAACTTTTTAAAAAAAACCTTTATTTATGCGGTTTTGCAAACTTTATTTTTTTATGTAACCGCTTTCATTTTCCTCTTTTTCGAACAAAATATTGCATTCCAACCTGTCATTTGGTATAATTTTCTCAAATATTTTTCCAAAAAATCTTGAATATTTTACTAAAAATAACGACTGTTTTTTTCATTTTGTAAACTCTTACATTATGTAAAGGTTTTCTAAAATACAGGAGGCTGAATTATGGCAAGAATCTATTATGCTGCAGATTCAACTGTGGCGCAAAATACTTATTTATCCTATCCGCAGACCGGCATCGGTCAGGCACTTCCGCTTTACTTAAAAAGAGAACACATCGTCCAGAACCATGCAGTAAACGGTCGAAGTACCAAAAGTTTCATTGATCAGGGACGTCTTGCCTCCATTTATAATGATCTGCGGGAAGGCGATTTCCTTTTTATCCAGTTTGGCCACAACGATGAAAAAAAAGAGGATCCTGACCGCTACTGTGCTCCATATGGGGACTATCAGGTTAATCTTGAGAAATACATCAATGTAGCCAGAAACCGTAAGGCTTATCCGGTACTTATTACGCCTCTCTACCGTAGAAAGTTTGATGAAAACGGTATTTTAACAGAAGGAACACACGGCGAATATCCTGCAGCCATGAAAGAACTCGGCACCAGACTAAACGTTCCTGTTATCGATTTATGCGAACTCAGCAGACAGCTTCTTATAGAAACCGGAGATGAAAACAGCAAACAATGGTTTATGAATTTCCCTGCCGGTCTTTACTGGAATTATCCGGACGGAAAAGACGATAACACCCATCTTCGTTACGAAGGTGCCATAAAATTTGCCGGAGTCATTGCCGGAGAATTAAAAAAACTCGGTGGGATCTATGCCGACCTGCTTTTGGATGAATTTGCCGACAATCCTGCGGATTTAATTGATTAAGTCTGCTATCCAAGGAGCTTATTATGAATGATTTACGTTTATGGTGCTCTGACTTAGGAGACGGCACCTTTCAAAATCCTATTTTATACGCTGACTATTCCGATCCGGATGTCATCCGTGTCGGCGGTACCTTCTACATGACAGCATCCAGCTTCAATTATATTCCGGGGCTTCCGATTCTTACCTCAAAGGACCTTGTAAACTGGGAGTTAAAAAACTATGCCATAAAAAATGCTCTTCCATATGATACATACGATTCTCCTGCCCATGCAAAAGGCATCTGGGCACCGAGCATCCGTTACCGCAACGGAGAGTTCTATATTTTTGTCGGTATGCCGGATGAAGGAATTTTCGTTTTAAAATCAAAGGATCCGCTCGGCGAATGGTCAGAACCTCATCTTCTGCTTCCGGGCAAAGGCTATATCGACCCATGTCCGGTCTGGTGCGAGGACGGCACTGCTTATGTCGTGCATGCCTATGCCAAAAGCCGCATCGGTTTTAAAAGTATTCTCGGCATCTTCCCTATGAGCGAAGACGGCATGCGATGTCTTGGCGATGATACCTTTATTTATGATGGCTCTGTCGAAAATCCAACCATAGAAGGACCGAAGATATACCATAGAAATGGTTATTTCTATATTTTTGCCCCGGCAGGCGGTGTAAAAAACGGCTGGCAGGTTGCCCTGCGCTCGAAAAACATCTATGGTCCATACGAAGCAAAAACGGTAATGCACCAGGGCTCCTCTTCCATCAATGGCCCACATCAGGGCGGACTTGTAGACACTACATCCGGTGAAGAATGGTTTCTTCATTTTCAGGACGCCGGCGTTTACGGAAGAATTTCTCATCTCCAGCCAGTTGTCTGGGAAAATGGCTGGCCGGTGATCGGAAAAGATGTTTCAAACAGTGGATGCGGTGAACCGCAACTCCGATACAAAAAGCCGTCCGGCTGTCTGAAGGTTACACCAACCTATCTTTCTGCGTCCGATGATTTTTCTTCGGAGCACCTCGGTCTGCAATGGCAATGGCTTGCAAATGCAAAAGATGAGTTTTATTCTCTAACAGCCCGCAAAGGCGCACTCAGACTTTATAGTATGAATCCTACAGGTAAAAACACACCGCTTCTTTGGAACTGTGCGAATGTATTAACACAAAAAATTATCTGTCCGGCATTTACCGCAGATTTCAGCATAGACATTTCCGGCATGAAGGAAAACACCCTTGCAGGTATTGTTATTATTGGCAGCGAATACTCCGCTCTTGCTTTCCGTAATGAAAAGTGTAATCTAAAACTTGTTTATTTCGAATCTGAAACTATAAAGGAAAGGGGAAAGACAGAATTTATCAATACAAATGACCAAAAGGCTGAAAAGATTTTATTTTCTACACATGTAGATAGCTCATTTTTCAATGCCACCTTACGAATCGTCTTCAATACAAATAAAACATGTCAGATGTATTATAAATTAGAAAACGAAACAGCATTCACAAAAATTCCACTCCATTTCGCACCAAAGAATCACACTTGGGTCGGTGTTAGGATTGGCATGTTTTCTACAGCATTAGAACCCCATATTCATGAGAGTTTTGTGGATTTTACAAGGGTTGTTGTGAAACAATAAGACGCCCTGTCTATCACTGTAGAATATATTGTCATTCAGAGATACTTACTTATAAAAGGGACCACCCCACTGTAACAATATGTTATATAGGATGATCCCTTTATTTTCTGTAATTCTTAATAATAGACCCTAATTCTCTCTGATATAATACATCGTAAATACATCTACTATATACCAAACAAGGCTAAAACCACTGATATTACCAGATATATCAAAAACCGCTTTTTCACATCAACCCCGTAAAAGTTTACACCCATAAGTTTCATAAAACCCGCAACCAAAGATTTTCCCAATGCTGCAACAATCAGAAAATTAATAACAATTAAAATCAACATTTTTGCTTCCTCCTTTGTTTATTCACCTATTCTTTGCATTGTATAAGCAATTACAAATCCCAAAACCCCAAATATCAATAAGCCTCGAACGAACCAACGGAAATTAAACCAATTACAGCTCCACCACCTCCAAAAATCCAATAGAGGATACTATATTTTGCCGATAAATCTTCTAACCCATTTGGTGACGACAATGTCAGACCATAATTCATAATCATTTTCTCCTTCCGTATTTCTACTCATACTTTCAAATTAATTTCAATTTTCTTCATTACTACTTATATTATATCAACCTCCCCCTTGTAGTGAAAAAAAGTAAGAGTATTCCTCTTCTTGTTCTTTCTTGTATTTCACTATCGATGAAATTTATTCAATTACTTTGTCCGTCATTTGACGGACATTTTTAATAATTATACTGCTAATGAGGTATACTGTCAATTAACAAAATTATATTTATAGGTGAAGTTTATGGGATATTATCCACGATTACGTGATTTGCGTGAAGATAAAGATTTGTCCATACGGGCACTTTCTGATATTCTGCATATGCAACGAACAACTTATCATAACTATGAAACAGGAAAAAGAGAATTGCCATTTGAGTTAGCCATTACATTAGCTAAATTTTATGATGTTTCACTTGACTATCTGGGTGGACTAACCAACGACATTACTCCATACAGCAAAAGAAATAACTAAGGGATATCCCAACTGCAAAATCTAATTGGAATATCCCTTATTTTTATTCTCTTAGGAACTTATCTATCCCCTCCAGTATAAGTTCCTCGCCTTCCTGTCCGGTAATGGTCACGTTCTTAAGAGCAAGCTTCTCTATATTCTTTGCAAAAAAACCGAGTTTTCTCGTTTTTCCCACACCATCCATCATGGCAGGAACACCTTCAATCGCCTCATCAGCATAAGAAATGTCCACATTTTCAAACAGAACATTCTTAATCTTCTCTTCCGGAAGTCCGTACATATAAGCGGCTGCCGCGTGGCAGTTGGCTGCCTTAATGTTTTTGAATTCCAATGTGCCAATGTAAGGCGTTCTTTCATCGACCGGATAAAACTCTTTTGACTGCACATATTCGCTATGTCCATCCGGATCGCAGAAATAAAACTCATTCATTACAATCGGCGTCATCACATGGTCCATTTCGATATTTTCGAACAAAATACCATCAATTACGGCATCTCTTCCTCTTCCACGTCTTGTTTTGATGCGTAGACCTCTGTCGGTATGCAGGAATTTACAATCTCTGACTGTTACATTTCGCACCCCGCCCGCCATCTCACTACCAATGGTAATCGAACCATGACCGTCACGCATACAGCACTGGCGGATCATCAGATTCTGCGATGGCGTCCTATGTTTTGCCCCCATATAAATCTTTCCGGATTTAATGGCAATACAATCATCACCAAGCGAAAAATACACGCCGACCACCTCTACGTCGTTACAGGATTCCGGATCCAAACCGTCTGTATTCGGCGAATTCGCAGGATTCAGTACAATTAAATCAATAAATCTTAAATGATTTGAAAAGTACGGATGTAAATTCCATGATGGGCTGTTTTGGAATTTTACTCCATGCAACGTCACATTTTCACAATGATTTAAAAATACAAGTCGCGGACGCCATGCAATCTTACGCGTTCTGACGCTGTCCCACCAGTTCTCGTGTGATGCACATCCGTCAATTGTACCTTGTCCGGTAATCAGGACATTTGACACATTGATTCCTGTAATGATCCCCGCAAAACAGTCTAACGGATTTCCTTCCCATGTGCCGAGATTGTATTGTTCCATTTCATCATAACTTGTAATAAAACCAGGCAAAATCGGGAATTTTGCACGATCTGTTGATGCATACAGCGTCGCCCCTCTGTCTAAATCCAAAATCAGGTCGCTCTTTAAAAACAATGTCGTAATCCTGTAATCACCTGCCGGAATCCACACGCGGCCGCCCTTCGGGCAGGCATTGATGGCACACTGGATAAACAGGGTATCATCCGTTACATTATCACCCTTTGCACCAAATTCACGTACATTTAAGGTAACAAATTCATCCTCTGTGCAAACCGTAACAACTTCCGATTCCGCTTCGGCAAACTTTATCTGAACTTCATAAGCTGTTGCCGGCTTTAAATCGAATATTGACACTACACTCTTATTATTTCTCAGTGCCCTCGCACCATTGATATATACATCATATTCGTCAGACGTATAGCAGCCCCTGTCCTTAATTTCCAATACAAGGCTTCTGGCAGTTTTTAAAATGACATCAAATTTTACTTTGTCCATATGATTCTCCCCTTCTCTCCCTGTATTATACTACCAAACTGTCCGCTCAGCCGAAGTACTTCCTGATACGCCTTTGGATACTTCTCTTTCCCTGTAAGTACAGTTACAAATGCATCCTCATACTTTTCTGCCAAAAATGCCTTGTAAAAACATCCTTTGGCAAGCGCATAATAAACCATATCCGATTTTTTATCTGCGACCGCCGGGTACTGTTTCCAAAGAAGCGTTCTCACCGTCTGATAATGTTCAAAAATCTGCTCTGACATCTGCTCTAACACTTCGGCAAGCATTACAAAAATCAGTTCACTGTCCGGATAAGAAATCACTGCCTGACGACACTGCAAAACCAACTCATTATAGTTTCTGTCCGTCTCCGTTTTTATCTTTGCAAATTTCGGCAAAATCTCTGACAACAATTTTTCCTGTGGCATAGTATCCGAAACATATAATCCATTTTCGTCTTTGTCTTTTATGCCGTATTCCTGAAGTAATTTATCTATCATCTCCGGCTTTCCTCCAATATTCTCCTAAAGCTACGAAAAAATATTTTTCAAAAAATAAAGCAGGGATTCCTCGTAACTTTCATAGGAATAACTTTTTGAACTATATTCCGGCGCTGCGACTTTGACGCGGAGCAGCAAGGAATATAGTTCCGAATTATTCCCTTCGATACACTACGCAGGAATCCCTTTCATATTTTTATTCACTTTTTGCTCTTAACGAAGGTCACCCATGGCAACACCGTCCATATCATCAAATGCCTGATTTTCACCAACCATACCCCAGATAAAGGTATATGCTCTGGTGCCGCATCCGGAATGGATAGACCAGCTTGGAGAAATGACAGCCTGCTCATTCTTCATTACAATGTGACGTGTCTCTGTCGGCTCACCCATGTAATGGAACACAAGGGAATCCTCCTTCATATCAAAGTATAAATAAACTTCCATTCTTCTGTCATGTGTGTGACATGGCATTGTATTCCAAACGCTGCCTTCCTCAAGTTTTGTCATACCCATCACAAGCTGACAGCTCTCTACCTGACCAGGTAAGATATACTTACAAATCGTTCGGTGATTGGAATCTGCAAGATTACCAAGTTCTACCTTATTACTGTCCTTTACAATAACAACACCATCTTCCGGTGTGCCTTCCGGCTTAATCAAAACAGTCGGATATGTCTTGTGTGCAGGAGCACTGTTTAAGTAAAACTTTGCAGGATTCTTCGCATCTACGCTTGCAAAGGAAATATCCTTAGAACCCATACCGATGTACATACCTTCTTTGTAATTTACGGTATAATCTCTGCCATCGATGGTAATCACGCCGGCACCACCGATATTGATAACGCCCATCTCACGTCTTTCAAGGAAATAGTCTGCTCTCAGCTCATCTCCGGCTGTAAGCACAAGCTTACCTGCTACCGGTACTGCAGAACCGGTAATGATTCTGTCGATGTGACTGTAAACCAACTTAATCTCATCTGCATGAAATAAATCATCAATTAAAAACTCCTCACGAAGTCTGTCTGTTGTGTAGTGTTTTACATCTCTTGGGGATGCTGCTGTTCTAAGTTCCATATGTATTACCTCTTTCTTTTTTTATTTATGAAGTTAGAGCCGTGGCCTTTCAACCACGGCTCTTAAAATGCTATACCAAACCTTATCTCTGTACTCTGCCGGAGCCGTCACCGCCAACTAAGCCTTCTACATCACTTCTGGAAACCAGGTTAAAGTCACCAGGAATGGTGTGCTTTAATGCGGAAGCTGCTACACCAAATTCAAGAGCATCCTTGAAGTTCTTTCCGTCAAGGAAACCACAGATTGTGCCGCCTGCGAAGGAATCACCGCCACCTACACGGTCAACGATAGGACTGATTCTGTATTCTCTGGAATGATAGAATTCCTTTGTATCTCTGGAGTAAATACATGCGGACCAGCCGTTATCGGAAGCACTGTGGCTTACTCTTAAGGAGCTGATCACATATTCAAAATTGAACTTTTCTACCATCTGCTCAAAGATATCCTTGTAGCCTGCAAGTTCTAAGTCACCGCTGGTCACGTCTGTGTTACCAGGCTTGAAGCCGAGAACCTTCTCTGCATCCTCTTCATTACCGATGCAAACGTCAACGTACTGCATCAGGTTTGTCATAACCTTCTGAGCCTTTTCGGAAGACCATAACTTCTTACGGAAGTTTAAGTCAACAGAAACCTTCACACCGGCCTTCTTTGCTGCCTTTAACGCTACTTCTGTCAGTTCTGCTGCTGCATCGGATACTGCAGGAGTGATACCTGTGAAGTGAAACCAGTCAGCGCCTTCAAAAATCTTATCAAAATCGAAATCTTCTGCTGTTGCAGTAGAAATAGAGGAATGTGCTCTGTCGTATACTACATTGGATGCTCTCATGGAAGCACCTGTCTCAAGGAAATAGATACCAAGTCTTTCGCCGCCGTATGCGATGTTGTTTGTAGCTACGTTCATCTTTCTTAAAGCAGCCACTGCACACTCACCGATCGGGTTCTTCGGAACCTTAGTTACGAATTCTGCATCGTGTCCGTAGTTTGCCAAGGAAACTGCTACGTTTGCTTCACCGCCGCCGTAGCATACATCAAACTCATCTGCCTGGATGAATTTTTCGTTACCAGGAGTAGATAATCTCAACATAATTTCGCCCATTGTTACTACTTTTGCCATCTTTTTAATCTCCTTTAGATAAAAATTTAAATAAAACCGCTACTTTTATAGTACTACATCTTGTCCAAAATTACCAGCACAAAATCTACGATTTCCTGGTAACTTCCGTCCGATTTATAACGTTACACCCTGCTTAAAAATTGCCATGTCATGGAAACCTGCTTCTTCTGCTTTTACTTTTTTACCCGAAGCAACTTCGATGACATAGTCAAATAACTTTTCAGCAAGTACATCCATTGTCTCATCTTCTACCAATACGCCGCAGTTAAAATCAATCCAGTTATTCTTCTTATTTGAAAGAGCTGAATTTGTGGAAATCTTAACGGTAGGTACCGGAGAGGCAAATGGTGTTCCTCGTCCTGTTGTAAAGAGTACAATATGTGCGCCGGAAGCCGCCAGGGCAGTCGCTGCTACCAAATCATTTCCCGGTGCACTGAGTAAATTCAGTCCCTTTGTCGTTACTTTCTTACCGTATGGAAGTACATCCATCACCGATGCTTTACCTGACTTCTGCGTACATCCAAGAGACTTATCTTCCAATGTCGAGATACCGCCCTTTTTATTGCCCGGGGATGGATTCTCATATATTGTCTGGTTATGACGCATAAAATATTCTTTAAAATCATTAATCATGGCAACCGTTTTTTTAAACAGTTCCGGTGTAGCACAACGATCCATTAAAAGAGTCTCCGCACCGAACATTTCCGGAACCTCTGTCAGAATGGTGGTACCTCCCTGTGAAATCAAAAGATCCGAAAACTCTCCAACCGTCGGATTTGCCGTAATGCCTGAAAGGCCGTCCGAACCACCGCATTTCATGCCAATAATCAGTTCACTTGCGTCGATTTCTTCCCGCTCAAACGAAGCCGCATAAGAAACCAATTCTTCCAGCAGTGCATCGGCTGCCTCCATTTCATCTTCGACGTCCTGGCACTGCAAAAACTTCACGCGGTTTTCATCAATTTCACCAAGATATTCTTTTAATACTGAAATACTGCTGTTTTCACAACCAAGACCGAGCACAAGTACGCCGCCGGCATTCGGATGATTGATAAAATCCGCCAAGATAATTCTGGAATTTTCCTGATCATCCCCCATCTGCGAGCAACCGTACGGATGCGGAAATGCCACAACATCCTCAACAGAGCCATGACATTTACTCTTTGCGGCCGCTGCAATCGCTGTGGCAACGTTATTTACACAGCCAACTGTCGGAATCACCCAGATTTCATTGCGAACTCCCACCTTGCCGTTTGGCCTGCGGTAACCCATGAAAGTTCTTTTATGGGTCTGTCTTAATTCTTCCTTTGCCACCGGATGATATTCGTATTCTAAAAGTTCACCAAGATTCGTCTTAATGTTCTGAATATGTACATGGGAACCTGCCGGCACAAACGTTGTCGTATGTCCGATCGGATTGCCATATTTAATAACATTTTCACCCTCAGCAAGATCACAAAGTGTTACCTTGTGACCTCTTGCAATATCTTCTTTCACAAGAACATCATGATCTTTTGTATGGATAATCATTCCTGCCGGCAAATCGGTTAACGCTACCGCTACATTGTCTTTTTCATTGATAATAATATAATCCTGCATTATGCATTCACCTTCTTAATTGCTTCGCGCATACCGAGAGTGCGGATGTCATCCACATAACCTGCTACCTTTTCCACTAGTCCGGCAAATTCAGTTAAATCTCTTCCAAAGAAACCGTTATTGCTAAGATATGCCTTTGTAAAACTTAAACTGTCTTCTGCAGAATGAGCCGCAAAAAATTCCAGTGCTGCCGCATCGTCTAAAATCTTATATTCTTCGCTGTTTCTGTGACCGATTAACGCACTGTCCTTAATTTCCGAACCGGTATAAAAGCTCATCAATGCTGCAAGAGAAAATGCAAGATGAGACGGAATCTCTCCTGTCTTTTCGATGTATCCGATTAAAGATGGCATACAACGTGATTTCCACTTGGAGGTCGAATTCAAGGAAATGGAAAGTAATGCATGCTTAATATAAGGATTTTCAAAACGTTCAATCACGGCATTGGCAAACGCCACCAGTTCCTCCTTTGGAAGTGTCAGGGTCGGAATGATTTCGTCGAATACGGTTGTCATCATAAACTTACGCACATCTGCATCTTCCATGGATTCCTTTACAAAATCGTTTCCTGCCAGATAGGATGCCAGAACAAAAGAAGTGTGGGCTCCGTTTAAGATACGTACCTTTCTTTCCCTATACGGTTTCTGATTGTCTGTAAAGATTACCGGAAGTCCCGCCTTATCCAGCGGAAGTTCTTCTGTAATATCCTTATCACTTTCAATTACCCAAAGTGCAAATACTTCGGCCGTGTCCAAAAGATTGTCCTTATAACCGAGTTTTTCCCAGATGCTTTCTGCTTCTTCTCTCGGATATCCGGTAACAATACGGTCAACCAAAGTGCTGCAGAAAACGCAGTCCGTCTCTATCCAGGAAATAAATTCTTCGCCCAGATTCCATAACTTTGCGAACTGAAGAACGCAGTTTTTTAAATTACCGCCGTTATTCTCAATCAATTCACACGGAATCAGAATCAGCCCCTTGTCGGAAGCTCCGTTAAAATGCTGATATCTTTCATACATGAACTTTGTTAATTTGCCAGGGTACGTCTTTGGCGGAAGTGCATTAAAATCATCGGTCTCATCATATACGATACCGGCTTCTGTTGTATTAGACACAACAAAGCGAAGCGTCTCACACTTTGCATATTCTGCATACCTTTCATACTCTCCAATGCAATCTACAGAATCTGCAACACTGGTAATCACACGGGTTTCCACTTTTTCTTTTCCATCTTCAATTCCACGAAGCATAACCGTATACTGGTTTTCCTGCTCATGAAACATATCTAAACTACCGTAAGCAATCGGCTTTACAATCGCAACGCTACCATCAAATACACCTTTTTCATTGGCTACATCAACCATGTAGTCTACAAAACCTCTAAGGAAATTCCCCTCACCAAACTGAAGGATTTTCACCGGGCGCTCTACAGCTCCCGAAATCGATTTGTTTAACATTTCCATCTTTTTTCTTCTCCTTTGATTGATTCTTTTCTTATAGCCCAATGCCCTTAAACTTGTAAGCATTTACATATTTTATTTTACATTTTTACGTTCTTGTTGTCAATGGATTTTTCTCTCGAAAAGTTCTTGTAAATCAAAAGATTTCATTGTATAATCAGATTTATGAAACATTATTGATTATTACGCACGAAAGTATGTTTTGTTCACTTTTATGAAACTTCTTTCATCGCATCTCATCTAACAAACGGAGAAAACAGACTATGAATATCTACGATGTATCACAAAAAGCAGGCGTCTCCATTGCCACGGTTTCCCGTGTTTTAAACGGAAATCCGAACGTCAGTGAAACCACGCGCCAAAAAGTATTGAGCGTCATGCGGGAAATCGGTTATACCCCAAATGTATTTGCCAGAGGCTTAGGTCTGAATACCATGCATACCATTGGTATCATGTGTGCAGACTCTTCTGACCCTTTTCTTGCAAATGCTGTTTATTATTTGGAACAAAACTTAAGAAAAAACGGCTATGACTCTTTCCTGTGTTGCACCGGCTATGATCTGGTCAATAAACAAAAGTATCTTCAGCTTCTGTTAAGCAAACGTGTAGATGCCGTCATTTTAGTCGGTTCCAGTTTCATCGAGGCCACAAAAAAAGATAATGCATATCTTTTGGAAGCGGCGGAAACGATACCTGTTATGATAATTAACGGATATATCAGCCATCCAAATATTTTCTGCACCCTGTGTGATGATTATCAGGCGGTCTACGATGTAACTAATCAGCTTGCCGAACAGGGACGTAAGGATATTCTCTATTTATATACTTCACGCTCCTACAGTGGTTTGCAGAAATTATCAGGCTATAAGAGCGGCATTCAGACAAATAATCTTCCTCTTCGTGAGGAAATGATGCTTTCCTGTCCGAATGACATTGCCTCAACCCGCGACATGCTTATCGAAGTCTATGACAAAGGACTCCGCTTTGATGCTGTGGTTGCTTCCGAAGACCAACTTGCAGTTGCTGCCATGAAGTTTGCAAAACAGAAAAACTTATCCGTTCCGGACGAACTTTCTATCGTTGGATATAATAACTCTATTTTATCCAGCTGTACTGACCCGGAAATTACTTCCATTGACAACCATGTAGAAACGCTCAGTATAACCACTATTTCCACTCTGATGCGTGTTCTGGAAGGGAATGATGTTCCGAATAAAACAACCATTTCAAACGATATTATTATTCGTGAGACAACGAATTTTTAAAATAACAAGGAGGATTACTATGAAAGCTTTTATGGATGACGATTTTTTATTGTCAAACGAAACAGCAAAAATCTTGTACCACAACTACGCAAAGCAGGTTCCGGTAATTGACTATCATTGTCATATTAATCCACAGGAAATTGCAGAAGACCGTCAGTTTGACACTATCACCCAGGTATGGCTCGGCGGTGACCACTACAAGTGGCGTCAGATGCGTACCAACGGAGTGGATGAACACTTTATTACAGGATCTGCTTCCGATTACGAAAAGTTCGAAAAATGGGCTGCTACCTTGCAAAAGGCAATCGGAAATCCTCTGTATCACTGGAGCCACCTGGAATTACAGCGTTATTTCGGTTATAAGAAGCCACTCTCTCCTGCTACCGCTCCGGAGGTTTGGGAGGTTTGTAACAAGAAGCTTGCAGAGCCGTCCATGTCGGTTCGCAACTTAATCCGTCAGTCCAATGTAGAAACCATCTGTACGACTGACGACCCTATCGACTCTCTGGAATGGCACAAAAAAATTGCTGAAGATGAATCCTTTGAAGTGAAGGTACTTCCTGCATGGCGTCCGGACAAGGCTATGAATTTAGAAAAGCCGGATTACCTTGATTATCTTGCAAAGTTAGAAGCCGTTAGCGGTGTTAAGATTACATCCTTTGCTGCTCTTTGTGAAGCCTTAAAAATCCGCATGGAATTCTTTGCATCCATGGGTTGTTCGGTTTCTGACCATGCGCTGGAATATGTCATGTACAAGCCTGCTACTGCAGAAGAAATCGAAGCAATTTTTGCAAAGCGCCTTTCCGGTACTACTCCTACTCCTATGGAAGAATTGCAGTTTAAGACTGCCTTCATGGGCTTTGTAGGAAAGGAATACCATAGACTTAACTGGGTAATGCAGTTACACTACGGCACAAAGCGTGACAACAACGTATTCCGCTTTAACCAGCTTGGTCCTGATACCGGTTTTGACTGTATCAACAGTTACAGCTCTTCCGCTGAACTGGCTGCATTCTTGAATTCCTTAAATGCAACTGACCAGTTACCAAAGACTATCATCTACTCCTTAAATCCAACCGACAATGCTGCTATCGGTACAGTACTTGGCTGTTTCCAGGATTCCTCCTGTGTCGGCAAAATCCAGCAGGGTTCCGCTTGGTGGTTCAACGACCATAAGCCTGGTATGACCGAGCAGATGACCTCTTTAGCAAGCTTAAGCTTATTGTCTAACTTTGTTGGTATGTTAACAGACTCCAGAAGCTTCTTATCTTACACAAGACACGAGTACTTCCGTCGTATTCTTTGTAATTTAATCGGCACCTGGGTAGAAAACGGTGAATATCCAAATGACATCGAGTTCTTAGGCAAAATGGTACAGGATATCTCCTACTATAATACGAAGAGATACTTTGGTTTCTAAGCGTTACTGCGCAAAGAAAAATCAGATACGGAAAAAGTGCGAAGCACTTTAAGAAAAGGCGGTAGCGGCCTCTGGAAAACTAGTTTTCCGAGATCCGCCATCGCCTTTTCTAAAATCGCGTCCTACGGACGCTTTCCGTACCTGATTTTTCCTTTACTCACCTAACTCCATGAGCAAAATACAAGTTGCAACGCAACGCCTGACGGCGTAGCCGGCAGATTTTGCGAATGGCTGAAAATAACACTTGCTTAATCTGCATCCATGTTATAAAATAGAAAAAATGCCTGGACACGAAAACTGGCAGAACGGAGGATAATCTTATGAAACACTTAATCAGTCCACAGGATTTAAGCCTTACAGAATTAGATCAGCTGCTTACTTTAGCAGATGATATTTCAAACAACCCAAAAAAATATTCCGAATGTTGTCACGGAAAAAAATTAGCGACTCTATTTTATGAACCAAGTACCCGTACCCGTCTCAGTTTTGAAGCTGCAATGCTCAATATGGGAGGTAGTGTCCTTGGTTTTTCTTCTGCCGATTCGTCAAGTGCTGCAAAGGGAGAAAGCGTTGCTGATACCATCCGTGTAGTCTCCGGCTATGCTGATATCTGTGCGATGCGTCATCCAAAAGAAGGTGCACCGTACGTTGCTTCCATGCATGCAAGCATTCCGGTCATCAATGCCGGCGACGGTGGTCACAACCACCCAACACAGACCCTGACTGACTTACTGACAATCAAATCTTTGAAAGGCCATTTGGACAACCTGACCATCGGTTGCTGCGGTGATTTAAAATTTGGTCGTACCGTTCATTCCTTAATCAATGCTATGGTACAGTTCCCAAATGTTAAATTTGTATTCATTTCACCTGAGGAACTGCGTATTCCGACCTATTTAAGAGAAGAAACCCTGGATGCCAACCATGTCGAATACAAAGAAGTACGTGTGCTCGAAGATGTCATGCCGGAACTGGATATTCTCTACATGACGCGAGTACAAAAAGAACGTTTCTTCAATGAAGAAGATTATATTCGTTTAAAGGACTCCTTTATTTTAGATAATACAAAAATGAAACTGGCAAAGGACGATATGTTAGTGCTCCATCCTCTTCCACGTGTTAACGAAATCTCCACTGAGGTGGATGCCGATCCACGTGCTGTTTACTTCAAGCAGGCACAATACGGTGTTTATGTACGAATGGCTCTCATCATGACGTTGCTTGGCATCAAGCAGCCGGAAGAATAAGGAGGTAAAACTTATGTTAAATATTGGCGGATTAAACGAAGGAATCGTTATGGACCATATACAGGCAGGCGGTGCCATGGATATTTACCACTATCTGAACTTAGAAAAGCTTGACTGCAGCGTAGCAATCATAAAAAACGCCAAGAGCAGCAAAATGGGCAGAAAAGATATTATTAAGATTGACCAGATTATTGATATTGACTTTAATATGCTGGCGGTATTAGAACCACATATGACAATCAACTATATCCGCGATGGCATTCGCGTAGAAAAGAAACATGTAACACTTCCGGAACATATTTACGGTATCATCAAGTGCAAAAACCCACGTTGCATTACTTCGATTGAGCAGGAACTGCCACACCGTTTCAAACTGACCAATCCGGAAAAGGGTCTGTATCGTTGTGAATACTGCGAACAGTCCTTTAAAAAGCCACACAACAAATAACAAGTAAACTTAAATTCCCTTGTTACTTTAAAGTAGCAAGGGAATTGTTTATGTATGTTATCTGATTTTTACCTCTCCGTTCACTTCCATAACCGGATCATCCCAAATGACTTCTCCGATGCTGTCGGCAATCACTTTCCCGGAACGCGGATTCTTCACTGACACAATGTGACCGATGATTTCAGCCTCCACATCCGAATATTCAAAGGAAAGGTCCGTATCTTCCATCGTACAATTAATCAGCTTCAGCCCCTTACAATAACAAAGTGGCTGCGTTCCGATAATCTTACAGTCAATCAAAGTAAGGTTTTCTGAAAACCATGCCAGATACTCACCCTTTAACACCGAATTTTTCACAGTAATATTTTTACCATGCCAGAAAGCATCCTTGGTATCCAGATAAGAATCCTCAATCGTCATATTTTCTACATACTGGAAGGAATATTTCCCTTTCATTTTTAAATGATCAATCTGAACATCCTTACACTCAAATAAGAAATACTCCGATTCCATTTCCGAACGACTGATAGAAAGGCCTCTGGTTCTCCATCCAAACTCCGGAGACTTTGCTGTACTGTCTTCAATCCGGATTTTCTCACATTCACGAAGCGCCTTGATTCCACCCATATTTGTATTTTTTATCACGCCATCATACGAATACCAAAGTGCCGCTCTGGTCAGTTCATCCATAGAAACTCTGTCAATTTCAAATCCCCTGACATGCCAGAACGGATATCGAAGCGAAAAGTTACAATCACGCACTACGATATTTCTGGCCTCCTTCAATGCAGACTCACCGTCTGCCGGACCGGCAAACGTGCAATATGCTACTTCCGTATCTATCAAATGATACAATGCTCTTTCTTCATCAAATGTCTGATTTTGTATGATATGTTCCATGTCTGTCGTCCTAATAATCCTTTTCTCTTGTGATTCATTTCTATCTATTCTAGCACACTCTTTCAAAATGTTCAATTAAAGAATAAAAAAGAGCAAACCGTGCGAGTTTGCTCTTTCGTGTTTGTTTGTGTTTGTGGGTTTATTTCTTAAATTATTGTACTGCTAACTACTTTCTTAAGCCTAATCTTTCGATTAACTTACGATATCCTTCAAGATCTGTCTTCTTAAGGTATGCAAGTAAACCACGTCTCTGACCTACCATCTTAAGGAGACCACGTCTGGAGTGATGATCCTTCTGGTTGTTCTTCAGGTGAGCTGTAAGCTCATTGATTCTCTCTGTTAAAAGAGCAATCTGAACTTCCGGCGAACCTGTATCGTTAGCTGTTCTTCCGTAAGCTGCAATAATTTCCTGCTTCTTTTCCTTGCTAATCATGATAATTACCTCCTGTTTTTTTAATAGTATCGCCCAAAACCAAGAGCCGGTCTGAAATAATCCAGGAGTAAATCCGTGCTCTGAGTTACGGCTAAATCTGATATGAAATCACATCAGCCTTTAAATAATACCACATCACAATACATTTGTAAACAAATTTTTTAATTATTTCAATGATTTTTATTTTTGACATCGTTTTTTATGAACGTTTTATCATATTTTACATTTTGTTAATAATTTGAACACATAATGAACACAATTGTATTTTATCATAAAAACATACCAAGTGAGATTATTTTTCATTTGGTACTCTCCCCTACTTATTTACTTTTTTAGATTTTTCATAACTCCCCCTCGAAAGGCAGCTGACTCCCTATTGGCTGCCTTTCAACCTTTTAAGCATGGGAACGTAAATAAAAAAAATAAAATATTAGTTTCTTTTGGACATCGTCATATTGCTTTGCAACATGACGATGTGGTTTGGCGGGGAATGCATACAATAGGCATTCTTTATTTCGCCCACGCGGATTCCCCAAAAAACATGAAGTGCCACACCGCACGGCTCTGCTTTTGTCTTCTTTGTGACAGCAGGAATAAGAATGCACAGCGCCGGTTGTCTGAGCGGTCGGGAGAGACAAGGGAATAAAAATATGTACAGAACACGAAAAGCGTCCGTAGGACGCGGTTTTAGAAAAGGCGGTGGCGGCTCTCGGAAAACATGTTTTCCAGAGGTCGCTGCCGCCTTTTCATAAAAGTGCTTGCGCATTTTTTCGTGTTCTGTACATACTAAATATATCTAATTTTCTCCCGACCGCGAGTTCCGGGCTGTGCGTTCTTGTTTATGACTGCTGACAAAAAAAAGAAAAAGGCAGCAAGCCATGCGAGTGTGGCAGCTTCGTTTTTTAGGGGAACTGCGTGGGCGTAAAAAAGGGGAATGCCAAGCGGCACTCCCCTTTCTAATATTACACGTTATACTCTCTTCATATATTCGCCTGTTCTGGTATCGATCTGGATTCTGTCGCCCTGTTCAACGAATAATGGTACATATACAGTAGCACCTGTTTCAACAACAGCAGGCTTAGAAGCACCTGTTGCTGTATCACCCTTGAAACCAGGCTCTGTTTCTGTAATCTCAAGTTCTACGAATAAAGGTGGTTCAATTGCAAATACTTCCTTATTGTGGGAAAGCATCTTAACCATCTCATTTTCCTTAACAAACTTCAAGGAATCACCAATCTGGTCTTCCGTCATAGCAATCTGGTCATATGTTTCTGTGTTCATGAAGTGGAACATTTCACCATCGCTGTATAAGTACTGCATATCAGATCTTTCAATGTGAGCAGCCGGGAACTTTTCAGTAGGACGGAATGTCTTTTCAGTAACACCGCCGTTCTTAATGTTCTTCATCTTTGTTCTTACGAACGCTGCGCCCTTACCAGGCTTAACGTGCTGGAATTCAATAATCTGAACTACGTTTCCTTCAATTTCTAATGTGAGACCATTTCTAAAATCGCCTGCAGAAATCATTAATAAATCCTCCTTAAATAACACTCTTATAACTGTGTACATAATTTTCCTTTGATAGTGTACCCTAAAACTCTGAATTTTTCAACATATTTTTTACAGTTCGATCAATTCTTTTGTAGAATGAGCCAAATTCTCATATCCGTCTTCTGTAATAACAACCATATCCTCGATTCTGACCCCACCAAAATCAGGAATATAGATACCCGGTTCCACAGTCATAATCATTCCTGCTTCTACGATATCCTCTTCTATCATCGAAAATCTCGGATCTTCGTGAATTTCCAAACCAACACTGTGACCAAGACCATGTCCGAAATATCCCTCATAGCCGGCACCGTAAATAATATCTCTGGCCACCTTATCGTATTCTTTTCCCTTCAAGCCCGGTTTCAGCATTTCAAGCACGGAAAGCTGCGCCTTTAAAACCGTAGAATAAATTTCCTTTTGCTTCTTATTTGCTGCACCTACGACTACCGTTCTGGTCATATCAGAACAATACCCTTTGTAAACACAGCCGAAATCCATGGTTACAAAATCACCCTTTTCAATCCGGTACTCTCCCGGTTCTGCATGTGGTTTGGAAGAATTCTTACCAGCAGCCACAATCGTTTCAAAGCTTAGTTTCTCTGCACCATTTAATTTCATAATATATTCTAACTTTGCAGCAATTTCAATTTCAGTTACACCCGGACGAATATGATGCAATACTTCTTCAAATGCAATGTCTCCGATATGCTCTGCCTGGCGCATCCGATCAATTTCTTCTTTGGTCTTAATTCTTCTTAATGTTGCCAGCTCCCCACCGAGCGCTACCAGGCCTTTGATTGTAAGTTTCTCTTTTAAGGATGCATATTCGCTATAAGTAACTCTCTTAGCTTCAAAACCAATGGTCTCCAGTTTCTCAGTTGCAATGACAGCGTTAATCTCTTTGCAATAATCTCTGCTTGCATCCACCTCTACTACGATATAATCCGGAGCCTGTGCCTGTGCAGCAATCGTATAACGGGAATCTGTAAAAAGGTATTTGCTCCTTTTCGTAATCAGCAGATAGCCTGTCCCGCCGGTAAATCCACTGAAGTATCTCATATTAAATGCATCCGATACCAAAATGGCATCCAAGCCTTTTCTCTCTAATAAGTTAATCACTTTGGAATAACGCAGTCTCATACCATTCTCCTCTTATTTTACATATTCTTTCATGGCATCCATGGCAAGGAAATATCCCTGCACGCCAAGTCCTAAAATTTCTCCTGTACACACCGGCGTAATCACTGAAGTATGACGGAATTCTTCCCTTTTGTATACATTAGAAATGTGCACTTCAATCTTTGGAATGTCCACAGATGCCAATGCATCACGAATGGCAATACTGTAATGCGCATAGGCCCCCGGATTGATAATAATGCCATCTACCTCTTCAAAATACGCTTGCTGTATCCGGTCGATGATAGCACCTTCGCTGTTATCCTGATAAACTTCTAAGTCAATCCCATCCTGCTTAGCCTTTTGTTTTAGCCGTTCTACAAGTGTCTCATAACCTTCCGCACCATAAATCGATTTTTCCCGAATCCCAAGAAAATTTAAATTCGGTCCATTGATAATTAACAATTTCATCCGTCTACCTCTTTTCCTTTAATATCTTCTCTAATACGCAAATCGTCTCATAAAATGACTTTCCATCGGTTTCCAAAACAACATCTGCTACCGATTCATACACCGGTTCCCGAAGTTTCATCATGGTTCTTACCTTGCTCTCCAACTCTCCTTCTGCAAGGAGAGGGCGTTTTGTATCTCCCGTAAGACGAGACACCAGAGTATCAATACCGCATTTGATATAAACTACTGTACCGAGTTTTTTTAATAAAGATCTGTTTTCTTCTGTCATCGGAAGTCCGCCGCCGGTTGCTATTACCATGCCTTTCGGTTTCCGAATTAGTCCCTTAATCAGTTCTGTTTCACACATTCTGAAATAAGGTTCTCCTTTTTGTGTAAATAATTCAGCAATAGTACAGCCTTCGTTCTCTTCAATCAGTTGGTCTGTATCATAGAACCGGAACCCAAATGCCCTGGCCGATTTTGTTCCGATTGTGCTCTTTCCACAGCCCATATAGCCAATTAAAACCAAATTTCTATTTTTCCTTGGTCTCATTTTATCTACCTTCTTTTTTGGGTACGCCAAACCGATTTTTCTTCCTTTGATATGCTGCCAGAATCGGCTTCTCCAAATAACGTTTCAATACAATCTGAATCTCTTCCCTCGGGTCAATCGGTTCTACCAGATACGATTTGATTCCGGTTCTTTTTGCGCCCAACACATCCGTAAACAACTGGTCCCCTATAAATACCGTAGTCTTTGCCTCCGTACCTATTTTCCGCATTGCGGCTTCATAACCGGAACGTAACGGTTTTCCCGCTTTATAAATATATTCTACCTGAATCGGTTCATTAAATGTCTTTACGCGTTCTTCTTTATTATTTGAGATCAGACAAACATGAAATCCGATTTCTTTTAATCGATGCATTAACGCTATAGCACGCTCTGTAGCCGGCTTTCCGTGTTCTACCAGTGTATTGTCAATATCAAACAACAAACCACGTATTCCCTTTTGATAAAGTTCTTCGTATGGAATTTCATATGCGGATTTTACGTATTCATCCGGAAAAAATAACTGAAACATGCTTCTCTCCATTTACTCTATTCTTACCGAATAGTTTATCACAATCTCACGAGTGTTTCAATAGCCCCCTTGTTAATGCATTAACGATTTTTATGCTTGTACAATTCCGAATTCCTTGCTATAATTCTTATTGTAAATACTTACATAATCATTTGGAGGTACATACAGTATGGATTACTTAAATCAGTTTTCCCTGGAGGGAAAGGTTGCTTTAGTTACCGGTGCTTCTTACGGTATCGGTTTTGCCATTGCAAGTGCATACGCCAAAGCTGGTGCTACTATCGTCTTCAATGACATCAACCAGGATCTTGTAAACAAGGGGCTTGCAAATTATGAAGAACTCGGAATCAAGGCACATGGCTACGTTTGTGACGTTACAAACGAAGAGCAGGTAACTGCCCTGATTGCACAGATTGAAAAGGAAGTTGGCGTCATCGACATCTTAGTAAATAATGCCGGCATCATCAAGAGAATCCCTATGTGCGAAATGACCGCTGCAGAATTCAGACAGGTGATTGATGTTGACTTAAATGCTCCTTTCATCATGTCCAAGGCTGTTATTCCTAGCATGATTAAGAAGGGACACGGAAAAATTATCAACATCTGTTCCATGATGAGTGAACTTGGACGTGAAACCGTATCCGCTTACGCTGCAGCTAAGGGTGGCTTAAAGATGCTTACGAAGAACATCTGCTCCGAATACGGCAAGTACAACATCCAGTGTAACGGTATCGGACCTGGTTACATTGCTACTCCGCAGACAGCTCCTCTCCGTGAGACTCAGCCAGACGGTTCCAGACATCCGTTTGACCAGTTTATTATCGCAAAGACTCCGCAGGAACGTTGGGGAAACCCGGAAGATTTATCCGGTCCTGCTGTATTCCTTGCTTCTGATGCATCCAATTTCGTAAATGGCCATATTCTTTATGTAGACGGAGGCATCTTAGCTTACATCGGAAAGCAACCGTAAAATTCATATAAGAAATAGTATAAAAATTCCACTGCGTTGACTTTCGCCGGAACCGCAGTGGAATTTTTTATTTTTTCTTATGAATATTACGAATTGTTTTTTTCTTTTTGGACATTTCCTGTTTTATGTTTGGTTTTCCACCTCCCGCTTTGCGGGATTGTCCGGTTTTTCCTGTATTTTTCCCTGCAGGCTTTCCGCTATTCTTCGTACCATATCCTTGTACATGGCCCTTTCCCACTCCCTCTCTCGGGCGAATCAGGCAACGCTTGTCATAACCGATTAAATCTTCCCTTCCGGCAAGTTTCAATGCTTCCAGCACCAGATCATAATTCTTCGGATTACGATACTGGATCAGTGCTCTTTGCATTGCCTTTTCATGCGGCGACTTTGGCGTATAAACCTCCTTCATCGTCCGCGGATCCAAGCCCGTATAATACATACACGTAGAAATCGTGGACGGCGTCGGATAAAAATCCTGTACCTGTTCCGGCATATAACCAAGGTCACGCAGGTATTCTGCCAGTTTTACCGCCTCTTTAATGGTCGAACCCGGATGAGAAGACATCAGATACGGCACAACATACTGCTCTTTGCCGAGTTTTGCATTGGTCTGTTTATATTTCTTAATAAAAGCCTCGTACACCGAATTTTCCGGTTTCCCCATCATAGACAACACTTCGTCACAAATGTGCTCCGGCGCCACCTTTAACTGGCCGCTGATGTGATGTTCACACAGTTCTTTAAAAAATGTATCATTCTTATCTGCCATCAGATAATCAAAACGGATTCCCGAACGGATAAATACCTTTTTTACTTTTGGAAGCGCCCGTAGTTTTTTAAGCAACGCCAAATAATCCGAATGGTCTACTTCCAGATTCTGACAAGGTTTTGGGGACAAACATTGCTTATTCGGGCAAACCCCTTTCGTTAACTGTTTTTTACATGCAGGCGCACGGAAATTGGCTGTTGGGCCACCCACATCGTTAATATATCCCTTAAAATCCGGATCCCACTGAAAGGCTTCTGCTTCCTTCACAATAGATTCATGGCTTCTCGTCTGAATAATTCTTCCCTGGTGGAACGTAAGCGCACAGAAACTGCAACCTCCGAAACAGCCACGGTTGCTCACCAGACTGAACTTCAGTTCCTGAATGATTGGAATACCGCCCTTTTCTTCATAAGCCGGATGGTAACTTCTCATATACGGAAGGGCATAAATTCGGTCCATTTCTGCTTGCGTCAGCGGTTTTGCAGGTGGATTCTGGACTACATACTCATTGTCTGCATACTTTTCCACAAGACGCTTTCCTGAAAACGGATCGGTATTACAATACTGCGTATAGAAACTTTCTGCAAAAGTTCTCTTGTCTTTTAAAATTTCCTCAAATGCAGGCAACTGCAATGCATCATAAACCGATTCCAGTGAATTCGTCTTATAAACAGTACCATCTACAAAGGTGATATCCTTTATGGAAATACCGGAATTTAGGGCATCTGCAATCTCGACAATTGACTTTTCTCCCATCCCGTACGAAATCAAATCCGCCTGAGAATCCAATAAAATGGAACGTTTTACTTTATCACTCCAATAATCATAATGACCAAGCCGGCGTAATGACGCTTCGATTCCTCCGACAATAATCGGCACCTGCTTATATACCTTGCGGATGAGATTGCTGTACACAATCGTTGCACGATCCGGGCGTTTTCCTATCTCTCCTCCCGGTGTATACGCATCCGTATGGCGACGTTTCTTGGCAACCGTATAATGATTGACCATCGTATCCATATTCCCTGCGCAGACCAAAAATCCAAGACGCGGTGCCCCCAGAATCTGAATACTCCTCTCATCTTTCCAGTCCGGTTGCGAAATAATGCCCACACGATAGCCGTGACTTTCCAACACTCTGCTTATAATGGCAGGACCAAACGAAGTATGATCCACATAAGCATCGCCAATGACATAAACGAAATCGCACTGCTCCCATCCACGTTTTTCCATATCTTCTTTACAAATCGGCAAAAAATCTCTCATAATTCCTCCAAGTATATTGTAACCACTCTATGCTTCTGCAGTTTCTCCTACAATGTTGTTCACCCAGATTCCTTTTTTTAGAAGGATAAAACCAAAAATACACTTCACAAACTCAATTGCCTGGCAAATGATATAAATAGGTTCGATCGGCAACACAGTAAACCTACTTAAGAAAAACGCTAACGGAATAGAAACAATCCACATAAATCCACTGTCAAACAAAAATGCAGTAAATGTTTTCCCTCCGGAGCGTAATGTAAAATACGCAGCATGCAGGAACGCATGCTGTGGCATAAAGGCCGCTGCGATAATAATAAAGATTTTTGCATATTCTTTTACAATGTTCTCCGTATTATATAGTTTTGGAAACAAAGGAGCACATATAATTGCGACTAATGCAATGCCAATGCAACTTATAACAGAAAATGCAATTAGTTTTCTGTCAACATCTTTTGCCTCTTCCATCTGACCCGCGCCTAATAATTTACCAACAATAATAGCCACTGAATTTCCCAAAGCAAGAAAAACTATATTAAACAAGTTCAAAATGGTATTCGAAATATTCATTCCCGCAACAACTTCAAGGCCCCGAACAGAATAGCATTGTAACAACATTGCCATCCCTAATGACCATAATGCCTCGTTCATCAACAATGGCGTTCCTTTTTTCAGTATTCTAATGACCAAATCCTTAGGAATATATAATCTTTTATATACCCCAATAATATATGCATTTCTTTTTTTATGTCTATGTGTCCACGCGACGACAATGGTTGCCTCAACAAAACGAGAAATCACCGTCGCAATTGCCGCCCCCTCTACACCAAGGCAAGGTAATCCAAACTTTCCAAGAATCAACAAGTAATTTAAAATCAAGTTTACAAATACTGCCACAATTCCAGCCCTCATCGGCAAAACCGCCTCACTTGTCTCACGAAGCGTGCTGGCATACATCTGAACCACAGTAAACGGAACCGTTCCTATTAGCATAATACGTAGGTATTTCATTGCATATTTTAATGTTTCTTTATTGGCAGCAATCGAATTACCTTCATCTAAATATAACGTAATCATCGACTCACCAAATGTCAGAAACAAAAGAATTGCAATAGCGGTAAGTACAACACCTGCATACAATTTAAATCGAAATACGTGTCGAATTCCTTTTTCATTTCTTTGCCCATAAAATTGTGCACCAAAAATTCCCGGTCCCGACATACCTCCGAAGATACACAAATTATACACAAAAAACAATTGATTCGCAATGGCAACACCTGACATCTGGTTCGTGCCTATCTGCCCAACCATAATGTTATCTAAAAGATTGACCAAATTAGTAATTCCATTTTGTACCATAATCGGCACTGCAATCAAAAGTACCGTTCTGTAAAATTGTTTATTCCCAATATACTTTTTCAAAAAAGTTTTCATAAAACTCCTTTACTACCCAAAGAGTGGCATATACTATAAAGCATATGCCACTGTCCGAATTATTCTGTAATTACGTCCTGCCAACCTTTATGGGAATCGTGCTTACTCTGTTGCGAATCTTTTCTTTGTTCATTCTTTCTTCCACGCAAAATAAGCACATCTTTAAAATTATCTCCAAACATCTCCCGCATCTGTTTTTCATACTTTTTATCGTCTACCGTTTTGCAGGAGAATATATCCATCAAGACTTCGCCTGTTTCATAATTATAGTGCATTGCAATATGACTTTCTGCAATCACTGCAATACCGGATAAATAAGTTGGATTTTTTATTCTATCATTTAAAACGCATGGTCTTGTAATCGGATGCATATCCACCTTATATGGAAGATTATCTAAAATCTCCATATAATCGTTTACTGTCGGTACCTTCTCCGGTTTTGCAGTTATCATGTAGTGAGGTCCAAAATCAGCAAGCTGATACATTCCCATATCATTCTTATCAAACTCATCCCTGTCAATCCTCTTAATAAATAAAGAATCGCACGGAAACTCTCTCATTAAAAGCGCCTCTAAAACATCTTTGGAAACGTATCCATCATAAAGCAAATCTGCGAAATAACAACCATACTGAGGAAATGTATGAATAGTAAAGTGACCGCCCTGCAATAGTACGAATGCGCTAATTCCAACATCTTCCGGCACTTCACAGTAATAATATGGCACTAGTTGCGGCGGCATAATTGCCTTTAAGCCCATGGTATGTATTATCTTATTAATCACCTCATAGACATCCATTAAGTTATTTGTTCTTTCTGTACTACATCCATAGGAATCTACTAAAATATGTATCATAACTATCTCCTATTCATTTTTTTAATTACAGTAATATGTGTAAAACTATCAATGGATGAATAGTCATATACCATATCGTTTAAATAATACTTACGATTGGAAAGAATATATTTCATAGCATTCTCATCCACATAAACAATATCTTTCACATCTACTTTTTCACCATTTAACACAAAATATACATTGATACCCTCTGTAACTTTTTCATAAACCACATCTACATTCCAAAGTGCTTTGGCACTATTTATCGCACTGACAAAATGGTTTAAAATTGTTTCTACGGAAATATCATCCGTATGAAAATTATGTAACCATTCATCAATCATTCCATAAATTTTACCAAACTCACATGTAACATCTGCATTAAAATAAGGTGCGAAAAACGACTTCTCTCCGTTTTCTTTTACATCCCTTTGTGCTTCTGATAAAACATAAATCACACAATCTAAACCCAACTTTTCTGTCTTATATAAGCTGTATAGGACTTCATTAATATTTAAAAAATGTTTCGTCCGATATCCCGCAAAATCATTTCGTGTACACCTAAGCCAGTTTAGATATATCAGCAAAAATTCCATATTTAAAACTTTATTAATAGAACCAATCCCTTTAATATCTCTATGTGAAACTTCATCCATTCCAAAAATCAGTTCCCGTATAGCAGGTGCAGAAATTCTTTCATTTACATACTTTGCAGCTTCTTTATATGTTGCAATTTCCATAATATCACCCTATTCAACAATAATCTTTGCGAGATGACGATATCGTTTCATTCCTTCTTCTTCATCTGCTGTGACACTACTTTCTTTACTCAATTTGTATAACACACTTTCTCTCCACTTAAAACGCATAACCTCATTAATGCCAAAGCGCTTCTCAGAAATAAAGTCCGTATGAATATCCAAGGAGGAAATATTCTTAACCCGATCACGAATATCATTAATTGCAGCTTCCATCTGTGACTGTCCATCTATCACAGCATCCGCCGGAACAACCGTAGGCAATAAAATAATTTCTTTTTCATCTGCCGCTTTTCCATATTTTAATCCTAACTTGTTCAAATAATTAAATGTTCCTATTCTGAACTGATGCGTTAATTTCATGCAAAAAACAATCTTATCAGCAGTGTCTACCGCCAATACTGCCGAAAACTGGTCTCCTGCCGCGGAATCCATGACAATCCCTTTAAAATGATAGTTTCTGGCGAACTGTTGTAATTTATTCATCGCCTCTTCCATTTTCCCCTCGACATCTTTACGCTTTAACTGCGGACTACTGTCATCCACACCGAGAAACATAACAGCACGATCATCTTCCAATCCCATCAGATTTCCTACCGGAACGAAATGTTGGTATAACGGATGTTGATCCAAGTCGCAACTCTTTGACGTTGTCCAGGTTTCTTCACACTTCAAGAACTGTTTTACATCATATTTTCCTTTAAATGTATCCTGCTGATTTAAAAGATATGTCATTCCTGCACTTTCTATATCCATATCAATTAAAAGGATTGGTTCTCTTGAAAAAGCCTCTTCTTCCTCTGCCATAAATGGAATTGTATTAAAGCAGGTTGTACTCCGACCTGCGCCACCCTTATAAGAAAAAAATGTTGAAATTATCATACCTAGTTTCTGTCTCCTTTCACAAGATTTGTAATCACTGTTTCTGACTCTGTTAACTTTTCTGTCCATTCAGCAACAAACAAATCTACATCTGTAGTAAGTTTTGGAAGCACCTTCTCGTAATCTTCTTTATTACCCATTCTGTTCTTTATCTGCGCAAAAATATACTCTTTAGCAATGTTTTCAAGTAAACCAGCCAACGTTTTCTCAAAATCTGTCAACTGTACCTTAGAATCTTTAAGACCATTTAAAATGTGTTCAAAACTTTCTGTAAGTTTTCGTTCTACGCCTGTCGATATCGCTGCGCGGATGGCATTTTCAATCGAATACTCCTCCCTAATACGCGCAATTTCTTCCTGATGTTCCTTGGCGTATGCCGCTTCAACTTCTTTTGTTACCTTCTTCTCGATTTTTTTCCTTTCTCTTGCAACACGATTTTCAAACTTAGCAGTCTCTTTCTCCAAACCTTCAGCATAAGCTCGTTCGTAATTATCATAATACATGTAAAAGTCAGCAACCGCTTCAATATATCGTTCTGTAACCTTTACATCATATCCCTTGGCCTCCCACAGCCATTCGTTTTCCTGCATATTGTCAAACAAACGTGCAAACAAATCTCCCATCTGTTTTACAGGATACTGAGAAATATAAAATGCAATGACATTGTTCGCTTTAACCAGCATAGGCATAAGTTTAGCATCTACCATATAATACAATGTCCTACTATATACGTCTCCTCTATCCACATGTTTCGACATAAACGGAATAATATATGTATCTACTAAATACTCATTTCCGTCACGCCTTAACTGTTCATAAGTGCGCTGTACATTTTGAAGTGCCACTTCCATTGTGGTAATTACATCTTCTGCATCTTTGCTTCTTTTATTAACATAACCATACAATAAAATATACACCAAGTAGATGTTATTAAACAAAGCATTCGATCTGCCTGCTTTTAAAATATCTTCTCTCTTTATTACCTTATGGTTTTCTAAAAAGACGTCATTAACAAAATCTTCCTTTAATACTTTTTTATATACACTCCAAACCTTATCAGCCACTTCATAACAAAGTCTTTGCCACGTATCCTGAATTTCTTCCTCTCCGTTGTCTTTCTTTACCCTTTTATTGAGCAGAGCCATAAATTCAGGGTCAATAGCTTCACGCACTACTTTATTCTCCCCGTTTTCTTCTTCGATTCGAACATCATATAAGTTGTCTTCAAAGTCAGAATACGCTTCTAATACCGAATAAGTAAAGAACAAGGATGGAGTTTCACACCCCTTTGTAAATCCCCAGCCGAGCGCATGACCCTCCTTGTCCGTAATTACAGAAGCATTAAACGTCTCAATAATATTTCGGATAAGAGAATATACTTTATCTAGATATTCGTCTTCAAGCACAATCAATCCTTCATTTACAGCTTTTCGTACTGCCGTAAAGAAACTGATTGCCCATGTCATGGCACCGGTATACGGATAATTCTTGGGACCAAAAAGTTTTGACCCGTCTTCTAATTTATTTTCCGTCTCCGTTAGATATGGATACATCGTATATCCATTTTCAGAAATGCAATCAATAATATAATGAATATTGGCTACTAAATCATTTTTCTGTTCCTCTGATAAGACAGCTCCCATTCTATTAACTAACGAAAGGACACCGACACATCCGTAAATATCACTTAAATATCCAAATTTCTTCTCTTTATCATCCGCAAAGAAAATCTTTACGCCGTCTTCTTCCACAAATTTCGTCAAAAGACTTTCAAGAATTCTATTTGCAAACACACTGGAATTAGCATAACTTTTAAAAACAGCCTCGTCTTGTCCTGCTTCATCATCAATCTGCGTTCTCTTATCTACTAAGATATATTTCTTTAAATCTTCTCTCATGTTCCTTCTCCCTTTATTCTATGCTTATTAGTTAATATGTTTTGTTAAGCAATGAAATCCGCCGCCTCCGAGCGATGCTTCTCTTCCTCTCAAAGGAATTACTTTTCTATCTGAAAACACTTCTTTTAATATACGTACTGCCTCAGCATCTAAATCATTTCCAAATTGTGGCACAACAACAACCCCATTAGCCAATGCGAAGTTTACGTAAGTTTCCAATACATAATCACCTTCCTCTCTTGGGAAAGAATCCTCAGTCGTTACAATAGAATCTGAATCTTCTTTTGTTCTTCTGTAAAGATTTGGAACCGGCAAATGTACTATATTATACTTCTCACCATCCACGTTAGAGCAACTTTTAATTTTTGCTTCAATCTCGCGTACTAACTCATACTGAGGATTATTAACATCGTCCGTCCATGATAATACAATAGTTGTTTTATCTGCAAATGCCATGATATTGTCAATGTGTCCGCCCGTTTCATCTGCCAAAAGTCCTCTTTCAATCCATACAATTTGCTCAAGGCATAAAATATCTTTCAAGCCTTCCTCAATTTCTTCTAAAGACATTCCCGGATTTCTGTTGTCATTTACAATTGCTTCGCGAACAGCAAACAACGTCCCATTTCCGTCAGAACAAATATTGCCGCCTTCCAATGTAATTGGACTGTCTTTTACATCGTAACCAAACTCTTTTGCAAACACATAATCCAATTCGTCATCATCGTCCCATGGTTTATACAGACCTGCACCGTAAGCATTAAATCGAAATGCAGCAATGTATGGCTTTTCTCCAGTGACAACGCTGGAAACAGTATCCCTTGCCCAACAATCATTATATTGCATCTCAACAACTTTCACCCTGTCATCCAGAACATACTCTGTCTCCAAAGTTTCTCTCAGTTCAGGCAATACCCCTATAATAACCTCCTGAAACTCTGCGACAATATTTGCAAGCTCTACCATGATTTCTCGAATTGGTCGGCACTCACCTCTCCACACATCCGTTCTGGATGGAAAAAGAATCACCATAGCTCTTTGCTTTTCAAATTCCCCCGATAAACGACTCAATTTTTAGTCCCTCTCTTTCCGTCAAGTAAACCCAGAAGTTCGCTTCCTGTCGTCTCTAATACTTCTTTGGCTTTTGGATTTACCATTATCATATATGAAAATGCATCTAAAATCATATCATACTCTTCCCGTGAACTTCGAGAAATATTAAACGTAGTCACCATACTGTCTGACTGATCATCTGTCATTCCCTGTCCGGTAGAATACCACGCTCCATTCACACCTGTTTTTTCAACAAACAGTGCAAAACTGTAGCAAAGTTTTAATACCTCATCATTTCTGACAACAATACTCTTCAAATTGTTATAAGCTTTTTCCACAATATCTTCCGAAATATCTATTACATTATTGTTTTCATCCCGATGAAACTGCATCCAATTTGCCAAATGCGGATATTTTTTTTCGCTCTGTCCAACAACACCTGCCGTATAATCCAAAAGATAATTTACCAGTTTTTTTGATTCAGACATCGGCATGTCAGGCACTCGTCCCATCTGCCATTCTTCCAATCGCTGAAACTTTACAAGATATAAAAATCTCTTTCGTAAAAAATCTAACGATACACTGTTAATATTCTCCTTCACTGCTTCCAGCATTTCGACAAATTTTTTAACAAATGCAATAAATTCATAGGATACTTCAATCATCGAATCATAAGAATATCTTTCACTATCCCCATTTAACCACGCAAAAAACTCTTCCGGAACTCTGAAAATATCATCCTCATCCGAATAAACGAAATAACTCTGTACCATTTCACTGTTGAAAAACTCCCGGAAATTCATAACATCCATGCTTTCTTCAATATTATACTGTTCCATGAAGTTCTTAATCGTCATGCCGTTCATCTCATTAAAAAAGACATCTACTTTATTTCTTGCACAAAACTCTCTTCGAATCAGGCTGGTAACCTCACGCCTACTCTCTGGTGTTTTGGAAATAAAACTTTTAATTTTTTCAAATGTAGCATCACATTCCATTTTTGATGTTCGCGGAACATAATAATAATACTTAACACCATGCTTGTCCGGAACATATTCTTTCCTCTTATCGATTACTACTTCTGTTCCTAAAAGATTCGAAGCAATGATCATACAAGAATATGTATTAGCATCATATTCTACCAACTCGTTTGAAAGTACATGCAATTCTTTTAGTGTCTCCGCGGAAACTTCAGCACTCGCTTTCATATCTTCACTAATCGAGCGTGTTGTGCACTTATTTCTAACACAACTGCTTAAGAGGTCCGTAAATTTATGCGAATTACGCTGAGCGTCCATCTTTTGTCTTATATTTTCAAATACAGTAGATAAATACTGTTCCTTAATTTCATTACACAACACATCCATTTCAGCGTCAGATGTGTCAAGGCCATATCTTCGAATAATCACAGTCCGATCAATATGTGTGAGTTCAATAATATCATCCGGGATTTCTGTACTTCTTGTATCATCAACAAAAATCGGTAAAATCTTAACCTCTGATTCCAATGGATTATTCTTCATTGCCATAATCTGTTCTAATTCTTTTTTTACTTCAATAGAGGCCAATGAATTGCGTGACATAAGAAAAATAAAAACACAACAACGAGAAAGTTCTTTTGATATATTCTTTGTATAAACATCACCACTAATATTTCTGTCATAACCGTTTACATGATACATGCACCAGTGATTAATATTCAATTCGTCCAAACGTTTCACCAGTTTGAGTGCAACTTCTTTATCTTTACTCGATATAGAAGTAAAAACCAAATCTCTGTCAACTCCTACTTTTTCTACTAATTTCCCCAAATCCAGCATAGCCATTCTCCTTTGTAAATACTCAGTAAAATCGCAAAACATACCTAATATAAATTTTAATAACATCTCTATTCTTTGTCAACACTTTTCCGCGTAATACCAAGGAAGAAAACAATGAATATCAAGTTTATACTCTGTGGCATCTTTTTCGCTTTAAAGCGTTGCGTTTTAAAGCATCACAGTGTTGACAAATCAATAGAATTCTTATAATATATATGTATAGAATGAAATACAAGGAACATCAAAAGTTCAAACTTTAAAGGAGTTTATACTTATGTCAAAACAATATGGATTTATCGGATTCGGTCTGATTGGCGGTTCCATTGCACGTGCCATGAAAGAATTAACAGATAAGCCGGTTATTAAAGCATTCCAGCATACCCCTGTACCTTCCCATTCTTTAACATTGGCTCTTTCCGATGGTATTCTGGATGCTGTCACAACCGATCTCACAGAGTTTGCGGACTGTGACATGATTTTTTTATGTGCACCTGTCCAAAAGAACATAGAATACCTAACTCAGTTAAAAAAAATAATTTCTCCGACCGGTATTATTACCGATGTCGGAAGCGTGAAAGGAAACATTCACAATGAAATCTGCCGATTAGGTTTGGAAGCCCAGTTTATCGGCGGCCATCCGATGACCGGTTCCGAAAAAACAGGTTATGAAAATTCCAATGTTCTGTTATTGGAAAATGCATACTACATTCTGACACCGACTGAAAAGGTATCGGAAAAAGCGCTTGAAAATTATCGGACACTGGTTACAGAACTTGGCTCTATTCCGATTGTCCTTAATCCGGCTGAACACGATCGCATTACTGCTGCTATCAGCCATGTGCCGCATATCATTGCAGCCCAATTGGTCAATCTGATTCAACATGCAGGGCCTTTAGAACCTAAAATGAAACAACTTGCCGCCGGAGGTTTTAAAGATATTACAAGAATTGCCTCTTCTTCTCCGGAAATTTGGGAAAGCATCTGTCTTTCAAATAAAGAAAGCATCTGTGACATGCTGACGGCTTATCAGGATTCATTGGAAGACGCGAAACAAATGATTCTTTCTGATAAAAAGGAAGAACTGTTCCATATGTTTGATATCGCAGGAAATTACCGCGATGCTATTCCGGCAAAAGCCAAAGGTATGTTGGTTACTCCTTACGAACTTTTTGCAGACATCAAAGATGAAACCGGTGCCATTGCCACGCTGGCAACCATGCTTTCTGTGCAAGGTATCAGTATAAAAAATATCGGAATCATCCATAATCGTGAATTTGAACAAGGAGTCCTGCATATCGAATTTTACGATGAACAGGCCAAAATGAAATCCAAACAGGTACTGGAAAACCACGGATATCATATTTATGTACGTGAATAACATAAAAACGTCGGAACTTTTAACGTTTCGACGTTTTTCTTGTGTTATTTCTCCAAATAATTTTTTACTTTCTGTGCCGCCCGCAACATCTCCTTCGGATGTTCTTCCGCCATTTCGTAAAGTGCATCCATCAGCGCTGCATGAATTTCCTCTTTTTCTTCCTCTTCCGGATTATCTTCCAAAAAAACACGATATAACATACTGATATCTTCTTCTGTTAAGTCATCATAATTCACTTCGAGATAATCTGTAATCGAATTGATGTCTTCCTTAGCAAATTCCATCATGTCATCATACTGTGCTCTTGTCATAACCAATCCTCCATTTTATTTAAAAATTATATCAATAACATAGCATCTCCAAATGAGAAGAAACGATATCTTTCCTGCACCGCCTCTTCATAAGCCGCAAGTACGTGTTCTCTGCCTGCGAGTGCCGATACGAGCATAAGCAGTGTAGACTCAGGCAAATGGAAATTAGTAATCAAACCGTCCAGCACTTTAAATTCATACCCCGGATAAATAAAAATGCTTGTATCCTCTTCCTTCGCCTCCACAATTCCGTCTGCAGTCGCAGCAGATTCTACGGTGCGGCAACTTGTTGTTCCGACACAGATTACCCTGCCGCCGTTTTTCTTTGTCTGATTAATCTTTTCTGCTTCTTCCGGTAACACTTGATAAGACTCTGTATGCATGTGATGGTCCAAAATATTATCTTCCTTTACCGGCCGGAACGTACCAAGACCGACATGCAACGTTACATTGGCAATCGTAATACCTCTTTTTTCTACTTCAGCAAGTAATTCTTTTGTAAAATGAAGTCCCGCTGTCGGTGCTGCTGCAGAACCTTCATGTTTTGCATATACTGTCTGATAGCGGTTTTTATCCTCCAGCCTGTGTGTAATATAAGGCGGTAGCGGCATCTGTCCAAGACGGTCTAATATTTCTTCAAAAATACCTTCATAACGGAATTGAACCAGACGGTTACCCTCTTCTACAATATCCAGCACTTCCGCAGTAAGTAATCCGTTTCCAAAGGAAATAATGGTCCCCGGTTTTGCCTTTTTTCCCGGCTTTACAAGTGTTTCCCAGATATCATTTTCTCTCCGCTTTAACAGCAACAGTTCAATCTGCGCCCCTTTTGCTTCCGGAGAATTCTTCTGTTCCTCCGAAAGAACCCTCTCACCAATCAAACGCGCCGGAATAACTTTCGTATTATTAATCACCAGACAATCACCCGGTTTTAAATACTCCAAAATATCAGTGAAGGTTTTATGCCTTACTTCTCCTGTCTTTTTATCAAGCACCAAAAGTCTGGAGGAAGATCGGTCCGACAACGGATCCTGCGCAATCAATTCCTCCGGCAAATCAAAATAAAAGTCCTGTTTCTTCATCTATATACTCCTGTATCAATTATATATTCATTTCTACTTCGCATTTTACTCTATTTTACACAAATATTCCATACCTAATTTCTAAACGGTCTAATTCGTCCAAAATTTGATAAAAATTTGATAAAACACTCCATTTTCGAAGTTCCATTTTACAACTTCATTTGTCGGATCTGCCAAACGTAAAACATAAACGACAACAAACAGCGCTACTGTACAAACAAAAATCCCATTCACCATCCATTTCGGCATTTTTCCCGCAAATAACAATGCAATAATGCAAAACGGCATAAGGAAAATGAGCGGATGATACTGCCACGCACCCGCAAAATCCATATGAAACAGACATATTGCTGCTCTTGTCATACCACATCCCATACAAGGAATCCCGGTCAATTTTAAAATTGGACAGCCGATTCCGGTAACATACATCAGAACAACAAGAAAAATGACTGTTCCTATCGTAAATAACATCTCTTTATGCTTCATATATCCACCTTTTTATTATTTTTTTGTAAATTTATAGATATTTTTTTAGTATGTTTTAATAACATTATTACTTTTTTTAATAATTATATCACTTTCTTTTTTTTAATGAAAGTGCTATAATAACTTTCAAGAGGAGCTTACACTAAAATTTTTTTACTAAAAGGAGAGATTCGTTATGAAAAATTTAAAGAAATTTGTTGCTCTTGTAATGATCACCGTTTTGTTCTGCATATCTTTAGTAGCATGTGGTAACAAGATTTCCGGTACATATTCTGCTACAGGTGATTTATTTGGTGTTGCCGGCGCTACTACAACTTACAAGTTCTCCGGTAGCAAGGTTACCGTTAGCGTTACCGCAAGTGTTTTAGGCTTCGAAAAGAATAATTCTTATGAAGGCACCTATGAATTGATTGAAGAAGAAGGCAAGGATTACATTGTATTCACATTTGGAGACAGCGATGCTGATTCCTACGACGGCAAGTTCACATTCGCAAAGACAGAGAATGGAATCAAAATCGCCGGTGTTGAATATAAGAAACAGTAATTCCATAGTTATCTCCTCTTTTTAAACAGTAAGGCTGCATCCATTAGGGTTGGATGCAGCCTCTATTTTATTCATTCCTTAAACTCTCTGCCATAATATTTGCCCACTCGGACAACTCCGGTCGAACCGACTCTGCTCCGGACGTATAAAACCTCGCGAACAGAACCTTATTTCCCTTTTGTAAAATAATGCATGGAAAATGAAGATTGGATGAATAAGCGTAAACAGTCTCCATACCTTCCAATTCCAGTTCTAACGCTTCATACTCTTTTTCCTGTTTTCCCTTTAGTAAGTACTCGTTTGCAACCCGTTTTGCCAGCCACTCTGTCCGTGTCTCATGATATATCACTTCCAGTCCGCCGGAAAGTCTGCGCCCGTCCGAATGTACTATCTCTGCCACTTCATCCCACTCGCAATTCACCGTAGACAACAGATCCCTCCATTCCCGTACTGTGTTCATGTTTCCGTATGTCATATTAACAAGTTTACGGGTGCCACCCGGAAGGAAATCCTCCATCGTGGCAAACGGTGGATTTCCTGTATACTCACTTTGCGGAATATAATCCACATAAGCAGAACTCTTTAATATAACGATCAAAAATAGAAAGATTGCTGCTATGGACAACATTACACCGAGTATACTTCTGATATGATAGCCCCAGGCTCTGTTTCGCCAGCCGTTTGCAACTTCGGAAAGGTTACCGTCTAACATCTGTTTTCGAAGTTTCAATAATTTTATGGCACGTACTCCGGTCTCCACCAGTGACCACAGTACAGAAAAAGCAAGTAATGAGTACAATACCGTTCCGACATGAATCATGGACACAAATAATTTGCTTCCAAAGACAAGCCAGAGATAAAGCAAAGTGAGAGGAAGCGAAACCAGAAGATACTCCCACTGCCGCTTTCTCATTGCTTTCATGGCAAGTGCCTGCACTTCTTTATCTGTATGAAGTTCCCTTGCTCCCATATCTGTCGTGCGGTAAATATAAAATTCTCCCCGTTTGACAACATATTCCCAGCCGAATTCCTTGCTTAACTCAATTTCCTCCGTATCCGGTTCTCCATTATCCGAAGACCAGAAACTGGTATTTTTATTTGCCGGCAGCATCCGGTATTTCACCCGCTGCGGTGCTGTCCTTTCAAACGTAGCAATTCCAAGAAAAAAACCATCCGTCTGCAACATCAGTCCATTAGACGCCATATCGGAAAGCCACTGTTCTGTACCGGCAGCGTCATAGTTCGGACACGGAATCAACCGTCGTACCACTTTTAGATTTCTGTTCTCTGCCATTCTCTTCTCCTTTCCCGCACCTGAGACTTCCCTTTATTCCTGTTGTGCCGCAAAGGCATCCTGTACACATTGTTTTAGCCGTTCTACTTCCTGTTCATATGCCGTCAAACCGGTATCTGTAATCCGGTAGGTTCTTTTACGTCCTTCTACTTCAATTTCCTTAATCCATTTTTCTTTTTCAAACTTTCCGAGAATGGTATATAACGTGGCAGGGCCAAGCAGCACTCTGCCATTCGTTCTCTTCTCCACATAATCTGCTATCTCAATGCCGCACATCGGACCTTTAGAAAGCGCCATCAGCACATAAAACATCGATTCTGTTAAAATTTCCATTGCTTTTTTTGGCATACTGGTCACCCCGTTTCATCAATATCATTATATGATATCATCTAATGATATTGTATAACGATATTATGTATTTGTCAATAAAAAAAAGACAGCCTATGGTACATTCCCACAGTCTGTCTTATTAGTTATTTATTGTACATAAAAATGATCCAGCAACTCATTCCAATCCGGTTCCGGTGTATACCACCCTGAAAAAACTCCCGTCCAATGACAAATCAAGATTACCACAGCAAAAAACAGTACCATCAATATTGCATATACAATGCTCCGCCATCTCGCCCTGTCCTTTAATACAAGTGAAGTGTTCGCCAGATAATCCCACAAAAGAGGGTCCCCCTGCTCTGCCTGTTCATAAATCTGTTTTGTCTGGTACCATTCCTGATGACGGATCGGAAATTCTTCATTGATTGCAAACACCGCATGTCTGGTTCTCTTCCATGCCATATCCTTCGGAATTCTGCCGCCCAAATCATACATTACACTAAGTCCCAGCAACCATTTCCCGGGCGTAGTTCCGAACCAATGCAAAAGGAAAGTTTCAAAAAGTAGTGCCAACAGCCATGGCCCTATTCCACTGAGTCCAATAAAAACCAACATGACAAGTGTCGTTTCTGAAAAAGAACCTAATCTATGGAAAACAGCCACTGTCAAAAGCCAAAGTATCATGTATATCATATAATCAAATAATCTTGCAAGCAAACGACGGAATGGGGCTCTTACCTTTTCTCTGTCTTCTCGCTTCCAGTCCTCACGTATTCCGGTCTCCTGCGACCATGAGGTCAGCAAATTAATATAATGCGCAGTATCCAATGTAGCGTATTCCGCATTTTCTCTGCGTATCACTTCACAAACACGCTGGCTTTTCTTTAACTCCAGCTGTTCTTCTTTTAGTTTGTTAATATGCTCTTCCATCACGGCAGATAAGAGCCGGTCACCCCGGTGTAAATCTTTGATTCGGTGTAACGGCACCTGAAGTGAACGAAGTAATTTGATTTTTTCAAGAACAGCCAGATCTTCTTCGGAATAATTACGGTAACCATTCCCGCTTCTCTCCGGAGAAATAAATCCTTCCGTCTCGTAATATCTGATGTTGGCACGAAGCAGTCCGGAACGCTCTTCTATTTCAGCAATCGTCATATTTCTCTGATTCTCCTTTCCTTTTCTGCTTCCATCTTAAGGTATCAAGTTGCTTTACAGTCAAGCTTTTTTTGATAAAATTATGCCTCCAGTGTCTCAAAAATCTCGTTCCACACTGTTTCATCCTGTTCCGTCATCTTATTCCAATCATACAACGCAATAAATGCCTCTTTCTGCTCTGCTGTCTGTAATAACTTTTTCTTTCGTTTCTTTTGATAGTCGGCAAAAAAGGCATCCTTATATACCACAGCCTCTCTGGTAAAGTTCGGATTGTGATTTTTTCCGTCAAGTGCAAGGAATCTGATATTTCCCCGATTTCCCAATTTCTTTTGCATCACCGCAAAATGCTTCTGAAAACTAACTGTCTTATCATCTTTCGAATGAATTATTAAAACCTTGGCATCCGTTTTCTTCAATGCTGAAATTGCATCACTTTCAATGTATTCCGGATAAGTCAGCTTTTCTTTTTCATATATCCTCTTATATGCTCCGGACAAAATTCCGCCAAAGAACTGTCGCAATATCTGTGAAACCGAAACAAATCCGGCCATCGCCACAATGTGCGATACTTCCGGGTGAAATGCGGCAATGTTTAAAGCAGAAAAGCCGCCCCAACTGTGACCGACCACGGAGATATCCTTTTCCCTGTACTTTTCTTCTTTTTGCAGTGCATTAATTGCATCATTTAAATCAATCAATGAATGTACGAATCCACCATTTGATTCCCCGCCGGACTCCGTACACCCGGTATGATCATAAGTAAAAACCAGATATCCCTGTCTTGCAATCCGCTCAATTTCCTTCATATAAGCCTTATGTCCCGACCCCATACCATGTTCGAACATAATAATTCTTTCCGGCACATAGGTATCGTAATAATAAAAATATCCCTGTAATTTATGTCCCTTGGAAGACACAAAAACAAACGGTTCCTGATGCAGTCCATCAAAATCTTCTGCAGAAAAATAAAAAATACTTCCATCCGCATCTGCCCTGCTATAAACTGCATTTCTATATACTTTTTCAATCATATGAAACAACATGTCATTTTTCTCCTGTTCCTTTTTTTTCTTAACTTCATTATATTTTCCAGTAACTACCGTGTCAACCTCAGATTTCCGTTTGTATTAGTAAGTTTATCTGGCTTTGTGCGCACAGTCCGTGTTATAATGTAAATAAGACACATAATTTACTATTGTCTGTATTTATCATTTAGTTTATATAAAAACAGAAATGGAGGACGAACTCATGTTAGGTAATGTAATTGTTGGTCAATCCGGTGGACCGACCGCTGTCATCAATTCCAGTCTCGCAGGTGTATATAAGACAGCAAAAGACTTAGGTGCCCCAAAGGTATATGGCATGCGTTTCGGCATCCAGGGCTTCTTAGAGAAAAACATCATTGATATGGATGATAAAATCCGTTCCGAACTGGACATCGAACTGCTAAAACGCACCCCTTCTGCTTATCTTGGTTCCTGCCGTTTTAAACTGCCGGAAATCTTAGATAACAGAGCGCTTTATGAACAGATTTTTTCTATTTTTGAGGAGTATCAGATTACCGCCTTCTTCTATATCGGCGGTAATGACTCTATGGACACAATTAAAAAGCTCTCCGATTATGCTGCATTAATCAGCAGTCCAATCCGCTTTGTCGGCGTTCCAAAGACCATTGACAATGACCTTGCTGTCACAGACCACACTCCGGGATTCGGTAGTGCAGCAAAATACATTGCATCTGTTACAAAAGAGTTAATTCGTGATGGTCTTGTATATGATATCAATCTCATTACCATCATTGAAATCATGGGACGAAATGCCGGCTGGTTAACCAGTGCCGCTGCTCTTGCAAAATGTGAAGACTGCGAAGGTGCCGACCTCATTTATCTTCCGGAGACTGCATTTGATATTGACGCTTTCCTTGACAAAGTGGCTGAAAAAATGCAAAAGAAAAAAGCCGTTGTCGTAGCTGTTTCTGAAGGTATCAAGACTGCTGACGGAAAATATGTCTTTGAACATGGCACGCATAATGAATACGTCGATGCATTCGGTCACAAACAATTAAGCGGAACCGCAACTTACCTTGCAGGCCTTTGCCGTGAAAAATTCGATTGCAAAACCAGAGCTATCGAGCTTGCAACCTTGCAGCGTTGTGCCGGGCATCTGACCTCCCGTGTGGATATTACAGAAGCTTACCAGGTAGGCGGAACAGCCGTAACTGCAGCTTCTAATGGTGAAACCGGAAAAATGGTTATTTTAAAACGTGTCTCCACAGATCCGTATATCTGTACTACGGACCTTTATGATGTTCATATGATTGCCAACATCGAAAAGAAGGTTCCGCTCGAGTGGATTACCGAAGATGGCACGAATGTAAGTACAGAGCTGATTAACTACATCCGTCCGCTCATTCAGGCTGAATTGACGCCGATTATGATTACCGGTCAGCCAAGACACATCGTAGTAGATATTGACAGCCTTTGGTAAATTAAATTCATATTTTCTATAAAAAGAGTGCACACTAATCGCCAGGAGGTGATAGTGTGCATTCTTTATGGTCTGAAACCAGTAATCTTCCATCCTTTGCACCCTTAACAAAAAATATAAAAACAGATGTCCTGATTATCGGCGGTGGTATTACAGGAATTCTATGTGCTTACTACTTAAAGCAGGCAGGTGTTCCCTATATTCTTGCGGAAGCCAATACCATCTGTAGTGGTATCACAAAGAATACTACCGCAAAAATCACGTCACAGCACGGCTTACTTTATGCAAAACTGCTCAAGAATAGTCCTGAAAAAGCAAAACTGTACTTAGATGCCAACGAAGCAGCTTTAGAAGAATACCGCAGACTCTGTAAGAACAGTTCCTGTAATTTTCAGGAGAAGCCGTCCTTTGTCTATTCATTAACCGATGAACGAAAAATTGAGAATGAAATGCATGCACTGCGGACACTCGGGTTTCCTGCAGAATATACGCACCATCTTCCTCTCCCATTTCAGATAGCGGGTGCCGTCGGTTTCCCAAAGCAGGCACAGTTCCATCCGTTGAAATTCATTGCAGGTATTGCAACCGATTTAAACATTTATGAACATACCAAGGTGCAGGAACTTATCGGAACCACCGCAGTCACCAATCACGGACGAATTAGTGCAGACAAAATTATTATAGCGACGCATTTCCCGATTCTAAATAAGCATGGGAGTTACTTTTTAAAACTCTATCAGCATCGTTCTTATGTGCTTGCTCTGGAAAATGCCGGACCAGTCCCCGGTATGTACGTAGATGAAGATGAAAAAGGACTTTCCTTCCGTATGTATCATAATTATCTCCTTCTGGGAGGCGGCAGCCATCGTACCGGGAAACAAGGCGGCAATTGGGATGAGCTTAAGGCATTCGCTACAAGACATTATCCGAATGCTAAACAAGCTTACCGTTTTGCCACGCAGGACTGCATGAGTTTAGATTCCATTCCCTATATCGGACAATATTCTGCAAACGCACCAAATCTCTATGTTGCAACCGGCTTTAATAAATGGGGAATGACATCCTCCATGGTTGCAGCTCTGCTACTGCGTGATTTAATATTGGAACGAAACAATCCTTCCCGGGATTTATTTTCTCCTTCACGCTCCATACTGCATCCCCAACTGTTTCTTAATTCTGTAGAATCGGCATGGAATCTGATTTCCCCGGCAAAAAAAAGATGTCCGCACCTTGGGTGTGCCTTGAAGTGGAATGCAGCAGAGCACTCCTGGGATTGTCCATGTCACGGGTCCCGTTTTGAAGAAAACGGTCAACTGATTGATAATCCGGCAACCGATGATCTCAGTTTATAAAAGTTTTATTTTTTGAGATTTCTTTAAGAAAAACATTGATTTTACACCTTAATTCCGATAAACTAGATTTGTTATTTATTTGCTATTATACTTAAGAAATAACACGACTTACAGAAAGGTACAAATGACATGAACCGATTGCATACCATTTTTAATTTATTACGGCCAATTGGAAAACTGATTGTAGATATAAAATTTAAATACACCTATCAGGTAAATGATCCCCTTGATGAACCATACATTGTACTCTCCAATCATGTCACAGATTTTGATCCGATTTTTCTTGGTCTGGCATTTAAAAAACCGATGCGATTTGTTGCCAGTGAGCATGTAGCGCGTTGGGGATTCCTATATAAACTGTTAAAATTCTGTTTTGACCCTATTTTACGGTACAAAGGCTCTTTGGCAACCACTACCATCCGTGAAATGTTCCAGTCCATAAAGAGCGGACAAAATGTCTGCATTTTTGCAGAAGGCATCCGTTCCTGGGACGGTCTTTCCTGTCCCATCTTACCTTCTACAGGAAAGATGGTAAAAAGTGCCCGTTGCGGCATGGTAACCTATCGTCTGACCGGCGGATATTTTGCCAGTCCCGGTTGGAGCGAATCAACCCGTTACGGTGAAGTGAACGGTTCTGTTGTCAGTGTCTATTCCAAAGAAGAAATGGCAAAAATGTCTGCGGATGAAATCAATGCAATCATCGTCCGTGACTTATACGAAGATGCTTACGAACGACAACTTGCCGCTCCAAAGCGTTACAAAACAAGAAGGGGTGCGGAAGGGCTTCAAAATCTTCTCTTCCTCTGTCCGGAATGTGGTGCTGTGGATACCATTCAAACGCACGGCAATGAAATAAAATGCACTGCCTGCAACCATCACTTCACTTATAATGAATACGGCATGTTGGAAGGTACAAAGTTCACTACGGTCAAAGAACTGGCAGCATGGCAAAGAAACAAACTTTCTGAACTTGCCGAACAAAACATTACACTGACTTGTCCCGAAGGCACATTACAGACAGTTGCCAATCATGTGGAGACGGTTGCGGCTAAAGGCGCAATTACCCTCTCCCATGACACTCTTACCTGTGGTGATATTTCTATTCCTGTAAGTGATATTGTAGACATGGCATTACACGGAAGACGTAATCTTGTCTTCTCTACTACCGAAAACTATTATGAGTTACGTCCGAAAGAAGGAGTGAACGGGCTAAAATTCTTATGGCTTTATGAATATATCAAGACTCAGATAAATTAGAAAGTGAGGTACTACTATGGATTTCTCATCCGCAAATACAGAATTATGGGGCTGGATGCTGCAGATTGGTGTCATTGCCGGAGTCATTCTTCTGGCAAATGTTCTAAGAAGAAAGATCCTCTTTATCCAAAAGAGCTTAATGCCAACAGCAGTAATTGCAGGATTTATTTTACTGCTGATACGTACCAGCGGACTCATCTATATCGACCTGACTTTTTTAGAGTCCTTAACTTATCATATGCTGGCACTTGGCTTTATTGCCATGTCGCTTCGTACACCTGAAAAAACAGAAGGTGCTACCCCGTTTATCGGATTAAAAAGCGGAGCCTTAATTGTCAGTACCTATCTTGTCCAGGCCATAACCGGTCTTGTGATATCCATTGTACTCGGACTTACTTTTATGCCGGATTTATTTAAGGCCAGCGGAATTTTACTTCCGATGGCTTACGGTCAGGGACCGGGACAGGCAAACAATGTCGGTACTACTTACGAAGCTCTCGGCATGGCTGGGGGACGCAGTTTCGGTCTTTCCCTTGCAACTGCCGGTTACTTATGTGCATGCATCGTTGGTGTTATTTTCTTAAACATTTTTAATAAAAAAGGGCGATTACATAAAATCGAAGAAAAAGAAGCGGTTTCCGGTTCTGTTACGGTAGATACCTTTCAGGCGCATGACGAAATTCCGGTAGCAGAATCCATTGATAAATTCAGTATCCAGTTTACCCTGGTAGCCCTGATTTATTTGCTCACTTACCTTTTAACCGATAACATCACTGCTCTTTTAGCAATGATATCTCCGGGACTTGCTTCTACCGTATCCACCTTGCTTTGGGGATTCAATTTCATCATTGGTTCTGCACTTGCCATTTTGGTTCGTGTTGCATTTAAAAACTTGCGCCGTTTTAAGGTGATGAATCATCAATATCAGAATAATTATCTGCTCAGCCGTATGTCCGGCCTTGCCTTCGACTTAATGATTGTTGCCGGTATTGCGAGCATCAACATCGAAGATTTGTCGGGTTACTGGTTGCCGTTTACTTTGATGGCAGTTTCCGGTGGAATCGTCACATATCTCTTCTTACTCTACATGAGTAGAAAACTTTACAAAGGCTATGAAAATGAGGGTTTCTTCTCGATGTATGGTATGTTAACCGGTACATTAAGTTCCGGCATCCTGCTCCTGCGTGAAATTGATCCGGAAATGAAAACACCGGCTGCCAACAATCTGGTTATCGGCAGTTCCTTCGGTATCATCTTCGGTGCCCCAATGCTGGTGCTTGTCAGCCTGGCGGGAGAAAATGATATGATGACTTACGTCACCTTCGGTCTTTGTATTGTTTATCTGCTGCTTTTGTTATTGATTATCTTTAAAGTAGGAAAAAAGAAAGCAAAATAATTCTTCTCATTCAAAAAAGGGTATCCACACTTTGCGGATACCCTTTCACATTTCTACTCTTCCTATTTTTTAACATCAAGTCCAAGTTCTTCCGGCTGAAATCTCGGACATACATTTTCCAAAGACGTAATTACTGACGCCGCAAGTGTTGCCCCGATTTCAATTGCCTCCGGAAGTGTCTTCCCGTAAGTAAGACCAATGGCAACACCGGAACAAAATGCATCTCCGGCTCCGGTCGTGTCTTTCACCTGTACCTTCTTTGCCGGACAAATTCCACAAAGTCCTTCTTTGTCTGCATATACAGCTCCTTTTCCTCCCATCGTTACTACCATGGCAGGAATTTTGGCTCGTGCAACCTTTTCCTTGATAATGTCACATAGTTCCTTTGGTTCTATTCCTGTATAATCATCCAAAAACAGCATCCCGGCTTCCTGTTCATTGCAAATAAAACAGTCGAACTTCTGGAAGAAATCTCTTCGTTCCACAGCAATACTCATATTGGATACCACACCGTAAGTTTTTGTCCGGTGTTTTTCAGCAAGTTCCAATACCTTTTTTACAATTGCCTTATCCAAATCTACTTCAAGTACAACAGAATCCGCCTCAGCAAAAATCTCATCGCCCTTTTCCTCTAGCAAATCAAGAAGAGGCATCATATCCGGTCGTTTGGAAATTGAGCCGGCAACGTCACCGTTACTGTCAAACACTGCCAGCCATGTTCCCATTCCGTCCGGCCTGGATAAAACATATTCCGTATTGACTTTGTGATTTTTCAGTTTTTCCACGACTGCAGTTCCCAGCGGAGTGTCATCTACAATGCCCAGAAACGTCGGTCTTAATTCTACATTAGCAATATCCTCTACCACATTTCTTGCCACACCGCCGTGCACATATTCGATTTTCCCTGCATTTCTTCCGTTCGGAATATACGCATCAAACGGAAATCCCTTGATATCTACAAAAGTAGCTCCCATTACCACAATGCCCATTCTTTTTTCCTCCTAAACCGCCGGTTCCAACTTGTAATTTTCTGCCTGCGACTGGAACAGTTTGTAGTAAAGACTCTCTGTTTTCTTCATCAGATTCTCATGTGTGTCAAAATCTGCCACTGTTCCACCATCTATAATCAGTATTCTATCACAAAAAACGGAAGATGACATCCTATGAGAGATATAAATTGCAGTTTTTTCTTCTACAAGACTGTTAAACTTCTCATAGATTTCTGCTTCTGCGATTGGATCGAGTGCCGAAGCCGGTTCATCTAAGATAACCATGGATGCGTCCTTATATAGTGCTCTTGCTATCGCAATCTTCTGGCCCTGTCCTCCGGAAAACTCAATGCCTTCGGCATCGTAGTCTTTACCAAAACGGCTAAAAATGCCATTTGGCAATTCCTGCACCTTTTCCTTTAAACCAACCTCATCCACCAGACGCTCTATCTTTTCCATAGAAGCATTCATTGCCTGACAGGAAATATTCTCAGCAATTGTGAAGTTAAATAGGCGGTAATCCTGAAATACGGCTGAAATTGTCTTCATATAGGACAAATATTCATACTCATATATATTCCTGCCATTGATGAGAATTTCACCATTATCTGCCTTGTACATACGACAGATCAGCTTTACCAGTGTGGATTTTCCCGCGCCGTTTAATCCAACAACAGAAATCTTCTCTCCCTTGTGAATTGTAAACGATATATTTTTTAATACCGGCTGTTCCGCATTCGGATAAGTAAATGTGACATTTTTGAATTCCACGGTTTCTACCTCACCTGCAAACGGTACTTTTCCTGTTTCCTTTGTTTCCTCGCTCAGCGTCATAAATTCCAGATAAGGCTCCAGCCAGTTGAGAAATTGCATCAAATTTACAATGCCGTTCCCAAAATTAAGCGCCAAATTGGAAAAACTCACCACAGTATTTACATACATGGTCAGAGCCCCAATTGTCAGTTTCGGCCCCAAGGCATCACTAATCGTACGGATTCCGACATACGCATAAGAAAATGCTGTCACAAATTCATTGACCGCCCCCATCTGTCCCATTGCCTTTCCGGTACGCACCTGCATATTTTCAAACACGTCACAGGTCTCATGAGAAAACTTCATAATACGACCGGTAATCATATCTGACATGCCATAAAGACGAATGTCCTTCTGCACCGCTTTGTCTTCTGCAAGGCTTGCATAATAACCGAATCTGCGATTAATCGGTATAATTTCCTGCATCACCTGCATCTGATGCTTAGATACTCTGCCATAAATCAAAAGACTAACCACTATGCCAAGTACCAATACAACAATCAGAACCGGACCAAGTGTTGCCAGAATAACAATCATACTTACCATAGTAAAGGCCTGACCGACCACCTGAAAAATAATATTTACCATGTTTTCAATGGCATTCTGATTTTGAATGGCAAATACTGCTCTCTCCTTTAAATCCAGATACATGGGATTCTCTAAATAGGAATACTCCAGATTCATAATTTTTTCTGACATCAGCTTCATCATGCCATTGCCGGTCTTTTCCTGATACACCGCAGAAAATTTTTGCAGCAGATTATCAAGCAATGTCATCCCTACATTGTTCAAAACAATCAACCCCGCAAACAAAAGCAGCCGCTCTGCCTCTTTTGCCCCGGTCAGTTCATTGATTAAAAACATTGGCAATAAAATATTCAGCAACGTCTTTGCCATGTTGGTAATTGCTTTCACAAACAAAAGAAGGATATGCATCGGAGAAACAGCCCATGCCAGTCGGATAAAATGAAACAGCTTTTTCATATTAGTTTTCTCCTCCTTCCTGCTCATCCTGATAGTATTTTCCCTGAATCATAAACATTTCGTAATACTTTCCCTTTCGTTCCATCAGCTCGTTATGATTTCCGTATTCTGCAAGTCCGTCTGCATCAAACAAAGCAATCTTATCACAAAATCTCGTACTTGCCAGACGATGGGATATGTATACGGCGGTCTTTCCTTCCACAAGGCTGCTGAAATTCTCATAAATCTCTGCTTCCGCCAGCGCATCCAGTGCCGCTGTAGGTTCATCCATAATGACCATAGCTGCATCCTTATAAAGTCCTCTGGCAATGCACAGTTTCTGACGCTCTCCTCCGGAAAAATCCGTTCCGTTCTCGTCAATGACCTTTAGCATCATCTGGTCCAGACCATGTTCAAATCCCTCGACCTTACTCCACAATCCAACTTTATCCAGCGCGGTCTTCACACGTTCGTCGTCCGCCTGCACCGAACTGCCGGCAACATTCTCACGGATCGAAAAGGCCAGAACATTAACCTCCTGAAACACCGCAGAATACAGGCTGTACAGTTCACTCTTTTTCAGTGTAACAATATCAACACCATTGACATAAATATGTCCCTCCGTCGGTGCAAATAAACCGGTCATTAACTTTACCAGCGTTGATTTTCCTGCTCCGTTTACACCGACAATCGCCAGACGCTCCCCGGAATGAATTGTAAAATTCAAATCCGTAAACACATTTTTCTCTGTTCCCGGATACCGGAAGGAGACATGGTCAAACACTACCTCCAGTGTCTTTCGGGAAGCATCACTCCTAAGCACATCTGTCGCACTCTTCTCACCTTCCTCCACCAAAGGTGCATCGAGGAAGCGGTAAAAATCATGCACATATTCCCCTTCATTCCAAATAAATGCTAAATCCTTGCCAAAATCGAGCATCAATGCCATAAGCGAAACCACCATCGCTGTGTACATCGTAAAGGAGCTGACCGGCATGCCGGCCACCACCTTTTCCACTAAAATTCCATAGGTCAGCACATTCGTCAGAAGCAATGTAACAATTCCAAATAATCCGTATAAAAACTCCCGATTCTTAATCTTTGTAAGCAATCGAAGACAGGTATCAATCTCTGTCTGATAGTTTTCCATAATCCGGTTCCGTAAATTAAAAATACGAATATCTTTCCCATAGGAAAAATCCTGTGTCGTCCTCTGATAATAGTTGATACGTCTCCATGCTTTCGACGTCTCTTCCTTTTTGGAATACTCATAGTCATGTGTCAGTTTTGATGTCAACAATATAACAAGTACATGCACTATAAGTGAAATTAGCAGCAGCGGGCTCAATGCGCCTGCCATAATCACCATACCGACCAGAGTAAACAGTTTGGCACCAATCTGTCCCAGTTTATGATATAACCCTTCAATTCCGTTGGCATTACTGTTCCCTGCATTCATGCCCTTTTGATACTGTTCAAAAAAAGAAGCATCTTCATGATAACAGTAATCCATCTTCTGCAACCGGTCACACATCTCAGCCAGATACAGCAGACGTATTCTCATATTCCGGGTACCGATATAGGCATCCAGCCATTTTATAAATACGACCAGAATTCCTGCTATCACAAAATACCCTGCCATAGCAATTACCAGATTTTTTACTGCGTCGTTTCCTCCCTGTTCCAAAATCCCAATGGCAACCTTCGGTAAAAATACTCCTAAAAACGGATAAATTGCTGCTACTATCGTATATAGTGCAATTCTTCCGTACTGTTTTCTGTCCTGTTCCCACATGTGTTTGAGCATACGCTTAAGTACAGCGAACACATTGTATGACTTTTTCGGTTTCATAACTCTGTTTTCCTCCCGCTCTGTTTAACATTTCAACATGCTACAGTATAAACGTATTACCGCAAAAAGTCACGCAATTTTGGAAAGTATAATATCTTTCTAACCATTCTCTAATTTTCGAGCATGGACTCAATAAATATCCCGTACCCCTTCGTCGGATCGCTGATGAGTACATGCGTTACCGCCCCAATTAATTTGCCGTTTTGTATAATCGGGCTGCCACTCATTCCCTGTACAATTCCTCCGGTTTTTGCAAGCAAATTCTCATCGGTAATCCGGATAACCAGTCCTTTGTTGTCGTTTGTTCTGCCCAGTTCAATTTTTTCAATCTCAATTGCATACTCCCGGACAGCAGAGTCTACCTGACATAAAATACTGGCAGGTCCAACGGTAATCTCTTGTTTCAAGCCAACCGGGATGGTTTCTTCCCCTTCTACCACACTGCGCTTTACCTGACCATAGATTCCTTGGGAACAATTGGTCGATATGTCTCCAATTCTTCCAATTCCGGACTGTCTGATAATCCCAATCAGTTCTCCCGGCGTACCACTTTTCCCCTTTACTACACTTAAAACTTCCGCATCAAACAACTTTCCGCCGGAAATATGCATTAACAACCCGGTATCCACATCTGTAATCCCATGCCCCAGCGCGCCAAATTCACCATTGGTTGTCATATACGTAATTGTTCCGATTCCCTGTGCATCCGTCCGAATCCATGTCCCGATACGATATACTCCTGCCGCATCTAACACCGGCTGCAACGTCACATGGTACAATTTCCCATCTCTTTTTACAGTAAGAGACAAGGGTTCAGCGCCGATTGCCTCTAACAAATCACTCCTTGATACCTTATATTCTCCGTTGATTCCAACAATATAATCTCCGCTCTTTAATATTCCCTTTGCAGGTTCTTCGGTTGTTCCGTCTCTTTTTGTTACCATTCCGGTCCCAAGTACAAGAATCCCTTCTGTTTCAATCTGCAGACCGATAACTTCACCGCCCGGAATTACTTCTATCTCTTCAATAATTTCAATGGATACTTCCTTGATGGGAATCCATCCAAATAATTTCAATACAACCTCGTGCTCTCCAAGTTCGTCGGAACTTACGGAAAACGGTTTTGACAAATCAATCCGTATTTCGTCCTTGGCAAGCGGTTGCTGATTGACATAAAGTACAGAGGCTGCATTTTCATCCGTAAAGCTTGCCTCTATCGGAAAGGAAAAATCAAACTGTTCTTCTTCTCCAACCAGAAGTTTGATCTGTGACGGTACATTAATTTTCATCCAGTAATGTCCATAAACGGCTGCAACTACGGCTGCCAACAGAAGAATTACATACAGCCGGATTCCACATTTTCTCTTCACTTCTGATGTTCTCATACCTCATCCTCATTTCATGAAAATTTCTTTTTTAGTATGAGTGCTATCAAAAAAAATACACCTTAAAATTCTTCCCAATTCTAAGGTGTACTTATTAATATTTTAATATTTTAATATTTTTTTATATCATCCGCCAAATGTTTCATTTCTTTTGCATTTGAGCGCACTGCTTCGGTAATTTCCGCGCCACCGAGCATTCGCGCAAGTTCTGTATATATCTCTTCTTCGGCAAGTTCGGAAATCTGTGTCTGCGTTCTTCCTTCTTCTACCTTTTTTTCAATTAAGAAATGAGCATCTGCCATTGCCGCAATCTGCGAAAGATGGGTAATGCAAAGTATTTGGTGACCGCTTGCAATCTGTACCAGTTTTTCCGATACTTTTTGTGCAGTCCTGCCACTGATTCCGGTGTCAATCTCATCAAAAATCAACGTCGGAATTTCATCCTTGTCCGCCAGTACCGATTTCATGGCAAGCATAATACGTGACAGTTCACCACCGGAAGCCACTTTCGTCAAAGGCTTTAACGGCTCACCCGTATTAAGCGAAATCATAAACTCACAGGAATCAAACCCCTGTGCTGAAAACTGTTCCAGTCTTTCAAACGGAAGTTCAAACTGCACATCCGAAAAATTCAAATCCAGGAGCGCCTGTTTCATTGCTTTTGTCATATGCTCTGCCGCTTCCACACGGATGGAAGAAATCCACTCGCACAGTCTTAAGCATTCCTCTTCTGCCTTTTCGTATTCCTTTCGTAACTTTTCTACGTAGACATCATAATCGCTGTACTTTTCGAGTTTCTTATTACATTCCTCGCAATACGCAAGAACCTCTTCGATAGTCTTTCCGTACTTACCTTTCAGCTGATTGATACTGTCAAGTCTCTCGCCTACCTGTGCATAGCGTTCACCGGAATCCTCTAACTCCGAAAGATATCCGGTTGCTCTGGCATTGAACTCAGATATCAAGTCCTGAGCACTGTTTAATATACTTTCCAGTTCCTTAAGTTGTACATCATACTCGGACACTTTAGAAATCTGCCGCAGGGCTCTCAATACCTGCTCCTCCGCATTTTCGTCTGCATCCTTGGTAAACCTAAGGCCGTTTGCCACCGCATCCACAATCTGCCTGCTGTTGGAAAGAACCTTATACTCCTCTTCGAGCTCCGTATCTTCACCGATACGCAGTCTGGCTCCTTCCATCTCTTCGACTGCAAAGGTCAGATAAGAAATCTCCCTGTTTTTTTCTTCTTCATCCATGGAGGCATTCGCAAGTTCTTCCTTTGCCTTCTTCCAAGTCTGATATGCGGCATCCAGCAATCGCAACGGTTCCTGTACTTTTTCCTGTGCAAAACGGTCCAAAAACTTCAGATGTGAAGCCTTTTGTAATAAGGAGTGATGCTCCTGCTGTCCGTGAATATCAATCAAATCGCCTGCTATTTCTTTTAATATTGCTGCCGTTACCGTCTCACCATTAATTTTGCAGATGGATTTCCCGTTTGCCATAATCTTTCTGGAAAGAGTCAGCATTCCTTCTTCCGGATAGATGTCACGGTCTTTTATTGCCTCTGTGAGGCTTTCCGATAAGCAGTCAAAGGTCAGTTCCACAAGCGCATATTCCGCACCCTGTCTGATACAATCCTTGGACACTTTTGCACCGATTGCCGCATTGACCGAATCAATCAGGATTGACTTTCCGGCACCGGTTTCGCCAGTCATAATGTTCAAATGCTCCCGGAAATTCACTTCCGTTTCCTCTATAATCGCAAAATTTTTAACATGAAGACTTTGTAACACGAAAAAGCAAGGCTCCTTTCTTATTGTTTCTTTTTATTGCTTGTAACCACTACTTTACACTTAATGGTTCTTCCGTTGATGGTTGCTGTTACATACGTGGTACCGACACGTCTTGCTGTTACAACACCATTTTTTACTTCGCAAATGGATGTGTCTTCTACATCCCAACGTACTGTTGTTTTTGCTCCGTCTACCGTCAATCTGGAATACTGGGTATAGATTGGCAATTCCAGATAGTCGCGGCTCAGTCCAAGAACAATAACCTCTACCGTTGCGGTCTTTCCGGAGGAAGTCATTACAGTAATGGTCGCATTTCCGGTCTGATGTGCGGTAATCGTACCGTTTGCGGTTACCGATGCGATGGCTTCATTATTCGAAGACCAGGTCACAGTATCCGTTGACTTCACCGGCTTAATCGACATGGTTACCTGCTTCTTTTCGCCTGGTAACATTACAAGTTCCTTATCCGAAACCGTAACACCTGTTGAAGCCACCGGTTCAATGACAGTAACATGACAAATCGCATATTTTCCGCTGTTATCTCTTGCATCTGCACGAATTAAAACCTTACCCGGCTCCAACCCGGTAATCAAACCATCTTCATCTACCATTGCGATCGAATCATCCGAAGAGGTAAAGATGGCTGTGGTATACGTTGCGTTAGATGGTTTAATTGTTGACTTTAACGAAAACGTTTCTCCCTGTACGATTGTAATCGCACTGACATTCAACTTAAGTGATGTCACTTCACGTACCACTCTGACCTCACAAGTCGCATATGCACCATAACCATCGGCAGCTTCTGCCATAATGGTAGCATATCCGTAATTTACACCATAAATCTTTCCGTTGTCATCTACCGTACAAACAGACTCATCCGAAGAACTCCAGATAATACCAATATCCGTTGCCGTACCATGATTGGAAATAGTCGCCTCAAGCTGATAAGACTTTCCGAGACCCAGGCGATAATTGTCCGGATTAATTGTAATTTCCACTACCGGCTCTTCTACCCTTACCAAACAGTAGGAACGATATCCGCCATCTACGGTTTCGCATATAATTACTGCAGTACCGCCGGAAATACCGGTAACTTCGCCAATGGCATTTACCTCTGCAATCGATTCATCACTGCTTTCCCAGGTTACTTCGCGGTTGGTTGCATTATCCGGTTTGAATACCGGTTCAATCGTAAAGGTATCTCCGACATCAATGGTGATATCCGAAGGATCCAGTTCCATGGAAATCACCGGCTGAAGAACGGTTACCGTACAATACGAGGTCACTCCGCTTTCTGTCTTAACAAGCACAACCGCAGTACCTTCCGCTCTTGCCGTAATACGTCCGGTCGAAGAAACTGTAACCACCTTGGAATTTAAACTCTGCCATGTGAGGGACTTTTCTGTACTGGTTGCCGGTGCTACCGTAACTTCCATATCAAAGTACTCACCCGCATTCATCGTAATCTCAGTATAATTCATCTTAACGCTGACTGCTTTCTGTTTTACAACAACCGTACAAATATCGTAGTACGAACCGTCCTGCGTCATAATCATAATCTGCGTGGTACCCGGAGACTTTGCAGTCAGCATACCGGTGCTGTCCACTGCTACGACCGATGGATTAAAGGATACCCAGGTTACCGCCAGGTTACTTGCATTGGCAGGAGTCACCAGATAAGTCAGTCTGTGCGACTCACCGGAATACATTTCCAGAGAATCCTCATCTAATCTTACGTTGGTTACTGCCTTTAAAATTTCAAAGTTACAGTAAGCAATTAACGCCGGATTATCCTCGGACTGCACGACAATCGTTACCTTGCCGGAGGCTTTAAACGTCACCTTACCATTCTGGTCAACGGTTGCAATCTTGCCGTCTGTTGTGGACCAGATTAACTTGGTATTGGTGGTATTTGCCGGTGTTAATGTTGCATATAACTGATACGTCTTAGCCGATAATTTTGCCGTTACATTGGTTTCGGATAACTTAATTGTCTCCGCCTGCTGGTTTACTGTTACCTTACAGTAACCGACTACTACGTTTTCCGCATTGATTGCAGTCAATACGGCAACGCCGCCCGCTTTACCCTGAATGGTTGCGGAAAGGTCAGTAAAATCAACAATTTCAAACACACTGGTGTCGGAAGATAACCACCGAAGCGTCGTTCCTGCGATACCGGAAGGACTTACGGTCGCTTTAATGGTCTCGTATTCCCCGATTTCCAATGTGGTAACCGACGGATTTAATGTTACCTTGGTCACCGCCGGCTGAATGTAAATGTTACATACTGCAGACTTGGTAACACCATCAATGGTCTGACTTGCAAAAATCTGTACCGGACGAGTCGCGCCGGTCGCTCTCACAGCCGTCACCAAACCGGTATTGTCTACCGTGGCAAAGGACGGATCGGAAGAAATCCAGGTAATCGGAGCCGTACGGTCCGTCACACTTGCGGTCAGCTGATAGGTTGCTCCCGTAAACATCGACATGGAGGTAGTATTTAATGCGATACCGTCAATGACTTTAATAGTATAGGTTACCTGCTTGTTTAAGTTGTCAGAGGAACTGTCATCCTTATCATAAATACCGGAATTGCTGGTCTTATTATAGGACATTAAAATTTCAGCAGTACCTTTATTCAATGCAGTAATCAAACCTGTTTTGCGGTCAATCCCTGCAATAAACTCATGATCCTTGTCTGTATATGTAAAGGTAAACAAATACTGGAACAGATTTTCAGGCACGTTGGAATTCTGTAAGATACTGTAGGTATCTCCGACATTCATATATACGGTAGTGTTCTTTATCGAAAGATTCACAACAATATTGTAGGTAACAACTGCCCAGTTCGTATCACCATAGCGGTCCTTGTTGACATAACCTCTCACCACGTAGGTACCGGCCTTTACATTCATGAAATTAACGTTACCGCTGCCTTCCGATACCACATAAGTCAACAAAGACTTATCGTTCGGAGAAATGACCTTTTCTTTTCCGGCATAGTCAACGGAAGCCACTTCCCATGTGAGGTTAGAAGCAGGAAAACCATTGGAGTAAATCGTAAAGTTTGGTTCATCTACAACCATGTTTACAACCGGTAAAAACTTATCATATGCAGATGGGTCTGCCGGAACCTGTGTCGGAGGCATGGTATTGTTACTACCTACCGGAGAAACTACGATTTCAAATTCTTCATTTGCCTTTGTCTTTCCGTCCGGTAATTCTGTGTAAATCTTTAAGGTAACATAACCCGCACCGAGCACGCTTAATTTACCGTTTTCATCAATGGAAACTACACCGTCTTTGGAAAGTTCCCAATACAATTCGGCATTCTCAATCTTTTCTTCATCAATATACTTAAAATTTAACTGATATTCATTTTCAATTTTCTGATTTAAAACGAGTGCCTTGTTGCCACCATCGCCCATATCCGTAATCTTCCAGTGGTTCACATCAGAATCCACCACCTTCAGTTCCACCAATACCTGGAAGTTAACACTGGCAAGGACTCTTTCCTTCACTGCACCGGTACCATCCGTATATGCCTGTACCACAAGCACGGTAATATTGGAAGTACCCGGTCCCTTTCTCTTTAAAGTGCTGAAATAAGAACCGTCATAATTTTCCGCTTCTACTACTGCAGTGTTACCGGAACTGACTCTGACGCTGACATCATCGTCCCACGGAATCGGAAGGTTATTCGCATCACGCTTACTGACGGAAATCTCCATCGTAGACTTTTCCATCTTAACTACGGAACCGTTTGAAATAAAATCATTGTCCGTAGCATCACTGCCCGGCTGCAGAATAACATAACGGTCACCTTCTGCCGCTTCTGCTACAGTGCTTCCGTTCTCAACTGTGGTCCAGTCCGAGATAGAAATTTTAGCCTCTCCTCCTCCAAGATAACTGTTTCCTGTTAATAAGCAGGTTGTTAAAAGAAAACATATTGCTTTTGTCCAATTTCTCTTTTTCATGGTATCACTCCTGTTATTTATCAAAATCCATAATAAGTAATAAGTTACATAATAATCCTTATACCATATATCGGATGAAATCTGCGTCCTCTTTAGTCCGAAGTACAAAATAATGGTTGAAAATATTATAACATATGAACAGGAAAAATGGGAGAAAATAATGAAACCACTGACAAAACTTTCTGCTGTGTCAGTGGTCCTTTTCCTTAGTGTTCCTCTAAATATTTTCGATACATCTCTTCTACCCGAATCAAATCGTCCGGATGTAAATCCCCTATTTTAAATATAAAATTGTCCCTCGGAATCAAAAGTACCTTAGATACTCTTGCCGTGGATGCAAGTCTTAAATTAGCCTCCTTATAATACAGAATTGGTATATCATAAGGATCTTCCTCTCTCGGTGCATGTTTTGTAATCTTAACAGACAACACCCCTAATGTATCTTCATCCAATACAATTACAGGGCGATTAATAATCTTTGTAGCCTCTTCCTCCAGCGGAAACTCTACAAACCACACATCACCTTTTTTAAACATCACGAAATGCCCTTCTCCTCCTTCATCTGTTGAAACAGTTCGTCCCATTCTGTCTCGCCTATCCATTCATCATCCTTCGGAATAACAACTCTTCCCCTTGCATCGCGCAAAGTCTGATTCAAAGCCATATAATACGCTTTAAAACGGTCAAATTCTGGAGATACTCTTGGTTGGAATGGCAATGCCTGCTCCCGTACTGCCTGCTTTGCTGCCAGCGTAAAAAAAGTAGTCACATCCATCCCCAGATTCGACAGTAACTCTTGCAACTGTGTTTTTAGTGTTTCGTCAATACGTATTGTAATATTGGTGTTTGCCATACTCTCACACTCCCTCTGTAAACAGATTTTATCATTTCAATCCGTCATTGTCAATCCATTTATGTGCATTGTAATTGCATTGTTTATACAATGTAATGAAGAATCAAAAAAAAAGACCTCTCTACAACTGTCATTGATATGTACCCTCCTTACTGGATTGTCCAGTAAGGAGGGTACATATCACATCCAGTTATAAAAAGGTCTCATCTTAATTACTCATCCCAGTTGTGGTAAATCAATTCTTTTGACGTCATCATCCTCCCCAGTCTACTCTGTTTGTGTAGTAAACACAACATTTCCTGCTGCATCATAAATTGTACTCCTTATACAATTTCCATACGAATCATATTCGTACAAGATTTTTCCACTTAGTTGCCCATCAACATAAGTAAACTGCGTTTCTCTTCTCACTCCATCCTCCAATTCCTCATATACATATTCAAACCTTGTTTCCTCAATCAGATTTCCCATACCATCACGACATTCAACATGTTTCATTTTTCCATTATCATCATAGTATGAAATCGTTACCTCAAACTCATCACCATAATAAACAAACTCTCTGACCGTTTTTGCCTCAGCTTCCACAAATTGCGCCTGTATTGTTTCGTCCTGCCCAATTGTCACCTCTACCGCCGCCAAAACATATCCTTGTTTCGCATCTATCGATACAGTATGATGAATACCAGCATGATATTGCACCATACCAATCTGCTCTTTATTGTTATCAAAACAAACAATTTTTATCATCGGACCATACGGTCCATAAGACACATCATCATAAATCACTTCATTTCTTCCACATAAGACGCCATTTTTATCATAATATCTTTGTGACAGCATTCTTCCATTCTCGTCAACATTAATCTTAAAAACCTCTCCATTCGGGCCAACAGTCACATACTCTCTTCCCTGTTCCTCCGAAAAAAGAGTCTCTTCTCCCTCTTGTAAAGTTCCCAAGGGCGTTGTTCCAGGCTCATCTTCCTCTACGGACGATTGACATCCTACCAAACCAAAAGCTAGCACCATTACACAAAATGCTATAACACTTTTACATCCATATTTTTTCATCACATTTTCCTCCTAAATATACTAATTATATATACGCATTTATTATATTCGTTTTAGCGAAGATATTCAAGTAAAAAAATATTTTATACCATAGAATTATACAACTAACTACATAGGGAGAGATACACCATGATAGATTATTCACCTTTTTGGAAGACATTAGAGGCATCCGAAGAAAACTGGTATACCTTGACCTCTAAACACCATATGTCACACAGCACCCTGCATCGCTTAAAACACAATAAGGACATTTCCACAAAAACACTAAATGATTTATGTCGCATTCTAAACTGTCAGGTAATAGACATCCTGCAATATATACCTGCTGATACAGATCAAATATTATAAAGGGTAAACGTTTTTTCAAACGCTTACCCTTTTGTCATGCATTATAAATTCTTTGGATTACTCATCCCAGTTGTGGTAAACTTCCTGGACGTCGTCATCCTCATCAAGAAGATCAAGAATCTTATTCATGCTCTTGATGTCCTGCTCATCGGTTAATGTGCCCCAGGTCTGAGGAATCATCGTTACTTCTGCGGATACGGTAGCAATCTTTGCTGCCTCAAGTGCTTCAAATACTGAAGAGAATGCATCCGGCTCTGTGATGATTTCGTAGCTGTCTTCTTCCTCTGCAAAATCCTCTGCACCTGCATCCAGAACTAACATCATAAGGTCATCTGCGTCCATGGAACATTCTTCCTTATCGATGATAATCTGACCCTTTTTATCAAACATGAAGGATACACAGCCCTGTGTTCCGACATTTCCGTTACCCTTTGTGAACGCGTTTCTTACGTTAGCTGCTGTTCTGTTCTTATTGTCGGTAAGAGCATCTACGATAATTGCGATACCGTTCGGGCCATAACCTTCGTATGAAACAAATTCGTAGTTTACGTTTGCACCTTCACCGGAAGCCTTTTTGATGCTTCTTTCGATGGTATCGTTTGGCATGTTGTTTGCCTTTGCCTTTGCAACGATATCCTTTAACTTGCTGTTGTTATTCGGATCCGGGCCGCCTTCTTTTACGGCTACCGCAATTTCACGGCCGATTCTGGTAAAGATTTTACCCTTTGCCGCGTCGTTCTTTTCCTTTTTATGCTTAATGTTTGCAAATTTAGAATGTCCGGACATTATTTTCTCTCCTGTTCTTGATTAAAATATTTTCCAACTGAGAATTTTACCACAGTTTCCAGCGCTTGTCAAAACTTCTTTATTTTCCGTATACCAATCCTGAAATTTCTTCCATAACAATCTCAGTATCTGCTTCGGTACGGATGGCGCACATAATGGTATCATCTCCGGCAATACATCCGATCAGATTGTCAATCTCAAGAGAATCCAGCGCGGCAGCCGCCGCCATTGCCATACCGGAAACTGTCTTGATTACCAGGATATTCTGTGCCTTATCCATAGAAACAAATGCATCCTTTAACACACGGACCAGACGTTCATTCATTCCGGCAGCATGCGAATTTCCGCTTTGTAACACCGCATACTTCTGACGCCCGGTCTCGCCCTGGACCTTTGTCAGTTTCAACTCACGAATATCTCTGGATACCGTTGCCTGGGTCACCGCAAAACCTGCCTGTGTCAGATACTCTGCCAGTTCTTCCTGTGTCTCAACGTCATACTTTTTTACAATCTCAATAATTTTATTTTGTCTGCTGCTTTTCATTTCTTCACATCCTTTCCGTTCTTCCTAATTCCGGTTTTCCATAGTACTATCTGTCAATTCTTCCAAGTTTCGAACGAAGCACCTCAAAAAAACTCCGTTCATCCAATTTTATCAGTTCTGTTACATACTTTGACTTTCGGATACTTAATATTTCTCCTGCCTTCACCTGTACAGCCTCTCTTCCGTCATAGGTTGCCGCAATCTCAACGTCCTGCGTACGCTTATCCTGTATAACTTCGATGGTAATCTCATCTTCAGCCGTCACAATCACCGGTCTGGAAGATAGGGAATGCGGGCATAACGGCGTAATCATAATCAACTCCGCCTCCGGTTTCACAATCGCCCCACCGGCAGACATATTGTAACCGGTAGAACCGGTCGGTGTGGAAATAAGGAGTCCATCCCCGGAAATCACATCCAATAACGCGCCGTTTACTGAAACCTTCAAATCAATCAAACGGCTGACACCGTTTCTTGTAATCGCAACCTCATTTAATACCGTGCCGCTGTAATTTCCGTCTTTTTCCACATCAAGCATCATACGCTTTTCTATAAAAAACGCTCCGGAGCACAGTCTTTCCAGACTTTTTTCGGTTTCACTGACTTCCGCTCCGGTCAGATATCCCAAATTCCCTGCATTAATTCCAAGCATTGGTACGGAAAGTTCTTTTAGCCGGTTTGCCGCACGTATCATCGTGCCGTCACCGCCAAGGACAATCACACATTCTGTATCTGCAGGTACCGGTAGAAATTCCTCCGAATTTTCCAGTGACTCCACCCGGACTTCACATGTCTTTCCATGTGCCGACAAATATTCCTTCACTTGTTCAGTCAATTCTAACCGTTCATCCCGGTCTTTATTTACAATGATACAGAATTTCTTCATAATTCATTCATCCCATGCCTGTCAAAATTTATATTTATACATATTTATGAATATTTTACTACGTTTTTATACAAAACTCAAGTCATTTGTCCAAATCACCATGTGCATTTCCTACCACCCCCTGCACCGAAACTAAAATATTCTGCAGGGATTCCTCACGTACTGCGGCATCGTCCTTTGCATTCTTCTTTGCATATAATAAATATTCAATATTGCCTTCCGGTCCCTTAATCGGCGAATAATCCAAATGCAAAAGTTCCAGTCCGGTTGCACACGCGAACGTTGTCACCTCCACAATGACCTCTTCATGCACGCTGCGTTCTCTTACGACGCCCTTTTTTCCTACCTTTTCACGGCCTGCTTCAAACTGCGGCTTAATCAGGCAGACAATCTCTGCGCCGTCTGCCATCAATTCATAGACAGGTCCCAGAACCTTAGTAAGCGAAATAAACGCCACATCAATAGAAACGAACTCTACAAGCTGTCCGATATCCTCCGGTGTCACATAGCGGATATTGGTTTTTTCCATGGAAACCACACGTTCATCCGTACGAAGTTTCCAAGCCAATTGATTGGTGCCGACGTCAATGGCAAACACCTTGACCGCTCCGTTTTGTAACATACAGTCGGTAAATCCTCCGGTAGAAGAGCCTACATCCATACAAGTCTTTCCGGCTAGTTCCACGCCAAATTCCTTGACCGCTTTTTCCAGTTTAAATCCACCACGGCTGACATATTTCATGGCTAGTCCCCTGACTTCAATCTGCACAGTTTCCTCAAAACTGCTACCGGCCTTGTCCTCTCTGACTCCGTCCACAAATACATTTCCGGCCATAATATAAGCCTTTGCTTTTTCTCTTGATTCTGCCAGATTTCTTTTTACCAGCAGTACGTCCAGTCGTTCTTTCACCTTAGTGACCATACCTTTCCAATATTTTTTCCAACAGTTTTTCTTCGTTGAGTCCATATTCCTGCTTCAGCAGGGAAGCCTCGCCATGCTCAATAAAGCAATTGTTAAGTGTGCCTGTAACCAGTGGTGTCTCAATCGCATTTTCCTTTAATAAAGCAGCAACCCGCTCGCCAAAACCGCCTCTTGCCACATTTTCCTCCAGGGTAACCAGCACTTTATGGCTTCTTGCAAGGGAAAGAATCATTTCTTCATCCATCGGTGCTACAAATCTTGCATTGGTTACCCCTGCATAGATTCCCTGCTCCGACAATCGCTCTCTGAGCGAAAATGCCTCATCCGCTGTACTACCAACAGAAATAATAGCGACATCATGTCCTTCCGATAGCACCTCTGCCTTCTGGTAACGGATGATTTCCACTTCCATTTCTTCCGCAGCACCTGCAGTTCCTCTCGGGTAACGGATAGCTACCGGAAAATCACATTCTGTAGCAAAAGCTAACATTTCCTTTAATTCTTTCGTGTTCTTCGGTGCCATGACCGTCAGGTTCGGGATATGGGAAAGGAACGACAAATCAAAAATGCCCTGATGAGTTTCCCCGTCCTTTCCTACAATTCCGGCACGGTCAACAGCGAAGGTAACCGGCAGATTTCCGATGCATACGTCATGCAGAATCTGGTCGTAGGCACGCTGTAAAAATGTTGAATAAATTGCCACCACCGGGTGATAGCCGCTTGCCGCCATACCTGCCGCAAACGTCACCGCATGCTCTTCCGCAATTCCAACATCAAAAAACCGTTCCGGATATTTCTTTGCAAACGCGGACAAACCGGTTCCGGACGGCATCGCCGCCGTAATCGCAACGAGTTTGTCATTCTTTTCTCCCAGTTCTACCATCGCCTTGGAAAATGCTTTGGTATACGTAATTCCTTCTGTTTTCTTTAAGATTTCCCCTGTTTTTAACGCAAACGGCTCTACCCCATGGAATTTCCCCGGGTCTGCCTCCGCATGGTCATATCCTTTTCCCTTTTTCGTCACCACATGAATAAGCACCGCTTTTTGCATTCTGGCAGCCGATTCCAGCGCACGTGTCATCTGGGCAATGTCATGTCCATCAATCGGTCCGATATAGGTAATTCCCATATCCTCAAAATACATGCCGCCAATCATTAAATGTTTCAACGAGTCCTTCGACTGCTTCAGTTTTTTAACAAGTTTTTCACCGACCGGAGTTTTACTTAAAGTCTCTTCCAAAGACCCCTTAAAGCCGGTGTAAGCGGTATTGGTACGAATTTTGGCAAGATAATTTGCCATACCTCCCACATTTTCCGAAATCGACATCGTATTGTCATTTAATACAATAATCAGGTTACTTTTAATCTTTCCGAGATTGTTTAAGGCTTCGAATGCCATGCCGCCGCCAAGTGCCCCATCTCCAATCACAGCAACTATCTTTTCGTTGGTCCCGGATAGTTCCCTGGCACTGACCATGCCGTTTGCCACGGACAGCGACGTAGAACTGTGACCTGTATCAAAGGCATCGCAATTGCTTTCCTTTCTCTTCGGAAAACCACTCATTCCCTGATATTCCCGCAGATGCTCAAAGCCATCCTGTCTTCCGGTCAACAGTTTGTGTACATACGCCTGATGGCCTACGTCCCAAATCAGTTTGTCCTTTGGCAAATCCAAAAACAAATGTAAAGCCATTGTCAGTTCCACTGCGCCTAAATTGGACGCAAGGTGTCCTCCGGTTGCGGAGACCTTATGCAAAAGAAAATGGCGGATTTCTTTTGCGAGTCTTGGATATTGGGATGGGCTCACATTTTTTATATCATTCGGTTGTTTGATTCTATCCAGTACTCCTGCCATACGCTACTCCAACTAATTCTCTCTGATTGTCAGATAAACAACCAGTTCCTTTAAAAATTCCGTACAGGAAAGTTTCTCGGCAAGCCAAAGTGCCTCTGCCGAAAGTTCCTTTACCTTTTCTTTTGCCACGTCAATTCCATATAGCGATACAAATGTGGTTTTCTCATTCTTCTCATCACTGTGTACCGGCTTTCCGAGTTTACTCTCATCCCCGGTCAAATCTAAAATATCGTCCTGAATCTGGAATGCCATACCGATACAGGATGCCATCCAGACAATATCGCTAAACAACCCGTCATCTGCACCACCTAAAATGGCACCGATTAACATTGCGGATTCCAAAAGAGCACAGGTTTTCAATTCGTAAATAAAAGAAATTTCTTCTGTATCCAGCGGTTGCCCGGTCTTTTCCACATCAACAACCTGTCCACCAATCATTCCATACACACCGGCCTTGGTCGCAAAGATTTTTAATGCCTTGGCTACCCGGAGATCCCATTCCTCGTCCGTAATGGAAAACGCCTTACACGCTGTTTCAAACGAATAATTTAGGAGCGCGTCGCCGGTCAGAATCCCCATCGCCGCTCCATACTTTGCATGGGTCGTCAACTGCCCTCTCCGGTACCTGTCATTGTCCATATCCGGCAAATCATCGTGCACCAGAGAATACGTATGCAGCATTTCCATTGCTGCAAGAAATGGTTCTATCCTCTCTTCTTCCGCGTCTTCTCCCGCAAAAGTGCGGAACATCTCAAGCATCAGAATCGGACGGATTCGTTTTCCGCCAATAGTCACGCTGTAATGCATAGCCTCCAGTATGGTTTTCTGACGCCCTTCCACCTCCGGCAAATATACATCCAACACACTGTTGATATATGCCTGTCTTTCCTTCAAAGCACCTTTAAACTTATTCTCCAACACCGTTTTCCTCCAGTATCATCAGTTCTTTTTCTACCTTGTCAATTGCCCGGTTGCATGCAAGCAGCAAATCCATGCCTTTTTTATAGAAAGCAAAGGACTCCTCCAGAGAAATCTCCGGGCGGTTCAAAGCCTCCATTACCTGCTCCAATTCCTGCATGGACTGTTCTAAGTTTGCATCTTTCTTATTATCTTCCATATTTTTCACCTTATTCTCTTTCCGAAACGCCCTGTACGGTTGCATGAATTGTACCGTCTGTTACATCAATGTTAATACTGTCTCCGATACCAACCTGGGATAATGTCTTAATCATCGGACCGTCCTGTCTTGTTACAAAGGCATATCCGGCTTCCAGTCTTCCCATCGGAGACATACCTTCCAGTTTCTGTGCCAGAAGTGCCAGTTTTTGTCGTTTTGCAGACACCAGTTCCTTCATTCTCGCAGAAATCTTTTCTGACAATTCATCTACCCTGAGACGTTTTTGTTGTAACTGATACCTTGGATGTACCTGTTGCAGTTGCAGTTCCTTTTGCTTTAACAGCATTCGTTTCGTCTCTGCCTTTGACAACACTGCCTGAACCAGTTCTCCGTGGATTCCTGCCAATGTCTGCTCCAACAAACGCACATCATATACTGCAAGTTCTGCCGCAGCGGATGGTGTCGGTGCACGCAAATCAGAAACAAAGTCTGCAATCGTCGTATCCGTTTCATGTCCGACAGCCGAAATTACCGGTGTAATACAAGCAAAAATAGCCCTGGCCACCTTCTCTTCATTAAAAGCCCATAAATCCTCGATAGAGCCACCGCCCCTGCCGACAATTATTGTGTCCACCTTGCCATCCAGGGCCTTTATTCCGCGCACTACAGTATCCGCCGCTCCTTCGCCCTGTACCTTTGCAGGATATAAAACAAGTTGCACATAAGGATTTCTCCGTCGTGCAATCTGCATAATGTCCTGAAGTGCGGCACCGGTCGATGCCGTTACAATCCCAACGCGTTTTGCAAAGGGCGGAATTCCTTTTTTATATTCCGGCAAAAAGAGTCCTTCTGCTCCCAGCTTTCTTTTCAGATATTCAAATTTCTCATACAGTTGCCCCACTCCGTCTAAACGGATATCATCTGCATATAACTGATATTTTCCGTCCCTTTCGTACACACTGATGCTTCCGAATACGATGACACTTTGTCCGTCCTCCATCCGAAAAGAAATGCCGGCTTTCCGACCGGCAAATAAAACGCAAGCAATCTGCGCCGCACCGTCCTTTAACGTAAAATAAACATGGCCGGACGTATGATGCTTGCAATTGGAAATCTCTCCTTTGACATAAATATGGTTCAAAAGAGAGTTTCCGGCAAACATATTTTTCACATAAGTGTTAATCTGGGACACAGAATAAATCTCTGCCATTACATTCACCTTTATTTAGAAACGAGTTTTGCAAGTACTCCGTTTACAAATCCTGCCGAAGCATCGTTTCCGTATTTCTTTGCAAGTTCCACAGCTTCATTAATCGCTACCTTTTCCGGAACCTCTTCATCATAACGCATTTCATAAACAGCAATACGTAAAATAGTCAGTTCCGCCTTTCCCATGCGGTTTAAACGCCAGCCACTGGCTGCTTCGGAAAGAAGCATATCAATCGTACCTTCTGTTGCTACAATAGCATCCAGTTTCTTTTTGATTGGTTCAAACTCTTCCTTGTTTTCCAATTCTCTCTGTTCCTGATACATCTCCACCTGTTCTTCCATCTCTGCCATCTCATGAAAATCTTTACAGAACAATAATTTAAACAGGTGTTCTCTCTCTTCACGCTTTGTCATATTTTTCTCTCCATCTCCACTGGGAATCTTTTTCTCGTAAAAATCACAACAATAGAAAACCCGCATCGCAGGCTTTCTATTGTCATTTTCCTTTATTCGATTACTTCTGTATCCACACCTACAATATTGATATTTACACCGGAAACCTTTAATCCCGCCATATTTTCAATCGCGGTCTTTACACGCTCCTGTACCGCCTTACATGCCTTAGGGATACTGTATCCGTATCGCATAATCACAGACAGATCCACATGGACTGCTGTTCCTTCTTCTTCAAAACGGATGGTAACACCCTTGGTCAGATTTTTCATTCCAAGTTTACCCACCAATTCATTGGTCAAATTTCCCTGCATAGAAGAAATTCCTTCAATCTCTGTCGCTGCAAGACCGGCGATGGTAGCAATGACATCACCTGCAATTTTTACTTCGGATGTAAATCCCTTTTCTTCATATGTGGTTACATTTTCTGCTTCCATTGTCATAGTATATCCTCCTAATCATCATGGTGCATACATCACCACGTTAAATTCTTTCTCTTTTCGTTTATTATACCAAACTATCTCCGTTTTGCAAACTTTTTCTTGCTTTTTATGTAATCAATCCTCCTGAATTGCCGCTGTAATTGTAATATTCTTTGGTTCAAAGCCCGTTTTCCGGGTAACAATATCTTCAATCTGCGCAATCTGACGGTCGGTGACACTCACCGCATTAATGACGACATCCACCTCATTCTCTACAATATTAACAATCGGATCTGCAAATCCCTTTGCCTCCAAAAGAAGTTCGGCTGCATTTTCCTTTTCCGCAATGGTGGTGAGATTCACCAAAGTTTCTACCGCCGTCTGCTTTTGTGCATCCGTCAGTGACGCATTATTGATAATCTGCATTAATGTTTCCTTACTCTGCGCTCTTCTTTGTTCTCTTACCAATTTTGCATTCGATGTAAAATTCCCATGAAGTGTTGTACTTACCATAACAGCTTCACCTACCTGATGATTGTCTCCGGTCTCTTCGGAACCATCTGCACTTTGCACGGAACCGCCCTGGTTGTTTCCGACAGATATTGTAACATCATCTTTATTTCCGTCACCTTCTCCGTCAGTTTCTGACTTGTCTGCCAAAGTCGTTCCGTCTCCTGCTTTATCCGTTCCTTCAAAATACACATTGTCATTTCCACTCTGTGCGGCATTGTCCCCCGGATTCGAAAACTGCAGATATCCTGCCGCTGCTATCATCAGTGCCAATGCCGTAATAATAATCTGATTTTTCTTAAAAAGTTGTTTCATCCATCCTCCACTTCTGCCGGTTGGCATATTATTTCATTTTCATTATTCTAATTTTATGCGCCGGAAGATCAAATAGTACCTGTACCGCATTCAAAATATCGTAATCCACACTTCCTGTGCCGCTTCCCTCTGCAAGTACCACTACGCCTATTACCTCCGGATAGCTCTCAGATAATAAATACGGTTCTTCCCCTGAAAAAACGGTCTCATTTTCCGTTACTTCACTGTAAGAAATTCTGCTTCCACCTGCACTATCCTGTTCTGTGGATTCCTTAAGTTCACGTGTCCCATCCTTTAATACGTTCTTCTCCTCCGTGGTTTTTACCGTAATCATGACTTTTACTCTTCCTACACTTTCTACCTGTGACAGCAACTCTTCCACCCGCTTTTCCATCACTTCCGTATAAGATTCTTCCCGGCTTAACATGGGAGTAGGCGTAATATTGTCAGTCATCTTATCTGTCTTTTTCTTTCCATCCGCCGGGATTACAAGAACCAACAGACAAACACCGACAACCAGCACCGTCACCCATTCTTTGATTCCAAATTTGCAAATCCTTTCTTTTGCCTTTAGCAACCATTCCTTTCCTGTCACTTACCACGCCTCCCCGATTTTTACACAAATTCTGCTTTCCTCTATCCGGTAAAACTCCGCAAACCTCTCACATAAATACAATTCAAACGGCGACATCATTTCGCTTTCATTTTCCTTTTCTTTTTCTGTAATAATAACCGGTTCTACCGGTACTACTGTTGGAATCTGTAAGCCACTGTCTGTCTCCTCCGTTTTGTATTCCCCGTAGATATGCAGTTTCAAAAGTGCTCCGTCTTTGCCAATTTCCGTTTCCAGGTGCAGTAATGTTATTTGGTGCTGATTCAGCAGGTTTGCAACCTGTTCTGCAATCATAGTCTCGTACTTATGCTGCACACTTTCTGCTACCCCCTCCGAAGCAGCATAAATCTCTTCCATGACACGCTCCGTCCCCATCGCATAGTCAAACGAATGCACACTGGAAGTAAAACGTTCCCATAACTCCCGCGTATCCGCAAACGGCTTTAGTAACTGTAACATCAATATGACCCCAATGACCCAACGGACAAACTTATAATATTTTGTCTCCTCTATCATCTCCAGAATCAGTCCGGCAATCACAAGAAATATTGCAATGTTTTTTATCCATTCCATCATTTATACTGTAATCCTCGTCATAACAACCAATAACATCAAAAATAATATCATTCCAAGACTCATCGTCTGTAATAACAATTTCTGTGCTGTTCCCGCATAAGACAAAAGCTGTTCCGTCTGATCCTGTAATACCGGCTCTGCCAATGCGCCTATCACACGATACAAAAGATACTGCATTGTCAAATTTGCAAGCGGTAATACTCCAAGCAAAAACAACAAACAGACTCCACCGATTCCGATTGCATTCTTAAGTACCACTCCTGCCCCGACCACAGTTTCCCATGCGCCATCTACGAGATTTCCCACACCCGGAATCGTCGATGCCGTCTTTATAATTGCACTTTTCTTTAAGTTATCAATGGCAGGTAACAGGATTCCCTGAATCGCACTAAACGCAAGCACAATCCCCACGATTGTTTTCTTCAGCCAGGAAAATACATTCTCAAGAATCGTAAGCAGTTTTGAAAAAATAGGCTCTTTCTGCATACAGGAGGCAAGGGATAACAACAAATATACACGGCTGAGCGGAAGAAGCACAATTGCCGCCACATATTCAAACATCGTAATAAAAAAAGCGGTCCCCTGATAATATCCTGTTGCTGTCAGACTTCCCGTTACAAACGCAATACTGATGCAGTACGTAGGAAACAACACGGAAGCAAGACCACATATGGTTTCAATTCCCTCTTTGACAATAGAAACAGAAGCCTGAAATCCTCCGGTAATATGTAGGGCTATCAACAGGTAAATACATAAATATCCCATCTGGGATGCCCCATTTTTTTGAAATGCCTTAGACAAATTCGAAAAAAACGCAGAAAATAGCACCAGAAACAACAGGCGGACTCCCTGCTCTACCGGAAAAGTGATATTTTTTAACAGCCATCGGAATAATTCCGCCCAAAAGTCCTGTAACCCTTCTCCTGTAGCAAACTGTTTAAAAAAAGCCTCGGCTGAAAAAGGAAATTCCTTCGGAAGCAGCCGCTCTACCGTTTCCTGCAACTGCGAATAGTCCAGTTCTAATTCTTCCATCTATATGTCCGCCTTATACCATACTTACCATCATTTCAAACAGTGCGAGCACAATCGGCATCCCGATTGTAAGAATCGTCAGTTTCCCGACTAATTCTATCTGGCCTGCAACGGCCGAATATCCTGCGTCTTTGCACAAGGCAGAGGAAAACTCGGATAGGTAGGTAATTCCGATCATTTTGATCATAAGCTTTATATATTCCAGATCCACCGTAAGAATATGTTCCAACCGGTTCAAACTCCCACTGATTCCTTCTAACAGCCTAACTGCGACCCAGGCAATCAAAATACTTCCTGTAAAAGATACAAACAGTCCGAATTCTGCCTTTCCCTGTTTCATTGCCATCGCAATCACAACGGTAAGAATTCCCAGCAACGCTGTTCTCAACATAGTGTCCGCCTTTCCGGGCCTTTCCTGTCATAGCCCAAACAGTTCCTGTATGGTTTCAAATAATTCAGCCACATATGGAATAATCCAGAATAAGACTAAAATCAGTCCTGCCAGACTGGTCAGATACGCCTGGTCTTCTCGTCCCGAATGCTTTAGCACTTGATTTAGCACCGACACCAGGATACCGACTGCGGCAATTTTAAAAATCATCTGTATCGTCATATCCACTCAATCCTCTCTTAACATGCAAGTATCAGTAAAAAAACTCCACCAAGCATTCCAAGCATCCGGTACAAGTACGCTTTTTCTTTCTCCGTACTCCTCATCCGTACAATTTCCTCCTCCAGACGGGAGAAATAAAATTCCAGGGCTTTTTTTCTTACATTACTGTCGGCCCCCGCGAAATAGATTCCGATTTCCGAAAACTCTTCCTTCTGCTCTTTTTTCAAAGGCGACTGTTTTAAGCATCTTTCCGCCTGCCGTCTCCAAACCACAGACAAGCTTTCTCCTTCTCTTTTTTCCAGTTCTTCTCCTGCCTTCCGGAAAAAATCCCGCATTCTTCCTTTATGCTTTGTTCCTGTCAGCCGCATTGCCTCCGGGAACGGTATTTGGTGGTACTCCAGTTCTCCGGAAAGCAAAATGAGTGACAGTTTCATATCTGCAAGCCACCGTTCCTGTTCCTTTACCTGAAACGCCAGTATGCTTCCGATGGCTGTTGCAGAAGCAAGCACTAAAATTGCACCAACCGTTTTCAGTATCATGTTCTCTCTCCTCCAAACCACCCCTCTGTATTTTCTGCAAACAGTACCCTGCCTTTTGCATCACATACCGCAGAAACTTGCCCCGGTGGTCCATCCGATTTCAAAAACACATACCGTTCAAATGGCAAATCCGATACTTTTGCTTCTTTTCCCCCTTGTTCAAACCACTCTTTTTTATCTTCTCCATGTGCTGTCGCAAGGATTTTGCAACCACAGAAAATACTTTTTTTCACCACGGCAATATCTTCTTCACCACCCAGTTCATCCATGGCAATCACATCCTCCGACATTGATCGAAGCAGCAATTCTACTCCTGTAGATTTTGGACACCCGTCCAGTACATCCGTACGGATACCAAGGTCATTTTGCGGTACTCCGTGGTAACAGGCTGCCACTTCTGACCGTTCGTCCACAATACCTACCTTCCGGCCCGGAAGGCTTATTTTTTTACCATCCGGAGCAAGACATGTTGCTCCATTCGACAACTGTCGAATTATATCTCTCAGTAACGTTGTCTTTCCACACCCCGGCGGAGAAACCACCAAAGTATGACAGAACCTCCGGTTTTCAAACAGATAAGGCAGCACCGTATCTGCACAACCTTTTTTTTCTCTTGCCAAACGAAGATTCATAAACGAGATATTCCGTATCGTTTTGATTTTCTTATCTTGTATTACTGCCTTTCCGCATATTCCGATTCGATGTCCCCCCTGAATCGTAAGAAATCCCTGACGCATTTCATCTTCATACGCATAGACAGAAAAATTACTGATATACTCCATCATCTCCCGGATTTCATTCACAGAAATCCGATATGCGTGCTCTGCCTCTTTCGTGAGCCCTCCGCAAGTACTATGTAAAAAGAATTCTTCTCTTCCCTTTAATAAAATCAACGGTGCATTACAGCGGAGCCGCAGCTCTGTGAAACCATTCTGTAACAGATGCAACTTTTCCATACGTTCCCGTAATCCTGCCGGAAAAATTTTATAAAAGTCTTTCATACCCTTCCTCCTCCATTCTTGTCCTATCTTATGAAGGAATTGCGAAAAGTATGTCCAAAAAAAGCGGGAGAAAGTTTCCTTTCTCCCGCTTTCGGATGTACATTTATTATGTTACGTTTTTTAAACTCATTTCTTTCACCAGACGCAGAACCTCTTCACTGCATCCGTAATCCTGCAACTCTTTCTCGAGTTTGCGATGTTTTTCTTCCAGTGCTTTGATATCATCTGTCGTTTCGTTCGCCATCTCTTCTTCAAGTTCAACAATTCGACATTTAAACTCCACTTTTTTCTGCTCCAGAAAACGAAGATCACATAAAGCAACCGCAAGTAATTTCTGCGCATACGGATCGTCCGGCATCTCCGGATCCTCTAATGCTAACGGATCAATTTTTAAGGCCCACTGACGCAATCTGTTTAAATTTACTTTGTAGCCCGGAGGTGCTTCAATCGTTAACACATTCTTACTGGACAAGCCTGCTTCTGCCATCTGAATATACCCTTGAATGATTACCTCATATTCGTCAATCTTTATCAATTGACTTCTCAAGTGACTAATCCGTTCGATATATTCACTCATCCGCTGTTGTTTCAGTTCCTGAATCTGTTTTTCCACACCTGCAATCCGGTCTAAAATACGTTTCACCTCCTGAGAGATGTCACCGTATATATCAAGTAATGATTCCATAGGATTCACCCCGCTTTCCGGTTATTAAAGAGGTGGAAAATGATTGAACGGCGTATGTGTTACCAGCGAAGAGTCCTTAATGAGCGGATACTTCTCACAGCACATACGGAATCCGATACCATAAGCATCTTCCCTCAGCATAGCATATGCTTCTTCCTGCTTCGCATAAGACTCTTCTCCGATGAGATACAGATACTGTACCTGTACCCACATGGCCATACCTTCATAGACAATATCTCTCTGCCACTTGTCCGGATATGCCTTTTTGATTTCGGAATCCTTCCAGTTGACATATTGCCAGATATGTGTCATCTCATGCACCATCGTAGTCAGTGTGGCCAGACGAGGACTACCATTTTCTACATTCAGATAGAACATACCGTCCTTGCGCTGTGCATAACCAAGTACACGGGCAGCAACTGCTGTCGTCGGCTCATACACACTGCCGGCTCCGCGTGCGATATTCTTTGCATCCAGGGTCTTTACCTTAATCGGCACCTTGAACTCGATTGCAAAGAAACTTTCCATCATCTGCAACGACTGGAAAAACAATTCTCTGAATGCCTCTACAGAAACAATTGCCGTGGAACTACAATCGTTACAACGGATTCTGCCATCTGTCAGTTTTTCATAACTGACTCCGCTTAACGGTTTCTGACAGAAATCACAATGATTGGTCGCATCCATATCAAGAATTGTCTCTTCAAATGGTTCACGTCTTCTTGCCTTCAAAAGAGCATTGTCAGCAAATCCGTGCAAGGTCAGATACGTACGCACTTCATCCAGTTTCAATCTGGCATCAATTTCATCAAAACCAAACTTCAGATAACACTCTTCCTGGTAACGGCTCTTTTCACCAGCCGGCATTCCTGCTGCTTCAAAGAATTCCTCAAAGCCTTCTTCTGCCGCTTTACCGCTGGTTTCATCAAAGATATCCGTACCGTCTAACTTACCGTAATCCGGTTTCTCACCATTCGGGCTCCAGCCTTCAGAAACCTTAAATTCAGGCTGCACAATCGGCACAGACTCTGTTTCCGGTTCTACCGGAATTTCTGCAGCTACAGGCTCTATAGTTTCTGCGTCTTCCGCTGTTGCTGCAACTGCTTCTTCAACAGTTTCCTCAACCTCTGCAACCTCCGCGGTTTCCGTAGTTTCTGTTTCCTCAGGAAGCTGTTCCTGTTCTTCTGCTACTTCTTCCTCTGTGCCCTGTTTTTTACGCTTTTTCTGTAATTTCTTCTCTGCACGTTCTTTTTCTTTCTGCAATTTCTTTTCAGCCTTTGCCTGTTTTCTTTCCTGCTTCTTCTTTTCTCTGGTTTCTTTACGCTCCCGCTTCTTTGCTGCCTTTGCTTCTTTCTTGGAAAGTGTTTCCGACGTAGCCTCAGAAGTCTCTTCAGTTACACCATCCTCAGCGGACTCCGTCTGAGTATCCGAGTTTTCCTCCTTCTTGCCCAAACGAAGAATTTTCTTGATCTTTTCCAAGAGTTTATTCTTCTTTTTCGGCTTCGGCGGGAATTCCACGGTATGAATTTCCGGATCTTTCTCTGCCGGTTCTCTCATCTTTTCAAAATGCCAGGTGATGAAGTCGGTAACAAGTTCCAATAAAGATACCAGGTTCTTTTCTACTGCATCCAGCAAACCAAGGTCTAATTCACTGTCCTCAATGATATAGATATATTCCGGATTTACGTCTCCGGATACGCTATAAACCATATGATTCAGCATGCCGTCGATATCATCCGGCATCTCCGAAGTCACAGCAAGGTACTGCCATGCATTCGGGAAAATCGACTTAAAAATCTCGGATAACAGCATACAAATGGTATAACGTACCTTAGAATTACTATTCGGCATCTGCACACGAAGTACCGCTTTATTGTGATATCTTCTTGTGTAGATATCTACAGACGGGTCATTTGAAAAATCATGTACCCTTGCAGAGCGTAAATCGTTGTTGTTGTTCATCTCAAGGTAACCGGTTGTGGCTACACTAAAGTCTGTACGGAATACAGTAACTTCTACTCCCATAACGGTCTTAGAGTTGACAATCTCTTCTGTTGCATTTTCAGAAAAACGATACTCTCTGATCTGTCTGTAATATTTTCTTCCATGGAACAGGTTGGATGCTCTTCGCAATACAACACCATTGATTGAAGAAATATGCTTTACCAGGTAGTATTTTCCTTCGTATGTAACGAACTGACCCGGAAGAATCGTCTGAGTAACATGTCCCATCAGTTTGGAATCCAAATACTCGCTGCCATCGACTTCTTCTTCACAGATGTAGTATGCATTCTGTAAAACCTCACCAAAGTACATCTGGAACTTTTCCGGAACAACCCTGTAATAATTTTGTGATGTTACGGAAACACCGTCAAATTCCCCTCTTACAGTCTGAATATCAAAGATATCATCCGTCGCATAGGTATACTTTGTAAGAAGGCTGGATATCGTATGGAAAGCATCGTTCGTATCAAGTCCAACCAGATGGAATTCACTAATGATTTCCTCTTCCGTTACTGCGCGGTATGTCATATTTAAGATTAATTTAAGTAACGTATTTCTCTCCGTCTTTGCATAATCCGGCACCAAAGAAGGAATGGCATTCGGATTCGTTGCAAACATCTGCGGATTATGTCTCATATAGTCTCTCAGCAGATAATTTTCCGAAAGGACATTGACAAATGTCTGTCTCTTTCCTCTGGAAAGAAATGTTCTTAAAGTACTGAAAATACTAATAAATTCGTCTTCGGCAATGACAAACTGCTCGTCCTCTTCCGGAACACTCCAGATATTCGAAACAAACTGAAGTTTCTCCCAGAATGCCTGCTGCTGTATCGGAATATTCATGTACTTACACAATACCGGATAACACTGGCTTGCAATCCACTTGATATCACGAAGCGGCACCTTTGACTCACCAAACCAGATGACCTTCGGAATCTGGTTCTTTACCGCTACGGCTGCAAGTTCCACACCATTACCAAGATAATGTGTCTGCTTTCCGAACAATCGTTGTCTTAAATAATCTCCGTCAGCATTCCATGCCATTGCGGTATGGATGTTTCTGGAAACCGGCGGAGCAACCACTTCCGTGATTTCCGTCTGAAGAAGATGGGACATCGTATCCACCAGTCCATCTACCAAACGGTCCGCAATGCAATATACCGGCTTCTCTCCGATGTTTACCATCTGCTGTGCCAGAATGCTGACACCAACCTGGCCGGTATTTACAATCAGAGACGGTTCTAATATAAATACAAAACCGACATCCTTTAAAAATTCTCTATTTTTTTCAATAATTCTTAAATCATATAATTGTGAGAAGTTTAAAATTCCGACTTCACACTCCGGTTCATGTGAGGACAATTCCCGTACACGCCACAGCGACTGGATTTTTGCGTGATCCTTCAGCATTTCCTCCAGCCAAAGCTTAATATCTTCTCTTGTAGAAGAACGTCCCACTATAACCAGACATTTTTTCCCTGCCAGAAGAGAATTCATGAAAGGAAGTGCCAGGTATTTTCCCAAATCCCGATAGAACGGATTGAAAAATACAACATTTTCATGTTTCAGCAGTTTTAATGTTGCCTGAATACAGTCAACATCGTATTCTTCTTCTCCTTCACCGAATTTGAAATACTCTGATACTATCTTTTCATTTGTCTCATCCGACTCTTCCAACTGCTTTAATAAATCGATGACACCGGAAGCATACGAATACTCCGATCCTGTGCTTGCTGTCAACACTTCTCGCGGAAATGTCTTTTCTAATATTTCCCTGATTTTATAGAAATTACTGATTTTCTGCGCATGACTGTCTTCACCGATAACCTCATGTTCATAGGTCGATTTCGTATATCCGCCCAGGAAACAAAAGATTTCAGCTACTACAATCTGTACAACGACCGGGAAAATACAGGTATAATACTGCGACTCATATCCGAGATGCCAAATGACTCCGATTGCCGTACCGCAAAATACCGTACCGACAATGGTAAACCACTTAAACAACCGGTATACGTTTGCCCAACGTTCCTGTAAAAACCACTCATTGTACTCCTGGTCATACTCGTAGAAGAACTCCGTAAGTCCCGGGAAACGGATGGTACGGAAAATAATCAGGCAAAGTCCGTAAGCCACACTCTTGATTGCAAGATATCCTGCATAAAGTGCCACATTGAAAATCACAACCGAACACAAATCAAACATACTGATCAGCTTTTCCAATATTTCTAAAAACCGCTCAATCTTTAACAGCAAAACAAAGCTTGCCGTAACGGCGACAACGTAATATAAAATTGCCACCAGAGGAAGTACGGTCTGCTTACTTCTGTCTTTTTTCTTTGTATTCGTAAGACACTGCGCTAAGGTACAGACTGCGATAATCGCAATCGTTGTCCCGATTCTTGTCAAAAACTCACGCATCTTCGTACAACTCCTCTCTCTTGATTTCTACCCGCTCAATAAAATGGAACGGTGCGTTCATATAATCCCCCGTCTGGTTAAACGGCACCTGATGTTCCCAGTCCGTTTCGAAGGTATACATGTGGTTGTAGTTTGGAACAGCATCCAAATCAATCTCAACCTCTTCATCCTCTTCATACTCTGACGTTAACGGAATATAAAATGCGGCTGCCCATCGTGCGATTTTATCTAAAAATGCATTTGTGGCTCTTAAATGAATCTCGTATTTGCTATAGGTATTTGCTAACATATACATTCTTTGACGCAGAAGTTCCAGATAATTCTTGCCTCTGGCATAAGAAACCACATCTCCTACAAATTCCTGATATTTTGTCAGGTTTTCCACAAGTTCATGTAAATTATCCTCTAACACATCATTGTAAGCGATAATTTTCTTGATGAACCTGTGTCTTTGGAACTTCAAAAGAATAAACAGCAAAATCAAAAATGCAAGCAGCAAAGCAAGTGTAACAAGCACCGTACCAAGCGTCTTTCCCATGCCGAGAAAATACGTAAACAGCACCGCCGGAATCAGTGAAAGGACCAAAAGCCCCAAAAGTATCAGGACAATATCCATAACCCAGCCCTTCGTAATACGCGCTGTCACCGCATTCTTTACATTTCCGGAACGCTCCGCTGTTTTCGTCTTCTTACCCAACTGAAGACGCGGCAGATTATTCTGTTTCTCTAAGATTTTACCGTACAGCGTAAACAAGTCGGTATTGACATCTTCCATCTGGAATCGGTCCAAAGGCTGAATCTCAATCCGGTCCTCTGTTTTAATCTTACTGTGATACCGTATTTCATCCGCACGCTCTTCCAAAACACGTTCCGCCTGCTTAAACGCATCCTCCAGTTTTTCCTCTGCTTCAAGGCTCAGTTTTCTCCACTTCTCTTTTTCCGCAGACTCACTTCGCGCACTCAGTTTGAATTCTCCCGTGTCAACTACAACGTCCGAACGGCTCGGATAACCGGAATCGACAGATACCGAATAGTCTGCATAAGGCGGAAGTTCTTTTCTGACCGCATTCTTTTTCTTGATGTCCTTATCCAATTCGTAATTGATGTATCTCCGTACCCCACGCAACGTCTTTGCCTTATACTTAAAGGTTTCTTCCATAATAAACTTATTGTAATGAACCTTCATGGTATACAAACGGTATGCCTGCAGAGAGCTGGAATCAATATCGTTTGTCGCAAGGAGCAAAACGCTGGTCCAGAAGGAAAACATATCTGCTCTCTTCTGTATTACACCTTCGTTAATATAGTCGCAAACAACAAATCTGCATTTTCCCGGATAATTATTCCTTCGCCAAAACTCCGAACTTTTGGATTCCTGTAACGGATTCCACGTTCTTCGTGTCGGGTCCATTTGCTCTTTTTTTCTAAGCCGTAACGTGATTACAATGATTTCCGTCGGCAATTTACCGTTGAAATCATACCGCTCTAAAAGTTCTGCGTGCAAACGTGTTTCCTCACCGCGCGGTTTCGGAACATAAATCGTTCTCGGTACTTTGGCTTTTTCTGCAACTACACGGCTTTCATACTCAATTTCCGGGGCGGGAACTCCGCCCAACATATGTGTCAATCGAATCAAAGGCACCGGGCTCTCCTTTGTTGCATCTGCCTTTGAAGAATTGATAAGAAAGTCATACGGATTGTCCGGATGCCTTTCATATTTTTTCATTTCCTCCTCGTCTTCCACGTGGACAATAATTGCACGCCATCTTTCTACCGAATCCGTCAATTGACTGAGTTCCGGCAATGCCGTATCAATTGTTGTCCCCGCTTCCAACCACCGGCAAAGAACAATATCCTTTCCCAATGTCTCTAAAAACAGTGGATGAAACTCATGAAACGATTCCATCGTTTTTTTGTTTTGTATTAATACAGAATACACAAATTTCACCACCTTTTCTTACAGAATTATTTGCTGAGCTCCTTTGCTCTTTCTCTTACATTTTCTGCCGCATCGCGTAAGCCTAACTCTTCTAAAGTCTTAGCTACATTGCTGCAAGTTCTCATAAAGAGATAATCGTGATATACATCCTTCCAACAATTGCTCTCTAATGCAATGTCTTCCAGGAACTTATCAAACTGGCTGAGAATCAACTTTCCTGCTACTTCCGGATATTCCTTTGCAGTGCAAAATCTTGCAACATACTTCTGAAGTTCGGCAATCATAACCTTAAGGATGTTGATTACCTTTTCTTCATTATACAGTTCGGACAGCATGGTTCTCTTAATTAACAATGGGATATCCAAAACACTTCGTACTTTGTTTTCCGCACCGCAGAGTGGAAACTCTCTGATGCGGAAGCTTGCAAGACCCTTATACAGGCTGCTCTCTGCCAATGCCGTATTTCCGTTTAACTGTGCCTTAATTTCATCCTCGGTTCTTCTCAAAATATTGGTTACCAGCTCCGGATAAATGGAAAGGGCATCCCAGACCTCGTATAACTTATCACAAGGTGTACCGTTGGAAACAACCAATGTACTGGAATCCTCATCTAAGTCCACATCTTCCACGTTCAGTCGGTAATTCTTCTGACCATAACCGGTTTCTGCCATATCAATGTAAGAATTCACAAGACCCCAAAACAATGCCGCATAGATTTCGGTTTCCTGTCTTGCCTGATTTCCTTCATCCAAATCCGGCATCATGGCAACGTTGTGCCACCATCTGTCGATATGAGGAGTAATCACACGGCTCTTATCGGATACCGGATGAATCTTGCTTACCAGTTCATAGTATGCCTTGAAATATTCGCCGCCTACCCTGTTGTAGGTTTCTGCCTTCTGTGGCGGAGCAAACTTACTTAAATCGTTCGCACGCAATCCGTAGAAGGACTTATAGAACATAATCATATTCTTCGGAACATCATTGTCCGGCTCACCGCCGAAGCTTCTGAGTTCTCTGTCTACCATGCGGGATCTTGGGGAATCCTCTTCTCCAAACAGACTCTTATTGAAGGTACAGGAGTTAATCGGATCCTTCTCTTCACCCATCGGCTTTTCGATAAACGGAGCTGCAAGTACCTTTGCTTCATTGAACGCATGCACAACATACTGTTCTAAGCTTGCATCGTCAAAAATGCCTCTTTCGTATTCTGCTTCCTTTTCAATCGCAGTAATAACATCAATATCGATTTCATCACTGTAATCTCTCATCAGCATATTCTTAAAGTAATCTAAAATATCTACATCAAAAATGTTGCTGAAGTACGTATTGTTATCTGCTCTGGTCTGCATCATTGCATATGCATGTACCTTGGAGTAAATCGTCTCTGCAAGTTCATTGCCAATGGAAATATTTCCACCGCCGTACGGCATCTTCTCCAGCATCTTGGTAAAGCAGGTCGGAGATGCACAAACGTATCTGGCTGCCGTACCCTTCATGCGGTCAAACTTCTTCTCGATGGACTTCACTTCACGACTCATGCCGGAAAGTTTGCCGTCAAAGGATCTGTAAAAGCTCTGGAAAGCCTCACAAAGCTTTCTGACATAAGTCATACCCTCTTCCAGTACCGCCTCATAGATGGTGTCTACTCTGTATTTGTTTGCCGTCTGCAAGTACAGCGAATATGCCGAAATCAGGTCTTCCTGGTCACTGCTTAAGCGCTTCAGCAATCTGTCGGCAACCGATACCTTCTTGGTCTTTGCCAAATCATCCGCAGTCTCAATTCTGTCGGTATCCGTATCGTCAAAGATGCTTCTCTCGAATTCATCAAAGTACTTTTCAGCATCCGCCACGTTTTTATGTACCATCTGGTACTCGTTGTTTAAACCCTCTAATACCTTATACAGGAAATATCTTACTGCATTCGGATGCATGAATTCACCCTGGGCATTTCTCATATACTTTTCAAGCTGATGCTTCTGCTTATTTCCGGTAACATTCTCTTCATTTGCATGGAAAATTGCATAAGCAACCGTGCCTGCCATATCGTTGACATGGCGCTGAATCATGGTCTTATACTTCTTTAAGTTACCATAAACTTCCGTATAAGCAGCCCATGCTTCTTCTCCTGCACCAGGTTCAATCGACTGCATGGAGCCTGTAATCTGGTCACGAATACTGTCAAGTTCACTCTGTCCGGAGGAATTCTCCACTTCAATCTTCTTCTTTAATTCTGCAATATATTCATCCCACTTATCGGAGATTCTTTCGATGCCTGCTTCGTCATAGGTACCGCAAACTTCTACGATAGACATTGCAAACGGATCCTTATTGCTTGCTAACTGCTCTACAGAACCGATATAACACTTGTCCTCTCTTACATCTGCGACACGTACGCCCTGTTTCTTCTTCTGTGCATTTGCCTTCTGCTCCTGCTTGAATCTGTTATCATAGGTCAGCCACTGCTTGGAAAGTGCATCCGTTGCCCAGGAAAGACCCATATAACGCTTAATCTCATCTACCGGATAAATTAACATTGCTGTACCGGCACCGGCATAACGGTTTCTACCGCGCTCAGCACACAGTTTACGGATGGTATTATCCTCGGAAGAGTTACTTCTCTTATTCATCGGACCGATGGACTGTGCATAAATACAGTTAGCCGCATGGTCTAAGTATTCATTAAAGGAATTTAATTTCTTACCCTCGGAGTTCTGTGCATCAAATAAGAAACAGAAGTCAAACGGTCTCACATCATATTCTTCATATTCTCCGGAGGCTGCACACGGGAATTCCATCTTTACGCTGTTTCTGTACTTTTCAGGTAATGTGGAGTCACCCTTCATTAAGAATGCATCGATTTCCTTTAAGGTTGCATACGCATTACTCTTTAAGTTATTGCGTTCTGCCTGTCCAGGGATTACACCATAGAATACTTCCGGTAACAGGAAGAAGCCTCTGGTAATGTTTGCACTCTGACGGAATCTGGTTGCCAGATAGTTCTTAATGTAAAGAGCTACCGGAAGAATAAGACCGGAACCGGTACCGCCTGCTAAGGAACTTACAATGATAACTCTGAGTGCCTGCTGGTACTCTTCACCCTCTAACTTATATAAATCTTCAATTGCCTTATGTAAGGTTTCCATCTTGCCTGCACGGATAGCGGTTTCAAATGCCATTCTGGATACCGCACGTACCTGTCCGGCACCTTCTGTCAGTGTCTTACTGTTTAAAATAGCATTTACCGGGAACCAGGTATCTCTCGAGTGGGTATCAATATCCAGGTACTCACCAACCGATAACTTGGTCGAAGTCTGAACCGTGTAAACATGCGGGTTTTCTTCTTTAATCTGACGTAATTCATTTACGTCGGTATCAAATACAACAAACCCAATCTGCTTGCGCTGCTCTTCACTTACCATCTTGGATACACGTAACGCGATATCCGAACCTTTTCCGCCGAGACCGACGATCAATGTAGGTGCATTCATTTTTCATTCCTCCTAAGTTTTATTTATTTGGCACACAGGTATACTCTGTGTCTTTGGTCTTGTATCTTACAATCATTCCGGCTGATTTTTTCAGGTTTTTCTTTGCTCCCGCCTGTACCGGTTGTCCGTCAAACGTAAGATTCTGTCTCTTTGCATATAGCTTTGTATTTGTAATTTCCATACGGTTTCCGCCGGCCGCCTTTACCTTTAACGGCGAAACTCCTGTATTGGAAGGAAGTACTCTGATTGTTCCTGTTTCCGGCACATACGGTATAAAGGTTGTAATTCTATTCTTGGAATATCTTCCTCCAACCTCATACGGCCGTTGTCCCGGTCTTGTCGGTGAACAGGTAATCATCGGATTCTTTTTCAATTTCTTTGGCAGGTATCGTTTAAACGGAGGCACATAACCAAGGAACAAAATCAACAACGCCAGTAAAATCAGTCCGAAGATAATGGCATTGCGATATTTTTCAAAAAGAGTTCTGCTGTCAGAAAACTTTGCCGTTCCCGTATCCTCACCGGACCACAGTTCTACGCCATATCCGCCTTCTGCTTCCATCTTTAATACGATGTCATCGTAATCCTCTCCCGACAGGGCTCCTCCGTCTATCTTCGGAGTCACATAGAAGATACCCGGCAATTCACTCTTTTCCACATCAAAGGAAACTCTGTCATCCTTGTTCTCTGCCTGAGTTACCTTTAAGCCGTCGACATACTGCCACTGCTCTTCTGTCAGTTCCTCACCCTCTAATGTAACCTTTACCGCCATTTTCTGGTCATCATTTTCGATTCCTTCTGCCGTTACGTTATAATCCGGACTGTCAACCACGGAAATGCCCAGTTCTTTTCTCCGGTTATCGAGTAACGGTACCGTACCATTGGTTCTACCGCTCCAGATTTCTGTCTGATACTGCGCTTGTGCGACAAAATCCACGCGGGTCTGTGTATAGGTCGTGTCTGTCAGATTCGCGGTATGAATCTGCGGATATACATGAAAATAACCGATTTCATCGCTCTTTTCCGCCACAAAGGTAAATACATCGCTTGTCCCATCAGTCACGGTAACACTCAATGGTTCCATGGCTCTCCACTGCTCCGGTGTCAGTTCCTTACCCTCCAATGTTGCTTTCACAACAATTGGTTCATCCGCATTAGACAAGCCTTCTCCCTCTATCACATACTGAGGAGCCGAAAGCATTTCAAGGTCCAGACTCTTTTGCCTGCAGTCTTCCCAATAAACGGTGCCTTCCGTACTGCCGCCCCAGGTTTCACTTCCGTACTTGGCGGTTGTACTAAAGCTCAATTCCGATTTTGTGTATTCTTTACTCGAAAGACTTGAGGTATGTACTTGCGGATATACATAAAAATATCCGATTTCATCCCCCTTTACCGCTTTGAAGGAAAATGCATTTTTTGTTTCGTCTGTCACCTGCACATCCAACTGCTTTAATACATTCCACTGTTCTTTTGTCAGTTCCTTGCCTTCCAGTGTTGCCTTTACTACAATCGGCTCGTCATCATTGGAAACGCCGTCCCCTTCAATCACATAGGTTGGTACCTCCATGACTTCCAAATCCAACGCCTTATCACGATAAATCGTATAATTCAATCTGGTCGAAACCGAATTGTATTTTAAGTACTTCGCCTTAACATCCACCTGGAAGGTTCCTTCATCCAACTGCACCTTATCACCGGAGTCGATAACCCCTTCCGACTTCCCATTGATAGTAAGCGCAGCTTCATAGGTAACCTCTCCCAAAAGTTTGGATTCTATAATCTTTTCTTTCGTTCCGCCCTTTACTAAGGAAAAGGTTACGGTGTATTCTCCTGCTTCCAGTGCTTTTACACCTTCGATGATTTTTCCGTCGGAATCAATCAATTCTGCCATAATATCTACATTTGGCTTATAGTAAACTTCAATGGTTTCTGCACCGGTCACTCCTACTGTATATGTTCCCGGATTATAGTCGCCTTTTCTTGCCCAAATCGTACCCTTTAAGTTACGATTTACTACTACATTCTTATACTGCTCATCTATTGTAGCTTTCTCTGAATACCTCACAGGAACCTGCGTAGCATTATCCGAATAGGTTTTTCCTTTTTCTGATTTGATTCCTGAAATTTCAACATTGGCCCCTTGCGCAAATACGATAAGTTCTGTCATTGGAACGTCAAATTCAATTTGCATGGTCTCCATATCCACCACTAACCTATTCCGGTTAAAAATTCTACCGCAAATTTCCGTAATCTTATTTAAAATCTGGTCACTGGTTGCCGCTTTTTCATAAAAGATATTTTGAGACGGTACTTCATCGATCGTCGCTGCAAGCTCACCCATTGCCAAATACATAACCTTGACACTGTCATCTTTTTCTGCGAAGTATGCATTAACTTCGTCAATGGTATAAGTTTCCCTTTTCTTTTGTCCCGGCTTTTTATCCTTCTGAAATACACCATCCGTTAAGACTACCAGCCACTTTTCATCCGCATCTGTTTTTTCCAAATCCGAATATGCCTTTTTCACTGCATTAAACGGGGTATCACTGGCATCAGTACAAAGTGCACGTACCTTCTCCACGTTCTTTTTTGCATCACTGTTTCCTCTTAATGTTAAAATCGGCGGTTCTAAAATAGCCTTTTCGTAGACATCTACGTAGTCACTCATGACGTAGATATTCATGGTGTCATTCTCTTCCAGCATCGCCGCAAACACTTCCAGAGAATACTTTGCCTGGCACCACATGTCTAACATCTCTCCCGTATCCTGATCTTTAATCATACTTCCCGAGTCATCGTAGACCACATTAATTACTCTGGTCGGATACTCCGATTCTGCTGCGGCCTGAACGCCCGGCTGTAAATACACCAGCGATGTCACTAACATCAATACTGCACAGACTGCACTGATAATTCTTTTCAAAAATACCACCCTCCCATCTTTATTTTTTAACCCTCAATAAAACTTCAAGAAAAAACTTTGATTCGTTTTATTATTCAGAATTTTGTGAAAATTTGCTTTTCCTGCAAAATTCGACACAATATTATTGTATGTTTTGCACAACTAAAAGTCAATCCTTATTCTTTTATAAAGTTTATATTTTTTTTACACTTTTTTAGTATATCTTATAATATTTTCCGTTTGGAAAAGGGGAAGAAAGAAAGCTTCTTGCAATCACTCCCCAATTTGTTATAATAGTTTCAAAATATTATCAAAGCCAAAGGGGATTATTATCTATGAACCGTTATGGACTCATCGGAGAAAAATTAGGACACAGCTATTCCAAACTGATACATGAAAAGTTAGCGGATTATACTTATGATTTGATACCGCTTTCCAAAGAAGATTTTACTGTTTTCATGGAAAACAGAGAATTTGAAGCAATTAACGTTACCATTCCTTATAAACAGGCGGTTCTTCCTTATTTGGATGAACTGTCCGATTCCGCAAAAGCAATTGGAGCTGTAAATGCAATCATAAACAAAAACGGAAAATTGTATGGATATAATACGGATTACCTTGGTTTTTTATATACACTCCGGCAAAACAACATAAAGGTTTCCGGTCAAAAGGTTCTTATTATCGGAAACGGTGGGGCTGCAAAAGCAGTTACTGCCGCACTGCGCTCCTTATCTCCTGCCGAACTGATTACCGTAAAATATAAGGAGGAACCGGGCACTGTCACATATGAGCAGGCGGCCAGATTCCATTCCGATGCCTCCTTAATTGTCAATACCAGTCCCATCGGCATGTATCCGAATGCAGATGCCGCACCGATGGATTTAAGTCCGTATATACACTTAGAGGCCGTGGTGGACCTTATTTATAATCCTTCCATGACCAAACTCCTGGCTCAGGCAGAAAGTATGGGTATAAAAGCTGTGAATGGCATGGGAATGCTGGTGGCACAGGCGAAATATGCGGTGGAACTGTTTTTGGATACAGAAATTTCAGATGATGTGATTTTACCGATTGTACAAGATTTATTTAATTTCAAATTACATCAATAACAAAGTAACGGCGGAGACAAACTCCGCCGTTGTTCTTCCCCTTATTTCGAAACGATCAACGTGTCATACCCCAGTCGCTTCAACTCCCGCTCCAATTCAGTCGCATCATCCAAATCATCACGTTCACCGACTTTGACCGCATAGAGATCGCGGAACATCTCGACTGCAACATCATATCCCATCCTTCTCAACTGGTCTGCCATTCGTTCTGCATTTTCACGGTTTCGAAACAGTCCGGTCTGCACCCGGTAAACCTCACGTCCCGGACCTTCCACATCCTCCAGTTCCAGCTCTCCGGTCTGTAACAATGTTCCGATAATTCCATCGGCAATTGCCTGCGCCGTGGCATCAAATCTGGCATCCAGCAGTCTGTTATCTTCATCTGTATTAATAAATCCTGCTTCAACCAAAACCGCCGGCATGTCACTTCTTCTAAGCACTGCCAAATTCTGCCGTTCGCTGATACCAAGATTTTGGAAACCGACTTCTGCCATCTCCTGATTGATATTGTTAGCCATCAAAGAAGCCAGACCTCTGTCGTTATAGACCAATGTCTGCACTCCGGAATACGTATTTGGTGTCGGACTGGAATTTCTGTGTATGGACACAAGAAAATCACCGTCTGCACGGTTTGCAATCTGTGCCTTTTCCACCGGCGCCTGATAGATGTCCTCTACTCTGGTAAATTCCACCTCCAATCCTTTTTCCATCAACGCTTCTCCCACGGCAAGAGCCAGCGCCAGATTATCGTCCTTTTCACGCCGTCCGTTATACACGGCTCCGTTGTCGTATCCTCCATGTCCTGCATCTACTATAATTTTAGGCATAAAAAACCTCCGGCATTCTTCTCTTATTAAGATATGCCGGAGAATTCATTTTGTAACTATTATTTTTTCTCTTCGTAATAGATTGCCATACGAACACCCTGTGCAAAATCACCGAAACTCTCTCCAAACAGATTGATTCCGCCTTTCTTCTCCGCAGTTTCTTTTATCCCGATACGTACAGAAATATAATCCGATGCATTCAGAGAATACCCGTGCAGCGTAGTGTCATTTACCTTTTCATTGTCAATGTAAGTGCCATCTTCTGTCAGTTTCCATGTTTTTAATACACCAAACTGCGTATTTTTATCCGGCCACCACTCCGGATTCCAGATTCCGCGTCTACCGCCGAAATCCGAAGGACATCTCCAAGTGCCAGCCTCCATGTTGTTCACCCATACCGTAATATCCGACGGAAAATCCAGATTGTACTCGTGGTCTTCCGAACATAGTTCCATGGAAAGTTCCAGCCTGGTTTCCCTTGCTTCTTTCAGTACATGATTTGGGAACCGGTACTCTACATATCCTTCTCCAAACCACAAAAGCTGTGCTGTCGCTCTGTCCTGATGGTAAAAGCATCTCGGCTCATCTTCTTCTCCAATCGGTCCTTTATCGCTCACTAATCCACAAGTCGGAGCCACCTTATAATCAACAAACGACCCGATTGGCATGTTGATGACTTCCACTTTCTCCATTCCCATAGACGAAATAGTCTGCAGGTGAATCTCATCTACTGCCTTATGACATACCTTCATGGAACCTCGCACAGCCGGCAACAGTTCTGCTCTCAAAAGTCCGGCTTCTTCTAACACCTTCACATGCATGGCCGCAGAGGATGCAGGAATATTCAGCCGCTCCGCAATCTCATTGACATTCAGACTGCAGTGGTTTAACAATTTCAACAAATTAATACGCACCTCCGAAGCAAGGGCCTTTCCAATTGCCGTCAATTTCTCTGCATTATCCAAATTTAACTGTATGTTCTGACTCATGTATTTTGCTCCTAATTCATGTAAAGCAGATGTTCTTCCGGTTTCTTTGTTAATTCAATCTTTTCTAGATAAAGCACCGGACCCTCGCCCTCATATTCTTTGTAATATTCGCACTTGATTTTTGCAGTCACCTTAACCCATTCCCGCATTTTAAAATAATTAGCCTGTTCTCCTTTGCAAAGGAAACCAATGAACGTAATGTCGTCAGCGCAGCAAGTCATCGCAAAACGTCCCGGCACAAAGGTGCCCTTCGGAAGTTCCTTGCCGCGATATATCATCGCGGTAAACTGTACGATCTTATCCACATATTTCTGCGGGGCATCCAGTGCATCCAAATAGAAAATGCCGTAATCATCATCCTCAATCTCAATCACCGGTGCATCGATGTTATACGGAAGTTCAATTTCATCCTCAATGCCATCTTCTCCGTCCAGTGCCTCATAAACCACCTGCGCACGGCGGTTTAAGGTACGCACGGATTTACGGAATGTGTTTTTCTTTGTTGTTGCCGTACATCGGTTAAAAATAACCAGTTCAGTAAATCCAATCTGCTCCATCATCATCTGCCGCATATTGCTCATATACGTTTCAAATGTAGTAGCATCCACTGTAGTAATCATCTGCGCCAGTTCCCAGCCGGACGGGAACCCGTTTTCGAGAAACTTTGATACGCTCCAGGTACCGTTAAACTCCACCATAACCTTTTCCGGACGGTGCGTTTTCTTTATCTCCATCAAAAAGCGCGGATTCAAATCCTCTTCATTTTCTACCGTCAGAATCGTAACATTCTTTTCGGCAAGAATTGCCGCGTCATATTCTTCTTCTCCCTCTTCGCAAAGAATCAGTACGGTCTTTTCCCCATCCAAAAACTCACTGTCCTGCAGGGTGTCGCGTAAAAATGTAGTTTTTCCGCTATCTAAAAATCCTGTAATCAGATAAACAGGTGTTGCTGCCATGTCACTTCCTCATTTCTTATCTAATATTAAATGCCTTTGCCAATTCTTCTTCTTTTAAATCCGTACCAATCACACAAAGTCTGCCGGTGTAATCTGCCATTCCTTCACGCAGTTCAAATTCCCCCGGAACAAGATCAAAGTAAATCCAGTGACCGTCTATACCGTCAACCATGCCCTTCGCACGTAAGATGGTACCAAATTCATTGGTCTCCGCCAGTTTTACCAGAACTGTTTCGATTTCTTCTCTTGTGTACTTACGCGGAGTTTCCTTGCCCCAGCTGGTAAATACTTCATCTGCATGATGATGGTGGTGATGATGTCCGTCATGGTCGTGACAGCCACAGGTGCATCCTTCACCGTGGTCATGATGGTGTTCATGATGATTATGTTCATGTTCATGATGATCATGTTCATGTTCATGATGGTCATGTTCGTGATGATGGTCATGACATCCGCAAGTACATTCTTCTCCATGCTCATGGTGGTAATGATGCTCGTGGTGATGATGCTTCATTTCATGCAATATCTCTTCTTCAAAACTTGTCTTCTTTTCCATTGCTGCAAGTACAAGTGCTGCATCTAACTCATCCCAAGGAGTTGTGATAATGGCAGCCTGTGCATTATGTTCTCTGAGCATCGCAACCACCTGCTCAAGTTTTTCTTCCTTTACATTCTGGGTGCGGCTCAAAATAATAGTCTTTGCGCTCTCTACCTGATTATTAAAAAACTCACCGAAATTTTTCATATAAATCTTAGCCTTGGATGCATCAACAACTGCACTGAAGGAATTGAGTGTTGCATCACCAAGGTCGCCCTGCACATCCTGTACTGCCTTGATTACATCAGACAACTTCCCTACACCCGATGGCTCAATAATTACGCGGTCCGGATGGAAACGGTCTACCACTTCCTTTAAGGACTTTCCAAAATCGCCAACTAAAGAACAGCAGATACAACCGGAATTCATCTCTGTAATCTCAATACCGGCATCCTTTAAAAAGCCGCCGTCAATACCGATTTCACCAAACTCATTTTCAATGAGAACTACCTTTTCTCCCTTGAATGCACCGTCCAAAAGTTTCTTAATTAATGTTGTTTTTCCGGCTCCGAGGAATCCGGAGATAATATCAATTTTTGTCATTTTTCTGACTCCTTTCTCTATAAAAAACTCTTATGTTTATCTTTGCTTTTTGAACAAGTCTCTATACGAAGAAAGTATATTCCTTTCTATGTTTTCTGTCAAGAAAATCCGTTCCATCAAAATTGTTTTAAACCAAGAATTTTGTGCAAAACAAAAAGGCCAAACGTTCTTCACATAAACTTTCAGCCTTTTTATTCTCTAAATATAATCCTTTGTATCTTAAATACCTTCTCACATCTCTTTCATCAATTTTTCAAATTCATCTGTCGTAATCTCCAATTTTGCAGCCGCATATTCCACAGAGATAATTCCTTCGTTTACAAATGAGATGACAGCCCTTAACTCTCCTTCTGCTCTTCCTTCCTTGATTAATTTTTCACTATAAGTTCTAATACTTCTCCACCCATGATTTCACCAATTCCTTTCCTTGCAACAGGAGATTTTTTCAACATGTAATTCGACACATGCAGAATCAAATGAATTAAATCGGCATAAATCTCATCTCTTCCTGACACGCTCAGAATATCCAAGTTATGTTTGATTTCTTGAAAATCTTGAAACAGCCTCTGTAATTCGTGATTTTTTATGCCTCTTTTAACAAATAGCTTTTCATATTTTATAATATAATATGGCAAAAGTACAAGTAAGTTCTTTTTAAATATCTCTTCTTTCGTATAGGCCTGTACATCAATAATCGGCACCTCATATATGTATTTTTCGCCATTAGCAAACTCCACACATCATTAATCAATGGAATAAACAAATAAGGCATCTTTTCAACCATGGTTCGAAATACATCATCAAAAATTGTACTTGTATCTTTCTCTTTCTTCTGCATCCTATACCTCCATTATATTTTCATTTTTCTCGTAATGCAAGTAATAAAATCTATCATTTTTATTCCACTCCCCCGATTTCGTAATCTTCTGTACTTTTCTTTCCGAGATTATAACGTATTACCTCTCCCGGCATACAATTCCAACCTGCTTCCATCGCATCCTGATATACCTTGGCCTGCTTCCAGTTTTCGTAAGAAATCCACTCTCCGAATTCTGTTTTATACTCCACTTGAAATTCTATTGCAAGATAACCATTCTTTAAAAAGAAGTTCTCATTCCCTGTCATAGGTTCCTTTTTCCGATGTTCTTCAAACCATGTCTGCATCTCTGAGCAAACAGGAAACACTTCCGTTGGCAAAGAGAATTCTCCTTCCCAAACTCTTTTCCCATCCACTGACCGGAATTGCTTCAACAAAATACACCCGCTTTCCATACCGTTTCTTGTATCCTGCTCATCTCCGGCCATTAAAAAATGCACTCGTTTTCCATTTACTAAACTATGATAATACACACTACATTCTCTTCTTTCTCCTTCATCGTAAGAAATCCATCGATAAACAGGAGTGATTCTGATTTCTGTGGGTAAAACTTGCTGATCTTCCTGCATAGAAAATGAATAAAAGAATTTATGCCCTGTTTTCAAAATAAGAGCCTGTACTCCTTCACGAAGCATTCCTTTTCCAATAGGATCTGTCGTGTCTGTAATACAAAAATCCAGTCTTCCTTGTTCTCCCTCCGGGTCCCAAATCGCATACAGCGTTACATTTTTCACCGGCACATAGGTACTGACTTCACTACTTGTGTCATCGTTCGGGAGATAAATTTCAAGGCTTCCGTCCGGTGCTTCACACCAGCCAAGCAGTGCATAACCGTCACAGGTGGCATTCGGAAGGATAACATAAGAACCACTGCCGCCCCAGGTCGGGTAAAGATACAGAACTGCCCCGTCGGTATCCGTAAGTCTTGATACCACAGTTCCCGGTGCATAGTTTACACCATAATACTGGTGTACTCCGTCTGCATCCGGTTCCCGGAGCTGCCATTTCTCAAAGGTCGGTGCCGATGTTGTGGTGTTTGCACTTGTCAGTGCTCCCATGACCGGTGTGGTACTCATCGTACCGGAACGATTGGTATTGTAAGTGACTGTGTAGCCGCTTGGTGTCATCGGCTGTCCCTCGATGGTCTCGCTTGTCGTATTTGACGCACCGTTTCCCATGGTTTTTGTTTTCCATACACTGTTTCCGGCAGAACCGTAAGGGTACTTCATGTAAACCAGGGTGTAGACAACCTCTTTCCACTGGGCATACAGTTCAAGGTAACCGGTCACTCCGGTCACATACGCTTCATCCGTATAGGAAGTTCCTGTTCCGTCCGCCTTTGTGTTCCAGCCGGTAAACTTATAATCCGGCCGGTAAAAACGGTTCTTTGCAAGGTAGGCACTCGTTGTGCCAAGCGGCAGCACCGTATCTGCCATACCACCCTGTCCGCCGTTCGCATTGTAGTGAATCGTCGGAAGGCTTGCCTCCCACTGTGCATGCAGGGTAAGGTCGTTTGTCAGTACCACCTTTGTTTCCGGGGCATAGTCAGTACCGGTTCCGTCCGTAGCTGTGTTCCATGTTTCAAAGTCATACCCCGGATACGGAACGAAAAACGTGTTATGCAGTACTTTTGCCGAAAACTGATAGCCGGCATCGTAGATATACTCTGCCGTATCTGTAAAGTACTTATCCATGGCATTATGCGGCAGATAGTAGCCCCACTTTGTGAGCGCTCTGGCCTCATTTATCAGTTTAATGACTTCCGCTCTTGTCTCTCCGGTCAGGGTAAAGGTTGTGTGCCAGGTATCAGCCCGTCCTGCCAGATACACATTTCCGTCCGTGCCAAGTGCAGTGGTATATCTCCATTCCGTCACGTAACTCGTCGGATTCCAGTCCGAATCATAGTACTCCTGATAGGATGTTGATGTCATGAAATCCGTATACGTACGTCCGTTACTGACATCCGTCATCGTTTTTGGCGATGTGTGCGACACATTTCCCGTTCCAAGTGAAAAATTATCCGAGTATCCCGCTGCAAACAGTCTTCCGTCCGTGCTCAGACCAAGGAGGGAAAACGTATCTTCAGTATAAATCTGCGCTTCATCATAATCAGCAAAGGTACCTGTGTTATGCATAAATATTTTCTTGAAATACACGTTATCTCCGCCAAGACGTGTCATGGTGGTCGGGTTATACGTTGCCGTACTGTACCAGCTGCAGGTAAAGTAGTAAAGGGATCCGTCCTCTAATTCCACATAGAACAGATACTGCGGTACATTTTTCATTTTTATGTAGGTTACATTCCTGATATAGGAATCATAAGTACCTAAATTTGTTACAGCACTGGAAGACGTAAAGTATCTTGAGCCGAGGTCATCTAAGGCTGCCATGTAAAAATAAACCGTTCCGTCACTGTTTTGTATCAGGGAGGCACCATCACTCCACCCTGTAAATAACGGTTTCGCATATACAATATCCCCGCCAATCCCTGCGGTCATTGTATCCCAGACATTGGTATTCGGATTTCTGGTCCGGATATTTCCCGAAGAATCCACAACGCTGTAATAATAGGTATCCTCTGTATAATAACTGTCATACTCTTCATCATACAGTTCCTCGGAATATACGTTGGACCATGCCGCCTTTATGACAACACCGGACGGATACCGTGCGTTAGGAACCGTGCTCCAGTCATATCCGTTAAAGTAATACGCTTTCTTGCTGCTGTCCTGTCCTGCAGGCGTTGTCCCGTAGTAAAACGATGTGACAAGCCCTTTGTCTGCGGGAACCTGCCGCAGTAAGGTATGTGTTACCGTTCCGTCATACGCCCGGTTATACCTGTAGGTACAGTTATCATCCGAAAGATAGTCAACCGAGAACTGTCCGCTTGAAGAACAGGATATACTCTTTATCGACGAAACCGGATGTGCTGTTACAATTTCCTCCACATCAAGGTTACGTGTATTTCCGCTTCCGGAAACAAGCAGTCTCCACATGTTTCCCTGCGCATCATAATAGACCAGGCTAAAGTTATCGTTGTATAAAATTTCTTCCGGTGCCGGAGCATCCGGCATTTTTTCAAACTTTTTTGAATACTCCAGCCAGAAAGAACCGTCGGATTCTATGTAATAATAGGCTGTTATGGAGCCTTCCCACTGATACGAATAGATGATGCCGCCGTCCACGATGTCCAGATACAGATTTTCAAGACCTGCAATCGACATCTGCGGCGAAAACGGTGCCCCGTTCGGAAGATAGTGAATCTTATACCCGCACTTTAGCGTATAATATTTATCATACTTTCTTCCGTAGGCAACCGCACCGGCTGCATCCGGTTCCGTATAGATAATGGTTTTATTTGTTACATTACCTTTGGTGCCAAGAGTATCCTTGCTGTCAGCCACACTTGCCGTCTTACACGGAATCGTAATGGAGTCAAGGTTACAGCCAAGGAATGCCCCGGAACCAATCGAATCCGTTGTCTCTGACAGTACAACAACGCTGAGGTTGGTGTGGTAGGCAAATGCGTTTCCTTTAATCGTCTTAAGTACCGGCAGTTCCGGCAGTGCCATGTAGTAACGGAACATTACTTCCGTCTCCCATGCCCTCATGTCAGAGGTTATGGAAGAGGTGGAATATGCGCCGTTATAGTAATAGTACAGTCCGCCCGTGGATTCCGTGTCAGATGTGCTCCAGCTCCAGACCTCACTTATCACCGGTGTCTTATGCGTCGCCGCACGGAAAGCATTTGCTTCAATCGTAACCAGACCTTCCCCACCGTTAATGATACGCAGTTCTTCACACTGGAAAAAGGCATACTGGCAGATCGTCGTTACCGTGGACGGAATCGTTATCTCCTTTAAGGTTGTATTGTAGACATAGTAACTGTTTTCATATTTATAATGGTATCCCGAATCGGTATTTGCTGCTTTCTCACCCAGACTTTCGATATATCCGTTACCAAGGACACCATAGATGTATTCAACATCGTAATAATCCTGGTACGTACCGTTACTCGACTCATAGGAATAATAGGAAAGTCCCGTGATAATGCCGTAATCATACGAGGTCTCCGAAGTGGACGTTGAGGTTGTCCTTGACGTTACCGTATGGTATGTTGAGGAACCGCCACCGATGGACGTAACCGTGTACGTTGTTCCATTACAGGTAATGGTCTCCGGGAAGGTCAGTTCCGTAATGTATTTTACCTCTGCCGTATCGGCATTGTACTTTGTCGTTCCGCTTCCATACGTTGCAGGGTGTACATACGTTGCCTTTGTTCCGTCTGCAATGAAATACCAGGTGTTATTATTGGCATCCGTACCGACAAGGTACGACTTAGCGCGCGTGGTTGCTTCATGTGCCGTTATTCGCCCTGCACCTGTCTTGCTTGCGTTGTTGGCAAGGTAATACGAAGTATTCTTTGCTATTGCATCGAGGGTATAACCCTGTCCTGTTGTGAAATAGCGTTTATCTGCCTCATCTTTTTTTCTGTACTTCTGTGGCACCGGAGTTGGTGTAATAGTCGGTGTAATAGTTGGTGTAGGCGTATTCGTTGGTGTCGGCGTAACACCCGTAGGAAGCGGGCCGGACGTTGGATTCGGATCCGTGTTATCCGGACCAGAGTCCACCTTCTCATAAATGAAGTAAAGTGTCATGCTTCCACTGCCAAGTTCACTGGACTTAAGAACCCTTGAAAAATTTGTAGAAGAACCGGTATATGGGCGTCCGTTACTTCCGACAAGGCGATAACCGTCGTATCTGTATCCGGGAACATCATCCGGGGCATCTTTTGTAACAGTTTCACCAAAGATATATGGTTCTGTATTATATGCATAGCCCTTGATTTCTTCTCCTGTGCCCTTATCAATTACTTTTACAGTAAGGTCTGTCAGCGCAAACTTTAAATAGATTTCCTTATCGTAGGAACGGCGAAAAGCTGAATCTGCTCCCTTAGACCATTTCTCTCCCCATTCATTTAAAGCGTTGGAAATGTCATTATAGCAGTAATAAGTCTTTCCGACATCTACGTTGTTCTTGTACACCCTAAATGTTCGGGAAGCGTATGCTGTTACTACTCCGGGAGTTCCATTATCTCCTGTAAGAATTCTATCTCGTCCATACGCCTCAGATGCCCAGGCGACAATCTCCTCTGCTCGCATTTTTCTGCGTTCGTCATAATTTCCGTTTGCATCCGGGGTGGGGATCGGTGTAATAGGATATGCGTTAACTTTAGTTACTGTCGACTGGTTGTAAGCGGAGGAAGTTAAATCCGCTCTACCTCCGTTCATTTTCTTTGATGATAACCACCAGTTATCCGTTCCATAGCGGTACGTAGCTGAACCGGATGCTTTTTTCTGTGTAAACTCCAGAATGAGGTCATTGTCCTCTGTCATCTCATAAACATCGAACGCCTGAACAAAGATATCCTCTGACAGTATTCCTGCTGTCAAAACCAGAGCGAGGCACAGAAATATCAGAGCCGGAAGTTTTTGCTTTCTTATTTCTTTATGAAAAATCTTCATGTGTATCCTCCTCTTTTCCTCTATAACGTTATTTTCTATTTTTGTACAAAAAAAGACGACTTACTACAGATAGTTGTGTCAACAACCTGTGTTCATCGCCCTTTTTATGTTCTTTATTTAATTATTACGACATGATAATATTCCAGTCCGGGTCAAAGTTTGATGTATCAAGTCCTTCCGGCACAATGATTTCAATATCCCAGCGGTAACCAAAGGCTCCGTAATCAATGTACTCCACTCCTGCAGGAATCGTTACGCTCTTTACCTTGTTGCGGTTTACTGCCTCACGGTGAATATCCAAATCGAACGCTCCCATACCGATGTATTTCAATGTGGATGGTAGTTCAATTCGCGTTACATTGTTGCAGAAAGAAAATGCCCAGTCGTCGATATATTCGACGCCTTCCGGAATTACAATTTCGGTAAACTGATTGCAATCGGCAAAACAAAGTTTTCCGATACTTTTTACTGTTGTCGGTATTTTTACATTTTCCAACAATCTTATATTCAAATCTTCCAAATGTGTAACACCGTCTGCAATCGCAACTTCACGAATATTAGGCGCGACATTGCAGATATCATAGTCAGCCCATGGCATAGAGGTTCCTATCTTTCCTTTTGCCGTGTTTCCGTCCCACATTTCTCCACTTCCGAAAACATATACAAGACCGTAATAGCCGTCTGACCATACCTGTACGGTAATATCATCACCATACTGCCACTCGTTCTCAAAAATCGGATAATTTGCGTTTGGACTTACCGGCACGTTTTCAAACTCAACCGTTACCTTTACCGTTCTTCTGTCACAGACAACGTTGTATCTGCCACTGGCTCCCTTTGCATAAATGGTAAGAGTGACTTCTGCGGTTCCGCTTTCTCTTCCGAAAACATTTACCACATAGTTATAATATCCGTTACCGTTCTGCTCAAGATAAGCGTTTACTACATAGTCATTACTGGATACCACTTCAACCTGGACATCCTCATTCATCTCGTTCTCTATACGGAACTTGATTTCTTCCGGATTTTCATTGAACAACATGATTTCATTCGGATTACCCATGAACCTAAACGCAGGTGCCGGTGTAGGCGTTGCTGTTGGCTTTGGAGTCGGCGTACTCGTTGGCTTTGGTGTCGCGGTTGGCTTTGGCGTTGCCGTAGGCTTTGGTGTAGGTGTACTCGTTGGTTTCGGTGTTGGAGTATTCGTAGGAGTCGGTGTATTCGTAGGAGTCGGGGTAGGTGTGTTGGTCGGTGTAGGTGTCGGTGTGTTCGTTGGAGTAGGTGTATTAGTCGGAGTTGGAGTCGGAGTTGGTCCGTTCTCTACCAAGAAATTTCCGCTCACATATCCAACCGTTCCGTCAAACTCGATACGGTACCACTTTGTTTCCTTACACTGACCGGTTACCTTTACCTTATCCCACTGTTTAAGACTGCCAATCTTCTCACCTTCCGTAGACGGCAAATCACGCACATTTACTCCGTCCTTAACATACATTTCCTTCTCAAACTCGTCAAATGTAAATCTCGGAGTCGGTGTTGGTGTATTCGTAGAGGTTGGAGTAGGTGTACTCGTTGCCGTTGGCTCCGGTGTAGGAGTATTTGTAGCCGTAGGTACCGGCGTGTTTGTCGCCGTTGGCTCCGGGGTTGGTGTCAACGTTTCCGTTGGAGTCATAGTAGGAGCTACGGCTGCCGTAGGTTCCGGCGTTAGTATATTCTTTGGTGTTTCAGTCGGCACGGCTGTAACCGTCGGATCCGGTGTCATAGTTGACATATATGTCCCCGGCGCCCCCGGATCTTTCCCTTCTATTTTCAGTATAAACCAGGCTAAAATCCCAGAAATTACAATTACCACCAAAATTCCTACCGTAATCCATGCAATCCACGTTCTTTTCATAACTCGTCCTCCCGATACCTTTTATCCTAATGTTGCTTCCTAACGTTTCTTTATAATAACCATACCGCATATACCTTATTTTGACAATTCTGTTTTCCGGAAAGGACGTACCGAAAACTACGGATTGTCTTTTGGAATGATATATGCATTAGCACCCATACAATTTTCATATAAATACTTTCCACTTCCCTCCAGTGGCCAACCTTGAAACACTGCAAAAACAATCGGAAAGCCAAGTCTTTGCTCCGGATCGTTTAAAAAGAGAGGTACATAGAACTCATATTCCAGGCCATATTGTTTTGCAATGCGATTGTGTTCAGTCAAATACTCCGAAACTGTCTCTTCCCAAAATGCAGTCAATATCTGCCGGTTCTCTTTTTCATCTCCTGTCAGAGCATATGGAATCTTTTCGGTCCACTCCCTTATCAGCCTTGTTTTTCCTCCTGTTCTTTCTTCTTTTATAAGAAGAAAATAAGCACCATCTTCTGATAGATATCCCAAAATCGGCATGTGAAGATTCAGGCGTTCCTGTTCCTCTTCATTTCCCATGATACCAAGGCGTATATGCCATGCACGAAAAAAACTCTCCCTGAACACCATTCTTTTTACATCTGCTGTTTCCTGCATCACTCCTGCCAGTTCCTGTGCACATATACTGATGGCATAACGCAGACTTTCCTCCATCCGCTCCTTTTGCATTCTAACACCCTCATACTTTTTTTGTTCTGTAAGCACGTTCAAAAAAAGTGAAACTACTATCATGCAAAATATCAACGCAAAATGAACCTTTCTCATATCACCACCATATCATTGCGTACCTGATACTTCGTTCTCTTTCTCTCTCCCGAATACAGACCAGTATAAAATCACCTTGCTGTAACAAAATTGTTTTCCCGCTTATAAAGTTCTCCCTTATTTGTTCCATATCAAATACCTCTTCTTTTCTTTTGATTTGAATAGAAACACTGTATCCTGTTTCCGCTTCCATCATACGCTTTTCCAACACTTCCAAATCCTCTGGTGTGATTTTTTGCTGTCGTTCTGCCTCTTCAAGAAATGCGTGAACCCACTGCTCTGCACAATTTAAGTGATACCTGTCCTTCATTCCCTCAGAGCATAGAAACAAAGTACCAACCAGTACAATGACATAGCATAGCATTTCCAATGTTTCCTCTAATAACCGATGCATCAATTTCTCTCCCTGTCACCGTACCAATCCATAATAAACCGTATTTCCTACATGTAAACGCAATTCACTTCCCTCTGTAAAATGATATACCCCTTCTTGTTGCATCGTATCCACAATCTCATACCATGGAATATAGATACGATATTCCGTTCCGTCCTGTCGGAAACCTCTACAGTATTCCTCAATATAAAATTCCGGTTCATCACCCAGAATCTGAATGTACTCATAAAAATCATGTAACTTTTCTTCGTTACATTCTCCCTCTACGCACATTTTTTCAAAAAAATAACTTGCATATGCATCTGTCAACTTAGATATGAAATATCGATGTTGCCGATAGCGGTCAATCCCCGGCAACACACAAATCACGCAAACCAATAGTACTAAAATCGCTCTCTGTAGTTGTCCCATACGCTATTCTCCTTTCGGCACCACACGGATAGAATGGTGAGTGATGTATTCCGTCAGGTATTGATACGCTGTTTCATATAGTTTCACTTCTTTGCATAATATCATCAAGGCAGAAACAAACAGAAACACTGCCAATACATATATCATCATTTCACGCGCTACTTTCATCACTTTTGCTCAAATACAATCGAATAAATTTCTCTATTTTCATCATAGAGCACATTAGAGGTAAACGATGCATACGGATTAATGTAAAATTCCTTTTGTGATTTGTCTGCGATGTCTTTCAATATCTTGGAATCCACCGCATGTATCACTCCATAATCATATTCCTGTGGCTCCTTTTTCTTGGCCAGGATGTATCCATTTGCTACCACAACCGTAACACCATCCTCTTCTTTTAATGACTTAATCAAATCCACAATTTGACTTCCTGTTGCCGTAGAATTCTCATAATTTTTAAGTTTTGCATTATCAAACTGTGAAACAATCTCATCATAATCACTAATGGAACTGTTAATGCTTGCATTCCCCTTCTTATAGATGGTTACCGATACAAAACAAATGGCCACCACAATCAGTATTCCTACCGCACTCTTAATAAAATTTTTGGATTCGCTCATAATTCTTCCGCCTCCTCTGTAATCAAAATGTAATCCACTCCCCCATTTTCATCTCTTACAACGCAACATTCATATAGTCCAAACGAACTGATATAATACTCTGATGCTGTATTTTTCAATTGTTGACAGTTCTCTTTGCTGTCTATTGTGAACTCTTTTTCCTCTGTCTGCACACAAACCGACAAACCGTAATGATTTACCATATTTTTGATATAGCCGATTACCGTCACCCCGTCTATTTTTCTGCCATCGAATTGTGTTATTTCATATTCTTTTAAACTCTCTATCTGCCTGCTTTGTTCTTCATCGAGCATCTCTATCAAACCGGTTGCCCTCTGAAACATCTGTGTTCCCAACAAAAGAAGCATAACAAGCAATGATAAACCGACTGCCTCCAATATAAATTCTCGACTGATCTGCATTTGCTTTCCTCCATTTTCTATATTGATAACTCTTCTAATATTTCAAACACTTCTGCTACTCCGCTTAAAGACTTCCCAAAAAAAGGCAATATAAAGTAAGCACCCAATGTTAAACACATCGGAATTCTTGCCAAAATATCAATTCCATCTCTTTTGTTTCGTAACTGAATTTCTGCTTCCAACTGTGACATTTTTTCAAGCATTTCCCGATTATTTTCTACTTCTGCAAACGCATTTTGTATTCCGACATCATCCACCGCCAAAAATCCATCTGCAATATCCCGGAATCCGTAATGAATGTCTCCCGCCTCCTTACGCAGCCGTAAAAGTGCTTCCTTGGGTCCGATGGAATACGAATTCATACATTTCCTGAGTTCCGGTCGGAAAATGCGGCTAAATATCTCCATATCCTCCAGAAGTTCCTGTATTGTCATATCTTCAATACGTCGCTCCATCAAAAGCACAGATTGAAATTGCCGGATTTCCTCCTCTGCATGCTGCCTCAGTATGTGATTACGGTAAAGCAATCCAAGAAATGGATACATTGCAATCACGATACCTAAAATCACACTGAAAAACAAACAATAAAACCATTCTATATTTTCAGATGCAAATAAAATACCACTACCGATGGATGCCAAACTCCCCAAACATAATGTCCGTACCACAAATTCGCCAAAAGATTCCCTTTGACCGGTTTCAAGTAACAATTTTCGGACTCTTTGACTCCCTGCTCCCTGTCTTTCTTCAAAATATCTTTCCAGTTTCCCGAGCAAGCAGTCTCTTCTATACTCTCTCTTGTGCCTTTCCCTAAAAAAATAAATATCTTTTGCATGGTTGATAAAATGATAGATGATAAAAGTTACACCAAAAGTAAGTACTTCTATCCATTTCCCCGATGCATTGTAAAATTGCGTCATATCACTTGAAAATTCCAATCCCCAAAATCGTATGAGCGGCATAGCAAAAAAAGGAATTAAAGCAACAAAAGTATATCCGGCAAACTCATACTTTTTCTTTTTCCTATGGTAAAGTTCCTCCATAATTAGTAGCCTGAGATGTTCCAAATTTTCCGCAAACATAGACTTCCCATTGTCAAAAACTACATCTCCTTTTTCAGAAACCTCATAGGCTTGTACCAAAAGCAGCTTCAAAAAATGAGGATAACCCTGGACTACCACATAATCCCGCACCTTTTCTTTCCTTCCACATGAGGACAAAATCCGATAGAACAAAGCGGCATGTACCTTAATTTCTTCTCCGCACCCTTCTACAGATTCTGCCAATGCATTTGCCACATTTCCATCTACCATATATGCGTGTTTGACATTGGCAAGGTATTCTATTAGTCCTTTACATAAACGTTCTTCTATGTTTTGTACTTGAGTTCCTGCCACTTCTTCATATACGACATATCCCATTAACACCATACTGCCTATCACATACAAACCAAATGGCATCCTAAGCCAAACATTCCATCCGGCTATCAGAACTCCTCCAAGAATCCATCCAACGAGCACATTACGATACGTTCTTTGCACCATTGCATCCATGCGTTTTTTTCCGTAAGGTCCAATTGCCTCATATCTTTGCTGCAATTTTTCTTTCACCCGTAATTCCTCCTGTAATAAACATGAGATAGTCCTGATAGTCCTTGACTGACATTTCTTCTTTTGCCCTTTGTAAAGTTTCTTCTCCGGGCATCTCCAAAATTTTTCCACACTCCGTCTCTTCATCGTAACAATAAATGGTACGGATTCTGTAAGTTTTCTCTTCCCTATCTTCCGCCTTTACTACTGAAATCTCATTGATGTACTGAATTTCTCTCTTACCAAACCGATTGCGCAAGTGAATATCAAATCCCAAACAACTAACGACATCCAGCTCCGCCAGCCTTTCTTCCGAATAGCCGCCATATCTTAACTTCGCATTCACAAAATCGGTAATCATCCGTTCCGTAGATACATGATGAGAAGAAAAAAACACCTGCGTTGCTATTTTAGTCAAATCCATCATCAAAACTGCAATCAACGCCGAACTGATTTCCCCAACTGCAAATATCTGTCCTGTCGTCTTTTTTGCAAACGACAAAACCTCCTCTGCCGTTGTGTCTCCGCTAATCCGCATGGTCATCGTATTCCTCTCCGGCATGAAGTTTCTTACATTTAGTTCAAATGATTCTGATTCAATCACACGCAAATTCCTATCCGGACTGGTTTCCCTTAAACAGGCTCGGAACAATGTTGTTTTCCCCGATGCCATCTCACCAGTAATTGCAATATGCCTTCCAGTCTTAATAATTCTTCGCAACAAATCTACTAATACCGGCTGTTTTCCGTACAGTTCTTCCAAAGTTGTTCCTGTAACCGTATCAAACTTTCGAATCAAACCAATCCAGGAATCCGTTGCCGGAGGTCTCGAAACAGAAACCCGCCTGCCGTCCTGGGTATCTACAATAATCATAGGATGCTTTTTACTCAGTTCTCCTGCCCTGGCATCTTTAATCAGGTTTCGCAAAACCCGTTTTAATTCCTCTTCCGATTCAAAACTCAAAAATTGAAGCCAAATCATTTGTCCCTGTAATAAAATATGAATCCCGTCCTTGTTATAAAGGATCGGTTCCCGCTTATAAAGCAATTCCCTTTTATAGTTATAGGACTGCTCTGCACAACCATTCATCCCCAATTGGATTTCTTCAATACTCCCTTTTTGATAGGTTAAACTATCAATCACTCCCAATCCTACCGTATCCGCAAAGAGGAGCTGTGATAAAATCATGAGTTCGTCCTGAAATGTTAAAATCATGTTTTGACGTTCGTAATAGTCCCTTATCATTTCTCCTGTAATCACATGAGCCTCCGTTCCGCCCCATCCTGCTCGTTTCCACAGACATCCAAAACTTTGTTCTTCCTCTGCACATGCACGGTTCAACAATACCTCAAACATAATCCTCACTTTCAGAGATTCCGTAACACTCTCGAACAATAACTGTTGCATTTGCTGACGGTTCATTTTTAACTCTTTCAACAGATACGATCGAATCAGTTCCTTTACTGTTTCGCGTGCACCACAATTTCCCGAACAACAACTTCTGATGCTATCCGAAATCAGTTTCCGATATTCCACCTGATTTTGATACACACATTCCGAAAGACCCGTATCCGATATCTGCATTCCAGAAAACTCGCTCAGCATATCGCTTATGGATTCCTTTAGCATTTCATAAGAAAATAAAGTCGTGAAGTTTCTTTGCTGCTTTTTTTGCGCCTTCCATAAATTCATAATTACTTTCCCTTTTTCCCACATTTTCGTTTCGAAGAAGAAATTCCACTGCTTTTCCATCCGCAACCGCATCCATATACCCTTCATTCCACGGTACAGAACCAAGCATCACTTCTTCTTTTTCCTTAAAGTTTCTTCCATACTGTACCATGCTGTATTTTGACAATGCCGCATATCCTCCAAACAAGATTCCTTTTGGTTGTTTCCAAAGATATTCCCCGTATTCCTTCCGATACAAATTCCAAATAGCAGGATTCTGCGGAAGAACAATAATTGCTCTATCAGCAAACTGCATATATTCCAATGATTTTTCATTGCTGCCACCACACAAATCCAGGCAAAGCAAATCATATTCTTTACGCAGACACTCCGTTACAATATATCGTTCCAGCCGTTCCGCCTCTCTTCCGTGAATCAGCATATCCTTTTGATGTAAACCCGGAAAAAGGGTAAGCGACGGAAGAAACAGTGGCAATGCACAACGTCTGATTCTGGTTGTGGTCAAATCGTTCTGCTTACAGTTTTGTAACATTGCCACCATGCCACTCCTGTCATAAAGCCCTTCTTTTTCCGTCCCCCTACCATAAGTGCCCAGACTGTCTTCCAGAGAAGTGTCTTCCTTCCCGACGGAAGAAAATGCCACTTCATACTGCGGATACTGCATTGCAAACGATATCATAACTGCACACAGGGTAGAAGTGGTCCTCGACATTCCGCGTACCGGTGACCAAAAAGTTATCATCTTTCCCATCTTTGTTCCCTCTTTCTGACCATTTCCACTGTTTGTCCTAGCGAATCAAACTTAAAAATCTCAAACAGTTTTTCCAGTGCCTCCAACATTCCGTCCGACAGTCCGCGGATTCTAATATGCGCTCCCACGCCAAGGCTGCAACGAATTCTTACATCCTTTGCCTCCCAAGGAATCTGTAACACATTTTTTGTCCGGACTCCGGTTAGTTTTTCTATGTAATCAACCCGATGTTTTACAGGCACACAGTTCCGGATTACCAGTACCTGTGTTCTTTCCCATTGTCCGATTTTTTTAAGTAAGCATGCATGTGCAGGTAACAAATCTGTAACTGCCACTAGTTTGTTGCATTCATAAAGTTTTGGGTGTTGCAAACGATAACCGAATGCCAGACAAATCACGTCAAATTCATCTTCTGAAACTCTTGCATTCGTAAGATATATTCCCTGACATATAACTTCAGCTGCTCCCTTTTCAATCTGTTCCTCTTCTGCATCAAAGAAACGGAGCAACATTGCATGCTCTGTCCGGTCTTCTATTGCAACCTTTTTCCCGCATTCGTAAATACAATATGCCAGGTAAAATATCATATCCTCCATCTCATAACCCACAAATCCAATTTTATCTGCCATATATTTTCTTTTCCTCTCCGTTTCCAAATATTATTTCCAATCCCCAATGATCCGTAGCCGGCGGACGTATCGCCATGAGCCGTGTTCCATCCTGTCTTTCAGATTTCCAACATGGATTTATTCTTGTTATCTCTCCTTTCTTTTCTCCTTCAATGACTCTTCGGATTACACATTCTATCTCTTCCTCTGAATCAAACTCCAGACAAGGCAATGCAATTTTATACTCGCCTTTCCGAACTTCCAGTCTGCTCTCTATCTTCCCGTGGTAACTACAATATTCCCCTATTGCTATGGCATCTCCTCCCAGTCTCAATAATATTCCCACCAAACCAACCCCCAGTTGTTCTGCAAAACGCCGAACCAAAAATTCTTTTTTTTCTTCCCACGAAAAAAAGAACTCTGCACTCCGTCTCCATTTTATATAACTTTCTGATATTTCTTTTTCCGTTACAACCGATATTCCCTTTTTAATCCACTCATCCAGCAGACGAATATCCTCCCCCTTTTCTCTTGATTTCTCGTTTTTATAAAGTAAAAGATCCAATTTTTGTTCCGTAGTCAGATAGCCGGACTGTTCAAACGGAAACAAACACTTTTCTACCCTGTCCGCAGACATTCCTCCTTCTCCAAATAATATAGTATCGATTCTACCTTCTAATTTCCTTTTCGATTCTCTTATAAAATTGATTTCTTCTGATATGCATTTTTTTATATAATCCAGTACTTTTTTTTCAAAATCTTCCTCCATTCCACCTCCTATCGCTCTGTCAGCCGTTGTTCCAACTGCTTTCTTTTATCTATCTTTGTATCCTGATGCAACATCGATAAAACCGCCACGTTAGGTATATAGTTCACATCACTTCCCTGCATATTCCGATATTCGGGATATTTCACAAGATAAAGCTGCGTATCTTTGTAACTCTCACAATCATGAAGTGCCGAAGACAGAAACAAAATTTCTTTCTCTTCCAATCGAAGTATAATTCCTTTTTTCTCTTCACAATAAACCAGAAGTTTTTTCGCAAGAACTACATAATCCTCTGCATTTCCATAAGAAATTCTAAGATCAACCAGATCCCCTTCCGTTAATCCAACCGGCAAATCTATACGATTGACCACTACTTCCCTAACATCCGTCTTTGTATCCGTAATCATTCTTTTTGTTAGACATTCCCCCTCTCTGACATCCGTCAATAATATCTTTCCAATATCCTCTGTATCCAAATAGTTGCTTCTCTCTGTATCCGTATATCTGACCTGAAGTACGACATCTTCCAATGTGAGAACCTGTCCTACTCGTAAGTCTCTTGTCGCAACGTACAATTCCTTTTCAAATAACTCTTTTTGTTTCCGCAGTTCATCCAGTTGTTTTTCTTTTTGTCCGGTCATCAGATATCCGTTCACACTTCCCAAAACTCCCAGCACAGCAATTACTATCACAATCCACCGTACACATCTTCCACATCTTTTTTTATTTCTATAATACATGTTCCTCCTTCTCATGATTTCTTACTAATTTGTTCCATCTGTTGTACAATTAACTCTGCTATTTCGCCAATTGCTTTTACAAAAGCAGCTTCCTGCTCCGTATACTCTGTTTTACCTGTACGGAACAGTCCCTCTACCTCTCCCATTTCACATACATAATCAAACTCCGAAAAATAGGGCAACATACGAACCTTGCTCTCCTCAACTCCATAGAGGTTCTGTAGATTTTTCAGTGTATTACCGTTCTCTTTCCGGTACTCTGCAATAAAAAATAACGCTTTGGGAATGATTGATGAATAATGATCAAAGAAATTATGGATTTCGGCTTTATTCTGCGGCAAAATGACCGCAACCAGGTCTGCTTCCTCCAGTGCACGAAAGGAAAACGCATTCATCTCTTCCGAAAGGTCCATAAAGTATAATGTTTCCTTTGGTATTTCATGATAGAACATGAGAGGGGCCATAAGATCCGGAGGCGCCAAAAGATGAATTCCCTCTAAAGTAACCTCTTTGTCCTGTTTCCGGTGTTTTTCCTCCCATAGTCTTCTAAAATATCCGGTTTCTCCGTACAAATAACAATTTGCATATTTCTCTTTCCCACTCTTTGTCGAATCGTTAAAAAAATAATCCTCCAGCCTTCTGCCTTTAAGGTGATTGCTACTTAAAAAAACTTCCTTTTTCAAGCAAATGGCGCAATACGCCCCTATTGCAGAAATATATCCTGTCGCATTTCCGGGCAAACCGGTAATGTTCCAAAATGCCACTTTCATACTACGCTCCTTATTCAATTGAAAAGGAAATTTTTTACCGAATCGTAACTGGGAGTAATAGAGTCCATTTGGGAAGAAAAGAAAGAATGGAATCCCTTTACACTATTATCATATCGCTGCTCTCTCGATTTGTAAAGTATTTTCTGCTTGCCAAAATGCACAAGATTTCGCCCGATTTTTGTGCATTTTTACAAATCCCCACTCATATAAATACTTGTAAAAACCCTTAAAAAGCATCTGTTTCAGCGCCTTTTCTATATTTTCCCAAGGAGGATCAAAAAGAATGTATTTCCACTCTCTTTCTTCAGACATGACACTGCAACACCTAAAAAGCACCCCCGACGGTCTCACCGGAAAACAAGCAAAAGAACGGCTCATCGCTTATGGCCCGAATGAACTGAAACAAACAAAAAAGGTGAGCCTGCTCTCCCGTTTCTTTGCCCAGTTCCAGGACTTTATGATTCTGGTATTGTTAGCCGCGGCAGCAATATCTTTTTTTCTTTCTCTCTTTGAAGGAAAGGCAGACTTTGCGGACCCGGTAATTATTCTGATTGTGGTTACGTTAAATGCCATTCTGGGTGTTATTCAGGAAACAAAAGCGGAACATTCTCTGGAGGCATTAAAAAAACTTTCCGCACCGCATGCCATTGTCTTAAGAGACGGCAAAAAAGTTACCATACCGGCATCCATGCTGGTTCCCGGAGATATTATTTTTATTGAAACGGGAAATCTGGTTCCTGCAGATGCAAGACTGCTTTCTTCCCATGGGCTTAAGGCAGATGAAAGTGCCCTGACCGGAGAATCGTTAACAACCGAAAAACAGGCGGACTGCGTCTTTCCGAAAGCAACACCTTTAGGTGACCGTAAAAACATGCTTTATTCGTCCTGTGTCGTCTGTGCAGGTCACGGAACCGCTGTAGTCACTGCCACGGGAATGGAGACCGAAGTAGGAAAAATTGCAAATCTGATTCTCACGGATGAATCTGCTGAGACCCCATTACAAAAACGTCTTGGGAAAACAGGAAAAGCTCTTGCCATTGCAGCACTCAGCATCTGTCTTCTTCTTTTTATCATTGGAATTCTTCGGGGAATTCCATTCTTTACCATGTTTATGACTTCAGTGAGCCTTGCTGTCGCCTCCATTCCGGAATCCCTGCCTGCGGTCGTGACCATTATGCTTTCCTTAGGCGTCCAACGTATGGTAAAGAAAAACTCTATCATACGAAAACTGCCTGCAGTTGAAACACTTGGCAGTGCCACCTACATATGTTCAGACAAAACCGGAACACTGACCCAAAACCGTATGAGTGTCATCAAAACGTTCTCTCTCGGGAGCACCCACGCACTCCTGCCGATGGAACTCATGGGTATTCTATGTAACAATGCTACCGAAGAATTTGGAGAAGCGACTGAAACGGCACTTCTTACCTATGCACTTCAAAATGGACACACTCTCTCCTTGCGGGAAACCTATCCACGCATCTATGAGATTCCGTTTGATTCCACCAGAAAATGCATGACTACCGTACACCGTCTTAGGGAAACCGGTGAATCTCTTGTCATAACCAAAGGTGCCTTCGACGTTCTTCTTCCAAAATGCCAACTTCCCACTTCAGACAGGAACGCACTGTGTGCCAAGCATGATTCCATGGCCAAAGACGCCCTGCGTGTCCTTGCCATTGCATATAAAGTGATTCCGGAAGAAACTGCTTTTACTACAGAACACTTGGAACACAATCTGACCATGCTTGGTCTGTTCGGTCTGATTGATCCACCGAGGCAGGAAGCCAAAGAAGCCGTTGCCCTTTGCAAAACTGCAGGCATTACTCCGGTTATGATCACCGGAGATCACAAAAATACCGCCTGTGCCATTGCGGAACAATTAGGCATCCTTTCTCCGGGCACTACTGCCCTGACTGGTGCAGAGATAGACGCAATGCGCGAAGAAGAATTTCGGCGTACTATCAAACAGCATACGGTGTTTGCCAGAGTAACTCCGGATCACAAGGTCCGCATTGTCAAAGCCTTGCAAAGTCACGGGGAAATTGTTGCCATGACAGGAGACGGCGTGAATGATGCCCCCGCGTTAAAAGCAGCCGATATCGGTTGTGCCATGGGGAAATCAGGAACCGATGTGGCCAAAAATGCTGCTGACATGATACTAATGGATGATAATTTCGCCACCATTGTCAGTGCGGTAGAGGAAGGACGAGGAATCTATGATAACATAAAAAAAGCCATCCGCTTTCTGCTTTCCTGTAATATCGGCGAGATTATTACCATATTTTTTGCCATTCTGTTTGGCATGCCGTCACCGCTTGCCGCCGTACAGCTTTTGTGGGTGAATTTAATCACGGATTCTTTGCCTGCCCTTGCACTTGGAATGGAACCGCCGGAAAAAGACATCATGAAGCGCCCTCCGGTCTCGCCAAAAGCAGACTTGCTGGACAAAGAACTCATTTCAAACATTCTGGTTGAAGGTATGCTGATTGGTGCTCTCTCCCTTCTCGCCTACATACTTGGTACTCACTATGTGGGTAATGCCTCGACCATGGCTTTCGCTGTCTTAAGCTTTTCACAGTTGTTCCATGCCTTTAATATGAGGAGCCATCATTCCCTGTTTCAAATCGGATTCTTTTCGAATCCTCAAATGGTTGGGGCTTTCCTCCTATGCACGTTTTTGCAGCTTCTGGTCATTACTACACCCTGGTTGCAAACTCTGTTTCTCGTGAATCCGCTTACCTTCATCCAGTGGCTCATTGTCATTATTTTTTCTGTCACGCCGATAATTTTTGTCGAATTACAAAAGAAGGTTGCAAATCCTTCCTCCAGGGGGTAGAATATAGGTAACACATCTAGGAGGAACCGGACTTGAATAACGAATCAGAGGAAAAAAAGTATACCCCTCTTCTTCCGTATGACGGAAACTACGGGGAAAACTTCACGACGTACCAAACCATGGTATACCACTGTGACCGGGATGCCTGTTATCCTTATGTCGGCACTGACTCCGGAAATATGATAAAGTATTATTCTTATCAAATCCAGGAATCTCCGACGCCTATCTTAACCGAAGAATAAAAACCACAAAGTCTGTTGCACTTTGTGGTTTTCTTTATTTTCAGAACCGCGAGAACACTTCTTCCTCAATGGCAAGCAATCGGTTATATTTCGCAGTCCGTTCTCCCCGGCATGGTGCCCCCATTTTGATATATGGTGTGGACAATCCTACGGAAAGATCTGCAATTGCAGTATCCTCTGTCTCTCCGCTTCTGTGCGACAAAATGGTAACATAGCCGTTTTCCTTTGCCACCCGTACCGTCTCCATGGTTTCTGAAAGCGTTCCAATCTGATTCGGTTTTACTAAAATTGCATTGCCCACCTTCCTGTCGATTCCCCTTCTCAAGCGTTCCTCATTCGTTACAAACAAATCATCTCCAACTAAAAGGACCTGATTTCCCAGACATTCCGTAAGCTTTTTCCAGCCCTCCCAGTCCTCCTCATCCAACGGGTCTTCCAACGACAAGATCGGATACTTTCTTACCAGTTCCTCATAATAACGGGTCAGGCTTTCCGAGGTATGCACAATTCCCTGTTTCTTCAACATATAATATCCGGTTCCCTTTTCCCTGTCTTTCCATTCAGACGCTGCCAGATCCAGAGCCAGCATAAACTCTCCGTCTCTTCCGGCGGTATATCCGGCATCTGCAATTGCTTCCAGCAAAAGATCCAGAACCGTTTCATCCGAAGCAAGATCGGGTGCGAATCCTCCTTCATCGCCAACCGCAGTAGATACTCCCCAGTTCTTCAATATCTTTTTCAGGGAATGGTACACTTCTGCACACCAGCGCACTCCTTCTGCAAATGCATTTTCCTTCAATTTTCTCATTCCCACCGGCACAATCATAAACTCCTGAATATCGATATTGGCATCCGAATGTGCCCCGCCGTTTACAATATTCATCATCGGTATCGGAAGAACTCCTGCGGTCAATCCTCCGACATAACGGTACAGTGCTTCTCCCTGATATGCAGCCCCAGCTTTTGCACAAGCCAAGGACACCGCGAGAATTCCGTTTGCTCCAAGTTTTGACTTATCCTTTGTTCCATCCAGCCGACGCATCCGTTCATCCAGTTCCTTTTGCAAAAGAACACATTGACCGGACAATTCCTCATGTACTTCCTTGTTTACTCCTGCTACTACCTTTTTTACACCTTTTCCGCCATAGCGCAACGCCTCTCCGTCTCTGAGCTCCAACGCCTCAAATTCGCCGGTTGATGCCCCGGACGGCGTCATTGCACAGGCTGTTATCCCATTCTTTAAACTTACCATTGCTTCTACCGTCGGATTTCCCCTGGAATCTAAGACTTCCCTTGCACTGACCCTTACAATCTCACTGTTTTTTCCCATAAACTTCCCCACCTTCTTTTCTTCTTCCTGCTTATTCTATGCATTTTTATTCTTTTGATACAAATTGCTTGCAATTTTAGAAAGAATTGACTATACTATTCTTTAATAATTTAATTCATTAAATCATCAAAGAAAATGGAGGTCGCACTATGAAACTCTGGGGCGGACGATTTACAAAAGAGACAAACCAACTGGTTCACAATTTTAATGCATCCCTTTCTTTTGACCAGAAATTTTACCAACAGGACATTAAAGGGAGTATTGCCCATGTCACCATGCTGGCAAAACAAGGAATTTTAACTGACGAAGAAAAAAACACCATCGTAACAACGTTGGAACAGATTGCAGACGACATTTCATCCGGTTTGCTTACATTTGACGAAAGCCAGGAAGACATTCACAGTTTCGTAGAGGCAAACTTAATTGACCGTATCGGCGATACCGGTAAAAAATTACATACCGGCCGTAGCCGGAATGATCAGGTCGCCCTGGATATGCGTCTTTACACAAGAGATGAAATAGATGAGCTGGATCGTTTGCTTCTCACCCTGTTACAGACATTATATGACATCATGGAAGCCAATCTGGCTACTTATATGCCAGGGTTTACGCATTTACAGAAGGCACAGCCTGTAACGCTTGCCCATCATCTGGGAGCTTATTTTGAAATGTTTTTACGCGACCGTGAACGTTTGCAGGACATCCGGAAACGAATGAACCTTTGTCCTCTCGGAGCAGGTGCCCTGGCCGGAACGACGTATCCTTTGGACCGGGCTTATACCGCTTCGTTGCTTGGTTTTGACGGCCCTACCAGAAACAGTATGGATTCTGTCTCCGACCGTGACTATCTGTTGGAAACCTTAAGTGCCCTTTCCATCTGCATGATGCACTTAAGCCGTTTTTGCGAAGAAATTATTTTGTGGAATTCCAATGAATACCGTTTTGTAGAAATCGATGACGGCTATTCGACCGGAAGCAGCATCATGCCGCAAAAGAAAAATCCGGACATTGCGGAACTCATCCGTGGAAAAACCGGACGCGTCTACGGGGCACTCACTTCGCTTCTCACAACTATGAAAGGGATTCCTCTTGCATACAACAAAGACATGCAGGAAGACAAAGAATTCACCTTTGATGCCATGGATACGGTAAAAGGCTGTCTTGTCTTATTTACCGGCATGCTTGCAACCATGAAATTCAACAATGATGTGATGGAAGCCAGCGCTAAAAACGGGTTTACCAACGCTACTGACGCTGCCGATTATCTTGTCAACCACGGTGTTCCGTTCCGCGATGCCCATGGTATCATTGGACAGCTTGTGCTTCTTTGTATTGAGAAAAACTGCTCCTTGGATGATTTACCGCTTTCCGACTATAAAAAAATATTCCCCGCCTTTGAAGAGGATATTTTTGATGCCATCCGTATGGAAACCTGTGTAGAAAAGCGAAATACCCTCGGGGCTCCGGGACAAAAAGCCATGAATGAAGTACTCGCCTTTTATTGGGACTATATAAAAAATGCGTAAGGCTTACACCTTACGCATTAACTTTTTAGCAACACAACTTGCTTTATTGATAAAGCGTACATCTGTGCCAAAACGTATTTCGATTACTTTTACGTCAGAATTGTCAAATACAACACCCTTCCCGAAATATTCGTGATAAACCACTTCACCCGGAATCAGATTGTCAATTTCATCTCTCAGTAACTCTTTTTCCTTCAGACTTTCCGACAGCTGCTTTAATTCATCCTGTTTCTTTTTCTCCTCATTCGGATCATAAAAACGGGAACGCTCCATAATTTCTTCATTGATGACTCTTGCCTGTTCTTTTCGTGCAAGCAGGGTAGCCTCTGATTCATACGTCTGCTTTGGACGTGCCGGTGTTTCACGTACTTCGCCGGCAGGAGATTCCGGTCTGCGGCGCATAATACTTACCACCGTATCCTCCTTCTCTTCCTCTTCTGTCTTTTCTAACTGGATATTCTTTAAACTGTCAATCTTCTCAGCGGTTTCCGCCTTGACAGTTTCTTTTCTTCTCTTCATAACAAAAACATAGGCGATAGCTACAATCAAAAGCAGGGCAACAACCACTAAAATTCCCTTCCACGCAGAGGACATACCATCGTCCTCTCCCGGTGTAACCGCCGGTGCTTCTGTCGGTCCCGGAGTTGCTGCCATCGTCGGAGTTGCTTCCGGTGTCGGAGTTGCTTCCGGTGTCGGAGTCGGTTCCGGTGTCGGGGTTGCCACCGGCGTCGGGGTTGGTAACGGCAATGCTATTTCATCTGTCAAATTCACGTATTTTGCGTTTACATAACCATGATATTCCACACCGTCTTCCATCCAACGTACTTCATACCAAAGGTTTCCGCTGGAAGAATTTCCGGACGCCATAACAGCAATCATGTCACCCTTGTGCAGGGTTAACTGCTTTCCGTTCACCACTACTTTATCATAATCGGCACCAAAACCCATTCTGACATTTAACCCGTCAATATTTACCTCACCGACATAGGCATCTGCAACCATCGTTTCCTCTGTTGCTTCAAAGGTCGGTTCTTTGGCAGCAAATACACTTGCCGAAGTTTGTGCAAACGTTGCCGTGAGGCATAACATTGTTCCAACTACAGCGACCCATGTTCTCATTCTTTTTACTTTATCTTTTCTTACCCGTACCATGTAAATCCTCCTGTCTGTTTGTAGTCTCCCATTACTCTTTTCCTAACAAGTAGGTAATAAACTGCTGTGCGGTTCTTCCTGACAGCCCTCCGTGAGAAATCTCCCATGCATTCGCCTTTTGCAACAATTCTGCTTCCGGCATTGCAATCTCCGGGTGCCGACCCGCCAGTTCTCTCACAATTTCATAAAATTGCTTCTGGTTTGGCGATAGAAAAGGAATGCTGATTCCAAATCTTGCTACCAGAGACAACTTTTCCTGTACCGTATCCGAACGATGTAACTCGTCCTTTGACATATCAGAACGGTCTGACCACGTTTCTCTGATCAAATGTCTGCGGTTGGAGGTCGCATAAATCAAAACATTGTCCGGCTTAATCTCAAGCCCTCCCTCAATGACCGCTTTCAAATACTTATATTCAATTTCAAATTCCTCAAATGACAAATCGTCCATGTAAATAATGAACTTATAATTCCGGTTCTTAATCCTGGAAATTAACCCGGCCAATTCTGAAAACTGATGCTTATATATTTCAATCATACGAAGACCGTCTTTATAATATTCATTCAAAATCGCTTTAATGCTGGTGGATTTTCCGGTTCCGGCATCTCCGTATAAAAGCACATTGTTTGCCTTTCGACCCTCTACGAAAGCTTTCGTATTTTCCACCAGTTTCTTCTTTTGGTCTTCATAACCGACCAGATCCGATAACCTTACCTCTTCTGTATTGGTAATCGGCACCAGTTCATAACGTCCCTCCGTTTCCTGTAAACGGAACGCTTTATTCATACCAATCAGCCCGACTCCGTGCTCTTTATAAAACTGTGTCACAAGATCAAACACCTGTCTGCTGCTTTCTGTCCCCGCAATTGCCGTGCTCAGTTCTTTCACACGCTCACTTACATTCTTATTATAATACTTTTCGTCCTTGCAAACCGCCCGGTACTTTGTAAGAATGGAGAAGCAGTCAATGGAGAGTTCCTTTTCCCATCTCGAGAAATCATAGTAAAACAGGTTGCGGAAAATTTCGAAGTCCGCTTCCGCAAACAGATTCACACTGCCATCCGAGGCCCCGCGCTGTTCACATACAAGCCCGAATGGAGTCTCGGTCATCACCAATAAATATGTCAAATAATTCTGCCACAAATTTCCGTCAAATCCATATCTGGTTGCAACATCCAATAACCGGTTGACCTGCGTATACAATTTTCGTACAGTTTCTTCTTTATCCAAGGAACCCTTCTCATATCCTTCCATTGCCTCGGCAATGCAAAACAGGATACTGTCCTTGTCAATATTCCGGTAAATGACCAATTTAGATAAATAACGGTACATACCTGTTCCTCACTTTGTGTTATAATCCTTCTTCTACAAATCTTCCAGTCCGACCAAAGTAATTTTTACTCCGTCTCCTGACTCTTCTCTTACCATCCGGCGAAGTTCTTCCGCAAAACCGGCCTTGGAAAACAGATACATTTCCTTCGGTTGTAACAAGGCAAGTGACAACAACTCCTTGTATTGATTATAATCCTTTTTTGTCATCAGATAATTATCAAACCTGCAAAAACCAACCAGACTATTTCCGTCCGCATCACCTGCGGCAATATCAATGCGTCCCGTTTTTCCGTACCATGTTCCCCAGTTACTGTAGCGGTTCTTAAGCCTTCCGTACTGTGCCATTAATTTTAAATACTCCTCGCATACACCGGCAAAGCACTCTCTGACATATTGCGCCATATCCTGTGCGATTTCTTTTTCGTATACCTGTTCTCCCCGTCCGCATTCGATTTCCGAACTGTTCGGAAAGATATAACGGTACCAGAATGCCAAATAACGGTCTTTGATCCGGTACAAACCTTTTTGTGCATTGGCATGCATCTGTTCCGCATGCTCCGAGGCATCAAAAGAAAATACTTTCTCCACCACATCAAGTTCAATCAGGTTTTTAATATACACACTGATTTTCGCCCTGGAGAATCCGGTTCTGGCATAAATATCATTCAATTTATACTTTCCGGAAGCCATTGTGGCCAAAATAGCATTATAAGCTCCAAGTTCACGCAGTTCTTTCTTTAAAAACTGCTCTGCAGCGTTAAAAAGCGGTGCATCCTTCGTCAGAAAAATCCGGACAATATTCTCTTTGACGCTTGCCTTCTCATTCCAGTAATTTAAATAGGCAGGAATACCTCCGAGCATGGCATTCGCGTAAATAATCTTCTCTACCGGCATGGATTCAAAACGGTTTACCATTTCCACAAAAGAAAATTCTTTTAGTTTGATAATTCCGGATAAACTCTTTGCGGCAAAAGCAAGGTTCTCAATCATGCTGTTCTCTACCCAGTTCACTGATGACGAAAGCAGTAAAAACATACAAGGAGCATCTTCATTCATCAACTGAATAAACGCCTGTAAAAAAGCATTCCCACTTTTGGCGAGCAGATGGAATTCATCAATGACAAACAACATCTTTTTTCCACCGCTTCTCTGCATTGCCTCATGAAGCGTCTCATAAATGGTAAAAAACTCATCGTCCCGGGTTACTTTCAGTTCCTTTGCCATCCGGTAAGACTGCTCCAGTTCCGAAAGTTCACGTGCCGCGTAAAACACTGCCGGCTTATCCTTCATAAAAATCTGTGCCAGCTCTGTTTTACCGATGCCCAGACGCCCATACAGCACCACTGCTGTATTTCGTCCCGCTCGATATGCCTCTTCCAATTGTTTCAATTCCTGTGTCCGTCCGATGAACATCCGCAGATTCCTCCAAGTGTCATTGTTTACATACGTTCCGGTGCCTCAAAGCCCAGAATATCAATACAGGTTTCCAAAAGATGCAATACTAATGTAATCAGTGCAATCCATTCGCCCTGCTTATGTTTATCATCTTCACTCATGATTTTATTTGCATGATAAAAACCATTGAATGCATTCGCCATCTCATAAATGTACTGGCAAATTTTATGCGGTGCCATTTCCTGGTATGCATGGGCAATCACATCATTAAACTTCGCCGCTGTCAGCATCAGGTCAATCTCTGCTGCACCATATTCTCTCGACTCATTCTCTCCGCCAAACGGATGCGCAATCACACCATCTGCCTGACCCACAGTTTCTGCGTACTTTGCAAGAATGGATTTAATACGAACCATGGTATAAAGAATATATGGTCCGGTGTTTCCTTCAAAAGAAGTAAAGCGGTCGATATCAAAGATATAATCCTTGGATGCCTGATTGGAAAGATCCGCATACTTTAATGCTGCAATACCGATTAACTTTGAAATTTCCTTAGCCTCTTCTTCCGCCATTTCCCTGCCGGACATTACTTTCTTAAATACTTCCTCATTTACCCCGGCAATCAGGTTCTCCAGACGCATCACGCCGCCTTCTCTGGTCTTAAACGGTTTTCCGTCCTTTCCATTTACGGTACCGAACCCAAGGAAGAAAAGGTCTTTTTCTGTCGGCAACAGACCACACTTCTTTGCTGCACGGAACACCTGGATAAAATGTAACTCCTGACGCTTGTCTACGACATAGATATAGCGGTCCGGATTGTAATCCTTTTCTCTTTGAATGATGGTAGCAAGGTCGGTTGTCTCATATAATGCCGCACCATCGGACTTTCTTACAATACATGGCGGAAGTTCCTTTGTATCGGTTTCCTCTGCGATATCTACAACCAAAGCTCCCATACTTTCTCTTGCGTATCCTTTTTCTTCCATTTCCCGGATCATCGCAGGGATGTAAACTTGGGCATCACTTTCTCCAAGCCACAAATCAAAATTCACGTTCAGATTGCTATAGTTTTTCTTTAAATCAGCCACGGAAACATTTAAAATATGCTTCCAAAGAGCAATATACGGTGCATACCCCTCCTGCAGTCTTGCCGTTGCTGTCTGCGCTCTTTCTTTAAATACTTCATCTGTTTTAGACTTGCCGCTGCCTGCCGGATAAATCTCCTCAAGCTCACTAATAGTAAACGGAGCTTCTTCCGGATACTCTCCTGTATAGTTTTCATCAAAATAGCAAAGATCCGGCTGACGGTCTCTTAACTCTTCAATAATCTGACCCATCTGTAAGCCCCAGTCTCCCAAATGGACATCACCGATTACCTCATTTCCGGCAAAACGGCATAAGCGTTTCACGCTCTCACCGATAACTGCCGAGCGTAAATGACCAATATGCAAAGGCTTTGCTACATTTGGTCCGCCGTAGTCTACGATTACCTTCTGTCCCTTTGCCTGCTCTTCATAGCCGTACTTTTTTGCATGCTGCATATCCTCTAAATAAAGTGTCAGATAATATGGACATACTTTTATATTGATAAAGCCCGGTGCAATTGCCGTTACCTCGGAGAAAAGTTTTTTATTCACCTTTTCCACCACTTCATTTGCAATCATAATCGGAGCCTTCTTGTATTCCTTTGCCGCTGCCATCGCACCGTTACACTGGTACTGGCATAAATCCGGACGGTTTGACACCGTCACCTGACCGTATTTTTCATCATAACCGCAGTCTGTAAATGCCTGCTTTAATTCTTTACTAATGATGTCGATTAATGTATTCATGACATCCCTCCATCTTCTAAATTTTAAATGTTATATCGTGTTTTAACCCAGTATCTATGTTATCACACAGTTGTAGAAAAAACAATAGAAAAAGCCACAAAAAAAGTGGGCATTTTAGGCCCACTTTTTATACCTGTTTCGGTTTTATGCTTCCGGCATGATAATTCCGGCAACAATATAAATAATAACCGCAGTACCGCAGGAACAAAGCCCGAGAAGCACTGCCAACAGACGCACGATCGTAGGATCCAGATTCAAATATTCACCAAGACCTCCGCATACACCCATGATCTTTTTATTTGTTGTGGACTTCTTTAAACTTTTCATAATTTCATCCTCCATTTATGTATCATCATTCTGATGCTCTTATTTTACTACAAAACCCATATCAAATCAATCACTTTGACAATTTCTAATCAAAATCAAATCTATTCCAAAGAATTATTTACTTTTGATACTACTCACATTTTTAATCAATACCGAAATCGTCCCGTCCTGGTTTGTAATAAACTCCACGTGTTGCTTATTATTATACTCCTCCATCGGAATATTGATTTCGATGCCGGAATCCGTCACCAAAAACTGTTTTTCAAACTTCTTTGTTGTTTTCTCGCTTTTTACCGCGATCTCTTCTTTCGGAAGCTTATATTTTTCCAGTTTTTCCGTAAACTCTTCCTTAATTTCCGGCACTTCACCGAAAAGTTCTTCTCCGATTTCCTCTACCTTTAAGACTCCCTGCTCCGCATACGCATTATGGATAACACTCTTTGCCTCCATCTTTTTTTCAAAATCATCCTCAAAGTATTTGTTATTGATTTGTTCGACCGCTTTTGTCACAATGTCCAATTTTGTTTTCTGGGACATTTTGGCATGGCATTGCAGAAATACTTCCGAAAGGTAATTCACTTTTGCTCCGTTAATTTCTACTTTCTTTTCAATCAGTTGCACCGTATTCTCCCCAAGTGAAATTACGACTGCTTCCGAAAGCCGTCCTCCCATACCCGGAAGGGCACAGCATTGTTTCATGATATCGTTCACATTTCCGCTTTCATCATTCATAGAAGTATAATGCAGATACACTTCTTTGTAGTTCATTTTTAGAATGGCCAGATGCTGCTCCGACTCCATCTGATAAGTTACAAAAAATACATCCGCAGGCAGAATCGACGGGTTGGCATTCATGATAGCATACAAATCTTCTGCCAGTGCCTTGCTTGTTTCCACCATAGTTTCTTCAGAAAATCCCTGCAGTTTTCTATAAACCTCCGAACTCTCCTCATCAAACACACAAGTCTTTAAATCATCACCTGAAATCACTTTATAAATATGACTCCGCAGAAATTCATTCATATCCGGAGAAAGTTCCAGCAAGGAATCCGATAATACAGGCATTCCAACTGTGGAGTCCAGAATATGCATAATCGCACTGCGAATGATAATTTCATCTCTTTCCATTTTAGTATCCTTACTTTCTCTTTATTCTCAAATTTACATTTTCTTTCAACAGGGTATAGACTGTCGACATCAACGGGATAAATACGAGCATGCCGACCACACCGAACATACTGCCGCCAATGGAAACCGCAAACAGCACCCAGATGGCAGGAAGTCCAACCTGGTTACCCACTACTTTTGGATAAATCAGATTGCCCTCGAGCTGCTGCAATACTAAAAACAACACCACAAAACCGATTGCCTTAAGCGGGCTGGTCATCAGTATCAAAAATGCTCCTACAATACATCCGATAAACGCGCCTACAATCGGAATTAATGCTGTAAATGCAATCAGTACACCGACCAGGAGTGCATACGGCATACGGAAAATACTCATTGCAACCACAAACATAAAGCCGAGAATGACGGCTTCCAGGCACTGACCCGAAATAAACTTTGCAAAATTGTGATTACACAATTCACACACTCTGACCACATAATCATAATGCCGCTCCGGCAGATAAGCTTTCAAGAGTTTTTTTGCCTGTCTTTTCAAATTTTCTTTTCCCGTCAAAATATAAATAGAAAACACAATCGAAATCACTGCATCAAATACAAATGTAGCAAAACCGCCCACCAATCCGATTGTCGCAGATAAGATGTTGGCAAAGCCGTCTTTTAAAAATTCTGTCAAATAACCAATGATAGACCCCCAATTCACGGAAAAATTCTGCAATGGCGCAATGTAATCTCCGAGTTCCGGATACCTAAGTGCCAAATCTCCGAGCAGATACAGCGCTCTGTCAAAGAATTGCGGTCCCGTCGTTCCAAGTTCCATTAACGTCTGGACCAACCGCGGCACCACCATTCCTATCACAAATGCCAACACAAAAACAACGAACAAAATGGCAAGCAAAAGGCTGACTCCTCTTTTTAAACCTGCTGTCTTTGGATTTTTCCAGCGTTTAAAAATCTTATTCTCTATAAAACGCATCGGAAGATTTAATACAAACGCAATGGCTGCTCCTGCCAAAAAAGGAGAACTCATTGCTATCAACCCTTTAAAAATTCCAAATACTTCCTCACTGTAAATTACACCAAGACATACCAGACCGGCAAACAAAATCAGTCCCCGAATCATTCGTACGCGTGTTTTATCTGCTGTCACTGTCTTATTTCTTTCCGATTTTTTCTGTTTTTCTGTCTTCTCCGCCATAACCATCCCTTACCTTTTTGATTTAAATACAAACAATTTACTGAACACATAGTTCAACACAATAACCACTACGCTGACAATTATTTTTGCCCAGGCACCTTCGATTCCGAATACCCCCTGACTAAGTCCCAGATAATAAAGCCCCGGAACACCTACTACCTCTATCACAAACGTCACTGCACGTCCGCCAAGGAAACGTAAAAATTCCAACAGAATGTCTTTTTTTCCCTTTGACACACTTTCAAAAACAAAAATACGGTTGGTAATATACGCAAACAAAATAGCTACAACTCCCGCGACTGCATTTGCCAATTCAACCGTCATAGCAGGAATCAGCATCAAAAGCGCATATACCACCCAGTTTACCCCAGTGGTCAGAACACCGAAAAACAAGTAAGAAATCTGTTCTTTAAATTGAATCAATAATTCTTTTATCTTTTTCATAGTATCATTTCTCCATACTCTTATTTTTTTACATATCTTTATTGTACCTTACCCTCTCCGATTACTCAAGGTAACTTTCTTATTTTTTATGAAAAATTACAAATTTGCGATTGCGTCTCTACCAAATTGTGCTATACTGAATTTACAGACCATTTCTACGTACAATTCTGTACGTTCAAATACAATTCTTACTTTTTGGGGGACACAGCTATGAGAGAAAAATACGGTAAGTATTTTATGTGGGCCATAACGGTGATGTCGATTATGGTATTCGGAATTTTGTTTTTCTTCTTTATTTTCCGTTTTAATGTATTTTTAGAGGGGTTGGGGAAAATTTTCAGCATTCTTTCTCCTATTATTTTAGGTGCAGTAATCGCCTATCTTGTAAACCCACTTGTTGTAATTTTATCCCGATGGCTTACCTCATTCTTCAGTTGGTGTAAAATGCCTCACCGCATCGGTCGTGTGATTGCAAAGGGAATTTCCATTGCCATCTCGCTCGGTCTGTTGATTACCGGAGTCAGCCTGTTACTCAGTTTAATTCTTCCTGAATTGTACAGCAGTATCATCAAACTTGTCGGTGACTTTCGTTCCTATGCGGATATCGTTACCAAATTTATCAACGGACATTTGCAGTCGAATCCTACTCTGCAAACCTTTACGCAGGACTTATTTAACACCATTATAACCTTCCTCTATGACTGGGTAAATAACAAATTGCTCCTGCAGATGCAGTCTGTCATCACCGGTCTGACGGGCGGTATTATCGGCGTAGCCAAAGTTGCAGTCGATATTATTGTCGGAATCATTGTCTCTGTTTACCTGTTAATCAGTAAGGACCGCTTTATCGGTCAGATTAAAAAACTTATATATACGATTATGAAACCGGAAAAAGCCAACATTCTGCTTTCCATCTCCCGTCAGGTAGATAAAATTTTCGGTGGATTTATCGGCGGAAAATTTATCGATTCCCTGATTATCGGTGTTCTCTGTTTTATTGGGGTCAGCATATTACGAATGCCGTATCCGCTTTTAATCAGTGTTATTGTCGGTGTTACAAATGTTATTCCGTTCTTCGGACCGTTTATCGGTGCTATCCCATGTGCTTTTCTGATTCTGATTATCAGCCCGGCACAGTGTTTGATTTTTCTCATTTTCATCTTTGCGCTCCAGCAGTTGGATGGAAATGTCATCGGACCTGCTATTTTGGGTGACTCCACAGGCTTATCTCCATTTTGGGTTGTCGTATCTATCCTGCTCGGTGGCGATTTATTTGGCTTCTTCGGTATGTTGCTCGGAGTACCGACATTTGCAGTGATTTTCTTCCTGCTAAAAACATTCTCCGAATATTACTTAAAGAAAAAAGAACTTCCTGTAGCTTCCATGGCATACTGCCGTGTAGAAAGCATTGACCCTGACACGAAAGAAATCGTCTACCTTAAGAAACGTAAGTCCGACCGCGCTACCAAAAAGCACGACCACAGTCTGTTAGATGCCTTAGAGCGTGCCTCTAACATCCGGCAAAAAACATTCAAAAAACCGGAGGATTCCCAGGAAACATCCGATACCACACCGCCATCGCAAAACTAAATTTCTAAAAGAAAGGGCTGCCTCAGATGTAGGCAGCCTTTAATTTCTTTAATGCTTTCTTTTCAATTCGTGATACGTAACTTCTTGAAATATGAAGCTTCTCTGCAATTTCTCTCTGTGTTGTCTCCCGGTTTCCATTCAGACCATAACGTAGCGAAATAATCTCCTGCTCCCGTTTGGTCAACACATTCGCTATGTAACCGTTCAACTTTTTTAAATTCATTTCTTCTTCGATTCGTTCCAGAATATCTGTTTCTTCCGCCACACAGACATCCATAAGCCGAATGGTATTTCCTTCTTTATCTGAACCAATCGGATCATACAAATAGACTTCCTTGGACTGTTTTTTTGCTCCCCGAAATAACATCAGAAGTTCATTTTCGATACACCGGGATGCGTATGTCGCAAGCCGTATTCCTTTTTCTGCATCAAAACTGTCAACAGCCTTCATCAGTCCGATCGTTCCGATGGAAATCAAGTCGTCTGTCTCATATCCCGTATTTGCATATTTTTTTACTACATGTGCCACAAGACGCAGATTATGTTCAATCAGACGATTTCTGCAAGACATATCTCCCGTCCGCATTCCCTTAAGCATCTTTTCTTCTTCCTGTGTAGTCAACGGGTGTGGAAAGGATTGCACGCATATACCAACCTTTTTTTCGAAGGTTACTATTACTTTATGCTGTTATGGAATGTCCCGTGAAAACTATTTTATTCCGCCTTCTGACGAAGCAGATCAAACTCCTCCGGCAGAGCAGAAAGTTTCACATAAACCTTTTGCTGCGGATGCGGACAATTTTCCATTTCATTTCCTTCCTCATCCTTGAGTGCGAGAACAACTGCCGCTTCGTTCTCTCCATTCTTTTTCATGATTTCTACCGTGTCGCCAACTGCAAACTTATTTCTCTGTTCGATGATTGCATAACCGTCTTCCGTAACAGCACCCACAATCCCAAGATACGTATATTCTTTTACGTAGACATTATTATCATAAATCTGTGCATCCGTCTTAGGCTTGTCAAAGAAAAATCCGGTCGTAAACTGACGGTACGTACACTTTGCAATTTCCTCGCGATAATACGGAAGATTCTCTGTGTACACTTCAATTCCCTCAAAAAAGTCATCAATTGCCTTACGATAGGTTCTGGCTACCGCTGCCACATAAAGTGCAGTTTTCATTCTTCCTTCTACCTTAAGACTGTCGATTCCGGCATCCACGATTTCCGGAATATATTCTATCATACAAAGATCTTTGGAATTAAAAATATAAGTTCCTCTTTCATTTTCAAATACCGGCAAATATTCCCCCGGACGGTTTTCTTCCATCAGATAGTATTTCCAACGGCACGGATGCGTACATGCTCCAAGATTTGCATCCCTTCCGGTAAAATAATTGCTGAGCAAACATCTTCCCGAATAAGAAATACACATTGCTCCGTGAATAAAGGTTTCAATCTCCAAGTCCTCCGGAATGTTCTGACGGATTTCCTTAATCTCTTCCAAAGAAAGTTCGCGTGCGGAAACCACTCTGGTTGCTCCCATCCGTTGCCAGAACAGATATGTCCCGTAATTCACATTATTAGCCTGTGTACTGATGTGACGTTCGATTTCCGGTGCATGCTCCTTTGCCAGTTCAAACACTCCCGGGTCCGAAATAATCAGTGCATCCGGACGGATTGGTGTGCCATCTTCTGCAACGTCTAAGCAGGACAATTCCCTAAAATACTCTGCAACACCGGAAAGATCCCGGTTATGTGCCGTAATATTAGCGGTCACATATACCTTTTTCCCATGCGCGTGCGCAAAACGGATTCCCTCTGCCATATCTTCTCTGGAAAAATTCTTTGCTTTCGCACGTAATCCGTACATTTCACCACCAATATAGACAGCATCTGCACCATACAGCACTGCAACCTTCAACACTTCCAGACTGCTCGCCGGAATCAACAACTCCGGTTTTTTATTTCTTGTCACCATATTTCACGGTTCTCCTTTCAAACTTCACGGCGTTTTACGCTTAGCGCCATTCCGTCTCCTACTGCCACAATCGACGTAGTCAACAAATCATTATGCTTTAATTCATACAAATATTCCCGCATTCTCACGTGAATGGTCCGGTCTCTTCGTGTAATCGAGTATTTTGACTCAATGATGGAGCCTTCCTGCAATACATTATCCGTCACCAGAATAGCCCCCGGAGGCAACATTGGCAGAATACTCTTTAAAAAACTCATATACTGTCCTTTTGCCGCATCCATAAATACAAAATCAAACTGCTCTCCTTTTTCACACAGTTCCTTTAATACCTCTTCTGCATCTCCTGTCAGGAAAGTCACGTCTGCGCTTCTTTTCAATGCAGCCAGATTTTTTTCCGCTTCCACAATCCGCATCGGTACCTTTTCAATGGTCGTCAGCCTACAATCCTGTGGCATATATTCACACAGCAAAGAGGCGGAAAAGCCAATTGCCGTTCCCACCTCTAAAATCCGCTTTGGTTGTTTTAATTCCACCAGGAACCGTAAGAAACTCTGCGCTTCTTTCCGTATAATCGGCACCTCATGCGTGATGGCATATTCCTCCAATTTACGTAAATGTTCCGGAAGTTCCGTTTCCAGGGAATTCAGATACTCTACCAGTCTCGGTTCTACTATCATGTTATCCTCATTCCTCCTCAACTACAATGGCGTTAGCATAATTCGTAATTTGCTCCAGTATCTCATCATACGTCATTGACGTATTGAGCAGATAGGTTCCTGCCAAAATTTTGTGCTTTAACAATTGTACTTTTAAGAAAAAGGAATAGCGATTTGGGATAATGCGGTTCATTTCCAGTGCAGATGCCACTTCCATCGTCGAAGCACCTTCCTTGATTACAATTTCTACATTAATGCCCGGTTCCGCATCCATCGTTGTATTTCCAAACACCTGAAAGCAAAAATCTTTTACCGTAATTCCGACCTTGTAGATTGCAAAAATGACAACAGCATAAAATATAATGTTTAATAACAGGTGCAAAATAAAGCCCACAATATCCATGGTTACTTTAGTTGCCGATCCCTTCTGCGCCATACTTACACTTCCTTTCTGTATTATGCGTCCACTTCTACAATAATCGGAAGAATCATCGGTCTTCTCTTTGTGCGTTTCCAAACAAAGTCACCAAGAGAATCCTTAATCAGATTCTTCATTTTGCCCCAGTCTGCGCTGTTTCTGTTCAAGCATTTATCAAGTGCATCTTCCACAACATTTTTCGCCTCGTCCAAAAGGTTTTCAGACTCTCTGACATACACAAAACCTCTCGATACGATATCCGGTCCCGAGAGAATACAGTTGGTGTACTTCTGCAGGGTCACTACAACAACCAAAAGTCCGTTCTCTGATAAATGCTGACGGTCGCGTAACACAATATTTCCGACATCTCCGACACCAAGACCGTCAACCAAAATGCCCTGTGCCATTACCTTATCTACCACCTTCGCCCGGTCTGCTTCCATTTCAAGCACATCCCCCGGTGAGAGAACAAATACGTTATCTTTATCCACACCCATTTCCTGTGCCAGTTCAGCATGGCGTACCATATGACGGTACTCACCATGGACCGGAATCGCATATTTCGGTTTCGTCAGGGCATAGATTAACTTCAGTTCCTCCTGACATGCATGGCCGGATACATGGGTATCCTGGAAGATTACCTTTGCACCTTTCATGGAAAGTTCATTGATTACCTTGGATACATGCTTTTCATTTCCCGGAATCGGGGTAGAACTCAAAATAACCACATCGCCCGGTACAATGGAAACCTTTCTGTGTATACTTGCCGCCATGCGGGACAATGCCGCCATGGCTTCACCCTGGCTTCCGGTTGTAATCAGTACCAGTTTTTCCGGCGGATAATTTTTAATCTGCTCGATGTCAATTAAAATGCCCTCCGGTATATTGATGTAGCCAAGTTCTGATGCAGTCGTAATGATATTCACCATACTGCGTCCCTCGATTACCACTTTTCTTTCATATTTAATTGCAGAATTAATAATCTGCTGTACACGGTCAACATTGGATGCAAAAGTAGCCACAATAATTCTGTGACTGACATTCTCTGCAAACAGATTGTCAAATGTCTTTCCCACCGTGCGCTCCGACATGGTATAACCCGGACGCTCTGCATTTGTGGAATCTGCAAGTAAAGCAAGCACGCCCTTCTTACCGATTTCACCAAATCTCTGCAAGTCAAATGCATCGCCGAATACCGGTGTGTAATCCACCTTAAAGTCGCCGGTATGCACAATCACGCCAACCGGAGTATGGATGGCAAATGCCGCTGAATCTGCAATACTGTGATTGGTACGGATGAATTCCACCCGGAAACATCCAAGATTCACCGACTGACCATGCTTGATGACCTTTCTCTTGGTCTGTTTTAACAGATTGTGTTCTTTTAACTTATTTTCAATGATCCCCATCGTAAGCTTTGTCGCATAAATCGGCACATTGACCTGTGGTAAAATATAAGGCAGAGAACCGATATGATCCTCATGTGCATGAGTAATCACAAATCCCTTTACCTTATCGATATTCTCTTTTAAGTAAGTGACATCCGGAATCACCAGATCGATGCCAAGCATATCCTCCGCCGGAAATGCCAGACCACAATCCACTACAATAATGGAATCTTCATATTCGTACGCAGTGATATTCATACCAATCTGCTCTAATCCGCCCAATGGAATAATCTTGACTCCATGAAGTGGTGTTTCCTGCACTTTAACAATTTCCGCAGCCTCTGTTTTTGCTGCTGTCTTTCTAGTTCTCAAACTTTCCCTCCGTTCTTTACTCCTGCGTCACTAATTCAAGGTCACCGACCAATTCCTCAAAAATAGCCGCAACTGCTGTTAATTCTTTTTCATCATCTACAATATCATAAAGTGCTTCTTCTGCACCTTCAGCCGAAGTTTCTCTTAAAATGAGGGCTTCCTCTTCCTCATCTTCAATCTCATCTACTACAAGAAGATACTTTACTCCGTTAATTTTTGTTTCTTCCACGACACGAAGAACTGCTACGTCTCCATCCTCAGTTGTAAAATTTACTACCGTATCCTGATTCTTACTCATCTTCTTTGTTTCCTTCCATTGCTTTTTTATTTGCAAGATAATCTAAATAGCCCTGTAAAATGAACACGGCTGCTAATTTATCAACCACCTGCATTTTTTGCTTTAAACCTACCGAGCCCTGGTCCAGTACCCGGTGTGCCGCAACCGTGGTCAGTCTCTCATCCCAAAGTACTACCGGAAGTCCGGTTCTTCTTTCTAAATCCTTTGCTACTTCTTCGGACTTTAATGCTCTTTCTCCAATGGTATTGTTCATATTCTTCGGATAACCCAGAACAATCCGCTCCACACCATATTCCTGAATCAATTCCTCAATTCTCTGGTATGTCTTTCTGAGCTGGTTTTCCTGTTTTCTACGGATGGTCTCAATCCCCTGGGCAGTCAGTAAAAGTTCATCACTGATTGCAACTCCGACGGTAACCGAGCCAAAATCCAATCCCATGATTCTCATACAATACTCCTCATCTGTTCCTAAAAATTATTCTTAATGTAGTCTCCCAGTAATTCTTCCACAATTTCGTCACGTTCTACCTTCATAATCAAGCTTCTTGCCCCGTTATGGCTGGTAATATACGTTGGGTCACCGGACATAATATAGCCGACAATCTGGTTAATCGGATTGTACCCCTGCTCTGACAGCGCTTCATAAACACTGCTGATTACATCCTTTACCACCGGCTGCGTTTCTTTTTGTACTCTGAAAAACTGTGTTTTGTTAATTTCGTTCATCTCAATCCTCCTAATCCTCGTTCCCTTAGGCGCCAAAACCTTCCTTCAGTTCACCAAACAAGGTTTCCTCTGTCTGTGCCGCCTCCGAAATACGCACAGGCAAAATCCGGTTTGACAAATCTTCTTCCGTCTTTACGGCAATTCTTACATATCGTTCATTATAGCCCACCTGACAAACTTCTCCGTCAATCCGGCTGCTTTCTTCAAACAACACTTTTTGCACCGTTCCAAGCATCTGTTTTCTGTATTCTTCAGAAAGCACACCCTCTACCGACAACAATTGTTCACTCCGGTCATTCTTTACGTCTTCCAGTACCTGTCCGGTCATCCGGTCAGCCACGGTGCCTTTTCTTCTCGAATATTTAAATACATGGATTTTTGAAAAACCGATTTTCTTCGCATAGGCTACAGTTTCCAAAAATTCCTCTTCTGTTTCCTGTGGAAAACCGACAATGATATCGGTTGTAATCGCAGGATTTTCATAATACTTCCGTAAAATCTCCACACTCTGCGCATACTCTCCGGTCGTATACTTCCGGTTCATCCGTTTCAGCACTGAATCACATCCGCTTTGCAACGATAGATGAAAATGCGGACACACGGTCTGTAATTCAACTAAAGTTTTGACAAATTCTTCCGTAATAATACGTGGTTCCAGAGAACCAAGACGAATTCTTTCAATTCCCGGTACCTGATTCAATTCTTTCATCAGTGCAAGCAAAGGCTGTGTTTCCTCTGCCGCCGGTTGTCCATAGGAAGACAAATGAATCCCGGTCAGGACAATTTCACAGTACCCCGCCTGTGCCAGGCGTTTCACCTCAGCAACCACTTCATCCTGCCGCCTGGAGCGGATCCTTCCTCTTGCATACGGAATAATGCAGTAACTGCAAAACTGATTGCAGCCATCCTGAATCTTAATATATGCTCTTGTGCGCTCGATTTGCGTATCCAGGCTCAAATCCTCATATTCTGTTTCTTTTGCTATATCTAAGCGGTCATTCGCCTTGCCGCATAAAAATCCGTTCAGAATCGAAACAATCTCTTTCTTCTGATTGTTTCCGACAATGACATCAATTCCCGTTTCCTTCAGAACAGTCACATCTGCCGTCTGCGCATAGCATCCTGCTGCTACGATTACTGCATCCGGATTCAATTTTCTTGCTTTATGAAGCATCTGCCTCGATTTACGATCAGCCATATTCGTAACGGAACAGGTATTTACCACATATATGTCCGCTTTCTCCTGAAATGCAACCAAAACCGCTCCTGCTTTCACAAGTAACGCCTGCATTGCCTCCGTCTCATATGAATTCACCTTACAACCCAAGGTTAAAAATGCAATTTTCTTTCCTTCTACCATATTTTGCCGCATACCTTTATTTTTCACACATTTCGCTAATAATTATCTTACAATTTTATGAATTTTGTCTATTGCTTTTTACAATGAAAAGAAGTAGTATAAGTGTGTAGAAAATATTACAAGGAGGATTACGCCATGACAACTGTTAAGATTTCTTTAGATTCCATCGACAAAGTAAAAGCTTTTGTCAATGCAATCACAAAGTTTGATTCCGATTTTGACTTAATCTCCGGAAGATATGTTATCGACGCTAAGTCCATTATGGGTATCTTCAGTCTTGACTTATCTAAGCCAATCGAACTGACCATACATAATGACGACAACGTAAGTGCTATTCTTGATACACTGGCACCTTACGTGGTAGAATAACTTCTACAAAAATCGGATAAGGGTAATAAGTTACATGGGGAGAATCTCGCAAGGTTTACGAGATTCTCTTTTTGTATTTTCTCTAAATCAGCCAACATTTACCACTTCAATTGTACTGAGCGCCTCTTCCATCAGGCGGTCAATCTGCTCTTCCAAATGCGTTTCCGACTTTTCAATGACAGAAAGAATCGGATGCGTTACCGGATGCTTAGCAACAAAAATCGTACAACAATCCTCGTATGGAAGAATCGACGTCTCATAGGTCTTAATCTTTTCCGAAATATCAATGATATCCTGCTTATCAAACGCAATCAACGGACGATATACCGGAAGCGTACAAACCGCATTGGTTGCCATCAGGCTCTTCATCGTCTGGCTGGCTACCTGTCCGATGCTTTCCCCTGTAACCAGGCCGTCACACTTACTGTCCAGAGCCAGTTTTTCCGCAATTTTCATCATGTACCGGCGCATAATAATCGTCAGTTGCTCGTGCGGACACTGTTCATAAATATACAACTGGATGTCTGTGAAGTTCACAATATTCAAACGAATCGGGCCGGTATATGCACTGATAATTCTTGCCAGATCCACTACTTTCTGTTTTGCTCTTTCACTGGTATATGGCGGCGCATGGAAATACGTGGCTTCGAGTGCCACCCCTCTCTTTGCAATCATATATCCGGCTACCGGACTGTCAATACCGCCGGAAAGGAGTAACATTGCCTTTCCTCCGGACCCTACCGGCATACCACCCGGACCCGGAATGATATGAGAATAAATATAGGATTTGGTTCTTACTTCCACAAACACACGCACCTGTGGCTCATGGACATCCACTTTTAATGATTCAAAACGGCGAAGCAGGGATTCTCCCAATTTACAACACATTTCCGGAGAAGTCATCGGATATCGCTTATCTGCTCTTTTCGCTTCTACCTTAAACGTAAAATCTTTTTTCTCATAGAACCTATCAACATACTCCAGTGCCGCTTCCGTTACAGTCTCCCATTCGGTACTGTCAACCACAACTACCGGACAAATGCCGACTACGCCAAACACCTTTTGTAATTCAGCCACGGTTTCTTCATAGTCATACTCCTCCGGACAGGAAACGAAAATTCTTCCCTGCTCTCTGATGACCTCAAATTCGCCGAGTTGATCCAGATGGTATTTAATCTGGTCTTTTAACATGTTTTCAAACACATGACGGTTTTTTCCTTTTAAACCGATTTCGCCATACTTAATCAAAAACGCTCTATACATTCTTTTTCCTCATTTTCTGTCCTTATGCGCATGTTACATCGTAATCACGCGATAGTCTCTGTTTTCATAAACACCAATGGAGCCCCGTCGTTTTTCCTTTGCGCGATACAGGGCATTGTCTGCCAGGCCTGTCAGATCATCCATGGTCTGATTCTGTTCCGGTATTCCGTTAGCAATTCCCTGACTCACGGTAACATAGGAAGAAACCAACGACTTGTTATGCGGTATTTTTTCTGTTCTCAGGCGAGAATTGATTGCGCAGGAAAGTTCTATAATTTCCTCAGTCTTCCTGCCTTGTAAAAGAATGAAAAATTCATCACCGCCATAGCGGACTACGATTCCGCGACTGCCAATCGTATCCCGGATAATATCACTGACACGCTTGATACAGGCATCACCCTCTAAATGTCCGTATGTATCGTTATACTGCTTAAAATAGTCGATATCCATTACAATAACACCAACCGTACTTTCTTTGGCGGTTGCCCGCTTCCACCAGCGCTTGCTTTCCCTGTTTAAAACATATCGGTTGTATAATCCGGTCAGCGGGTCATGTTCGGACAAATGTTTCAAATTCAACTGTGTCTGCTCTGCTTTTTTCTGCTTCTGCATCGCAGCATTCAATGCCTGCCTGTTTTTTACGCCGCGGTACTGCTGCTTTTCCAAAAAGGCATCTCTTTTCTTTTGCGATTCCATATACTTGTCATATGCCGCAAGAAGCATTGCGGTGTTCTGTTTCTTTTTTGCATAAGCAATGACTGTCTCATAATACGGGCACCAAAGTGTGGAGAAATTCAGTTCCCCCGCAATCCGGTGAACAGCCTTTAGCATACGGTCCGCCTGTTCCAGTTTATCAACTTCTATCAAAATCCTGCAAACAGACAAATACTCCTCTGCCATTTCAATTGCTTCAATTCCGTCTTCCGCAGCTTTGATTATATTTTCGATATACTGCTCTGCCTGACCGAACCTGCCCAGTTTTGCATAATTCCTCACATACAAAACCTCTTTGCCGGAACCATAATAATTCTCTTCAAATCCCTCTTCATCACGAATGAGTTTTTCCAGCCATGCAAGACTTTCTTCATGCTTTCCGAGTTCACAATAACACTGTGCAATGTTTAATGCTGCAATGTTAATATTATAAACTCCGATTTCACCCTTGCCGGTAGCCAATTTCTTCTCATACATGGCAACAGACTGTTCGTAGCATTTCAAAAACAGTTCCAGGGCTTCTTTGTACTGCTTCATCCGCATGAAAATATCACCGATATTATTGTTTAACACACGGACTCTTCCGTAATAACGGTGTTTCTTGGTGATTTCCATTGCCATCTGATAATATTCCAGTGCGGCAACATGATCTCCCTGTGCCAGTAAAAAGATTCCTATCATATTTAAAATCTTTGCTTCCAGTTCAGGCATGCTGTGGGTCCTGGAGGCCTGCAGCACTTTTGCTGCCGTACCCAGCATTTTTTCGTCCAGTTTTCCCAGACGATACCGGGCTTCCAACGAAAAATAATTCGCCCATGCCTGCGCGCACTCATCCTTATCCTGCTTTGCCTCCGACAGCATCTGTTTACTGAGTTTCAGCATCCGGTTGGAATCCAGATAACGGACAGCATCGATTTTATCTATATAATTTTGAAACGTTCGTTTCTCCATCCTCTGCTCCTTTTTGCACACTATGAGTTCATTATATTATATCATGACCTCTATAAAATAACAATTATTTTCTAAAGAAACGGCGAAGTCTCGGAAGTAGCTCTTCCACACAGTCTGCCGCATATTCCACTTCTTCCCGCGTTGTCTCTACGGAAAAACTGAATCGGAGTGTTGAATCCAAAAGTTCCTTTTTCACACCAATGGCAACCAATGTGCCGCTGATATCCGGATGATTGGAAGAACATGCCGAACCTGCAGACACGTACACACCCTTTTCCTCGAGTGCGTGTAATAAAACCTCGCTCCGGACACCCAAAAAACTTGCACTCAGCACATGTGGTGCCGTAGCCTCAATTCCTTCTTCCGGAACCGCGTTCACCGTCACATCCGGCATCACAGCAAAGCGGGCCGCCAATGCTTTCTTCAATTCGAACAAATGCGCCCGGTTCTTTTCCAACGACGCATACATATCTGCAGATGCCTGTCCGATTCCCGCAATTGCCGGGACATTTTCCGTACCGGAACGCATTCCTCGTTCCTGTCCTCCCCCGTAAAGGACCGGACGTATTTTTGTTTTGTTCTTCACATATAAAAATCCGCTGCCCTTCGGTCCGTGGATCTTATGTCCGCTGACACTGAGCAAGTCAATTCCTTCTCTCGCCGGCTGGATTTTCATCTTACCGAATGCCTGAATCGCATCCACATGAAATAACAAATCTTTCTTTTTTTCCTTGATTTTTTTTGCAATTTCTGCAATCGGCTCAATACTGCCAATCTCATTATTTACATACATAACAGAAACCAAAATCGTTTCGTCACATACTGCTTCTACCAGTGCATCCACATCCACTCTTCCTTCCGCATCCACCGGAACAAACGTAACCCGAAATCCCATTTCCTCCAAAAAAAGCAATGGTTCATACACGGATGCATGCTCAATCCGTGTCGTAATAATGTGATTTCCGGTACGACGGTTTGCAAGTGCCGTACCGATAAGCGCCATATTATTTGACTCGGTCCCTCCGGAGGTAAAAATGATTTCTGACGGCTCACACTTTAAGATACCGGCTATTTTTTGTTTGGATTCTTTAATATACTGTTCTGCTTCCATTCCTTTTTTATGCATGGAGGACGGATTTCCGAAATCCGTAACATACACCTGATTCATTTTTTCCAAAACAGCTGTACTTACCTTTGTAGTAGCTGCATTATCTAAATATGCTTCCATTTTCTTTTCCTATTCCTTCATTTCCGTCGCACATTCTATCTCATACATCAAAATTGACAACGTAGTAAACCCTGCCGTCTCTGTGCGTAAAATTCTCTTTCCCAGCGACACAGGAACAATGCCATGCTCCTTTGCCGCTTCAACTTCTGCCTCTTCAAATCCGCCCTCCGGGCCGATAAATATGGAAACCGTTGCCTGATCTGCTGCCTGCGATGCTGCCTCTTTCAGAGATTTCATCCCCGCCGCACATTCGTACGGAATCAGTCCCATACCGTTTTCTTTTGCTCTTTTTAAAGCTTCTCTATACGACATCACTCTGGTTACCGCCGGTATCACAGCCCTCCCGGACTGTTTTGCCGCACTTTCCGCAATTGCCTGCCACCGTTCCAGTTTTTTTGCCTCTTTTTTATCATCTTCCAGTTTTACAATACACCGCTTTGTCATTACGGGTACAATTTCCGCCGCGCCAAGTTCCACTGCTTTCTGAATAATCAATTCCATTTTATCTTTCTTCGGAAGACCCTGATATAACACCAGACGTGTGGTAAGTTCCGTCTGTGCTTTTGCCTTTTTAAGAATTCTAAGAACGACCTCGTCCGCCAAAAATTCTGTAATTTCGCAGGAATATTCCATTCCCGTTCCGTCACAAACCGTCAATGGTTCTCCTGCCCGCATGCGGAGCACATTTTTAATATGATTGACATCCGAACCGGTAATCCGGATGGCCCCCTCTGTTACATTCTTCTCTTCACAGTAAAAACAATGCATAACTAATCCTTTCTGATTCGCGGAAGATTCCACTTAAAGTACGCAGCAAAAATACGAATTACAAAAACAATTACGGCACCGGCAATCATTCCTGTCAGTTCCCCAAAAAAATTCATCAGGACGATCGTAACAACTGCACCGATAATGGATGCACTTGCATAGATGTGTTTTACAAAAATATACGGTGTATTCCCTGCCATAACATCCCGAAGCACACCACCTCCCACGCCGGTCAGCACACCAACAAAAATTTGTAAAAAAGTGGTGGTTTCGTATTCCATATTCCATGCCGCATTTACACCGACAACCGTAAAAATCGCCAGTCCAAGTGCATCACATACTAACATCAGGCGGTCATACGCCACATAAAGTTTACTCTCCTGCAACTTATGATTATAATAAGCAACTATGAAAACAAGCATCGAAAAGGCAATGGCAACCAGCGCATATACCGGATTTTGAAACATGACCGGAGGATTCACCCCTAAAATCAGGTCACGGATCATCCCTCCTCCGACCGCCGTCGTCATACCCAGCACGCATACACCAAGTAAATCCATCTCTTTTTCTACGGCAACCATTGCTCCTGCAGAAGCAAAAGCAATCGTTCCGATTATCTCCATGATAAATACAAAGGTATCAATGTTCATCTTATCTGCCCTTCATTCTCTCTTCAATCTCTTCTGCTGTACGGATAATATCTTTGGACAACACCTCGCAGCCGGTCTCCGTAATCAGCAAATCATCCTCGATACGGATACCAATCGCCTCTTCGTCAATATAAAGTCCCGGCTCGTTGGTAATTACCATACCCGGCTCCAGCTTTGCCTTTTCCGGCACAGTCACATCATGTACGTCAATTCCGAGATGGTGGGAAACGCCATGCATGTAGTACCTGCCCACTTCCTCTTCTTTTTCGATTAACCCCAGCATTATCAGTCCCTCTGCCAACACCTTTTTGCAGTGATTGTTCAGTTCTGCCAATGTCAGGCCCGGCTTTGCCATAACTGTGATTTCCTGATTGGCCTTAAGGACCACGTTATATATTTCTTTCTGACGGTCAGTAAACCTGCCACTCACCGGATAAGTTCTTGTAATGTCCGCATTATAGCCTTCCACTCTTGCACCCAGATCCAACAGAATCAGTGTATTTTCCTCACATCTTGCGTGATTTGTCTCATAATGAAGCATGGTGCCGTTGCTTCCGGACCCGGCAATCGTTGGAAATGCCATACCATCCGCTCCCTGCGCCTTTACCTTATACTCAAACTCTGCCTGTACCTGATATTCCATCATGCCCGGCTTTAAAGTCTGCAACACATGTTCAAGCGCTTCCCTTGTCACATCAACTGCTTTTTTCATTACTTCAATTTCTTCCTTACTCTTGACCATACGGAGTGCCGCCACTACCGGATAGATATTCTCTACTGCAACACCAGGATAGGCCACAATGAATTCATTGGCACGCACCAGATTGTAATCCGGCAAATCCTTCATGCCGTGACGGTACGTATCAAAATACACCTTCTTCGGAAGTTTTCTCGTCATAATCATATTAATAGCATTGGTAATTCCGTCAATCATGCGAATCTGCTCGATTCCACTGACTTCCTGCGCTTCATCCTTTGTCATCTTTTTCCCTACCCAGCGTTCCACAGCCGGATCGATTGGTTCAATAAACAAGGTTTCCTCGGTCTTTACTCCGCAAGTATCAATCACGAGTGCCATATTGCTTCTACGGATTCCGGTCAGATAAAAAAACTGACGGTTTACTTCAAAACGCTGATATGCGTCTGCGCTGATATGCACCGCTTCTCCGGAATACAAAATCAGCATACTGCCTTTTCCCATAGCCTCAGCTACCCGCTCTCTTCTCTCTTTATAGTTCATAGTCTCTTCCCATCCTTTTTATTTCCTGGCCACATAGGAGTACCAGTCTCCCATCTGTGTCACTTCTACAATTTCAAATCCGTTTGCAAGCAACGCTTCCTTTACTTCTTCTGCCTTCAGGTGGATAATACCGGAACTGATAAAGAAAGCACCCGGTTTCATAAACTCACCGGCAATTTTTGACAGCGGAATAATAACATCTGCCAAAATATTTGCAACGACAACATCATAATCATTTCCGAGCTTTTTTCTGCCTTCTGCATCTTCTAAAACATTGCTGAGGTAAAAGTCCGCTTCTACGTCGTTCTGCACAGCATTTTCTCCGGAAGCCTTTACCGCATTGACATCAATATCCGTTCCCGCCACATAGGACGCTCCTAATTTTTTTGCTGCAATGGATAAAATACCGCTACCGCAACCTAAATCAAGCACCCGGTCACCATTTTTCTGATATTTCTTCAAATTCAGGATACAAAGTTTGGTCGTCTCGTGGGAACCTGTTCCAAAGGCGGTTCCCGGATCAATCTCAATCACCATATCGCCTTCTTTTGTCTCTGTGAGTTCTTCCCATGTCGGCTTGATTACAATCGTATCATCCACACGGAACGGCTTAAAAAAGGCCTTCCAATTATCAACCCAGTCCGTATCCTCTGTTTCGGAAAGTTCAAATATTTTTTCTCCGGTGTAAATAAATGCATCCAGTTCAAAAAGTCCGGCACGCACTGCATCCAGCATTTCCGTTACGTCGTCCTCTTCCTCCAGATAAAAACTGACCTTTGCCTTCCCTTCATCCTCCGGAAGTTCCGGCAAAAAGTCGATAAACATCTTCTTTTTATCCTCCTCCGACAACTGAATATTGTCCTCAATTTCAATCCCACTAATGCCGAGTTCATCCAACATCGCACTTACCAAGTCAACGGCTTCGGTTGTGGTTTCAAACGATATTTTCTTCCATTTCATAGTTTTATCCTCATTTTTCCTTGTTCTATAAACGCACAAAAACAGACTGGCACATTTTTTGTGCCACTCTGCTTTTTATGACTTATTTATCATCGTCTACCAGATTTTCAAAAAACTCCTCGACTCTTTTTTTCATTCCTTTTTTCTCGGGTTTCTTTTCTGTCTCTTCTCCGGACGGTGTCACGGATTCTCCCTTAAAACTTGCCTCTAATTGCTTTAACAGCGATTTCTGTTCGGAAGTCAGTTTCGTCGGTACCTGCACCACAAGCGTCACATAGTGGTCACCACGTACCTGCTTATTTCTAAGCGACGGAACACCTTTTCCTCTCAAACGTACTTTCGTTTCTGTTTGGGTTCCCGGTGCTACCGTATACAATACATCTCCGTCTACCGTGCTGATGCGGATGTCTCCACCCAGGGCAGCCGTCGTGAAAGAAAGCGGAACTGTCGAAAAAATATCCATTTCGTCTCTACGGAACGTTGGATGTGTACTTACACCCACTTCAACCAACAAATCACCACGTTCTCCTCCGCGTACACCAGGTTCTCCTTTTCCGCGGATACGGATGCTCTGTCCGTTGTCAATCCCGGCCGGGATATCCACTTCGATTTTCTTTCTGACCGTCACATAACCCTCGCCACGGCAATCCGTACATCTTTCCTTAATAATTTTTCCGGTACCGCGACAATCCGGACATGCCTGCACACTCTGTGTCATGCCGAATAATGTCTGCTGTCTATATACAACCTGACCACGTCCGCCACACTTAGAACAGGTTTCCGGTGTGGACCCCGGCTTTGCTCCGCTGCCGTGACAGGTATTACATTCTTCTTTTAAATTCAAATCCAATTCTTTTTTTGTACCGAATACCGCTTCTTCAAATTTGATGCGGATTCCGGCACGTACATTGGCTCCCTTCATCGGACCGGTATTACTACGGCTTCTTCCGCCGCCCATACCAAACAAGTCGCCAAAAATGTCACCAAAATTACCAAACAGGTCACTCATGTCACCGGAGAAATCAAAACCGCCGGCTCCCATGCCGCCCTGCTCAAATGCCGCATGACCGAACTGGTCATACTGACGGCGTTTTTCCGGGTCACTCAACACGCCATACGCTTCCGAAGCTTCCTTAAACTTGGCTTCTGCCTCTTTATCGCCCGGATTCATGTCCGGATGATATTTTTTAGCCACCTGACGATATGCTTTTTTCAGTTCGTCATCGGATGCTCCCTTGGAAACACCTAAGACTTCATAGTAATCTCTTTTATTCTCTGCCATCTTTCATCACCTAATCATTTTATACAAAGAACATATAGGCAGCCGGAATGACTGCCTATATGCATATCGCTCACGCGACTATTGATTTTATCATAATCTGCCTGAAAATGCAAGTTTTCACGCTGTGATACACAGATTAAACTTCTCTGTAATCTCCGTCAACCACATCATCCTGGAAACCGGACTGGCCGCCCATATCACCGCCAAAGCCTGCACCGTCCGGACCTGCTCCGGCACCCTGTGCGCCGCCCTGTGCCTGTTCGTAAACCTTCTGGAACAATGCCTGTGCACTTGTCATCAGTTTTTCCTTTGCAGCCTTGATATCTGCCACTTCACCTTCGGACATTACTTCCGGATTGGTCTTTTCAATGAGTTCCTTTAAGCGAGCAAGGTCTGCTTCCACTGCTGCCTTGTCATCTGCGGAAATCTTGTCACCAACTTCGTTTAATGCCTTCTCTGTCTGGAATACCATGGAGTCTGCATCGTTTCTTGTTTCAACAGCTTCCTTACGCTTCTTATCCTGAGCCTCGTACTCAGCAGCTTCCTTGACTGCCTTTTCGATATCAGCATCAGAGAGGTTGGATCCTGCAGTAATTGTGATGTGCTGTTCTCTTCCTGTTCCGAGATCCTTTGCGGATACGTTTACGATACCGTTTGCATCGATATCAAAGGTAACCTCAATCTGCGGAACACCTCTTCTTGCAGGCGGAATACCGTCTAAACGGAATTGTCCAAGAGACTTGTTGTCTCTCGCAAACTGACGCTCACCCTGTACTACATTGATATCAACAGCACTCTGATTGTCTGCTGCTGTGGAGAAAATCTGGCTCTTCTTTGTCGGGATTGTTGTATTTCTTTCAATCAGTCTTGTAGCAACACCACCCATAGTCTCAATGGAGAGGGAAAGCGGAGTTACGTCAAGTAAGAGAATGTCACCTGCACCTGCATCGCCGGCAAGCTTACCACCCTGGATGGAAGCACCGAGTGCTACACATTCGTCAGGATTTAATGTCTTACTTGGTTCATGACCGGTTAACTGCTTTACCTTATCCTGAACAGCAGGGATTCTTGTAGAACCGCCAACTAATAATACCTTTCCGAGTTCGGAAGCGGAGATGCCTGCATCTCTTAATGCATTCTGAACAGGAGTTGCTGTTCTTTCTACTAAGTCATGTGTCAATTCATCAAACTTTGCTCTTGTAAGGTTCATATCGAAGTGCTTTGGACCTTCTGCTGTTGCTGTAATGAAAGGAAGGTTGATGTTTGTTGTGGTCTGGGAAGAAAGTTCCTTCTTTGCCTTTTCTGCTGCTTCCTTTAATCTCTGCATTGCCATCTTATCCATGGATAAGTCAACGCCTTCTGCCTTCTTGAACTCTTCTACAAAATATCTGGTAACTCTTTCGTCGAAATCGTCACCACCGAGTCTGTTGTCACCGGAAGTAGCAAGTACTTCGATCACACCGTCACCGATTTCAATTATGGATACGTCGAAGGTACCGCCACCTAAGTCGTAAACCATAATCTTCTGTTCCTTTTCATTGTCAAGACCATATGCAAGTGCTGCTGCAGTAGGCTCGTTGATGATTCTCTTTACATCAAGACCTGCAATCTTACCTGCATCCTTGGTTGCCTGTCTCTGGGAGTCGTTAAAGTAAGCAGGAACTGTGATAACAGCCTCTGTTACCGTCTCACCGAGATAGTTTTCTGCATCAGCCTTTAACTTCTGCAGAATCATAGCGGAGATTTCCTGTGGGGAGAACTTCTTATCATCAATCGTTACCTTGAAGTCCGTACCCATATGTCTCTTGATGGAAGCAATTGTCTTATCAGCGTTTGTAACCGCCTGACGCTTTGCAGCCTCTCCTACGATACGCTCGCCTGTCTTTGTGAAAGCCACAACGGAAGGTGTTGTTCTTGCACCTTCTGTATTTGTGATAACTACCGGCTTGCCGCCTTCCATTACGGCAACGCAGGAATTGGTAGTACCTAAGTCAATACCAATAATCTTACCCATCTTTAAATCCTCCTTATATTCTTTCTAAAATAAATTTAGTTGGCTACCTTAACCATAGAATGTCTTACGACGCTCTCTCTATACATATAACCCTTCTGAAACTCTTCGACAACGATATTTTCTCCGACGGATTCATCCTCCACATGCATTACGGCATTGTGAAAATCCGGATTAAATTCATTGCCTACCGCTTCAATCGGCTTTACGCCCGCTGCTTCCAGTACAGTCATAAACTGCTTATATACTTTCTCCATCCCCTGGGCAAATGCATTTGCTTCCAGTTCCTCCGGAGATACCGTAGCAAGTCCGCGTTCCATGTTATCCACCACCGGAAGAATACGTTCTACAATATCCTTTGCTCCGATTTCAAACATCTGGGACTTTTCACGTTCGGAACGCTTTCTGAAGTTGTCAAACTCTGCCATCTGACGCATCAGTCTGTCGTTTAATTCTTCGATTTTTTCATCCTTTTTGTCTTTCTTTTCTTTTTTCTTAAAGAATCCCTTTTTCTCGCCGGAAGCTTCCGTTTCTTCTGCCTCAGCAGTTTCAGCAGTTTCGTTTTCTTCTGCCACCGTTTCTTCTGCTTCTGCAGTTTCTGTTGTTTCCCCGGCCACTTCTTCCGTCACGTCTTTCTTTACTTCGTTTTCTAATTCCTTGGCGTTCATTCCACGACCTCTTTCTATTTCTTATATATTTCATCCAACTGGCTGCGGATGGTTTTTAACGCTGAAACTACCTTTTCGTAGTCCATACGTTTTGGTCCTACAATACCGATTTTTCCGTATACACCGTCGGTCAGTTCGTATGTTGCCGTGACAACCGAACAATCCTTCATGGATTCCACCGTGGTTTCGTTTCCGATATAGACCTGGATTTCACTGCTGTCCTCGGACTCCTTCCGCATCAGCTCCGTGATTTCTTTTTTCTCCTCCAACGCATACAGCAACTGGGACACACTGCCGTGGTCTCCGAGTTCCGGGTATTTTAACATATTCGTCGTACCGCTGGTGTAGACCTTTACCTTATCCTCCTCACTGATAGCCTGCGCAATCGCATCCAGAATATCACTGACAATATTGCCGAGCCCCTCCGACTGCTGTTTGATCTGGCTGATGACGTCCAGATTGATTTCCGATAAGTCAAGGCCCTGCAGATACGTGTTCAACAGGATATTTAACTTAAGAATCATCTCTTTATCTACCGGAACCGAAGTGGTAATCATTTTGTTCTTAACAATGTTACCTTCGATTACAATAATCGCCAAAAGCTGAGATGCATCCACCTCTGTCAACTGCAAGAACTTTACCTTGCGACTCCGGTACATCGGTGTCGTTGCCATCGCTGTATAGTTTGTGCTGACGGCAAGCATCTTTGTCATCTGCTCTAAGAGTGTTTCCATCCGGTCTGCCTTCTCAATCAGGAAGGCTCTCATTTCTTCGACTTCATGCTCCTTGGTTTCCATCATGGTATCAACATAAAGGCGGTATCCCTTATCCGAAGGAATACGTCCTGCGGAGGTATGCGGCTGAAGGATGTAACCCATCTCTTCCAAATCTGCCATCTCATTACGGATGGTTGCGGAACTTAAATTCAAATCCGTAAACTTAGAAATCGTTCTGGAACCAACCGGTTCTCCGGTCTCCAAATAGGTTTTGATAATCGCCTGTAAAATTTTCAGTTTTCTCTCATCTAATTGTTCCATAGGGTTCCTCCGGGCACTGACTTCGTACCTTGCATCCTGGTTGTTAGCACTCGATTCATTGGAGTGCTAATATGTTCTGTACATAAAATAGCACCTGACCTTTAAATTGTCAAGTGCTATCTTTTCATTTTTTCCTATTTTAATCGTTTTTTAAGAATTCTCTAGCGACGCACGAACTCCTCCGGAATAAATTCCATAAATACCTGATTGCTGACATCAATTCCGGTTTCTGTCAATGCCACCCGGTCACCGGATACGGTAATCAAACCGTTTCTCTCCAGTTTTTTCAATGCCTGTCCGTAAACCGTCTCCATGGCACAGCCGAACCTCTTTTGAAACTCCTCACGACTTACTCCCTGCATCATACGCAGACCAAGCATCATAAATTCTTCCATCTGCTCTGCTGCCACCATGCGTTCGATATCCCTGCGGATGTCCTCTCCTGCACTTACTGCTGCCATGTAGGTTTGCAAATCACTTTCATTATGATATCTGGCATTCGTAAACAGGGACGACGCGCCAAGCCCCGCACCGATATACGGAATTCCGGTCCAATAGGACGAATTGTGCCTGCTCTCAAACCCCGGCTTTGCATAATTTGATATTTCATAACGCTCGTAGCCGGCCTCTCTTAACCGCGTCTTTGTATACGCATACATTTCCCGGTCGGTATCCTCATCCGGCAGGGTGCTTTCCAACTCCTTACCTTCGGAATACCATTCGTAAAACGGAGTCCCCTCTTCTATTATTAAACTGTAGGAGGAAATATGCTCCGGATTCAGTGCAATCAGTTCCTCCAGCGTTTCTTTGTAATCGTCTAAGGTCTGTTTCGGAAGTGCAGATATCACATCCAGACTGATGTTTCTAAATCCGGCTTCTCTTGCCCACGCATAGCACTGCTTTGCCTGTGCAAAGGTATGGATTCTTCCCAAAAGTTCCAGTTCTGCATCGTGCGCCGACTGCACCCCGATGCTCAAACGGTTAATGCCAAGGTCATGATAGGCGGTAAGACGCTCCTTCGTTACCGTTCCCGGATTTACCTCCATCGTAATTTCCGCTGTCTTCTCATCGACAAAAAAGGTATCCCGGATTGCCAAAAGCACTTTTTCCAGCTGCACACTGTTTAATACGGAAGGAGTTCCGCCGCCGAAATAAATCGTTTTCAGCTCATAGTCCGCAACCACGGCACGATATCCTCTGATTTCCTTACAAAGCACTTCCACATACTGCTCCTTCATCAAATCGGTTGCCGGCGCAGATAAAAAGTCGCAGTAGCTGCACTTTTTCACACAAAACGGAATATGCACATAAAGCCCGAGCGGTAACCGCTCCTTCATTTCCTTCTTCTTTTTAAAAAATAACATTCTTCCCATCCCGTCTAATTTTCGTCCAACTTTAAAACGCTCATGAAGGCCTTCTGCGGAATTTCCACATTGCCGACCTGTCTCATACGCTTTTTACCTTCCTTCTGCTTTTCCAGAAGCTTCTTCTTACGGGAAATATCACCGCCGTAACACTTTGCAAGTACGTCCTTTCGCATTGCCTTTACGGTTTCTCTGGCAATAATCTTGCTTCCGATGGCTGCCTGAATCGGAATTTCAAACAGGTGTCTCGGAATCTCATCCTTTAAGCGCTCACACATTCTTCTGCCGCGTTCATATGCGGTATCTGCATGTACGATGAAGGAAAGGGCATCGACTTCTTCTTTATTAATCAGAATATCTAACTTCACAAGATTGGACGGCACATAGCCCTTAAGTTCATAGTCAAAGGACGCATAGCCCTTGGAACGGGACTTGAGTGCATCAAAGAAATCATAAATGATTTCATTTAGCGGCAATTCATAGCGCAGTAACGCTCTGGTCTGTTCCATATATTCCATTCCCAGATAAACGCCGCGGCGCTCCTGACAAAGTGTCATGATGGCACCTACAAATTCCGTAGTCACCATGATTTCCGCAGAAACCATCGGTTCCTCCATATGTTCAATCTCTGACGGGTCAGGCAAATTGGACGGATTCGTAATATCCATCTCCTCCCCGTCTGTCTTATATACCTTATAAATAACACCCGGAGCCGTCGTCACGAGGTCAAGATTATACTCTCTCTCCAGACGCTCCTGAATGATTTCCAGATGCAACAGCCCAAGGAATCCGCAGCGGAAACCAAAACCCAGTGCAATGGAGGTCTCCGGTTCAAAATGAAGCGCTGCATCGTTTAACTGCAGTTTTTCCAGCGCATCACGCAAATCCGGATACTTAGCTCCGTCTGCCGGATACATACCGCAGTATACCATCGGATTTACCTTTTTATAACCCGGGAGCGGATTGACGCACGGATTGTTGGCATCCGTAATCGTATCACCCACACGGGTATCCTTTACATTTTTAAGGCTTGCGGTAATATAACCTACCATACCGGCGGAAAGTTCCTCACAGGGAATAAACTGACCCGGTCCGAAAATACCGAGCTCCACTACCTCTGCGGTTGCTCCGGTTGCCATCATTTTAATCTTTGTCCCCTTCTTTACGGTTCCCTCCATGACACGGCAGAATACAATAACACCCTTGTAGGAATCATAAATCGAGTCAAAAATCAGCGCCTGTAACGGTTTCTTTGCATCTCCCTTTGGTGCAGGCACCTTTTCTACAATCGCCTCCAGAACATCTTCAATATTAATGCCGTTCTTGGCGGAAATTCTAGGGGCATCCTGTGCCTCTAAGCCAATGACATCCTCAATCTCTGCAATCACACGCTCCGGCTCCGCGCTCGGCAGGTCAATTTTATTGATGACAGGGATGATATCCAAATCGTGGTCCAACGCCAGATACACATTGGCAAGCGTCTGTGCCTCGATGCCCTGTGCCGCATCCACGACAAGAATTGCTCCTTCACACGCAGCAAGGCTTCTGGATACTTCATAGTTAAAATCGACATGTCCCGGTGTATCAATCAGGTTAAAAATATATTCCTCACCATTCTTTGCCTTATATACGGTACGCACGGTCTGCGCTTTAATCGTAATACCTCTCTCACGCTCCAGTTCCATGTTGTCAAGCACCTGTGCCTGCATTTCACGGCTGGTAAGCAGTCCGGTTTTTTCGATAATACGGTCTGCCAGTGTTGACTTACCATGGTCAATATGTGCAATAATACAGAAGTTTCTGATTTTACTCTGATCAATTGTTGCCATTCCTAACTTCCTCTCTTTCGCTTTTTACCCATTGTTGATAGTAACTGATTCCGGCGTGGATGTCAAGATTTTGCCGCGGTTACTTTGAAAGCACCTGTGCCAGTACATCCGCCAATGGTTCCATTGCGTTTCTTGCCTCTTCTACCGTATTGTTCTGCGTGCCGAGTTCCACGAGCAGATAGCGCTCCTTAAGATGCATATTATACCGGTAGTCCTTAAGAAAAATCCGGTTCATCAAACCGGGATACATCTCATCCCCGATAAGCTTCATCTGAAAACTGAACGCCAAATTATCTTTTAAATTCGGATTCGGCAAATACGTCAGTTCCTTTTCCTTGGTTCTGGACAAACCATTAAACAACATTACTTTTGCCACCTGCTTCCCCTGCAGGGTAACTACTCTCTTTGCCCCCGCATCCCGGTGCAAATCAATAATGACCTCTATGGTCGGATATTCCTTGAGCAGGCGTTCTATGTAAACCAATGCCTCACTGTAAGCATTGTCACGGTTATCCTTTCCGTTTTTCAAATCAAACACGGTTGTATCATGCAAAACCGCATAACCGTACTTTTGCTCCAACACCTCTGCCAGCCGCTCTCCCATTCCGACGACGGTATCTTCACTTACGCCATATCTGCTGTCTGCAAATGCTTCCGACGCATGCGTGTGGTAAATCAATATCTGTGGTTCCTCTTTCTTTTCCAGGGACAAATCTGCACTTAAAAAATAGTCCACATCAAATGCCTGGGCCGTCATCACCGTCGTTGCATTGACAATATAAAAATTTTCCTTCAGATACGTAAGTTCTCGCAGATTATTCATCAGATAACGCGTTCCTACAATCTCGGAAAGCTCCGGATAACATTCCGGTGAAAACGAGGAAGCAAACACACCACCCGCCGTTTGGAGTACATCTTCGTTCTGTATGCCTTCGTTCCGTGCACTCTGCGTCGGTGTCGGTACAGGCGTCACCGTAGGTTTCAAAGCCGGCTCCTTCTTTTCCTGCAGTACCCGGTTTCCGGATACAAACTGGACAAAAAGTTCGCTCGGCTCGTCCTCCATTTCCGGTAGTTTCACATCCGTTTGCTCATCCCTTTCCTGTTTCGACTGCTCTGCCTGTTCCTGTACAGGGCTCCACCGCAGGAACAGACAGAGTCCGCACAACGCAAGCAGGGCAAACCGCAATTTCCGCAGCCTTACATTCCGGGGAAGGTGCATATAAATCTTTGCCCGGAACCGGTATAATTTTCTCTCCCACTTATTCAGAACTCTCCCTCCTGTTCGTCCGATTGATTCCTTCCGCCAGTATTTCACTGATATAGTGTACCGAACTGTCAATACCGCGCGGCATTACAAACAAATCCCTGACCTCCTCCATCACATCTTCCGTGGCAATTCCGACCGCATCCAATACAGTGGGAACCCCGATGGCAATCACGGTTCTTCCGATGCTGTCTTTATTTAGTTCCCTACGGTTATTCCCGATTCCCGCTCCCGGACAAATTCCGGTATCCGTCAATTGGATGGTCGTACCAAGGCGTCCGGCACTTCTTGCCGCCAGCGCATCCACTACCAGCACGACATCCGGATTTACTTCACGGACAACAGCCCGGATAATCTCCATCGTTTCCATTCCCGTCTGAGCCATGACTCCCGGTACCAACGCACTTACCACACGATAGTTCTCCCTGATGCTTTTATATGCATCCACCATATGACGTGTGACAAAAATGTCTTCTATCGTAAGCGGTCCAATCGCATCTGCCGTCACCTCACGGTTACCGAGTCCGATTACCAGCATATGTTCTGCGTCTTTCTTCTCAAGCAAAAGACGCAGTTGCTCCTCAAGACAAAACTCCGCTGCTTCCCGGACAACCTCCGCTTCCTGCCTAAGTTCCGGAATTTCCAGAGTAATATAGGTCCCCATCGGCCGCTCCAATTCCCCCGCAGCTTCCTTTGTCCTGATTTGTACGGAGGTTACCTTCACGTTACCCTCTTTGTTCCATTCCTCCGTTACCCTTATGCCCTCCGTTGTTGTTACATCACCCACAACGCCATCCGTTTTTACCTTTCCCGCCTCCAGCCATTCACTTTCTATAATAAGGTCACTTCTTCCGGTCATATTCTTCTCCTTTTCCTAACTACTCTATGCGGATTTCTGCCTTTTCTTGACATTCTTCACAAGAAAAGCATCGCATTGTACCATTATTATGTAGAAAATCGAAAAAAAAATACTTTTTTCCAATTAAGATATTGACTTTTTTTCTCTTATGAAGTATTATTTAACAGTATGTTTTCAGTGAAACGTCCGTGTCCTGTTTCGCTGGAACAGGATCATGCAAGAGAAAAACAAGTTTATTGCATTGGAGGTGTTTTCATTGGCTAATATCAAATCTGCTAAGAAGAGAATTCAGGTTATCGAAACAAAGACTTTAAGAAACAAGATGGTTAAGTCTAAGGTTAAGACTTTAACAAAGAAGGTTGAAGCTGCTGTGGCTCAGAACGATAAGGCTGCTGCTACTGCTGCATTAACAGAAGCTGTTGTTGCAATTGACAAGGCTGCTGCTAAGGGAATCTTCCATAAGAATACAGCTGCTAGAAAGGTATCCAGACTCACTAAGGCTGTTAATACAATTGCTTAATTTTGCATAACGAAATTAAAACGCCGTAGTGTTCTACGGCGTTTTTTGTTTATATGGAAGAAGAAAAAGGAGACAATATCTATGAAAGTTACATCTGTAAAAGGAACCAACGACTATTTGCCGAAGGAAACCGCCCTGCGCGACTACTTACAGGGAAAAATTTTAGAAACCTACCGCTCCTGCGGTTTTGAACGGATTACTACTCCGATATTAGAGGATATGGAAAACTTAGATAAGAGTGAAGGCGGAGAAAACTTAAACCTCTTATTTAAGATTTTAAAGCGCGGGGATAAATTAACCGAAGCGTTAAACTCCGGCAACCCGAAGGAATTGTCCGACATCGGTCTTCGTTATGACCTGACACTTCCGCTCTCCCGCTACTATGCATGCAACAGAAACAATTTGAGTACACCGTTTAAGGTAATCCAGTTAGACCGTGTTTTCCGTGCGGAAAGACCGCAAAAAGGACGCCTGCGTGAATTTATCCAGTGCGATATCGATATTTTAGGCTCCTCCTCCACAAACTGTGAAGTAGAACTCATCGATACCACCGCAAAAGCACTGCTTGCCATCGGCATCGAAAACTTCAAGGTACGCATCAACGACCGCCGTATCTTAAAGAATCTGATTCTTTCCGCCGGCTTTCACGCAGAAGATTCCGACAGTGTCTGCATCACGTTTGATAAGATGGATAAGATTGGTGCTGAAGGGGTAAGAAACGAATTACTCGGAAAGGATTTTGCTGCCGATGTGGTAGAAAAATTCATCTCCATGATCAGCATTACACCATTTACCTTAGACGACGCCAAAAAGTACTGTACCGATACCGAAGCAATCGATAGTGTGGCTTCTATCATCGCTACCGTAAAGCAGTTGTCCGGCGGCAGATATGACATCGAATATGACCGTTCTTTGGTTCGCGGACAGGGCTATTACACCGGCACTATTTTTGAAGTGGAGTCCTTAGACTTCGGAAGCTCCATCGCAGGTGGCGGACGTTATGACAATATGATTGGAAAATTTATCGGTGAAAGTGTTCCTGCCGTTGGCTTCTCCATCGGCTTTGAACGTATTGCCAGCATTTTAATGGACCGTCAGACCGCAATTTCTGCCTCCCGTCCAAAATTGGCTGTTATCTATCCGGACGGCGAAGTAGTCGCTGCGATTAAGAAAGCAGACGAATACCGCGGTGAATACGATGTCACCTTATATGAAAAGCCAAAGAAAATCGGCAAGCTCTTCGGAAAATTAGAAGAAAGCGGCTTCTACGGCTGCCTCATTTTAGATGAATCTGCAGAAATTAAGGTATTACAGAAATAAAATACACATAGTAAAAGGCTCGCGGAATACTCCGTGAGCCTTTTTGATTAGTCTTCTTTTTTCCGTTTTGCATTCACAATATCCATTGCAAATCTCAGTACCGTACATGCCGTTCTCTGAAGTTCTGCTAACGTAATACCATCCGGCATTCCGAGAGTTTCCAGCAGTGTCTCATCCGGCTGATAATCCACCGGATACTGCGACTGTGACCCTTCATTTCCCGGCATCAAAAGATCCACCTGTGCGCGTACACGATACGCGTTGTCACGTAACTTCGGAAATTCAGGACTTGCCGACTTCTGCATCCACCAATCCGTCATAACCAGTCCGTGATATCCCCAGTCCTTTCTGAGTACTGTCGTAACCAGATCATAATTATAATGACTCCATACACCATTGATCTTATTATATGAGGTCATAATGCTCTTTGGCATTCCTTCCTTGACACAAATCTCAAAGCCCTTAAAGTAAATCTCTCTGAGTGCACGTTCCGACACCTTGGAATTGTTTTTGTTCCTTCTGAATTCCTGGTTGTTTGCCGCAAAATGCTTCGGACAGGCCGATGCCCCCTTATACTGGATACCACGCACTGCGGCCGCTGCCATCTTGCCGGACAACAGCGGGTCCTCCGAAAAATATTCGAAATTTCGTCCGCATAACGGATTTCTCAAAATATTCATTCCCGGTGCCAGGAATACATCCACCCCAAAACGTTCCAGTTCATCCGCAACCTTTTCATACAATGCCTCTACCAGTTCCGGATGGAAGGTACATGCGAGCGCTGCTCCGCAAGGTACCAGGGACGTATATCGCTTGATTCGGACACCAGCCGGACCATCCGTTGTCACCATAACCGGCACGCCTTTTTCCTTTAACGGTGGGAAAAAGCCGGCAAACACACCGGTATTTCCTTCGATTCCGCTCGGACGGTTCGTTCCGCCCTCACCTCTTGTTAATGCCTGCAACTCTTCCTTTGTCAGTTGGGCAACAAACGCTTCCATGGTTGCCGTTCCCTCACAAACCTCAGAAAAGCGGATGCCACGGTCCCCCGTAAACGGTATCTCCTCCGGAAGATTTTCTAAAATTCTGGCCGCCAGTGTCCTTTCCGATGCAGTTACCAATTCCCTCTGTGCAATTGCGGAATCCCTATCCTTCATCGGAATAATACGTTCCATCGGTTCAGACAAGCTGCATGCCTCTCCGGTATGGCGGAGTACACAAGGTACCTTCGCATCGTGTCCGCCGGCATTCCGGTATGCAAGTCGTCCCGAATTTGTGCTCACGCCAAAATAGAACCAATACTCTCCCGGCTCCATCACCCAGGAATTTTTATGCCCCGTCTTGCCGGTATCATCATAGCTTGCAAGCAGTTCATTGGACACGCAAATCTTGATTTCCTGTTCCCGCCCCGGCAATAATTCTTCGGTTTTCTTAAAGGCAACCAGGCGCTTGCTTTCCTTTCCGAGTGCTCCCTGCGGTGCCTCCAGATACAGCTGAATCACTTCTTTTCCCGGTAATGCGCCTGTGTTTTTGACAAGAAGCGTAAATTCGCAAACATCTTCTCTGTTCTTGAAGGCCAGCGGTTCAATGTCAAAGGTAGTATAGGAAAGTCCGTACCCGAACGAATACAGGATACGTTCCTTTGCAAAGGTTTCAAAATAACGGTAACCGACATAAATGTCTTCTTCGTAAACATTCTCATCCGGGTCACCAAAATTAGCTGCGCTCGGATAATCGGTATATTCTTTGGCAATCGTTGTTGCCAGCTTTCCGCTTGGATTTTCCTTTCCGGTCAGGACATCCGCAAGCGCACTTCCGGCTTCCATTCCGCCAAGCCACATCATAAGAATGGCTGAGAATTCATACTTCTGTGTAAAGGAAAAATCAATGATATTTCCGCAGTTCATCACAAGAACCGTCTTTTCAAATTTTTTTGTCACAAGAGAAAGCATCTGCTCCTCTTCGTCTGTCAGATAATACGAGCCCTTTTCCAGCTTATTTTCACGGTCTTCGCCGGCAGCTCTGCCGATAACGATAATTGCTGTTTCACTCTCCTGCGCCGCAAGCTCTGCCAATTCCTCAGAAAGCGGCATTTCCGGATAGTAATACGGCCATTTCCCCCATTCCGTTCCCGGAGAGGCCAGATTTTCCGGTGCATAGCACCATCTTTCATAAGCGCGCTGTACCTTACGGTTCAATACGACATGACCACTTTCCCGCAAACCGTCCAGAATAGATACCTGATACGGCGGGTGTACATCACCTCCGCTGCCGTAGCCCACATAAAATGTATCAATCTGGCATCTTCCGAACAACGCCACCTTTTCTTTTTTGTTTAACGGCAATACGCCCTCATTCTTAAGTAAAACCATGCCCTCAGCCGCACTTTTTCTGGCCAGCCTCGGCATCCCCTCTGTAATGACGCGTTCTCCCGTCACCCCTGAAATCAATTCCTGCTCCAACCCGTTTGTCATCGTTTCCGTATGCATCCTCCCATCTCCTTTCGCTAACGTATGGTAAATTCCATTACTTTATATAAAAATTCCGTTTCCCCTACAGGCTCATTGGCAAAGGCAATCCCCGGCCTATCCGTAAGCGGGTCCACCATCCCTGCTTCTATCGTATATGTTCCCGTAACCAATGTCAAATCTTTCATAAGAATCTTTACGGTACTCTCTCCCGGCAACCATTTTTCCGGACTCACTTCGTATTCTTCCGAAAAAACGATTTGTCCTTCTTCATTCCTGATTTGCACCAGCATCGGCCAATTCTCATAAAAGGGCGCAACCCCCAGATTTTCTATCTGCAGCTTCAACAAATAATTTGGGAACCAGACCTTTTTGGTCCACGTTGCTTCCTTCAACCGGAAACAGTACCCGAGTTCCGCATTCATGTTACGCACCGCCTCCGCAAGTTCCGCGTCTTCTACCCCTGCTCCGCTTCTGGGACCAAGGAATGTGGTATGACTGTTTTTGATATAGGCTAACGTTTCTTCGTATCCCTCGGAAACATAATATGCCTCTTCATATGTCGTGGCAAACTCGCCACCGGAAGGTGCCACCTTCCAAAATTCCGGCATTCCCGCAATTTCCTCCTGACTCTGCCCCGACACATAGCCGTTTGCAATCCAGGAAAGCCATTCCTCATGAGACGTCACGCCAAAGGAATCATTATAAAGTCCCAGCCCGCGTTCTCCGGCAATCGCAACCGGCCGGCGCAAAAGCAGTTTCGATGACGGGAACACATCCAGATAAGCTTCGACATATTGATTATAAATTTCTGCCTTCGGAAATCCCGGAATTCCTGCCGAAGAATTTACGTGCCATTCTCCCCAGTGCCCCAGACTGCCCAATTCCACAAATCCCAACTGCAAATCCCCGGCATAATACTCGCCGAGTGCATGCAGCAGTTCCCGATGTTCTTCTATCATTACCGGATTGCTGTAATTCGGCGAATATCCTTTTCCGTAGGAGCAGTCATACCAGGTACCGTCTCCGTAGGTTTTCTCGTACAGCCATTGCGGAATATCCATATGACTTTCCCTTCCCGGCGTATCACAGACAATCCGCAGAATAAATCGTACTCCCTTCGTGCGCCAGAAATCCATATGTAACTTTTTCTCCAGTTCTTCGAAGCAATAAACGCCTTCTTCCGGTTCGATTTCCCTCCAATGCATACGGACAAAAATCAAACTGACCGGATAATTTACTTCTTCCTCAGAAATCCACGGAGCCCATCCCTTCAACGGATTTTCCGTCGGTTTTTCCGCTGCCGGTATTACATACCGTACCACCTTGTCAAAAGAATATAACGGCATCTTCATCAGTAGTATGCTCCCTATCATTACAGTGTACAGAATCCATCTGCTAAGCCTCATATGTCCCCCGATATTGCACTAACGTCACATTCTCTACTCCTTCAATTCCGGCAATCGCATCCGTGATATTGATATTATCACGCTTTACACGAACCTCTGCCGTAATTTCTGTCCGGTCAGCCTTTACTACCTTAGAACGGAGCTTATACTTTAATTTCTCCAGTTCTCTCCGTACGCCTTCCTCTACCTTAAGGTCCGTTTTCAAATTGATTACCAGCATATAGGTCCTATCGTCTCCCCGCAGCGTTTTCAGTGCAAAGAAGGTAATCGCCACAAAGACAAAGGCACCGCCCGCAATGAAGAAATAATTTGCCCCCACTGCAATTCCCGTTGTAATTGCCCAGAATAAAAACATTAAATCCATCGGACTTTTTACCGCCGTGCGGTAACGTACAATCGACAGGGCACCTACCATACCCAACGATAATGTAATATTGGAGCTGATGGTGACGATAATGACAGCAACAAGAATCGTCATCACAACCAGGGAGACATTGAAGGAATGATCATATACCACACCGATATAGCATCTGCGATACACAAAATAAATTCCCAGACCGATAAGCAGGGCCATCGCAAGTGTCAGCAAAAACTGAGCCGGACTGCTCTCCTGCGCAAAATTGTTTAAAAAAGACTTTTTAAACATATCTGAAAAAGTTGTTGTAAGTACAAACACGTTCATCTTTCTCCTCCTCTTTTCTTCTGCCTATAATATCTCGCTCAGCCGGTCCACGCACATACAATACTTGGACGCCGAGGTCTGCGTCAAATTCCTGACCTGAAAGACTTTTCGGATCCGTTCCGGCAAATAACCGGTAAACTTGATTTCCAAAATCATCTTATCCTGCGGATATATTTCATAGGACGCAATCTCCTGATCAAAAATATCCTGATTTGCCCGGCACGCCCTCACATTTTTATCAAATGTAATTCTTACAGTGCCGGCATCAAAAACATACGGTTCTCTTTCATAATCCACAATCACTTCCGGCTTTAAAAGATTCATCCGCATGTCCAGATAAAACTCCTTTGCCATCTGTGATTCCTTCTCAAGCAAAAATGCGCCATCACCGGACAGGATATTTTCATATTCCTCTTTCGTCAAACGACAGGACTCCTTAAAAATATACGCCCCTTCTTTTCGTTTACATTCCAAATGAATCACTGCATCCGAACAGCCGTAAATACGAATCCGGTATTTCTTTCTCTGATAGATGCCATCCATTTTTTCATAATAGGCACTCCGATACATATCATCAAAGTACAGACTCCGTATCATATACTGCCCGGCTTCGTCTGCATGGTCATCCGCTTTCAGCATCTGTCGCAGCACACTTCGCAGTTCTGTATACTGATACGAATTTATCTCATATTTTTGTTCATACCGAAACATCTGTTTCACCACCCGTTTACTCTATTACGAAATCCAAAACTCCCGGATATGCGATGCCGTCCACCGATATTTTATTACAGGTTCCCACACTGCGTCCGTCAGAGCTTCGTGCCACCATCCGGATGTAATATTTCCCCGCCGGCAATTCCTTCTCCGAAAGTGTATACGAGAACGTCGATATGTGATTGGCTTCCAGTACCGGTTCTCTCATGTCCGGATATCTGCTGACCGTCAAATCGTACGTCAACGTCTTTCCCTGAAAATCAAAAGCCTCTCCCCAGGAGAAAACAATGTTTCCGTCCTCCTGTACCACCGCGTATGACCAAAACGGCATGAGCGCCACCAAAGATGCTCTAAACTTCTCATAGCTGACGGTCAGGCTTTCCTTTAGGGAGGAAACATAATATGCCCGTTCCTCCGGTGTTGCCCCCAGGTATAACAAATCAGGCATCGAAAGCACATATGGACTAACAACCGCATCATATTTTTTTACCCGGTCATCCAACGATTCATTTATCCTCTTATATAAATTCTCTACCTTACCCGCCAATTCCTCGCGGTTGGATGCATATTTCAGATATCTCTGGTGCAGGAGAATATTCCAATAGTTCGAGATGCCGCATTCCCATGCCCCATAGTCCTTTGCTTCTCCGGTTGCTTCTCTCTGTACCCATGTCAGACTGGCATCACCGTCCCAAGGGATGAAATACCATTTATCTCCGTTGAGCGGACTGTACAGATAATAATTCTGCATCGTGGTATCCATATTTCCCATCAGAATATTATACGCAAGCCATGTTACATAGTTTTCACGGTCAAAATAGGTATCCAAAATCTCATTGATATCCAGGGATTTATCATTCACCGCTTCCACAAGTTTTATTAATTTCTCATTATCCTCGCGTCCTCTGTTTGAAATCACCGTTTCCATTGCAACCGCATCGTAATCCGGATCGTCCGTATTCTTTATGGCCTCATTGGTCTCCCAGTTAAACGCAATGACCTTATACAAATATCCGTCAGCATCCATTCCGTGATTCCTTAAATACTTCTTTGTCGGAACCTCTGCCTGCGTATACAGTCCGTAATCGATAAATTCGGTTGCTCCGGAGGTTTCATCCTTAATATGTAACACCACAAACTGCGTACGGATAGACGGAACCTCAGGTATTTCTTTTAAAAGGTCAAAGTACAATTTATTCCGCAATCTGGTCGGCTCATAAGCATGCTTATTCAGTGCAATATTCGACTGTCCTCTCCATGTACCTGCATTTTCATCCAGGCTCAGTTTATAGGATTTCACCCTTGCTGCCGTGGAGGAACTTCCCCTCACACGGATTGTTGCATTACTCTCTGTCTCGCCGTAGCCAAACATTCCGGCCACCGGTCCGGTTTCATCACCAACCTGCACCAGTGCCTCTGCATAAACATCATTCTCCACGTGTGCCCCGTCCGCAAACCGGACTACGTTATTTACCTCGGAGAAGGTATGGTTGGTTCCCCGTGCCTCGCTTCCGTAACGCACGGTGACATAAAAATGAATGACACTCTCTTCGACATCCGCATCATAAATACTTATATCCTCAATCTGCGACATTGCATTCAACTGTGCTCTTCCGTCAAAATCCGGCGTACCTGTTACAGCGTCTGAGGCTACCGGCAATTTATCCTCTGACGTCAAAACATTTGACAGGGTTCCGATTCCGATTCCTCCTGCCAGCAGACCGGCCAGCAAAAGGATACTCCGCCTATTTCTTTTTCTTTCGCTTTTTACTGAGTTTTTCATTCAGTTTCCCTCCTAACGTCTCGAATGTTCCTTCCGTCACATTGGCAAACAACGGCTGACTGCAAAATACATGAAACTCCAGCCGCTTTACATAGCGGTTTAGTAAGCAGAGTCCATAGACGGAACTGATGACCGCTGCCAGCGCAAATCCCAGACCAAACGTATCCGGTCCGAGATAAAGCGTCACAACGGAAAACAAAATTCCAAGTCCGGCAAAAACTGCAGATATTTTTAACGCTTCTATTCTTGCATCGAAATACATCAATAAAATCATGGTACTTTTGGCGAGCGCATAAAACATATATCCCAGGCACAAATACCGGAAAATCAGCACCATCTCCCGGTCAAATCCGATTGTCGCCAGATAATTCCCGCCAAAAATCACACAAATCAGTTCCAAAAAGAACTGAATCTCAAATACATGAGCAATTTCACGAAACAATGTCTTTTTCAGGTTGTAATTTTCAAACATGATATCATCATAGGTTCCGTCACACATAATCGTATCAAAATACTGTTTATAATTCTGATAAAAGTTCACCTCAAGAGAAACGACAAAGGTCACAAGGAACGGGATAATCGTAAGACTTGCGTAATAACCCGCAATATCATATTTCATACAATATACCATACCACGGCGAACCGTAACTCCGTATTGGCTAAACCAAAACACCATCGTATGTCCGAACAGGCCAAGGGAGGTCAGCCATCCGGTCAGCAACAGGTCCTTATATTTATCCAGTGCAGGAAAAAAGATAAACAAATTCACCTTTCCTTCCGGAAAATACTGAATCATTTCCTGCATGTACATAATTGCCATGACGGAATAGCCTAAGACAGAGGATAAAAATGCCGTAGACAGCGGGTCAACACCAAGTATCATAAAAACTGCCGCCGTACCGATTGCCACAATCGCTGCCACAATGAAACCAAGCAAAACCCTCATATATTTTTTGATTGCCGAAAGATACGCCATTTGTATCCACACAATCAGCATAATCATAAACTGCAACCAATTGAACAGCTTGTGGAAAAATGTCTTTTCCATAAAAATCATATAGATGCCCGAAAGTATCCCCGAAATCAGAAGAATCCAGAATACAATGGCATAAAAGGAAGGCATAATGTCCTTTAGCTTATTCTCATAAATGCAATTGGACACAAAGCGGCTGACAAACATCAGCACTGTGTTCGAGAAAATAAGAGAAAATGTCATAATATAAGTTGTTGTAATCAGATAATCCTCCTGCTCCGCATAGGACGCCCCGAATTGCTTTAGTAAAAGACGTATCCCGAACAGCATGACAATACATAATAACATCGGGCCCTCCGTTACCATTGCAGAAACCGCATAGCCCTTTAGTACACTGAAAAAGCCGCCCTTTCTCTTAAACATTTTTTTCAGTTCAAAGCCTACTCCTGCCATGCCGGTTCCTCCTTTCCTATTTCTTTTCCTCCTCCGGTGCAAATATAATATACTGCTCGCGGTAGGCTCTCAAAAACGCCTCTTCCTGATAATATTTTACGACCCTGCGATAACCGTTCTCTGCCATTGCCCTCATTTGATTACGGTCGCCGGCAATTTTAAGAATTGCCTTTGCCATCAGCCTCGGATTCATAACAGGTACTATTTCACCTGCCTTTCCGAACTCATCTTCATTTCCCTCCAGAAGCTCCCTGCAGGAACCGACATTGGTCGATACATACGGCCGTTTTGCCGCCATACCCTCCAAAATTGCAAACGGCTGTCCTTCCGATACGGAGCTGAGCAGTAAAATATCCATCTTTCCGTACCATTCCGCCACATCAACCCGTCCGGTAAACGTTACATCCTCACAGCCCAGATTCCGGATTAAATCCTGACATTCCTGATAATACTCCGGATTTTCATCCGTCGGACCAATCAGGTACAGTCTCGCATCCGGAACCTTCTGCTTTACCATATCAAAAGCATAAATCATCGTTTTCAAATCTTTAATCGGAACAACCCGGATTACCCCTCCGACGGTCAACGGATGTCCGTCATCCGCAATTTCCTCCGTATGCTCAAACCTTGATAGTTTTATTCCGTTAGGAATTACAATACACTTTTCCTCCGGCGCACCTGCTTCAATTTGAAATGCCCTTGCTCCGTAAAACAGGGATATAATGCGATTTGCCCGTTCATACGCTGCTCTTGACATACCGGCAAAAAAATCAATCCAGGTTCTCTTAAAGTGAACATCGACCCAGCTTGCCTTAATAATTTCTTCCTCCCGTTCTCTGGTATAAATCCCATGCTCGGTAATCATATACGGTTTGCCGGTCCGATACTGGAAACACGCTCCGAGAATTCCCGCATAGCCGGTTGACACGCTATGATATAAATCCGCCTCCGGAATTTCGCAATTCAGCACATGAAAAATCGGAAGCAGCATGGAACGTATGGTCCAAAACACTTTGTTAAACGGAGTCAGACGATATTTCTCTTTACATGCCTCCATGACAATTTCCAAAAACGCTTCGCTGACCAGGAAGTCATTAATGTTATACCTTCCGCCTAACGAAAACATCTCAAACAACACTTCCCAGTTTACCGTATCCTTGGTAATCAGTTCCAAAACTGCTGTTTTTTCTTCTTTCGTCAGACGATATTCCACTTTTTTCGTTGATCTTTCATCTAAAAACTGATCAAGAAAATTTTCCCGGACTTCTACCACATTTTCCGGAAGCTCATATTTAAATTTCCCCTTTTGATCGGTATTGGCAGCAATCGTACAGATTACAAATTCATGTTCCGGCATTCCCTTAATCAGCATCTGAATCCAGGAAGAGACGCCGCCTGCCACGTACGGATAACAGCCTTCTGCCAAAATACATATTTTCATCTGTCCGACTCCTTTCTCTGCGGTTATTTAAAATGAATCTCAAACTCCGGTTCCGTCAAATACACCAAATAAAAATTGCTGTCCCCATACTTATTTAATGGTGTAATCTGACACCCCTTTGAGGTTTTCTGCGGTGTTTTCTCTGACTTCAGATAAAAATATCCCTCGCCGTAATAATTGTACACGGTTCCGAGCAATCTTTCCTCTTCCATCCGATAGTCCACCTGCGAGTAATACGCAATTTTTAATGCGTCCGCAGCTTCCGATGCCGAAAGCGCCCGCATTCCCGTATACCTGTCGTTTATCAGCTCTACCTTTTCGCAAAAGGCATCTAACAACTCCTGCCAGTCTTTTCCTCCGCCGCGTTCCTCATCCAAAATGTCATCCGGATGGATAAAATGAGAAAACACACCGTACAAACCGGCAGCATTCACCTGTACAAAATCCTCATACGCACTTTGCAGCATTCCGGAAGTCATTCGCGGAAATTCCGCAATCCCGTCACTCGCCATGACAAATTCCTGTACATATACATCACCGGTCTCACCTTCCATGGTATAAACGCCGGAAATAATCTTCAAATCCTTTAATGTTTCCGTCAGTGCCATTCTGCCTTCCCGGCTCAAATAGTTGGACGGCGGCACATAGGTATACATCGGCACCTTTCCGAACAGTTCCTCTGTGATTTCCATATACTTTTCGAGGGAAGCACACATATCCTTAATACTTCCCCATGCGCGGTACCCCATTTCCTTCGGGGTTCCCCCTTCCAACGTCAAGGACTGGTGGTTATAGCCGTGAACTCCCATTTCAAACCCGTTTTGCATCAGACTTTTTCCGTAATACCGTTCCATCTCATCCTTGGTATATACAAATTGTTCCGGTTCTACAATACTGTTGTACGTCGGCATAAAAACACCGGTATAACAAAGATTGTATTTCTTTGCCGCCGTCTGCATATCCGGCCACCAGATATCACGATAAAATTCTTTTACGGTACGGTGATACTGCTCTTTAATCACATCACTGTCACTGTTATATTGCAGAGAAGGAAAATCATCCAAAAACACCACCTTGGCATTCAGTACAGGATACATAAAATGTTCAAACAGCGCCAGCATACACCCTGCCTGCAAGCCGGTGTAATTGTCTCCGACCAGTGCTGTCATATTACAAAACACACTGCTTCCTTCCCCATATGTATACTTCCATATCAGTGGAATCTGTTCTTCTGACTCCATATAAACCATACATTTCTCATCCAACTGAAAGGTAACTGCTGTATCAACAAATGCTTCCGCCGCAAACGTCATTCCCATGGTTCCGGGAATCAGTTCCTCACAAAACACATACTCACTGATTTCTGTATAGTTCCCAATGTCTACAATGCCCAGATTTCGATATATTTCATGAAAACCATTCTCAAAGGAAATCGGAAGCACTGCCCAAAATAATCTTCCTCCGTTTTTTACGTAGTTAAATATACGTCCGAAATCCGTCCCCAGCTCCGTTTCTGTATACAGCGTGGCAATGATTACCATATCGTATTCCCGATAAGATACCGTATCACTGAATCTTGCCTCCACGGCAGTTGACTCCATTTTCAGCCACCGACAGGTTTTCTCCAGATTAGCCTTCAGCCTTTCCGAAAAATCATCTGCTTTACTGTATAAAATCAGCACAGAACGTTTTGACGAAATTTCGGTGTTTCCGTCTAACGGATTCATCGGTGTCGCAAGCACCTTCACGGTATCTTCCGGCACAATGACCTCTTCCGTCAACGCCCCGGTATTCACTACCCACATCAACACCAGCCAGGCAAGACCCGCTACGATATAGATAATAATTCTTGTCAGATATCCTTTCATTGATTTTCCCTTTCAAAAAACCTAATATACTGCAATGCATAGGAAGAAAGCACAACCGGAAGCGATTTCAAATTTATCAAAAACTGCTCCAGGCCCTCCTTGTCCTTTGTCTTAATATAGAAACAAATAAAATCCACTACCATGTCCTCACTGGCCGGATATTCCTTCAAAAATTTCTCACACAGCCATCCGGCATGCAATACATCCTCAGTTTCCAAATCAATCTCGATTCTGTTGTGATACGTCTTTTCCCGTACTTCCTCCTGTTTTAAGAGATAGTCCGAAACGACCTTATATTTTACGTAATATTTATGTAAATCTCTTTTTTCATAGATTCCGCTTTTGATAATCCGGTAGAGCTCCTTCTCATATGCATAAGTGTTTTCCGAATCTTCCGGTTCTTCCTGAAATCTCACCTCTTTTTCAAACAGCGAAGCATGCAATTTCCCCTGCACATCCATGATAACCGAGCTTGCATAGTGGGAGGTTTCCGAATCCTCGTTTAACAACGCGGTTTTCAACACGTCAATATAATCCAGGGCATCCTCACGCATTGTATCTACTACCACTTTTCTGCGAAAAGAATAGTCTCCCATCTGTAAAGCCTCTACCATCGGCACACGATTAATCTCCTCTGACAAATCCAGTGGATTTAACAATTCCAGTTCGGTTCTTTTCTCCTGAAAATCCAGTTTCTCTCTTCCTCCGATTTTTTTCATCCGTTTCTCAAAGAAATCAGAAAACCACAAAAAAGCGAACCCAAACACAGGAACAAAGAAGCAAATCACAAATCGCAACAATGTATTTTGCAGATTTCCCCTATCGTATCTATAATCCAATGCATACACAATACAAAGCAGAATATGTAATCCAAACAGGATATAAATTACATCTGACATGTTCAGTTCTCCCAGTCTACTAAAAATCCTGCCTTTTCCAGGCGCTGTTCCATATAGCCTCTTGCTGCCGGAGTAACAAATAATAAAATAATATAGATTTCACCGTTTTCATTGCATCCCGCGATATCCGTTGCACGGATGGATTTTGACAGTCTTTCCGCCATCTCCTCAAACCGCATTTCCTCCTTGTCATATCGGATGTGTCCGAGGCTGAACGGATACTGCAGTTCGTCGCTGGCCTGTACAATAGACGCCAGTTCCTCCTGAAACTCCTTGTTTTTTAATATATTGGTTCCCTCATAATACATCCGGCTCCGGTTTTCCTCCTGAAATACATACGCGCGTACCAGCCAGTTTCTCAGGATTAAAATCAGGGTCTGAAACAGATTTTTATAATAAATCGTATATTTTCCCGGTGCTATATTATAAATCGCAACTACCGCAACTATCTGCTCCCCTTCAAATACCGGCATGGCAAAGCTCGGATAACCCTCCAAAAGTGCAGTATTCACATAAATTTCATTCTGTAACAGCACCTCTTCCATTTCCGGATACTCTTTAAAATTGATGGAGCCTGTCATCTCCTTCACAATATCTCCGGAGCATGCCATTAATCGACCGTATGAGGATTGTGCATTTCGAATGTAAATAGCTACCGAGGAGCACTCCATCGTCTCCTCAATCATCTTAACCGCACGAATCATTACGGTTCGCGGCTTCGTATCATCCAGTTCTTCCGTAATTTCATAAATATGTCCCAAAGAATCCTTCGAAATCATAATCTGCTTCTGCAGCTGATTTTTAATATTTAAGGCTTCCTGGTACATGGTCTTTAAAAACGAATATTTCTCCCGAAGACTCTCAAATTCCTCTTCTTTATTTTCCAAATCATCCTCTTTTTTATCGGAAAGATAGCCGACAATGGTGCCCGCAATGCTATACATGATAAACGGTACCCAGGTATCCATGCTGTACAGAACATAGGAAACATCAATCTCCCGGCTCAGCATCCGGATAAAATAAGCTCCTGTCGCAAGCGCAATGGCAATCAGCCCCTGCCGCATACCAAAGGACAATGCCACCACAACCACATAGAGTAATTTCACGTCGACAAACCGCAAATCACTCCAATCGCTGCTGAAATAATCGAATGCAAGAAACAAAACAAAAAGCAGCAGATTTTGCACAAACGGTCCCCAAAACGGATACGACTTCTTTTCCCGCTTCTGTCCCGCCTTTTCTTCCTGTTCCTTATACATCTGTCGGTAGTGTAAAAACACTTCCTCCGCCTTCTCCTCAAAAAGATAAAACGGCATCCACCCGGTCAGCTGTTTCAACGGGATGCTTTCCTTCAAAGCCTCCCTGCGCTCGCCCACACCATATTCCACCGGATATTTATACTGCAGCGTTGCAATTGCCCTGTCGTAAAATTCCTGCAGCCTGACCGGATTTCCTGACAGAACCGTATGCACTCCCGTTTCATCCCCCGCTAACAACCGTTCGATTGCATCTGCAAAGTCCGTTCCGTAGATGAAATCAAACTGGGAACCATAGGCATACTGTGTCATTACTTTTTTACCGGACAACATACGGTGCAGATTATGCTCTACAAAGCCATGGTTAAAGTACTCTCCTTCTCCGTAAACAATACCGGAGCGTACAATCAGACATTGCATGTTATTTTCTTCACAAACCGACCGACACAAACGCTCCCCTGCGCGCAGTTTCTCCAAAGCCGGATTCAAGAGTTCTTCCCTTTTCATTTCCGCAGAGGACAGATACAGTATTTTTTTCACACCAAGCGAAGCGGCGGCACGCAGTACTTCCGTTTCAAAATCGGACAGTCCGATCATGCGCCCCTCGGACCAGTCATAGGCATCCCTGTATTCCTGCGTCAGAAACACCAGGCAGTCCGGGGATTCCGTTTTCATAATCTGACTGCATTTTTGGTAGTTGATTGCATACCGGTACACGTTTCCCTTCAGGCTCCGGTTCCATAACGTTCTTTCCGGTTCCTCCGTGTGCCAGATAATCCTGTGTCCCTCTTTATACATTCGTTCCGCTATATATTTTCCTGCTATGTCAAAGTTTCCCACAAACAGTATTCGCATTTTTCCTACTCCCTATTACCTGTTCTTTTGTCTCTCCCAAGCATTTGTCCAATCGGACTTTAACAAAAACACCAGAAACACAATGCTGCTGAGCGTCCAGGTTAACGGATAAGCCCAGCATATGGTCTGATATTGCGGAAAAATTTTAATTGCCTGCGTTACATAAAGAATACGTACTCCGCACCAAAACGCAAGCATTGTAATCATCGGCACAATCGCCTTGCCGCACCCTCTGAGTACACCTGCCGCACAATGCGAAAAGGCAAGCAAAAAGAAAAATAAGGATACCACCTTGGCCTGTGTTCTTCCGAACAGAATTGCCTCCGGTGTGTCTACGAAAATACGAAGCGCATATTCCGAGCCAAAATAGCAAAGCACACCAACCGCCTCTGCCATCAGCATCCCGAATGTAATTCCGAAAAAGGCGCCTCTTTTTGCGCGCTCCGCTTTCTTTGCTCCGAGATTCTGGCTGATAAATGTCGGCAATGTCATCGACATGCTCATAATCGGTAAAAAGACAAAGCCTTCAATCCTTGCATACGCCCCGTGTCCCGACATTGCAAACGCGCCAAAGCTGTTGATATTCGTCTGCACTACAATATTTCCGATACTGATTACGGAATTTTGGATGCCGGTCGGCAGGCCCTGTCGGATAACCTCCAGCATAATGTTCCCATGCCATTTTATCTCCCGTAATTGAAGGCGTGTGATTTCATCCTTTCTCCGGCACATCTGAACGATGCAAAGCAATGCACTGATTCCCTGTGAAATTACCGTAGCAATGGCAGCGCCTGCCACTCCCCAGCGAAATACCGCAACAAACAATAAATCCAGCACCACATTCACAATCGAGGAAATTGCCAGATAATATAACGGCCGCACACTGTCTCCGAGTGCACGTAAAATCGACATACAGATATTATACATAATGACGGTAGACACACCTGCAAAATAAATTCCGAAATAGGCCTTTGAGTCAGGCAATACCGATGCCGGCACCTTCATCCAGACTAAAATCTTCGGAACCAAAAGCATGCCGACAATGGTCGACAACACCGAGGCAAGCAACCCAAATAAAAAATTGGTATGAATGGAGCGCTTGATATATTCCTCGTTTTTTGCCCCGACATAACGTGAAATAATGACACCGCCCCCGATTCCGATTCCGTTAAAAAAGCCGGTAATCAAAAAAATTATACTGCCTGCCGAGCTGACGGCTGCAAATGCATCGTTATCCGCAAAATTTCCGACTACCCAGGCATCTGCCATACTGTAAAACTGTTGCAAAAGTTGTCCCAAAAACAACGGAACGGCAAATGAAACCATTCCTTTCATTATCGGTCCCTCGGTCAAATCAATCACAGTTTTTCGTTTCTCTCTTTTTAGCCACATAGAACGTTCCCGGCTCCTTTTATTTCTTTTTCTTCATCACTAAAACCGACTCCGCATGATACGTATGGCAGAAGCAATCCACCGCACGAATCCGCACTGTCTCATAGCCCTTCTTTTTCAAATACTCCGTATCCTTTTTTTGTGTCACCGGATTACAGGAAATATAGACAATCCGTTCCGGTGCCATGGCGCACATGGCATCCATGAATTTCCGGTCACTTCCGCTTCTTGGCGGATCCATAAAGACCACATCCGGTTTCTTTGCCTCTTTGTCGGCAGCCAGGCGCATCATATAGTCCCCGGCATCCGCTGCGGTAAAGGAAATATTGTGGCAGCCGTTTTTCTTTGCATTCTTTTTTGCATCCCGGACTGCAGCTTCATTTACCTCTACGCCGATGACCTGTTTTGCCGCCTTTGCCGCCACCATACCGATAGTACCGATGCCACAATACGCATCCAATACCGTCTCGGTTCCGGTCAGTTCGGCAAACCTGACCGCTGTTTCATACAATTTTTCCGTCTGGACCGGGTTCACCTGATAAAAGGACTGTGAGGAAATTTCGAATGTCAATCCGCACAACTCATCCTCTATCGTTCCGTTTCCAAACAGTACCGTCTCCTTTTTACCGAGCACCATACTGGTCTTTGCACTGTTTATATTATGAATGATGGTGGTGATTTCCGGGAATTTCTTTCTGAGACCATCCGCAAACTTGTTTCGCTCCTTAAATTCACTGCTTCCCGTTACAAGCACTACCATAATCTGTCCGGTCTTCTGTCCGATTCGCAGATAGACATGTCGCAAAACACCGGTCCGACGGTCCTCATCATATGCCGGAGTCCGTGTCTTTTTCATGAGGCTGACCACCTCTGCCACGATGGCATTTGCTGTCTTATTCTGAATCGCGCACTGTGTCGTATTCACGACCCGGTGTGAATTTTCTTCATAAATTCCGGCGAGTACCTCTCCGCGTTTTCCGGTAGAAAAACTCGCATATACCTTGTGCCGGTAATTCCACGGCTCCTCCATCCCGACAATCGGCTCCAGCTTCCCTGCCGCCGCTTCCTCCGGGAATAAGGCTTCCATCTGTTTTTGTTTCCAGAGAAGTTGCGCTTCGTACTTCATATGCATCAGATGACAGCCGCCGCACTTTTCATAGACTCCGCAGGCTACCTCCGCACGGTCTGCAGACTTTTTATCCAAAGAAACCAGTCTTGCTCCGGTTTCCTTTGCGCGAAATACCAGTTCGATTTCTCCCTTTTCTCCCGGGAGAAAATTTGCCACAGCAAATGTCTTATTATTAAATATTACTTTTCCTCTTCCGTATTCGTCCATTCCTTTGCAGCCGACGCGATATTTCTTTGACATTCCTGCTCCTCCGCTTTTCTTAATCTCTCTTACCGATAACCAAAAGTTATCCACTTTACATATATGGTTAAGTATAGTACTTTCCTCGACAAAAAGCAACTTAAGATTCCCCTAAAAATAGCCTCGGACTATTTTGACATGTTCCGCGGAACGTAGTATACTTTACTCATTAAAAACAACTTTGACCGTCGGAAATCCCGGCAGGTCTTTGAGAGGACCTTATATACTATGATTACCCTGATTACCGCACTGTATCCGGAAGCGAAGCCCCTGATTCAGACACTAAAATTAAAACAGAATCCGGCCGAGTCCCGTTACACCCTGTTTGAACGTGAAAATGTCCGGCTTATTATCACCGGCTCCGGTATGATTCCGGCAGCCGCCTGTGTTGCCGGTCATTTTACAAAATACCCTCCGGCTGACTGTGACCTTGCCGTAAATATCGGCATTGCAGGATACTGTCCAAGGGCTTATTCCGCAGATGCAAAGCGGCTTACCGGTCGCCTGTTCCTCGCTTCAAAAATCACGGAGCAAATGACCGGGCGCACCTTTTACCCGGATTATATATATCGGGAGGAGTTTGCAAAAATGCCTCTCACAACAGTACCTCTTCCGGCAACAGAGGCTTCTTTGTCTGCCGAAGAAACCCTGATTGATATGGAAGGCTCCGCCCTCTATCAGGCGTTACTTCCTTTCTTTTCTCCGGAACGGATGTTTTTCTTTAAGGTCGTCTCAGATATTCTTGGATGCGGACAGACTTCCGTGATTACCCCTGCCCTTACCGAGCAGTGGATAGGTGCACACGGCACAGAGATTCTGTCCTTTGTAACCGGTGTGGAAAGACACCTGCAATCCCTTGCACTTCCCGCTTTTTCACCGGAAGAGCTGACACTCACGGAACACTTATACGAGCGCTTGCCTTTAACCGAAAGCACACGGAAGGAAGTCTCCCGCCTGTTTACTTACGCCAAGCTGACACATACGGATTTGGTTCCGGTAATAAAAGAGTACCTGGAGGATTTTCCAACCGAACCGGTCCGCGGCAAAAAGCAGGCGGCTCCTCACTTAAAACGTTTACAGGAGCATGTTCTGTCCCGTGCCCCGTTTCTGCCGGATGCCAAAGATATTTCCATGCGGGACCATTATCATCCGTTTTACCATACCGTTTATGTACAAAAGGACTGTCTTTCGGAGCTTCCGAAGGAATCTCTTTGCTTAAACGACACTCAGGCACTCATTGAAATTAAGCACTATAAAGACGTTTTTAACCGCTCCCGTCAGAATTTTGCAGAGCAAAAGAAATCCCCTTCGCTGATTCTGGCAAAAAAAACCGGCACCCTGATTTATCCGGGGGCTCCGGTCTGCCAAAGTTTCGGGAACGAACATTTTTACTATACCTCATGCATAATGAACTGCATCTATCACTGTGATTATTGTTACCTGCAGGGCATGTACCCGTCCGGTCATACGGTCGTCTTTGTAAATCTGGACGACTATTTTTCCGAACTGGAAGTGCTGTTGCGGAAACATCCGGTGTATTTGTGCATTTCTTATGATACGGATTTACTTGCTTTGGAGCAACGCTTTGGTTTTGTCAGACGCTGGCTCACATTCGCCGCTTCCCATGAGAATCTCACCCTGGAAATCCGGACCAAATCCGGTCATCCGGCAATTTTTGATACGCTCGCTCCCCTTGCATCCAAACGGGTCATTTTTGCCTGGACGGTTTCTCCGGATTCCGTTATTACGGCTACCGAACACGGCAGTGCTTCTTTGCGCCTTCGGCTTGCTGCCCTGCGTGCAGCAAAAGACGCCGGGTTTTCCGTACGTCTGTGTTTTGACCCGATGATTTTTCATGCAGACTGGGAAGGAAACTACCGTGCCCTGGTGAAGGAAATCTTTCAAACAATCCGGCCGGAGGATTTGTACGATGTCAGCATCGGTGTCTTCCGTATCAGTACGGAATATTTGAAAAACATGCGAAAAAAACGCCCGGACAGTGCCATTGTCCAATTTCCGTACATCACGGAAAACGGTGTTTCCCACTACGGAGCGTTATCACAGAAAATGGTACAGTATTTAAAAGAATTATTACTGCCGCATCTGCCGGCAGAAAAAATATTTATATGGAACGGAGGAACCTAAATGAAAACCGTATTACTTACCGGTGCCTCCTCCGGCATCGGTCTTGCCACCGCGCAAGCCCTTGCAAAGGAAGGCTATCAGGTATTCGGTCTCGGAAGACACTTTGACGAAATCCTCTCCTATCCGGAGAACCTGCACAGGATTTCCTGTGATATTACCGATGCCCATGCCATGCAAAAGATGTGGAAGGAACTCAAGGAAGTCCATCACTGCAATGCACCGGATATCATCATCCACAATGCAGGTGTCGGCTACTACGGACTGCACGAAACGATTGACGATGCTTCCATCCGCGAGCTGGTACGTACCAACATCGAAGCGCCGATGCTGCTGACCTCTCATGTACTGCCGTACATGAAGCAACGGGGAAGCGGACAGTTTATTTTCATTTCTTCCGTCACTTCACGGAAAACCAACACCTACGGCTGTGCCTACGGTGCCACCAAGGCAGCACTTCTCAGTTTTGCAAACAGCCTGTTTGAAGAAGTAAGAAAGCACGGAATCAAAGTTACTACCCTGCTTCCGGATATGACAAAAACCGAACTGTACCGGAATGCGGATTTTACGGCCGATGAGGAAGCCTGTCTGTTTGCAGAAGATATTGCCGACCTGATATTAACCCTGGTATCTGCAAAAGAACATCTGAACGTGACAGAACTCACCGTACAACCTCAAAAACACCGCATCCGTAAAAAATAAAGAAAGGCAGACAACATGACGGAACTCGACGAAAAAATCAAACAGTTACAATCCATTCTAGATGCCGGGAAACGTATCGTTTTCTTTGGCGGTGCCGGTGTCAGCACCGAAAGCGGAATTCCGGATTTTCGAAGCGCAGACGGCTTATACCGTCAGAAATACCGTTATGATCCGGAAACTATCTTAAGTCATACCTTTTTTATGGAAAAGACCTCTGAGTTTTACGAATACTACCGTGATAAGATGGCGGTGACGGATGTTTTACCGAATGTCACGCACAACTTTCTCGTTTCCCTCGAAACCGCAGGAAAACTGGCGGGAATTATCACGCAAAACATTGACGGTCTGCATCAGATTGCAGGAAGCAAAAAAGTGACCGAACTGCACGGCAGCATTCACCGCAATTACTGCATGAACTGTCACAAATTCCATCCGCTTTCCGTCATCAAGGAAAGTCCGGATATCCCGCATTGTGACTGCGGCGGTATCATTAAGCCGGATGTGGTGCTATACGAAGAAAGTTTAAAGGATGCCGACATTGAAACTACGCTGTCCCTGCTCTCTTCTGCAGATGTTTTAATCGTGGCAGGCACTTCTCTTTCCGTCTATCCGGCCGCTTCTTTCCTCCGGTATTTCAGTGGAAAGCATCTGGTACTGATAAACAAGTCCGCTACTGCCTATGATTCCCATGCCGACCTCTTAATTCAGGCCGGACTTGGCGAAATTTTCTCAAAATTAAAAATATAATCGTGATTTAAGAAAGGAAACTGTATGAGTATCCCGATAGAAGAACAGGTTGTAGAGCGATTGATCGACCAGAAGTTGCATATTTCCTGCGCAGAATCGTGTACCGGCGGTCTGATTGCCGCGCGCATCGTAAATGTAGCCAATGCCTCCCGTGTACTTGACGTCAGCTTTGTCACCTACGCAAACGAAGCCAAAGAAAAGTACCTCGGTGTCTCACCGGATACCATTGCTGCTTTCGATGTTGTCAGCGAACCGGTTGTGGCAGAAATGGCAAAAGGCGTAGCAAAGGAGGCCGGTTCTGAGGTTGGCATAGCCACCTCCGGTGTGGCAGGGCCAAGCGGCGGCACCGATGAGATTCCGGTCGGCACGGTCTGCTTTGGATTTTATGTAAATGGCAAGGTAACCACCTATACGATGCACTTTGACGGACTGTCCCGCAACGAAGTTCGGGAAAAAAGTACCGAATATGCCCTTGCGACACTGCTTCATCTGCTATAACGAAATATTAAATCTAAATTAAATTTTATGCAAAGGAGCAAAAATTTATGAATTTTCTCAAAAAGCAATGCAAACCATGGCTGTTTTTGGCCAGCAACATTTTTGCGGTACTGAATCTGCTCTGTTATTTCGGTATCCGCTCCATGTGGTCCGGCATTATCCGCTATACCTTCCATTCCATGCCGTACATTTTGTTATTTACCATGCTCACCGCCTGTCTGTGTGCTACGGTGATGTCCTTACATAAGAAGTTTTACCTCATTCCGGCCATATTGTTTACGCTTTTGGGGCTTCTCTTCTTTGGTTTGGATGCTTATATTATTTCTTTGACAACAGAGGCCTCCCACTACTTCATCCGGGAGTTCCTATATAACCTCTTATACGTGGGAATCATTGCACTGCTCTACTGCCTGATGTTTGTATTCCCGAAGTTTTCGGTTTTCCGCAAAAAATGGCTTGCTTCCGTTGTCCTGGTTGTCCTGTTTGTCGGCGGGCTTTTAATCCGGTTTGATGTCATTTCCTTTAACCGTATCAACTGCACTCCTGCCGTATTTGCGGTAGAGGATACCTACCAGATTGTATTTACCACTTCCGGAAAGGGTACCGCCTGGGTAGAAATTGACGGTGTGGAATACAATGATACCTATGCCGGCTACCGTGTCACCGAAGACCGCATTCACAAGGTGACGGTTCCGATGGAGGTTCTTGACAACGCAGATTCTTATACAATTTACGCAAAATCCATGTTGCTCCGCGGACCATACAGTTCCATGCAGGGAAGAACCATACAAAAGACGTTTTCCTGGCGCGGTGTCCATCCGGAGGACGGCTTAAACTATTATGCTATTTCTGATGTACATAATGTAAAGAAGACTCCGGTCGGCGCAGCCTCCTATTTTGGCGATGATTTGGATTTCTTAATCAACTGTGGCGACCAGGTCAGCTGGATTGACCGAACGTCCGATTTGGAAGAAACGTTCCGTATGTGCGGTATCATCACAAAAGGCGAAATTCCGGTCGTTTACGCCAGAGGAAATCATGAGACAAAGGGCGTTCTTGCCGATGAGTTCCACCGTTATGTCGGTGCTACCGAGGGAGGAAATTTCTATTTCACCTTCCGCCTGAAGAACATCTGGGGTATTGTACTGGATATCGGCGAAGACCATGCGGATGATTTCGTAGAATATTACGGAGCCGCCAAGTTTGATGATTATCGTGATGCTCAAACGGTTTTCTTAGATGAGGTGTTAGCCAATGCCGATACCGAATTTAATGCGCCGGGCGTGGATTACCGCATTGCGGTGTGTCATATTCCTTTGACCGTAAAATCCACCAGTGACCATGCAGGCAAATGGAAGGACGCCTGGGTAGAACGTTTAAACCGGATGAATCTGACGATTCTTTACGGTGGACACCAGCATCAGCTTTGGTACATAGATCCTGCTTTTGAAGACGGCAGCAAGATGACCCAGTGTGAAGCCTACAGCGGAAAAGCAACCGGAAACGGCAAGCGTATCATGACAGCCGCTACCTTCCCTGCCATCCTCGTTTCCCGAAAGAGCGAAGGCCAGCAGTTAACCTTTAAGGAATATGTCTTTGATACCAAATTTATCGGTGTTGCTGCAAGCAGTGACGAAAAAACGACGACGCTTCGTTACACGAATGAAAAGGGCGAGGTGGTTGACAATATCATTTCTCCATGGTTTGAAGATATTCAGTACGGCAATCAAATTGTGATTGAGAATAAGTAAGACGAACCCCCGGAAACCTTTCCGGGGGATTCTTGATTTAAATACTATTTTTGATTCCTATGTATTAGTATGCTGACAACAAGATAAAATTCATTAACCGAAATATCCAGTGCCTCACAAAGAGCAGGCAACATCGAGGTATCAGGAATGCTGTTGCTGTTTTCCCACTTTGATATTGTCTTGTCACTTACCCCGACTGCATTTCCCAACTCTTTTTGTGTAAGCCCCTTTTCTTTTCTTAACTGTTGAATAAAATTTCCTATCTGATTCTGACTCATCATGTACCTCCGAATTTCTTAAAAGCTGCAACTTTCATGTCTTCAGTATACGTGTAGAGTCCGTAGAATTCAATCTATAAAACGGAGAATTATGTATCTGCGGAGAGAAGTTTCATGATATTGTTTCTCTTAAACTTACTTTTCGCTATATTGATATTTTTTCAACTTTTTACCGGTAATTAGACAGATTAGTATTCCGCTTACACCAAGCAGAAACATCATAAGTGCAGCCCCAGAACCTTTTCCTGTTCCAAAGAGTGTCTCCGCAACGGACAAATCACTATAGGTATCCATAAATGGCTCACATACATTATCTACCATAAAACCACCTAAAAACAATCCGATCGGAATCGTAAAAAACTGCAGTGCATTTCGACACGCATAAACACGTCCTTGTAATTTCACCGGAATGGAGCTCCTAAGAATCACATCCAAATTCGCACTCATAACCGGTACAAGAATCCATCCGATTATCTGCCCGACACACCATACGATCGGTTCTCTGGAAAATGCCAGTAAAAAATTTTCTGTTCCCAGCGAAAACAACATGGTCAAATAAACAACCTTGACCCTATCTTTTGGCTTAGGCAAAACAGAAGCCAGCAGACTGCCAATAATCATAGCCACGCCGGAACAAGAGGTAACAATTCCCAAAACCGCCTGCCCGCCCTTTGGATTCGGAAGCACATAACCCGGCAGCGTTGCATCAAACGCAGAAGCCACCAGGTTCACACCTGCCATAAATAATATCAGCGTCATAATCATCGGATTGTCTTTCAAAAATCCAGTTCCTTCTTTTGCAAGAACAAATACGCCTTCTTTCCTTTCACTCTTGCTTTTTGGAATTTTTATAAAAAACAACAATGCTGTAAACGCAACCAGGAAACTTCCGATATCTACTGCTATCACTCCGTTAAGCCCTACAAACGAGTACAACGCTGTAGCAATCAATGGATTTAGTATAGAAATCAAAGACCTTGACAATGAGCGAAGGCCACTTGTCTTCTGATAATACTTTTCGGGAATGATCAGCGTCATAGCCACTTCGGATGCCGGTTGCTGTACTGTATTCATCAATCCTGAAATCACATTTAGCGCATACAAATGCCATACCATCAGGCGATTTGTCCTAAATAATCCAAATACTGCCATGGTACAAAACACGGCAATCACATCGCAAACAAGCATTGTCTTCTTTTTATCAAACCGGTCTGTCAATGCTCCTGCAAAAATACTCATTAAAACATATGGCGCATAAGAGCATATCGTAAGTGCCGCCGTGCTCAATGAGGACCCTGTCTTCTCATACAACCATAAAGTCAGTGCAAATGCCGTGATACTGCTACCGAGTCCCGATAAACTCTGAGTACTCCAGAGTATCAGAAAATCCTTTAACTTAAATATTTCATCTTTCTTTCTGTTTTTCATTTCTTTGCTCCTTTTCGTTTCAACTATTTTTCAAACCAGAAGCAAAGCCTGAGGATATCAGCCTAATACTGTTCCTCCATGCATTCTCCTCAGACTCTGCATGGAGCCACTACAATGCAAAGTACCATTTTAATTACTCCCTCAATATCTTTTCCATTGCCTTACCTTTTGCAAGTTCATCTACCAATTTATCTAAGTAGCGTATTTCCTGCATCAAAGGATCTTCTATGATTTCTACGCTAATGCCGCAAATTTTACCTGTGATCTGTTTTCTTTTGGGATTTAACTCCGGTGCATTCAAAAAGAAATCTCCATACGTTAAATCAGTTAATAACAAATCCGCCAACTCTTCTTTTTTATACCCGGTCAACCAGCAAGTAATCCGGTCAACCTCGTCTCTCGTATGACCCTTTTTCTCCGCTTTCGCAATAAGTAATGAATATACTTTTGCGAAAGACATCCCATATACTTTGTGATTGTCCATCAAAATACCTCTCTCAAATTCAAGTTGCTTTTCTTAATTATTTTATTTGGAAAACATTGTACAGCCACCACTTAATATGCTAGCAAAGAAAAAGCCCCCCAAGCATAACAAGACATGCCACCATACTACAAAACAATGCAACAGCAAGCTGAATTTTTTCTGCTCTCTTGTCAAGCTTTTCCTGCAATTCAGCCCGTTCCATTGAGTCTTTTGAATGGATTTCTTCGTTCATACCGGAAGGAATAAACCCAAACAGTGGTATCAACACTATTAAAAGGGCTCCCATCTTTGAGCCATATTTTCCATTCCCTACATGATAAAGAGCATTGTTCTTTATTACATCCGGCCAAAATAACCAAATACAAAAACTGATAAGTATTCCAATAACTATTATCAAAATCCGGATGGTTCTCAGTTGCTTTGAGGTAAGTTTTTTCATTTGTATGCTCCTTTCTATCTATCTCTTCGACTTATTCAAAAATGCTACTACACTACTACAAACTTATAAATACACTTCTCTGTGTCGCCTCTTTCTTTCATGTTATTTCCCTCAGGCAATTCTACAATCTCAAGAAGTTCACCACCTGCATATTCACAAGTTTTTCTAGAAGCATAATTATCCGGATTACAGGTAATAATCACATATTCCAGTTGATGCATCTTTGCCAATTCAAACAGAAGCAAACATGCCTTTCCTGCATAGTGATGACCCCTATATTCTTCCGATATACTATATCCTATATTTCCGCCATAATATAAATTATCATTATGACCTATGCGCAAGTCACAAACACCCATTTTTATTCCTTCTTGATTGCAGATTGCAAAATAATACGCAGGAACCCATCCCTTTTCATCATCTCTATCGGAGGTTCTTTCCAACACCAGATTTATTTCATTATTTTTCAAAAAGGTTGTATCAAAAAACATTTTTCCTCCATCAATTCAACAAATTGGAATTTGACGATGACCTCGTTTAGTCTATCTTTGCATAATCTTCTCTAAGCATACCGTAAATGTTATAGTCGCAATAGACCGAAACCATTTTGCCTTGTCGGATTGTCCCCTCTTTTATGAAACCACACCGCTCAAGGACCTTATTTGAAGCAATATTCCTAACATCAGCACGCCCATTCAGCCGCTCTA
>SVEF01000026.1 GCA_015057585.1 Lachnospiraceae bacterium | reverse complement strand
CTAATTCGAACAGTTTTCTGTACTGCTTTGTCAGCGCATTCTTCGGATCTCTCAAAATGCTCACCAAAGCATCTTCATCTAACATATCAAGTGCCACATGTACCGGCATACGTCCGATAAACTCAGGAATGAGTCCAAACTTCACCAAATCCTGCGGCATCACCTGGCGGAATAATTCGCCGATATTTTTATCTTCTTTCTCAAACAGTTTTGCAGAAAATCCCATCGCCTTTTCGCCGATACGACTCTCCACAATACGTTCCAGACCATCAAATGCACCACCGCAGATGAAAAGGATATTGGTCGTATCAATGTGGATAAACTCCTGCTGCGGATGCTTTCTTCCACCCTGCGGCGGTACGGAAGCCACCGTGCCTTCCAAAATCTTTAACAACGCCTGCTGTACACCTTCACCGGAAACATCTCTGGTAATGGAAGTGTTTTCCGATTTTCTGGTAATCTTATCGATTTCATCGATATAGATAATACCGTACTCTGCACGGTTGATGTCAAAATCGGCCGCCTGAATAATCTTTAACAAAATGTTTTCCACATCCTCACCGACATAACCGGCTTCCGTGAGCGCTGTTGCATCTGCAATTGCAAACGGTACATTCAGCAGTTTTGCCAATGTCTGTGCCAGATATGTCTTACCGGAACCGGTCGGACCTATCATCAGAATATTACTCTTTTGTAGTTCTACATCCGATCCTTCGGCAGAAAGAACACGTTTGTAATGATTGTAGACCGCAACCGAAAGCACCTTTTTTGCCTCTTCTTGACCAATGACATACTGGTCTAAGAATTCTTTAATCTCCTTCGGTTTTAAGAGGTTAATCCCCTGTTCCTGCGTATACTCGGACGGCATGGCGATATCGTCCTCTTCCTCCATAATCTCGGAACAAAGAGTTACACATTCGTCACAAATAAATGTACCATCCATACCGGCAATCATTCTGTGCACCTGATCCTGTCGCTTTCCGCAAAAGGAACAGCATATCGTTTTTTTGTCATCCGATTTTGCCACTTACTTTTACCTCCAACGGTCTTTCTTATGCTCTCTCACGTACAATGGCATCTACCAGACCATATTCCAGTGCCTGTTCTGCTGTCAGCCAGTTATCGCGTTCGGTATCCGCTTCGATTTCTTCTACCGACTTTCCTGTATTTTCTGCAAGAATTTCGTTTAATTTCTTCTTTGTTCTCAAAATGTGCTCTGCTGCGATACGGATTTCCGTTGCCTGACCTCTTGCACCACCGAGAGGCTGATGAATCATCACTTCAGAGTTTGGTAAAATCAGTCTTTTACCCTTGGTTCCGCCTGCTAACAGGAACGCACCCATGCTGGCTGCCATACCTACACAGATGGTAGAAACGTCACACTTGATGAACTTCATTGTGTCATAGATTGCCATGCCGGCGGAAATGGAACCGCCCGGGCTGTTAATGTACAAGTGGATATCCTTTTTCGGATCCTCTGCTTCCAAAAACAAAAGCTGTGCCACAACCAGGCTTGCAGTTGTATCATTTACTTCATCACCCAGAAAGATGATACGGTCCTTTAACAATCTGGAATAAATATCGTAGGAACGTTCTCCTTTGCTGGTTTGTTCAATAACGTAAGGTACAAAACTCATAATGCAGACCTCCAATTATCTATTACTTTTCTACAGCAGCCTCTACCACAAAGTCAATTGCCTTCTGAACCGCAAGGTCTAAGGACATTGCCTTCATCTCTTCTTCACCGATCAGTTCTTTTAACTTATCAGCTTCCATCTGGTACATCTGTGCCATAGTTTCAATTTCCTTATTTACATCTTCTTCTGTCGCAACAATGTTCTCAGCCTTTACAATTGCTTCAAGAACAAGTCTGCTCTGGATTCTCTTAAATGCCTGTGGCTTTAAGTTTTCCATGAAGGAGTTTGCATTCATACCTGTGAACTGGAAATACTGCTCTAAAGAGAGACCCTGTGCCTGAATTCTCTGAGCAAATTCTTCTGCCATCTGACGTACATTTGCTTCAATCATCGGCTCCGGAATTTCCATCTTTGCATTTTCTACAATCTTTGCGATTACCGCATCTTCCTTCACACTCTTTGCTTCTCTTTCTTTTCTGCTAAGAAGTGTTGCCTTAAGATCTGCCTTGTATTCGTCTAATGTATCAAACTCGGAAACATCCTGTGCGAAATCATCATCAAGTTCCGGAAGTTCCTTCACCTTGATGGAATTTACCTTAACCTTAAACAGAGCCGGCTTACCTGCAAGTTCCGGTGCATGGTATTCGGTAGGGAAGGTAACGTTTACTTCTGTTTCCTCACCGATATTCTTGCCGATTAACTGCTCTTCGAATGTATCGATAAAGGAGTGGGAGCCGATAGCTAAATCATATCCTTCGCCCTTTCCGCCTGCAAATGCAACGCCGTCACAGAATCCTTCATAGTCGATGTTTGCGATATCGCCGTCAGCGACTGCTCTGTCATCTACCGTTACCATTCTGGAGTTCTGCTCGCGCACTCTGTCAAGCTCTGCTGCTACTTCATCGTCAGTTACTTCTACTGTCACTTTTTCTACTTCAATGCCCTTGTACTCGCCAAGTTCAACTTCAGGCTTTACAGCAACTTCTGCTGTGAAAATAAATGCCTGACCCTTGCCGATCTGCACTACATCGATATCCGGGCGGGAAACGATTTCCAGTCCGCTTTCCTTTGCTGCTGCTTCATAAGCGTCCGGAATCAGTTCATTTGCTGCATCTTCAAAGAAAACGCCTGCACCGTACATCTTTTCAATTACATGTCTAGGAGCCTTACCCTTACGGAAGCCCTGAATGTTCATCTTATTCTTATTTTTCTGGTATGCCTTTTCGCATGCCTTTTCAAATTCTTCTGCACTTACTTCAATTGTAAGCTTTGCCATGTTCTTTTCAAGATTTTCAACCTTACAGCTCATTAAAAAATTTCCTCCTTAAATTTGTGCCTTGTTCTTACCAAATGGCACACTTATCAACAATACCATGTAGTATAACATAGTTTTCCTAAAATTACTACAGTTTTTTTTACTTCCTAATAAAAAAGCATTTTTTTGGCATAACAAACTTTTGTCTGTTATGCCAAAGATTTATTTTCTATCTTCTTTTTATATACGCTCTATCCGATGCGGGATAACCGCCTCTTCGTCCTTGTACTTCTGACGCAGTTTCTTCCCTCATTCTTTGCAATATATAGCTGACGGTCCGCACGTCCGTATAAGCCCTGCAGTGTCAGTTCATCATCCGCTGCTGCCACATCCATACCGAGACTGATGGTCACAACTCCTTCCGGCGCAGGAACTGCCATCGCCTGTACCCCTGCACGTACTTCCTCTGCGAGCTCATAAATCTCTTTTTCATTCATATCACGTACAAACACCAAAAATTCTTCTCCGCCGATACGTGATACCAGACCGTTTTTCCCGACTGTGGTTGAGATGCTCTTTGCCACCTTACAGATGCAGTCATCTCCCTGCACATGCCCGAAACGGTCATTGTATTTTTTAAAGTGATCGATATCAATAATGAAAACACCGAGTGTTTCCTTGCGTGCCACACACTTAGACCAGACCTCGGCTACACGGCGGTCCAAACCTCTGCGGTTGATGAGTCCGGTTAACGGATCCCTTTCCGCCTCGTTCATTTCCTTCTTTAATTTATGTTCCTCGATAATATGCTCCTTCCGGATTTCATACGCCTCTCTTGAACTCAGGAAAGCAAACAAATGCACTCCTGCCAAAATACAGATTCCTGTTGGCGTAAGAACCGTTCCGGCTGACATCACAAACCACAGACAACCGAGCAATTCCATCATGGCAAGGACCACATACTGCACCGTATCCAGATAGAACAAATATCCTCCGAGAATTACGGAAGCGTAATAAACATACGCATTTCCGGAAATTCCTGCCAGATAAGACAGATAAATCAGAAAGAATGCCGCATACAGCCACATGGCCAGTTCATAATAAGCCGCTGCTCTCTGCCTTGCAGTCTGAAAAAGTAAATAAGCAAATGCTCCCGAAAATACCGCAAAGAACGTAATCGGAATCAGCGCACTTTCCAAAAACGCATTTCCGGGTTCCAGAAGCCGGAGTAACATCATGACCGGGAAAAGGGCAACACAAACCAATGCGCAAGCAAGCCCACGCTTGACGTTGAGCAGTCCGAATGCTGTCTGGATTCCGTTTTTACGCTTCTTTCCCATGCCATTTCTCCCTTCTTTGGTTATTTTATTATAGCATGATTTAACTAAATGCACAACCCCTTTCTTTTCTGTTTTTCTACAGCTGTATCATCGTGTAAGAATAAGCATTTCCGCTCTGTCATATATTGATAAAAAAGACCTATGGGGAGCCCTATGACCACTCTTTTTTCTCTGTTGCAAAAGACGAATCAATTTCTTTGGAGCGGACCTCTCCTGTTTCTTTTACTCGGCACCCATATTTATTTCACCATCCGAACACGCGGCATTCAGAAAAAGCTCCCTCTTGCCTTACAGCTCTCTGTCAAGGCAGATACTGCATCTGCCTCCGGTATGAGTTCCTTTTCCTCTCTTGCTACAACCCTTGCCGCCACTCTTGGTACCGGGAATATCATCGGCATTTCAACTGCGATAGCCCTTGGTGGTACGGGCGCTGTCTTCTGGTGCTGGCTGACCGGCGTTTTTGGCATGGCGACTACATATGTAGAATGTTATTTAAGCCTCCATTTCCGGAAACAGAGAGTGGACAAAACCTACGTTGGCGGTCCCATGTATCTGCTTACGGAACAATTGCATGCCCCTCGCACAGGAAAACTCTACGCTTATCTTTTACTGGCCTCCTCTTTTTGTGTCGGTTGCTCCACACAAAGCCAGGCCATCACTCAGACACTATCCTCTGTTTTCTCACTCGATACAGTTGCGGTGGGCCTGCTGCTTTCCTTTCTTCTTTTCCTCTCCCTGCTCGGCGGAATCCGAAGTGTGGGCAAAATCTGCACGTTTCTTGTACCGGTCATGGGTTTCCTCTATCTTGCCTCCTGCCTTGTGCTGCTCATCCTCAACTCCGAATTTTTACTTCCGGCGTTTCAAACCATTTTGGCCTCAGCATTCTCCTTCTCCTCCGTTGCGGGGGGACTGGCAGGCAGTTCCCTCCTCCTTTCTGCCAGATATGGAATTGCCAGAGGATTGTTTACCAATGAAGCAGGACTTGGCTCTGCTCCGGTGGCTGCAGCAAATAGCGGAGCAGCATCCGATTGCCAGGCACTGGTACTCATGAGCGCTACCTTTTGGGACACCGTTGTCATGTGTGCACTCACCGGGTTGGTCATTGTCAGTAGCCGGCTTAAGGTTCCTTCTCTGTTTTCCTGCTGTGCCGATTCTGATTTTACACTTGCGGCTTTCTCCCTGCTTCCGGGCGGAGAACAGCTCCTTGCTCTTTCTATCGTTGCCTTTGCGGTTGCCACCTTACTTGGCTGGTCGTTTTTCGGTGAAAAAGCGGCAGAATTTTTATTTGGGAATTCCCAGATAAAAACCTACCGCCTTCTTTACTGTTTTATGATTTTTTTAGGGTCCCAGATGACACTTACCCTCGTCTGGGAGCTCAGTGACTTTTTTAATGCACTGATGCTTCTTCCGAACCTTATCAGTCTGTTCCTGCTGCAAAAGCATCTGCCAAAGTGTTAACGGTACTGAATTGCCTTTGCAATCTTTTCCGCGGTCTGCGCATCTTTTAACACCGTAATCAGTTCCAGTGAAAAATCAATGGCCGTTCCAAGTCCTTTGGAAGTAATGCAGTTTCCGTCATGCACCACACCATCCGTGCACACAATTGCCCCACGGAGTTCCTCTTCAAATCCCGGATAACAGGTTGCACGCTTTCTGTTTAAAAAGCCATGAAAGCCAAGTACTGACGGAGCTGCGCAAATGGCTGCCAGATACTTTCCTTCCTCATATTGCTTCTTAAGAACTTCACCTAAAGCCTCATGCTCCTTTAAATGTGTCGTCCCCGGCATTCCTCCCGGCAATACCAGCATATCCGCATCAAAATATTCCGATGCGCCGTACACCTCATCTGCTTCTATGCCGATGCCGTGGGAACTCACAATCTGTTTTCTTCCCATAATTGAAACAGTCACTACGTCTACAGCTGCCCTGCGCAGTAAATCAATGACGGTAAGTGCTTCTACTTCCTCCGTTCCGTCTGCCATAAATACATATACCTTACTCATGTGCTCCTCCTTTTCCGTTAGTCCAACTCCTTCAGACCGGTATACAGCTCATAATAACGGCCGCCCAACGCAAGCAGTTCCTCGTGGGTACCGCGTTCGATGATTTCACCCTGCTCCAATACCATAATCGCATTTGCGTTACGTACTGTTGAAAGACGATGCGCAATCACAAATGTGGTACGATTCTTCATCAGACGGTCCATACCATGCTCAATGTGCCGCTCGGTTCTGGTATCAACCGAACTGGTTGCCTCGTCCAAAACCAGAATTGGAGCCTTGGAAATAGCGGCTCTGGCAATGTTTAAAAGCTGTCTCTGTCCTTGGGAAAGATTTGCTCCGTCACCTTCCAACATCGTATCGTAGCCATTTTCCAGACGCATGATAAAGGAATGGGCACTGGCTACTTTTGCCGCTGCCTCCACTTCTTCATCCGTGGCATCCAGTCTTCCGTAACGGATATTTTCCCTCACGGTTCCGGTAAACAGGTGTGTATCCTGCAGAACCATTGCTATATTTTTACGTAAATATTCTCTTTCATAATTCTGAATGTTGACATCATCAATCGTAATCTCTCCCTCCTGAATGTCATAAAAACGGTTGAGAAGATTGGTAATTGTTGTCTTTCCTGCTCCGGTCGATCCTACAAAAGCAATTTTTTGTCCCGGCTTTGCATACAAGGAGATGTTCTTTAAAATCACCTTATCCGGATTGTAGCCGAAGGTAACATTATTAAGGCGAACATTTCCGCGGATGGCTACCGGAGCGATAGCATCCGCTGCATCTTCTGCCTCCGGTTCCTGATCCATCATACCAAATACTCTTTCCGCACCTGCAAGTGCCGAAAATACGGTATGCATCTGCATGGAAACCTCATTCACCGGACGTGAAAACTGCTTGGAATAGTTTACAAAGATGGTCAGACCGCCCACGTCAAAGCCTCTGGTTACACAAAGAACACCTCCGACCAGTGCTGTAATCGAATAACTGATCTGACTTAAGTTTCCCATGACCGGTCCCATTAAGCCTCCGAAGAACGATGCCTTAATCTGTTTTTCTTTTAAATCGTCGTTGAGCTCGGAAAACTCCTCCACTGCAATCTCTTCATGATTAAAGACCTTGATGACCTTCTGTCCGGTCACTGCTTCTTCTACATAACCGTTCACCGCACCAATTGCTGCCTGCTGCTGGGAATAAAAGCCCCGGCTGTGTTTTCCGATGAAAATACCAACCGAACTTAAAAGCGGCATAGTTACCAGTGTAACCACACTCAGAATCGGACTCGTGTACAACATCAAGGCGAGCGTACCAACCAGGGTAATCACTGCTGAGATTATCTGCGGAATCGTATTGTTTAACATTTCACCGACCGCATCCAGATCGTTCGTATAACGGCTCATCAAATCTCCGTGGTTGTTTGTATCAAAAAATCGGATCGGAAGTTTCTGCATCTTGCCAAACAGTTCATTTCGCATAGTGCGGATGGCACGCTGTGAAATCGTAACCATAATTCGGGACTGTAAATAGGAGCATACAATTCCCACTGCATATACTGCGAGCATCACGAGAACGCCCTGCAACAGCGCCGTCAGCCCCGCCGCTAAAATTCCTTCCGCCACAGAACCGGTCGCTTCCATATACTTTTTTGAATTATCATCCAGGCCGTTGATAATCGGACGGAGCAGATAGGATCCCGCCAGGGAGCATCCTGTATTGGCAAGCACGCAAAACAACACCAAAAGCAATTTCGGAACATCCTTACGGATGTACCCAAATACTCTCTTTATGGTAGCCATCGCATTTTTCGGTTTGCCACCCGGTCCACGCATTCCTCTGCCGCCCGGTCCGCCATGTCCCGGCCCACGGCCCGGACCGCCCATCGGCGTCTGCATTTTTGCATATCTTTTCTTTACATCCGACATTATGCATCCGCCTCCTTTTCTTCCTGGGAAATGCAGATTTCTCTGTATTCTTCACAATTTTTAATTAACTCTTCATGGGTACCTTCACCCACGATTTTTCCCTCATCAATGACCAGAATGCGGTCTGCTTCCTTGACAGAAGAGATTCGCTGGGCAATGATAATCTTCGTTGTATCTTTTAATTCCTGCGAGAAAGCTTCACGGATTCTCTTTTCCGTTGCTGTATCTACCGCACTGGTACTGTCGTCCAGAATCAGAATCTTTGGCTTTTTTAACAGTGCCCTTGCGATACAAAGGCGCTGTTTCTGTCCGCCGGATACATTCACACCGCCCTGACCGAGCTCCGTTTCATACTGTTCGGTGAAGGAGGAGATAAACTGATGCGCCTGCGCCCTGTCTGCTGCTGCAATGATTTCCTCCTCTGTCGCGTTCTCATCGCCCCATTTTAAATTGTCCATAATGGTACCGGAAAACAGAACATTTTTCTGCAATACCATACCGACACCTTCACGCAAATGTTTCAGGGAATACTCTTTGACATTGATGCCGTCTACCAGCACTTCACCCTCATCACAGTCATACAGTCTCGGAATCAACTGTACCAGACTTGTCTTTCCGGAACCGGTCGAACCAATGATACCGACCACCTCGCCGGGATTTGCCGTAAAACTGATATGGTCAAGCACATATTCTTCGTGATCCTTGTAATATTTGAAACATACATCTCTAAACTCCACGTGTCCCGTTGTCACAACTGCACTCTTCTGCGATGCCGTTTCATCCGTCAAATCAACTTCTGTGTTCAAAATTTCACTAATACGCTTTGCAGAGGCTACCGCGCGGGAACTGTTCAAAATTACCATCGCCGTCATCATCAGCGAAATCAAAATCTGCACCACATACGTGGTGAACGCTGTCAAATCACCGATTTCCATCTGTCCGACCAGAATCTGATTGCCCGCCAGCCAGACTACCGCAAGTGTAGTCACATTCATTGCCACCGTCATAATCGGCATCGTTGCAATGACTACCTTAAATGCACTCATACTGGTATCATATAAGTCACCATTCGCCTCAGAAAACTTTTCATATTCTTCTTTTTCGCGCACGAAAGACTTTACCACACGGATGTTGGTCAAATTTTCCTGGACATTGGTATTTAAACGGTCCAGTTTTTTCTGCATCATCTGAAACCGTGGGAACGCCGTTTTCATCACAAGTACAAGAGCAATCACCAGTACCGGAATTACAACTGCAATCACTACAGCCAGGCTGGCATTTAACCGAATCGCCATAATCAATGCACCGATTAACATACCCGGTGCACGGATAGCCATCTTAAGTGCCATATTAATAATATTCTGCAACTGGGTAATATCGTTTGTCAGACGGGTTACCAAAGACCCCGTACTGAACTTATCGATATTTGCAAAAGAAAACTGTTGTACCTTCGTAAATGCATCCTTTCTGAGTGCCGCAGCAAAGTTCACACTTGCCTTTGCACTGAAAAAACCACCTCCGACACCGCCAAGCATCATAAGAATTGCCATGCCTGCCATCATAAGTCCCATCCGGACAATATACCCGGTGTCCATATTTGGAATACCTTCATTAATAATGTTTGCCAAAAGTTTTGGCATCACCACTTCTCCCACAACTTCCACCACCATTAAAATTGGTGCCAGAATAAAAAATGGAAGGTATGGTTTTACATATTTCATATACTGCTTCACCTGTTTTTCCTCCGCTATCCTTATAATCAAATCATTCCCATATCGTTCATTATAATACAAAAGAGAGAAAAAGCGATAGCCCTTTCTCTCTTTTCACACTTTTTTTACATTTTACTCCGTCGGTTTTATTTTTCTTCCCTGCTCCAGCAATACCCGCTCGAGCGCTGCGCGGAAAATAAGCACCATTCTGGCATCCACATAACAAAATTTATTGACCACGTACTCGTATGTTTTTAGAAGGAACAATACACTGAGAAGCAGAATTCCCGGCACTGCCACTAACTGCACCGTATAGGTTCCAAGGATAAAAAAAGCAATGACATATACCAGAAACGTTCCTAGGTATTCCTTTCCTATCTTAAATGAGGCGAGTAGGGAAGCATTTAAGTTTTCCTGCACTTTTTCCAGCTCTTCCGCTTCTTTTTCCCGCAACTGCGCATAGATTCCGTTAAAGATTTCCGATGTATCACGCGCTGATTGTTTGATATTGTTTTTGATGGAATCGGCATACTCGGAATACTTCTGCGTTCCCAGTTCCTGCCGTAACATTTTCTTTAAAACGTTAATCACAGTATTCTCCTTTTCTCTTCTTCTACAGTAGTATGTGCGGAAAATTAAAATCGCACCTGCCATTTTTTTGTACTGAAATGTTTACAAATTGTTCACAAGTTAGCCATACGCAAAACACAAATGAAGATTATACTTAAGCCATAAGATAAAACAAAGTAACACTTAACAAGCTTACAAGATAATTTTTTCATAAAGCAAAGCCCGGCAGTTACCCTCCCCCTCTACCGGGCTTCTCCTCTGCCCAAAATTACCGGAAACACACAATCTGTGTCTCCGGTTTTTCTTTTATAGAGAGGTGTTAATAACTGTTCAAGATTTCATTCAGATACTGTTCGGCATAAGCCGGACGCTCTTTGGTAAACTTTTTTATCTGCTCCTGATAAACGGTATAATACTTTGTGCTGGTCCAAATCGAAGTATCACCTGCGGCGCGGAGTGCACGCAGATACGGATAATAATAATCAAACAATTCATCATATCTGGATGCGTCCATCTGCTCGTATAGTTTCATTACGTTATCATAGGTGTACACCGTATTCATCAGTTCCTTGGAATAATTCACAAAAAACTCCCTGCAGTCCTGTCTCTTCATCAATGCAGAAAACAATGGCGAATACCGGCTGTGATTCTTATTCAGGACATTTGCCCAGTCATTATGTGCATAACGTATATTGGTGGAACTGGTATGTGTACCAAAGGAACTATCCATATCATGAATCAGGAAACGCCATCTGCCGTCCGTCACGCCTTCCCCGTAGGTTACACCGTCTGCCGCATAATACCGGTAGCATTTATAGTTGCGGTTCGGCCAGTCATAGGTTCCGCCGTACAGTACATACGCATAATACTTCAAATAATTTTCAATGTCCAAAAGTTCATTGAGTTCTTCAATCTTAGCGTCATTGGTCAAATCCGCATACGCATACTTCTTATACATTGCATTAAACTCTCTGGCTGCTTCTTTTTCGATTTCATTATCACCAAGGGATACCGACTTTGTTGTTTCACTTCCCTCGCAAATAATAAATTCACCATCCTGCTCTCCGTATTTTCTCTGGAAGTACTCATCACAGTACGATTCATGAAGCCAGAACAAGCCGTAATATTCCCCATTTAAATAAATCAATGCCGGCAATACGGATTCATAATCCGTAAAGCCTGCCTGCGCTGCAAGCATATGGGACATTTCGTCACGAATCATGGCACACTGCATATCGTCTCCGCCGTTACGCAGTACCAGCTTGTCATACTTTTTGACAATCTTATCCGGCTTGTCCACCCGGCTTGTATTAAAAAGTGAAAACGGGAACGTTCCGCGGTCCGGACTGTATTCCTTTCTGGCATAAATTTTCATGGACGGGAGGGCATACCCCCTGGATTTTCCTCCGTAAACACGCACTCCGCCAAACTGTTCGAATACAAGGGAACCGTCTTCTTCCAAAACTTCAATATACACCGGAACTTCATAGTCTCTTCCTTTGTTATATACATTATCTCCATAGAAGATGCCATCCGGTCCTTCGGTCAATGCAGCTGCATCTCCCGTAATTGCAAAGATTAACGTCGTATAACGTTCGTCAACCTGTTTTCCGACAAAGTAAGTGTGGGCAACCACATCGGTCATGGAACCGTCCGCATAAAAGCCTGCCGCACGGAGATGATATAAATTCGGAGAAGCTTTCGTGGACGCTTCAAACACCAACGGCTCCGTATAAAGCAGGGATTCTGCGGTTGGATTGGTGCCGTCAAGCGTATAATAGATTTCACCGTCAAAAGCCGTATCGAAAGTAAGCGTTACTGTAATTGTCTCCTTATAAAACGCATCCGTCTCCGACAACCATATTTCTTCCGAAGGAACCGGCGTCGGTGTGCTGGTCGGTGTCGGCGTGTTGGTCGGCGTCGGCGTATTCGTTGGCGTCGGTGTATTCGTCGGCGTCGGTGTATTGGTTGGCATTGGAGTATTCGTTGCTGTCGGTGTCGGAGCCATCGTCTCTTCCGGTGCCTCAGTTCCAACCGGTGTTGGTGTCCCTTTGTCCGTAACCCCTTCCTGTTGTCCACTGCAGCCATACCATCCAATAATACCAAGCAAGGCAAGTGTTAACCAAATATATCTGCGCATATACGTTATTCTCCTTCTGTGTCTCATTTATGAAAACTCTCCGTATAATTCAACATTTTCTACTATTTTATAGCAAGTTACTACTTTTTTCAACATAACCTTTTCATTTTCCAAAATCTTTGGTATACTAAGAAAAACGAATCTAATCGCACACTTTGTGCAGAAAGAGGTACTTATGTCAAACGTTATGGTCATGGATCACCCACTGATTCAGCACAAAATCGGCATCATGCGTAACAAGAATACTTCCACAAAGGAATTCCGTGCTCTGGTTGCCGAAGTTGCCATGCTGATTTATTACGAAGCAAGCCGCAATCTTGCACTTGCCGACAAAGAAATCGAAACACCTCTCGTAAAAACCACCGTAAAAGAAATCGCAGGCAAAAAGCTTTGCGTTGTTCCGATTTTACGCGCCGGCCTTCACATGGCAGACGGCATCTTAAACCTCACCCCAAACGCAAAAGTTGGCCACATCGGTTTATACCGTAATGAAGAAACCTTAGAGCCTGTAGAATATTTTTGCAAGCTTCCTGTGGATGTTACCGAACGTGAAGTCTTCTTAGTTGACCCAATGCTTGCCACCGGCGGCTCTGCTATTGCAGCGATTGATTTGTTAAAAGCACGCGGCATCAGCAAAATCCGCTTCCTGTGCCTCATTGCTGCACCGGAAGGCATTGATGCTTTAAAGAATGCACATCCGGATATTGATATTTACGTTGGTGCACAGGACGAAAGATTAAACGAAAACGGCTACATTCTCCCTGGCCTCGGTGATGCAGGCGACAGAATTTACGGCACAAAGTAAGGCTTTGTTCTTTGAATCAAAAATAAAAATGTCAGATTCTTTTCACGCAGACACGCTCTCGCTACGAGCGGTCTGCTTTGAAAAGAATCTGACATTTTTTATTTACATTTACAGGAAAGAACAAAGGCTCCCCTTTTGTGCCGTAATGTTCTATTGATGTTACTTTATTTCAGCAATACACTGTGCCCGCTCTTCCGGAGGGATGTTGAGTGCATCCATTGCTTTCTCAAGCGTCAATCCAAGATTGCTCATCAGCGCACGTAACGAGTAAACTCTTTCCTCAAGTTTTCCTTCTCTCCGTTCTTCTTCCGCCCAATCCTTTAATGCCTTACACATATCTTGCTTGTCTCCTTTCCTGTAACTTTCTTTTCTCCGGATCAATTCTTCCGAATTGGTAAATACCGCTATAACATCATACGCATCCTCTGCCAACTCTGCATAAGCACTATCACTTTCTACCAGCGCTTATTACCTCCTCTGTTTTATATGTTTCAGGAGGATTGAAAACTCCTGCTTATTCTTTGGATTACAGCATGAATTTTCAAATACTAATTTAGAAATACCAGAACGATATATCAGATGTAAAAGAAATCTTGCTCTGTACATAGTATAAGATATTCCTCAAACTATCGCAATAACACTTTTAGTGTAATCACTTTTTTGTGAAAACCCTCCAAAATCTCGCTCAAGTTCTGTCTACTTTGTATAGCTAATTTGGGATTTTTTTACATTGTTTTCGTCAAAAAAAGACGCTTGAAACTTCAAACGCCTTTTTTACAAAAATATTCCGTCTTACTTATCTACCGTAAACTTATACACCGTCATCGTGCAATACTCCTCGTACGCCTTCAGTACGGAGCTCTTAAAGAATTCCTTTTCATTACATGCATCCGGATAAAGCTGGGTCTCAAAGCAGACGCCTTCACGCTTTAAGTACACCTTGCCGCCCTTACCTGTTGCCTTTCCGTCAATAAAATTGCCGGCATATAACTGCATGCCCGGAAGGTCTGTAAATATCTCCATACGTCTGCCGGACTTTGGGTCATAAAGGCTTGCCACATACTCCACATCCTCTCCGGTATTGTTTAGTACGTAATTGTGGTCATAGCCGCCCGCCTGATTCAGGGACTCATAATCCGCATCGATTCTGTCACCGATTCTCTGCTCTTCCCTAAAGTCCATCGGTGTACCTTCTACCGGGCGAAGTTCACCGGTCGGAATGAGATTATCATCCGTTGGTGTGAAGTAATCCGCATCAATAAATACATGATGGTCTAAAATAGTACCGGAATCCTGTCCTGCCAGATTAAAGAAGGTATGGTTGGTTAAGTTTACCACAGTATCCTTATCAGAAACTGCCAGGTACTCAATTGCCAGCTCATTTTCTTCCGTTAATGTATAGGTCACGGTAATATCAAGATTTCCAGGGAAGCCCTGTTCCATGTCCGGACTTAATCTGGACAGTTCAATGCTTGCTTCGCCTTCTTCATTAAAGCACTCTGCTTCATACATGAAATTATTGTATCCCTTGAAACCGCCGTGCAGATTGTTTGGTCCGTCGTTCTTATCAAGCTCATACTTGACACCATTAATGGTGAAGGATGCATTGGCAATACGGTTTCCGTTTCTTCCGATGAATGCACCATAGTAGGTACCGTTTTCATCATATCCCCTTACATCATCATAACCAAGCGATACGTCCGCCATCTTTCCGTCGCGGTCCGGAACGATAATATGTACAATTGTTGCACCGTAATCTGTTACGGAAACCTTCATACCGTTATTGTTTTCCATGGTATATAAGGTTGCCTCTGCGCCGTCTTTGGTCTTACCGAAACTGGTCTTTGTAATTTTCATGGTAACTTACCTTCCCTTCTAAATTTATCTGTTTCTATTTTACCTAAAATAAAGAATCAACGCAATGTATATTTTGCTATTTATTAGGCGTTAACAAGCAATTTCCCTACAGCGGTTTTACATTCACAGCCATAGGCCCTTTTGCCCCTTCTGCCACCTCAAAAGTAACCAATTGCCCATCCACCAATTTTATTAATCCTTCCATTTGGATTCCGGAATAATGTACCATGATGTCGCATCCGCGTTCATCGGTAATAAAGCCGAATCCCAAACGGTCATTCCACCACTTTACAATGCCTTTTTGTCTGCAGGATGCAGAGATATCGTCTTCGTCTTCCTCGTCTTCCTCTTCGTCCTCATCGTCTGCGCTTTCAGCGATTTCCTCAAAATCAGCTTCTATATCAGCCAATAAGCTATCAAGGAGTTCATCCTCTGTTTCCTCTTCTCCTTCTATATTCAGGTCATCGCGCAGTTTATTTACCAACTCCTTCAGGCTCTCTTCCGGATTTGCATAAGCAAAATAAATCTGTATATTCTGAAGTGAAAAGAAATACTCGTCCGTAAGTTCACACTGCGCAATCATAAACGGAATTATTTCTTTTTTATAAGAGATTGCCATACCCAGTTCCTTTGAAATCCAATCCGATTCCTGTGCTTCCTTTGACAGCAAAAGCAGAAAAATCTCGCACTCCTTAATCGCCTTTGGTATTTCCTTCAAATAACTGGCCCCTGCATCTATAGACCTTTCCGCCATCCAACAGGAAATTCCGTTTACGTCTAACGTTTTCCTAACCTTTCGGGCTGTTTCCGTATTTTGAGAACTGTAACTGATAAATACTTTCTTTGCTTCCATTCTTACTATACCTTATTCTCAATATATTCAGATAATTTAACAACACTGTTTTTATACGCGTCATCTAGATAACTCTTTTTTTGATAAGTATTAATCACTTTCGTAAATTCGTACATTCTCAGTCTAATTTATAGTACTTCGCCTGTTTTTGGAACATACTATAATATACTCCTTTCTTATTCATTAAATCTTCATGGCTACCGCACTCCACAATACGTCCCTGTTCAAATACTGCTATTCTATCCGAATAAATTGTTGACGATAAGCGGTGGGAAATACAGATTACCATTTTATCCTTACCAAGCTTATAAAGACGCTCCATTATGTCGCTCTCGGCAATTGGATCTAATGCGCTTGTTGGCTCGTCCATAATCAAAATACGCGAATTTTTAACATATGCTCTTGCAATTGCCAAACGTTGATACTCCCCTCCAGACAGATATATCCCATTTTCATCAAATTCTTTACTAATTGGACAATAAATCGTATTGGGCAGTTTACGTACTTTCTCTGCAAGTCCACTAAATTCAAGTGCTTCCCAAACCGCATCCTCTTCCGCCTTGCTTAGTTTACTTTTAAACAAAATATTCTCCGCAATAGAAATACTATGAACCGCATAATCTTGAAAGACCACGCCAAATAACTTTCTGAATTCCTCCGTTTTATAATTATCGTAAGATAAATTATTCAGCGTAATACTACCCTGATCCTGCAAATATAAACCTAACAAAAGTTTAATGAATGTACTTTTACCCGAACCATTCAATCCAACAATTGCTAATTTTTCACCCTCGTGAAGTGTCAAATTTATTTTATTCAAAACTTTGTAATCTGGATTACATGGATATGCAAAATCGACATCACGAAACGTTAAAACCAACGAACCAACTTCGATAAGTTTACCTGTTGGATTGTTTCTTCTCTTAGGTACATAATCCAGTATTTGCTTCATTGCTTCTATCAACTTTATATTTCTTTTTACTTCAGGAATTGAATTAAATATCGCAGATATAGAATCGCTCAGGCTAACTACCGATGCATACACCACAGTAAAATCGCCTACCGTAAGTTCCCCTTGAATGATTAGATAAATCACGTACATATTAGTAAACGCGCGGAGAGTACTACTTAACGCATTTGCTGAAAACAATATCCTTAACAGCTTATGTACCGCATATTCTTTGGTAGAAATCAACTGTTCCTTTGTCTCTATAAACTTTTGCACCAAAAAATCCTGTATCCTATAAATTTTTATCTCCTTTGCGTAATTTGAATTTCGAAATAATCGATTAATATACTCTGCCTTTCTATGAATCGGTGTTTCTTTTATGTAGGAATCATGAGACAACTTATTCATTTTTCCCACTGTTATGAATGATACTGCACAAAATAAGATAGATACTACTGTAAATGTAAAATTCATCGTTGAAAACAAACCAATAATTGTTGTTATCTTTAAGAAGGCCATTATTACATTAACCATAAGATTTTTTGCTTCAATGACACGCTTAGGTGCATCATTGACTGCCCTTACATACTTATCATAAAATTCCTTTTCCTGATAACATTCAATATCAATCTCATTACATTTTCGATATATCATACTGCTCATATACTTTGCTATTTGAATCTCTTGCAATGGATTAAAAATATTTGTTATAAAGTATGTACCTATACTACTGATAAACAAAATTACACCATATATCATTATATATGCTATAAGCATTTCTAAACGCGTCTGCTCATAGATAAAGCAATTAATGACATACCTCCCAATCAGTAACGAACCAAAAAAAATAAAGTATGTAAAACCAATATTGATTAAATTTACCGGTAAATACCATGGCGCTGCTTTATTCATACATTGATATATAAATTTGATTTCTCTCACCGTCTATATCCCCCTGCCTGAATAGTAAACATATTGTAATAACTACCGCATAAAGCCATCAATTCTTCATGTGTTCCAACTTCCTTTATTCTTCCGTTTTCCATGTAAAATATATTATCCGCCTTTACTGTGTTCGCCAAACGGTGTGATACATAAAGTACCATCTTACCTTCCCCCAACTTCAGAATCTTTTCAAATACTTCCGACTCTGCCATAGGATCCAATGAACTACATGGCTCATCAAATATTAAAACGTTTCCCTGCCTTGCATATGCACGTGCTATAACAAGTCTTTGATACTCACCACCAGATAAATAGACCCCATCCTCTTCAAATTCTTTTGTTAATATCGTATCTATCTGATTTTCTAAAATACTTACTTTTTCCCACAGTCCTGAAAACTCAAGTGCCTCTTTCACCAGTTCTCTGTCCTCATCGGATTCTGCTTTTCTCATCAATACATTCTCTGCAATTGTAAATGCATAAATTTGAAAGTCTTGAAACACCACTCCAAATTTTTTTCTCAGTTCCATTGCATTATAAATCACATATGGAATTCCTTCATACCTTAATTCTCCAGAATCGGGTAAATAAAAATCAAGCAATAATTTAACAAGTGTACTTTTACCACATCCATTTTCGCCCACAATCGCAATTTTTTCTCCGACTTTACAGGAAATATTTATCTCCTGTAGGACTTTATTCTGACATCCTGGGTAGTCAAAACTAACATCGTTCAATTCAATAACGTTACTATCATGTCTTTTAACGTCAGGGATATTCTCATCCTGCATCTTTTTCTCAATTACAGATGGATACTCCAGTATCTTTCTAATATTGTCCACATATAAGCTATGTAATTTGATTTCAGGCATCACCTGAAACAGCTTTACCATAAGATCCAGACTCACCCCAAATACACCCGCCAAATAAACAAAGTCGCCGGGCGAGCAAACGCACTTTACCATATTAACACACAGATAAATCATAACCACAAGTAAACAAGACGTTCCAAAAAATGTAGTCAACACAGATTTAGCCATGCTTTTTTTATAATATCTCCGATTAATCTCCCAGTTTTCATCCATTACTTCTTCATTCCAGTAAATAAAATAATCTGCATATTGTAATGTTCTCGATTCTCTGATAAACGTTTCATTTTTAAATAAATTTTTAATATAGTCCGATTTGCGTTCTACCTTTGTTGTCTCCTGATTCATCGCAAAATTAGTTTTATTGATATACTCTAAATAAATAATATGCTGCGCCACGCTAATTACTAATATCAATAAGAAGACTGAATCAAAATTCATCACTGTTAAAAAAACTACTGTAAGAAAACAATAAAGCATATTTGCTAATGAATCAACAATCTGTATTACTCTCGTATCAATCTCTCTCACCGCACGCTCGTAGTCATTGTAAAATTCCCCATTCTCATAACAAGACAAATCCAGTTCCTTAACCTTATTATACAATATACTTCTCATATATTTAGAAATGTCAATTCCCTTAATACTTCCCACCTTGTTACGAATCACTATCTGCAACTGATTTAATATATATTCAAGCAAAATATACACTCCATAAAAAGCAACAAGTCTTACAAATATACTTGAAGTATCCATTAGATAATTAATCACCATTTTGCTAATGTGTAATTCCATTACCTTAGTAGTTACCATCAAAACGCTTCTAAATAACATAAATACCATATAATATGGAGATGCTTTAAATAGATGTGTTAATATGTACTTCATATTCTTCCATATTTTCATAAAATTCACCTTACGCTCTGTTCTATTTTACATGAGCCCTTTTATGTTTCTCAAACACGCACTCAATTCTTCAATGTGTATTGAACTTTATCTGTTAAATCAAGTATTTCTGCAACGCTCTTTATATATAGGATATATAAATTATAATCCTTTACATCATGTAAATCAATTAAACTTTATACGTTAGTCTTGTCTATACCAAAATTATATTAACAGCCACAAACCTTACCATCAAAGTATTCATAGTCTTCGCTATCAAAAGGATGCATTCTCCTGTTGTTATCAGTTCATGAAGAATATCATATTGTCACCTACACTCGCAAACCGCAGCTTCGCTGCTTTTCCGCTGCTATCGCAGCTAGTTTGCTCGTTGAGGTTAGGCAGGAGAAAATCTCACAGTGCAGACGGAAGGTTTTGATTGACTGCGCCGCCCGGCGTACCTTGCTTAGCGCTTAAATATCCCCCGAAAAACATTCAGGACCATGCCGCACGACTCTGCCGGTACACTCTTTCCTGTAGGCAGAAATAGAAGCACCCGGAGCCGGTTGTCTGAGGCGGGAGGGAGTAAAGAAACTGTGGCCTCCAAGAGGATAGAACGAATAAAGTGCGAAGCACTTTTACGAAAAGGCGAAGGTCGTCTCTGGACAAACACGTTTGTCCGAGAGCGACTATCGCCTTTTCTAAAAACCGCGTCCTGCGGACGCTTTTCGTTCTATCCTCTTGTTCCATAATTTTATCTCCCGACCGCCGAGTTTACGGTCCGGGTGCTTCTGCTCATGACTGCCGGTGAAAGAGTGTACCGGCAGCAAGTCCTGCGAGCGTGGTGCTGCGTTTTTTAGTGGATATTTTGGTGCGTAGAGAAAGGGTACGCGGGTGGCGCAGAGCGAAAAAAAACTCACAGTCTGCACTGTGAGTTTTTCTCTCAATCCCGTATTACAATATATCAATTTTCTGTATAACAAATTTGCATTTATATATAGTAGAAAAAGGTACACTGAAAAACTTTCTTGATTAGAGTCTTACTACGTTGATTGCCTGAGGTCCCTTAGCGCCTTCAGTAATTTCGAACTCTACCTTCTGGCCTTCTTCTAAGGACTTGAAGCCCTCTGTCTGAATTCCGCTGTAGTGTACGAATACATCATTACCTGCTTCATCGCTGATAAAGCCGTAGCCCTTCTGGTTATTGAACCACTTAACTGTACCCTGCATGTGTATTTCCTCCGAAATAAATAATAATTTAGCGTGCTATCGCGCTACTATGTCACGACCACACTAGAGTTATGATACCATTCTTTCTAAAAAGTGTCAAACAATTTTTACAAATTTTTTATAATTATTCTTCGACTTTTACAATACCAATTCCAAGTTCGTCCAGCTGCTTTGCATCTACGACGTTTGGCGCATCTGTCATTAAACAGGAAGCGTCCTTTACCTTCGGGAATGCAATAACGTCACGGATGGTATCGCACTTTGCCATCAGCATGATAAGACGGTCAAGACCGTATGCCAGACCTGCATGAGGCGGAACACCATACTTGAAGGCATTTAAGAGGAAGCCGAAACGTTCATAAGCATCTTCCTTTGTAAATCCGAGTACAGAGAACATCTTCTCCTGTACATCGCTCTGGAAAATACGTACGGAACCGCCGCCGATTTCACAGCCGTTTAATACGATATCGTAAGCCTTTGCGCGTACCTTACCCGGATCGGTATCAAGGAGTGCAAGGTCTTCGTCCATCGGCATGGTGAATGGGTGATGCATTGCCACATAACGGTTTTCTTCCTCAGAGTACTCAAGTAACGGGAACTCGGTTACCCATAAGAAGTTGTACTGTCCCTTGTCAAGGATATCTAACTGTCTTGCGATTTCAAGACGTAAGTTACCAAGTACGTCCCAAACCACTTTATTCTTATCTGCCGCAAAGAACAGTAAGTCACCAGGCTCACCTTCCATAGCAGCTACTAAGTTCTTTAATTCATCTTCTGTCATAAACTTTGCAAAGGAAGACTTGTAATTTCCGTCTTCTTCAATTGCAAGGTAAGCAAGACCCTTTGCACCGTAAGTCTTTGCAAAGTCAACCAATGCATCAATCTTCTTTCTTGGCATAGCTGCCTGTCCCTTTGCATTGATACCGCGAACGGAACCGCCATTTGCCAGCGCTCCTGTAAATACACCGAAGCCGCAATTTGCCACAATGTCGGAAACATTCTTAAGTTCCATACCAAAACGGGTATCCGGCTTATCGGAACCATAACGGTCCATGGCATCCTGCCAGGTCATTCTCTGAATCGGAAGTTGAACATCTACACCGATTTCAGCAAACATTCTCTTTAACAGTCTCTCGTTTACGGAGATAACATCATCTACGTCTACGAAGGACAATTCCATATCAATCTGTGTGAATTCCGGCTGTCTGTCGGCACGCAGGTCCTCATCACGGAAACACTTGACTATCTGGAAATAACGGTCATAACCGGAGCACATTAAAAGCTGCTTAAAAATCTGCGGAGACTGCGGCAGCGCATAAAAGTTGCCCGGATGCACACGGCTCGGTACAAGATAGTCTCTTGCGCCTTCCGGTGTACTCTTGGTTAACATCGGGGTTTCAATTTCAAGGAAGCCCTCGTCTGCCAAGAACTGTCTGGCTGCGGTTGCCACCTTACTTCTTAAAATCATGTTTCTCTGTAAATCCGGACGACGAAGGTCAAGATAACGGTACTTTAATCTTAACTCATCCTTTGTCTTGGAATCCTCTTCAATTGGGAACGGAGGCACCTCTGCCTCGGATAAGATACGGAGTTCCTTTGCGCGTACTTCGATATCACCTGTTACCAGGTTTTCATTTACTGCACCGGAACGTGCGGTTACTTCACCGACAACAGCGATTACAAATTCGCTACGGAGTTTTTCACCCTTTGCAAAGTTTTCTGCGCCGCAGTCTGCTTCTTCCAGAATAATCTGTAAAATACCGGAACGGTCCCTTAAATCTACAAAGATAATGCCGCCCTTATTTCTACTTTTCTGCACCCATCCCATAACGGTAACGGTTTCACCGATGTTCTTATTCGAAACCTCGGTACATCTGTGGGTCCTTACAAGACCCTTCATTGCTTCTGCCATAACTTCCTCTTTCCCGGCTTACTGCCGTTTGATTTTCTATCGTTTATATTGAAAAGAACGTCTTATGAATTACCTGTTTCATCCATACTACGCTTATTTTCGTTGATTTGATTTGCAAATTCGATGATTTCCTTAAACCCTTCCGAATGAAATACATTCATAAACTCCAGAAAGATTTTCATATCAAACGTTTTGACATCCTCAATCATCAGTTCCATCGCCGTATTGACATCAAAGCCTCTGCGGTACGGTCGGTCTGATATCAGGGCCGCAAACACATCACATACCCTGAGGATTCGTGCTTCTAACGGAATTTTCTCCGCCTTCAGGTTTTTCGGATATCCCGTGCCGTCATAATTCTCATGATGATAATAGACCGCGTTCAGAATCTCCGACGGATACCCGCACTGCTCCAGCATTTCCCTGCCGAGTTCTGTATGCATCCGCATGTATTTTACTTCCTCAACGTGCAATGCCTTTTTGTCTCTGCCGTATAAATTTTTACTCAAACGAAGTTTCCCGATATCATGTACGTACGCTGCCACCAGCATCTGTTCCTGAAACCCTTCCGGATACCCCAGTTGCGTACACAACCGTTTTACCAGCATGCCGACCAATTCTCCGTGGTAGATGCTGTCCACCACATCGTCCTCCATCAGGTCCGTCAACTGTACTTTTTCAAGAATACTTGTAATCCACTGTTTCGCATTCGGCACGGCTTTCCAAGCCCCTTTCTATAAATATTCCCGAAATTCTGTAAGGAAATCCTGCTTCCTCTTTATCATTTCATCAATCCGTTCCACATAATCCTTGACACTCTTTACGTTTTCCACACGCTCTAAGCGGTTTGTTCCCGCGAAATTAAACTTTGTGGAGCCCCCGCTGCCAAGTGCTAAAATGGTATGGTGTTCTTCCAAACTCACACAGCGTTCACGCTTTATCCCGTATTACTCTGTATTATTGAAGTTTTGACCTTTATCGCCACAACTCAAACAGCGTATTATTGGGTATTATTCCTTTATGATTGATGTACATTTGATGTACTCTCACATATTTTGATGTACTCAAAGCCCTAACGGACTCTTCCATACATATTATCTAGTTAAAATAAAACCATTTTTTCTGACAAGGCTTCCATAGACTGTTTCTTTCTTGCTTCGGAAACCTCTGCAT
>SVEF01000025.1 GCA_015057585.1 Lachnospiraceae bacterium | reverse complement strand
AAGTTCCTTGTAAAAATAGTGTTGTAACAGTGTCTAATGCTAAAATTGCCGATAATGTTCCTGATGTAATTGGAAATAACAAAACCACAAAACACCATAATAATGATTTACATATAGACAACACTTTATGTTTCATAATTAATTTCCTTTTCTATTAAGCCCTACAACTTCAAGTTTTGCGAACTGCTTTACCCTTCTCCACTCTCTCGGCTGACTCTGATATATGGCTCCCCCTTTTCCCGTTTCGCATAAATCTGCTCCAGGAAGCGGACCACTCCGTCCTTTCGCTTTAACGGTCTTGCTTCATGGCTGGAAAATACCATTTCTGCTGGAAGGCGCTTTAATAGTTCAATTTCTTCTTTTAGTAGTTGGGCATTATATACATAGTGATCTTCCTGTACTTTGGGATACAGGGAATCTCCCAAAAACAAATACATCTCATCGATCATCAATACCAGTGAGCCTTTGGCATGACTGTTGGGAATCGGATAAATTTCGAGTGTCACCCCGTCCTGTATTAGGATCCGCTCCCATGGTATCTGGTATTTCGGCTCCCCTTTTTCTCCTGTCATCAGATTTTCCATTGCCATGCATAATTCTGACATTCTTTCCTTTGCATAATCAGGAATATATTTTTGCAAGTGCTTCTCCGTTTCCGCTCCCATATAGATGCCTTCAAAAGATACTCTTCCGACATTACCCATGTGGTCCTGATGAAAATGCGACAACACAATTTTCTTCTTTTTCGGAAGTTGCTCTAAATAGGCCGCCACTTCTTCATTGTTTCCCACGTCAAAGAGGTAACTGTACTCATCCCCTTCCACCAGAATAACATCCGAGGACAACGGTTCTGTACTTGCTTTAATGTATGAAATTCTATCGTTAACCCTTAACACTTCAGGCATTTTACATCTCCTATTTCCTCTCTCCAGACCTCTGCCAGCTTGTCAAGGGAACAAACCGCATTCGCCGGAGACGTGGAAGGCAGTACCGTAATTTTTTTTCCGGTCTGCTCTTTTACATACTTGTTATAAAGTTTCTCTGTCGTTTTCCCATTCGCAAAAATACGCTCTATCTTTGTCTTTTGAAGCAATCCCGCAATATCTGCCGGTACCACATTTTTAATGCTACTGTCACTCGAACCGATAATATCACAGCTGTCAATCACGTCCCAGATGGCAATGTGATGTTTTAAAAGCATCGTTTTCTTTTCCTCTATGGTTTTCGGCACCGGTTCTTCACACAACGCTGCTACTACTTTCCAGAAACGGTTATGCGGATGACCATAATAAAAGCCCTGTTCTCTTGACTTCACCGAAGGAAAACTCCCCAAAATCAGTATTTTGGACTCTTCGTCATAAACCGGCAAAAAACCGTGGGATAAATGACTGTATTCGCCCATATTCTACCCCTTTCGTTTTCTACAATTGTAGTCATGTTTTAAACTAACTTACAGCAAATCATTCCAAAAATTAGTTTCGTCTCCCCTGTGCAAACCGTGTCGATTTATAATACGTTCCAACCTAAAACAGATTCTGTACCGCACCCGCAATCTTCTTTGCCACATACGGATTGTTCATCGTATACAGATGGATTCCGTCTACGCCGTTTGCAAGCAAATCCACAATCTGATCAATGGCGTACGCGATTCCCGCATCCCTAAGTGCCTCCGGATTGTGCTCATAACGCTGCATAATCTTTACAAACTTGGATGGCAAACTTGCTCCGCACATGCTTACCATACGCTCAATCTGACTCTTGCTCATCACCGGCATAATACCTGCCTCAATCGGCACCTCAATGCCTGCAATCTGCGTCTTTTCACGAAACTTATAAAACGCCTCATTATCAAAAAAGAGCTGCGTAATCAGATGGTCCACACCGGCATCTACCTTTTTCTTTAAATTGCGGATATCCTCTACCATGTCCTTTGCCTCAATGTGCACCTCCGGATAACAGGCTCCCGCAATATCATAGTCCCCACGTTCCTTAATAAACGAAATCAAATCACTGGCATAACGAAACTCGTTCTTTGGCGGGATGTCAGGATTGATATCTCCGCGCAAAGCAAGAATATTCTCAATACCGCGCTTATCCAATTCAGAAAGCACATGCAGAATTTCTTCCTTGGAATAGTTAATACACGGAAGATGAAGCACCGGCTCCACCTTATTGTCTTCCCTAATTTTTGATGCAATATCCAGTGCCAAACCACTGTTTCCGCTGCCGCCCGCACTAAACGTCACACTGATAAAATCCGGAGTCAGGCCTTCCAGTTCTTCTAACATCTGATATACCGTATCGATGCTGCTGGTCTTCTTTGGCGGAAACACTTCAAATGAAAACACGGTCTTTTCTTTGAACATTTCTCTGATTTTCATGGTGTATTCTCCTTATCTTTTCCCTTTGGAGTTTATATTAGCACAAAAAAGCCCGTGAGTGCAAGCACTCCGGGCTTTCTGATATCCATTTTGTTCGTAGAGAACCGATTATCTCTTGCTGAACTGTCCATGCGTTAAGAAAACGGTCCGGTGGACCGTTTTTAGCGTGGAAATTCCGATGCTATGCTCGGAATTGGCCTCGGGAACCGAGGTCATCGGAACAAAAAAATCCCTCCACATAGTGGAGGGATCTTGTGTTCCGATTATCTCTTGCTGAACTGTGGCGCACGACGAGCTGCCTTTAAGCCGTACTTCTTTCTTTCCTTCATTCTTGGGTCTCTTGTTAAGAAACCAGCCTTCTTAAGAGCAGGACGTAAATCTGCATCTGCCTCTAAAAGGGCTCTGGAAATACCATGTCTGATAGCACCAGCCTGACCTGTGAAACCACCACCGCGTACAGTTGTGATAACGTCATACTTCTCAGCTGTCTCAGTGAGAACGAGTGGCTGACGAACGATCAGCTTTAATGTATCTAATCCGAAATATTCATCCATATCTCTCTTATTGATTGTAACCTTACCGGTACCAGGTACTAAATAAACTCTAGCAACACTGCTCTTTCTTCTACCTGTGCCGTAGTATCTTGCTTTTGCTTTTGCCTTAGCCAATGTTTTGTCCTCCTTTCAGTAATTAGAACTTAATCTCTAATACTTCTGGCTTCTGAGCTGCATGAGTGTGCTCTGGACCAGCGTATACATGTAACTTGTTGATCATGCTTCTTCCTAAAGGTCCCTTTGGAAGCATTCCCTTAACTGCAAGCTTAATCACTTCAGCAGAATCCTTAGCCGTAAGTTCCTTTAATGTGGTCTCTCTCATACCACCCGGGAAATCAGAGTGATTGTAGTAAATCTTCTGATCCATCTTCTTACCTGTTACCTTAATCTTGCTAGCATTCACAACGATTACATAATCACCTGTATCAATGTGTGGTGTGAAAATCGGCTTGTTCTTACCTCTTAAAACCTTAGCAACTTCAGATGCAAGACGTCCTAATGTCTGGCCTTCTGCGTCGATTACATACCATTTTCTTTCAATGGTAGCCGGACTTGCCATAAAAGTCTTCATTGCGTTTCCTCCTAAATAATCTTCTGTATGATTTCTATCCTCGGATAGTCCTCATATTGTTTCTTTCCTACTGCCAAACGCTGATAAACACTATGTTTTCAGCCACTTGGCGCCAACGTGTTACATTATATCCAAGGCATACCGCTCTGTCAACAACTTTTTTTCATATTTTTTCATCTTTTTTAAAATTGTCTGAATTTATCCTCGATATTGTCATTTTGAAAATTACTTTTATTTACCTCTCGGAATTATATTGTTTTTGCTCTCCGCTCTTTACTGCCATTCCGCCTTCAGATGCTTCATCCAAACGCCGTATTCGTTCTCTGTCAGGTCGGAATCCGGGAAAAAGAACTGTCCGTTCCGGCTCTCTGCCACCCCAATCTCATAAAGATAAATCACTGCTTTCTTTTCTGCCGTTGAACAATTACCCACATCCGTTGCATACAATGTCACATTTTTTGCACTCTTTATCGTTCCGCTTTTTCCCAGCACCTCCGCTGCCAGATGGATGCCCAGGGCAGCCTGCCGTCTTGGAACCGGGTCGTTTATCTGCAAATCTTCGATACTAATTCCGCAAAACAGTGCCTTCATCATAAATTTGGTAAACAGCGAAATTTCATTTAAGTTTTTCTGCTGTATTTCCGTCTCTACCAAAGCTATAAGATCCATGGCAAACTCAAAATAGGTCACTGTCCCATCCGTGCGGTCGATTTCCGGCACCTGTCCGAAAATTTCAGCAGGATACGTAATTACTTCCTGCTTGTCCCCATCCGTCTCACCGGACACCTCTTCCGGTTTTTGTGTGGGTTGTTGTGTCGGTACCGGTGTCATTTCTCCGGTTGGCGCCTTGGTCGGCACGGGTGTTATCACTTTGCCGGGCACCGGTGTCGGTATTCCGGTCGGTGCAACCGTTGGTGCAGTTGTTGGCCCATTCGACGGCACTGTCGTCACTACTATGTCTGTCACCTGTGACAGATCATCCGCCGGTATCGGTGTAGGGTCTCCGGCCGGTACTTTAGTCGGCGCGGGTAACAATACTTCCGTAGGTAGCGTTGGCGGCGCACCGGTCAGACTTTCTGTCACTGTAGGAACCGGTGTCACCGATATCTCCTCAGAAAAAAACACGCTGTCGTGCTCCTCACGAATCAGCGTGTTATCCTTTGCATCTTCCTTCTGTAATAAAGCATCTATTCCGAATCCGGTAAAACATCCTGCCATCGCACAAACAAAAAGCATCCGTTTTACATAAAGTCCATTCTTCATCCCAGCCTCTTTCCGAGAACCTCTCCGGCTCATCCCAACCGTGGTCTCTTTTATTCAGAGGCAGTACTTTATACTAAATCCGGATATTCAATCCCCACCAGCATCAGGCCCTGTGCCGGAGCTGTCGGTCCGGCCGCTTCCCTGTTTTCCGCCTCTATGATAGAGGATACACAAGTTGCGGGCATTTCATGTATTCCAATTTTAATCAATGTCCCCGCAATGATGCGCACCATGTTATAAAGGAATCCGTTCCCCCGAATCCGGATGGTCACCAGATGCTCATTCTTTAACACTTCCAGTGAATTAATCGTTCTCACATGATCCTGTACCTGTGTATGCGTAGAGCAAAAACTGGTAAAGCAATGGGTTCCGAGAAAATCCTTTGCTGCGGTCTGCATGGCTTCTATATCCAGATCACGGTATACAAAATGCGTATACTTGCGGTTAAACGGCTGAATAAAGTCCGCATTCCAAATTTTATATTCATACGTTTTATAACTATTACAATGACGCGGGTGAAAATCTGCCGGCACCTCGCGCGAAGACTGCACAACAATGTCTTCCGGAAGACTTCGGTTTAACGCATAACAAATTTTTTCTGCCGGAATCCGGGTATTCGTATCAAATACCGCCACATTTCCCATAGCATGCACACCGGAGTCGGTACGGCTTGCACCAATCACCTGAATCGTTTCTCCAAGAAGAGCCGATAATTCCCGGTTAATCACTTCCTCCACCGTAATCTGATTTGGTTGTGACTGCCATCCGCAATACTTTGTGCCCTCATAGGCCACTACAATCATAATACGCTTCATGTCCTCATTACTCCTAAAATCAGTCCTCTATCCCAGCCACTGTGCCAGGAAAACCTCCGCCAGGCGGCTGATACCGACAACAAAAACCAGGTAGCCTGTCAAACAAAGATAAGCGATTGCATCCTGTCGGTTATATTTTAACGGTTTCATTCTTGTCCTGCCGTCACCACCGCGGTAACACCTTGCCTCCATTGCCATTGCAAGGTCATTCGCCCGGCGAAACGCAGAAACAAACAGTGGTACCAAAACAGGCACCAGTGCCTTGGCCCGCTCAATCAGTTTACCTTCTTCAAAGTCCGCACCTCTTGCCTGCTGGGCCTTCATAATTTTATCCGTTTCCTCCAAAAGAATCGGTATAAACCGGAGAGCGATGGACATCATCATTGCAATTTCATGTACCGGCATGTGGATTTTCTTTAACGGTGCCAGTCCGGTTTCCAATCCGTCCGTCAACTGGTTCGGCGTCGTTGTCAACGTCATAAGTGAAGAACCAATGATTAAGAACGTCAGACGAAGTGCCATAAACACAGCCAGTTCGATACCCTCAACCGTAATTTTTATGAATCTCCACTGCCACAGAATCTGTCCGTCCGTCAAAAACAGATTGAACGTTACCGTAAACAGCATCAGAATCACAATCGTTTTCAGACCGCGGACGATAAACTTAAACGGAACTTTGGAGATTTTAATCATCGTCGCCAGAAACGCTCCCGCCACAACGTACCCTATGAAATTGTTAAATAGGAACAACGAAATTAAAAAAGCCAGCGTCCCCACCAATTTGACCCTCGGATCCAGGCGGTGCAAAACAGAATCCGCCGGATAATATTGTCCTATGGTAATATCTCGTATCATTTCAAACTCCTCAAAATTGCATCTTTCGCTTCAGTCACCGTCGTCGCTTCACCCACACTCATACCGCGTCGGTTCAGTTCTTCCATCACATAAGTCACCTGCGGTGCTGCAAGACCCATTCCTTCTAATTCCTCATAGTGGCGGAACACTTCCCTTGGTGTACCGTCAAACTGCACACTGCCGTGATCCATTACAATCAGACGGTCTACATACTTTGCCACATCCTCCATGCTGTGGGAAACCAAAATAACAGTAATGCCCCGTTCCTTCTGAATCTTGGCAACCTGATCCAAAATCTCATCCCGGCCCATTGGGTCAAGACCCGCGGTCGGTTCATCCAAAATCAAGACCTCCGGTTTCATGGCAAGCACACCTGCAATCGCCACACGGCGCTTTTGTCCACCCGATAATTCAAACGGAGATGCATCGTAGAGTTCCTCCGATATTCCTACCATCTTGATTGCTTCAAATGTACGCAGGTTTACTTCGAGCTGCGGCAATTTCATATTCTTTGGCCCGAATTCCACATCCTTTACCACCGTCGTTTCAAACAACTGATGCTCCGGATACTGAAATACCAGACCAACCTTCGTGCGAAGTTCCTTCCTGCTGAAATCCTCATCCCAAATATCTCTTCCGTTATAATAAATCGTCCCGTTCGACGGCTTAACCAATCCGTTCAAATGCTGAATCAGCGTCGACTTTCCCGAACCGGTATGCCCAATCAGCCCGATGAACTGTCCGTCCGGAATCTCCAGACAGATGTCCTTTAAGGCATGCTTTTCGTATGCCGTTCCCTCACTGTAAATATAGTTTAAGTGGTCAATATAGATTGCCATTTTTGTCCTCTTTTCCCTCACATAGCCAATGATATCTGCCATGCCATTCCTTCATCTCTAATATTTCCCTTTCACTGCCAGCAAAGCCTCTGTAAATTCCTCTACCGTCAGAATTCCGTTCGGAAGCGGCACTCCTGCCTGTTGCAATTCATATGCCAACTCCGTAACCTGCGGCACATCCAGGCGGTGCTTCTTAAGTTCTGCCACCTTAGAAAACACCTCCCGTGGGGTTCCCTGCATGACAACCTTCCCGTCATCCATTACGATTACTTTATCTGCATGGATAACTTCATCCATATAATGTGTAATTAAAAGCACAGTGACCTGTTCCTTTTCGTTTAACTCATGAAGTGTTTTTATGACTTCTTTTCGCCCGTTCGGGTCTAACATTGCCGTTGGCTCATCCAGCACGATACACTTTGGCTTCATCGCCATAATCCCTGCAATCGCCACTCTCTGCTTCTGTCCGCCCGACAATTTATTCGGTGAATGATAGCGGTACTCGGTCATACCAACCGCCTGTAAACTTTCAGCCACTCTCTCCCAGATTTCCTCGGTTGGCACTCCCAGATTCTCCGGTCCGAATGCTACGTCCTCTTCCACTACCGATGCAATAATCTGATTATCCGGATTTTGGAACACCATCCCTGCTGTCTGTCTGACATCCCAGATATTTTCCTCTTCCGCCACATCAATTCCGTTTACGAAAAGTGTTCCCTCCGTCGGCTCCAAAATTGCATTAATCTGCTTTGCAATGGTCGATTTTCCTGACCCGTTATGCCCTAAAATCGCAACAAAGTCACCACGCTTTACCTCCATGGTCACGCCGTCTACCGCGCGGATAATGCCTTCTACATTGCCTTCCTCATCACGCCTAATATATTCATATACTAAATTTTTTGCTTCAATCATTTCCATAACTGCATTCTTTCCTTTGCCAATCTTCTCCCCGATGGTTACACTGTCGCAAACCTATTTTTTGCATTCTCTATGCACCCTATGCGATTCCGGCGCATAAAACCTCATTATCTAAATAAATATAGCATAAAATAAACGCAGATACAAGAAAAATTGTCCCGGAGAACGCTTATGATTCCTACCTTTTCTCTTGCAAAACTCCTTCTTCTTGCCAGAGAGCCTCTATGCAACACTATGTATGTCTGGGGCGGCGGCTGGAATGAAGAAGATACTGCTGCCGGTGCAGAAGCAAGGACGCTCGGTGTCAGTCCTGCCTGGGCTTCCTTCGCTGCCATGCAGGATGCTTCTTATGATTACCGGAATACTCGCTTTCAAATCCATAATGGCCTTGACTGCTCCGGCTTCCTCGGCTGGCTCATTTATAATTTGTTTGAAACGGAAAGCGGCAGGGAAGGCTATGTGTTTCCCGCCTGCCGGGTTGCGCATGAGCTGAGCATGCGCGGCTGTGGCACATTTACTCCTGCGGGGCAAGTGGCCGATTGGCAGGCAGGAGACATTTTAAGTTCTCCCGACCACGTCTGGCTCTCCCTTGGCATGTGTGAGGACAAAAGCGTCGTTATGCTGCATGCTACCCCGCCCGGCGTGATTTTATCAGGAACAAAATCGCCGAATGGTAATAACGAGAGTATGGCCGAGGAACTGGCTGCGAAGTATATGAAGAACCATTTTCCTGAATGGTACAAGAGATTTCCGAAGCATAGCAGGGAGTATCGATGTTTATTGGAATCCGGAAGGATGCGGTGGGGTGAAACTGTGCTGACTGATGAGGGAGGATTGCGGCGGATGGGTGCAGCGGCTGTGCTGGAGTGGATGTTTCAATAAAAAACCGGCAGTAGAATGTCTCCTTGTAATCAGGAACCTTCCCTGCCGGGTTTATTTTTGTTAGTTCTTTTCTTTTATTTCTTCGAGTTGTGCCCGCAACTTTGCAATCAAGGCATCTTTTTCTTGTAATTCATCTGTTTGGACTTTTATCTGTTCCTTATAGTTCTGAACAATTCGCTCGTTTTCGCGTTTTTTCTCCTCTACCTGCTCCTCATAAGTCTGAACAATTCGCTCATTCTCTCGTCTTTGCTCTTCCACCTGTTCCTCGTAGGTCTGAACAATTCGCTCATTCTCTCGCTTTTGCTCTTCCACCTGCTCCTCGTAGGTCTGAACAATTCGCTCATTCTCTCGCTTTTGCTCTTCCACCTGCTCCTCGTAGGTCTGAACAATTCGCTCGTTCTCGCGCTTTTGCTCTTCCACCTGCTCCTCGTAGGTCCGAACAATTCGCTCGTTCTCTCGTCTTTGCTCCTCTACCTGCTCCTCGTAGGTCTGAACAATTCGCTCGTTCTCGCGCTTTTGCTCCTCCACCTGCTCCTCGTAGGTCTGGAGAATACGATAGTGCTCCTGACGCGCACGACAACGCTCACGTACCATCTCATCATCCGACAGTTGATACATCGTCTGCGCCGCTTCTGCAATTGCGTTATTCGTCTTGGCTAACATCTGAATCTCCTCCCACGTAGTTGACTTAAAGAGACGGGCCCAGTAATCTATCTTATGTTCCTTATCTTCCTCTGTGGCCTCGTCTATCCGCTTCAAGTTTACCACAGAGAGTGTAAATTTACTAGTGTAAATATGATGTGTCTTATCATTAGCAAGATGATACGTTGCATAAAATTCCGGCGATTCCTCTGCAAACAAATCAAAGTCAATAAAACCAATGTGTATTGCTGACCTTGTTTGTAAATAGCTTTCCCCTTCCTTCAGATTATCAAAGGTCCGGCAAAGATATCCCAGTGAACGTTCCGGCCAAAAATTCTGTCTCGCCAACTGCATCTCCAGATTAATCAAGGTATGATTGTCCAAACAAACCTTGACGTCCAATATCATATCCTTTGACTCCACCGTATCTCCCGGAACAATGGGATTCACCACGTCAACATCTATCACCTTTTCCGGCGTCATATGAAGCAACGAACAAATCAACCCTTTCAAAGCCGCCTGATTTTCTCCCAGTACCGCTTTAAACATATAATCATTAGTAAGTCCAAAGAGCACCTCGCCTTTGGCATTATAAAAGCTGTCCGCCTTATTCTTTTTCTCCTTTTCTGCTGTCATTTAAAACCCTTTCATCTGCCTTTCGCTTATGGCTGCTATAGCAGGATTTCATCTGAACCGGTTCATTTCATTTCCCTAAATCGACAAAATATTTTGTACTTCTATTATACCGCATTTCCAATTTCGTGTTTGTAGAAAAAACGACCCTTTCCTTGTGAAAAGTGCACAGAGAACAAAGAAAACAGCAGGGAGAACTCGAAAATAAGAGTTTCCCTGCTGTACATGATGCACAAATTTTAGAAGAAATTTTGTGGAGATTATCAATTGATGGATAGCTGGTTAAAACCTTGTCTTTCTGCATCGTGTTTCGCACCTTTATCATTCAACATCGTATGAATCATCTATAAAATTTTCTCCGTCGCGCATAGCTTTTATAAGATGTTCTTTCTGTGCAGTGCTGGAATCAATAGTTGATAAATATCTACTAATTTCATCATCCAGGTTAACATATGCTTTTCGATAGCACTTTTTATGTCGTTGTGGATTAATCGCATATCCGAATACAATGAAGGCCAGTGAAACGATTGAGTATACTAATATACTTTCTTCGTTGTCATTCAAGTTTAATGATAAGTAAATCACAATAGCATTAGCAACAAACGGAACAATAACAAATATATATTCTACAAGCATCCAAAAAGTAGTGGCAATAAACCATGTACCGGAACGTCCAATCGCTTTCTTTAATATACAATCCTCTTTAAGTAATTGTTTGCTTATATGACTATATTTGTTAAAAGACAAGAAAAGAGTTATTACCCAAACCAATAAAAACGGAAGTAGTACTGCCAAACTAACGATAGCATAATTTTTCATCTGTATTTTCCTCCTTAAAATCTGCCATTAAATAAAAATGCCATCTCCTTTTCCGATGCTTGATAATCCACTTTGCCAACAAGCGTCTGAGGAAGCTTGTCTGTGAAGCGATATGCCAAGTTCAAGCATAAATTTACCCATTAGATAGCGGCTGACGTATACTCGATATTAGTCCCTCACGAAGTCCCCTTTTCAAACTCCACACAACTTATTATCAATAACCTGAACATAATCGCTCTTTTGTCGGCTTAATTTATTTTTATCTTTTATTAATGTTGTAGGTGAATATGGTAACATATTTTTATGTTCTACATGGTGTTCTCATTTTATAGCGTTTCATTTTCTTTTTAACCTTTCATCAGCTTCGCAATTCCTGCGAGTAACCATACTTCTTACAGACTTATCAAGCCATCTATATCCTTTTCCATTTTCGCAACGTCCAATTTCTGAGACAATGCTATCGGAAGTGCAGAATCATGAAGTTTAACCAGTGTAGGAAAATGACTAATAGCAAGTTTTTCTGTACAATAAACTTTAACCCGTGAGAGAGTCTTTTCAACATCTGCATCATCAACCAAACTCATATGTACAACATGTACTCGCCTTCCGTCAATTTCCGAAACAACAGCCTTACACTGTCTCACCTGTTCGATATCTAAAATTGCACGCTCAATGTCAAATAAATAAATTGTTTCATTATTTTCATTGATATATGAAGAACTGATTCTGCCATCCACATACACACTTCCGTCTTCTGTCACGTAGCCCATATCACCGGTGCGAACCCATCTTCTCCCTTGTTCATCTTCAAAAAACTTTTCTTTTGTTGCTTTTTCTTTCTTATAGTAACCAAGCATCTTACTTCGAGTAAGCACTCGCAATTCACCACGTTGTCCATATTTTAATTCATTATCTGTTTTTAAATCAAAAGCGGCCACAATAACATTAGGTGTAGGTATCCCTGCCGAACCACTCTTATTGCAATTATAATGGGTTGCTGTAACTGTACTACCACATTCACACATTCCATACCCTTTATGTAGTTTTTCCTGACTTCCATTTCTTTGCAACCACTCATTAAACTTCTGTTCCGCACAAGGTGTAACATATTCTCCTCCAACTACCAAATATTTAAATTCCCTGTACGCGATGCTGTATTCTTTTTTTTGCATTAAATAGTCTAATAATCCCGTTGCAGTAATCATAAAATTCGGGCGATACTTCTCAATATGTTGATACAACAACTCAAAGTCATACTTTGGTTCCAAAATAACTGTAATACCATAATACAGCGGAACCAGAAGCGTAGCACTTATTCCGGTGGATGCCCATATTGGTGCTTCGCAAAAATAACGATCCTGCCGTTTCCATTCAAACCCAATAAAACCACCGTCTACTATACTTGCATTAACACCATAATTAGTAAGTTGAATTCCTTTGGCTGCTCCTGTTGAACCCGAGGAGTAAACTATAATTGCCGGTGCATCTTTCTTATATTCCGTTTTGCAAATATTTTTTACATTTCTTCCTTCACTAATAAATTTGTTCCACGGAATTGTCTTATCTATTTTTTTTACTTTCTTAACTACCTTCGCAATTGTACCCAACGTATTTATTGCTGAACATGAAATTACCTGTTTTATCTTTGTATTAGGTAAGACATTCTCCATACGCTCATACAATTCGTTCATAACCAACATCACCGTTGCATCTGTCTCATTTAACCGTTCAGTTAATTGCTGCTCTGTGAACGTTGGGTTCAACATATACGCATTTGCTCCTAACTTATTTAACGCCAAAATAGCATATACCGCTTCCGGTATTGCCGTAACACAAAGTGCAACATCATCCCCATCTTTAACCCCTTGCATCATGAAAGCCTTTTGAACCTTTTCTACCTGTGCAAATAATTGCTTATATGTAATCTTTTTCCCAAAATAGAGCAATGCAACATCCTGTAGATAATCCTTGTTATGATTGTAAATACTCTCATAAATGGTGCACTCCGGCACTTTTGCATTTCGGGCATCCTCACTGTAGTACCTCATCCACGGCTTATCTATCGATGGATAGCCGGTTAAGTTTGATTCCATAAGATTGTTCTCCTTCATCTTTGCTACTTGATTTTTACTGCTTCCTTCTCTAAATCTCTGTAATCAATTTTACCTCTCGGTATCCGTAACTATCAGAGATAAATGCTCTTCACTGTACTATGTCAGTCATGGCTTATCTGGGCTTTTTTTTCAAGTTCACGGAAATCTATTTTTCCAATAGGTGTATGCGGAAGCTCACTAATAATATAATATTCTTCCGGCACCATGTATGTAGGCACATCATTAGCACATATTTCTTTCAATTCTTCAATAATACGTGTGTCACTCTCAATAGTATCATTTAATACAACAAACGCTACTGATTCGTAATAATCACTATTACTGCGTTTTCTACCCACAACGCTACATTCACTTACATAAATAGATTTTCTTAGTGTTTCTTCAACCAACATAGGGAAAATTTTAGCTGGCTGTCCTTCATGTGCAGTCATATATATACGTCGGATACGACCTTCATGAAACAGTAAACCATCTTCCGTAATATGCCCTAAGTCTCCAGTACATATCCAACGAACACCATTTTCATCGGTATGAATTATTTCCGATGTTTCTTGAGGTTTTTTATAATACCCCTGCATTACAGAAGGTCCACTTATCCAAATTTCGCCCGTTTGCCCATATCCTAATTCTTGTTTTGAATCAACATCCATGATTTTTATATTGTTTGCAACAAGCGGCACACCTACACTTCCAACAGCATTTGCTCCATTAAAAGAAGTCACCGCAGTAGCCGCCAATTCGGTCATACCATAACCTTTTACCATTTCATATTTACAATTATGAGCACGCAAATATTTATTTACTTCTTGTTCGAGTTCACAGCTAACAGAATCGCCGCCTACTGCCGCCGTAATAAAATTAGTAAGGTCTATATCTTTTGTGGCCTCATCCATTATCAAATATTTTAAGTGGTCAACTAACGCTGAAAAATGATGTGGTCTATATTTCGCAAACTGTTTTGGGAAATCTTTAGAGTCGAATGTAGGATATAAAATAACTTCCAATCCATAAGTTAACGTTGTATGCGTAGCTAAACAAAGTCCATACATGATAAATGGCGGCAAATCATTGAAATACCTTTGTTTTCGCTCAAAAGGAATTCCCAAATATCTATAGCCATGTGTCATTGCATTAACATTATCATTTGATAGCATAACGCCTTTAGGTGAACCTGTAGTACCACCTGTATGTGCCATAACTGAACAGGCACTTTTATCGTAAGGGGCATATTGTGGGATTTCGTTCTTCCCCAATGCCATAAATGCTTTCCATACCAAAGTCTTTTCCCCTAATTTAGGAGCCTTGGACTTCACACAGTATAACATTTTAGCTATCGGTGGCAAACTGTCTGCTGGAGATAACACAATAATTTTATCAACAGATGTATTCTTTGCTGCTTTAACTATAACCGAATACGCAAGATTAATAGTCAACACAAATCGTGCATTTGATTCAAGAATATATTCATGAATTCCATCTGGATTAGTTCTAGGATCAACCATATTAACGATAGCCCCTAAACGATTTAATGCATATAATACATACACCATTTCTGGAGCATTAACAGTACACACCACAACAATTTCACCTTTTTCAACTCCCAAAGCAGAGAATGCTTTTGCTGTTTCTTCTATTTTGTCAAACATCTGCCCATATGAAATTTTTCGCCCGTAATAATTTATTGCAATATCCTCAAGATGATTCTTGTTACTTTCCCAAAGCAATTCATACATTGTACACTCTGGCAAAGGCGCATGTATCGCCTCTTCACTGTAATATTTCAGCCACGGCTTATCTTTCGATGGATAGCCGGTTAATTCCTTTGTCATACTCAGTCCCCCTATCTGTTTTTTCCAAATAAAAATGCAGTTTCCTTCTTTACCTTTAATTTTTCCATATACGCAAATGCCTCTTTCGGCGAAGTAACGCTTTTATCCACATACTTGGTATGCAGTTCAATGTCATAGTCATAAAACTCCACCTCAGCCATCAAATCGTCTATGTACTTCTTCCAATATCGTTCTGCTTCCTCTCCGTATGGGAATTCCGTTCTCTTTGCCCTGGAATACTTCTCCATAAGTTCCCAACGCATGGTTCCCATCTTCTCTTTGAGAATTTCCATTCCTTCCGCCCGGTCGTACGCAGTAATATCAAACGCCTCTTCCAAAATACCATATACTTTTTTGCCTTCCCTGTGGGTTGCTATCGGGGCTACCACTGCACCGGTTGCTTTTGCTATGTCATATATGCCCGGAAACAGACCGCTTACCATCTGATTGGGCGACTTGTTCCATGTACCTTCCGGAAAGATGATTATACTGCTTCCCAGTTCAAGCGCACGTATCATTTTTTCTTTCGAAGCTACTCTGCTTTCCTTATCCATGCGGTCAACCAGGACGGTTCCGACAAGCCATGCTGCATATCCGTCCACGGATTTAAAAATCTGCGTCAGACTTCCAATTAGTATGTATGCCTGTCTTCCGGCAATCATCATTGCATCATTTATATCTTCCTTGAATCCGTGGGTAGATGCAAATATGACTGGCCTGTTAGGCATTTTTGCACTTCTGATTATTTCCAATTTCGTTGGAAGCATGAACGGCATTGCAAGACGAGCAATGGGATAAATCAGTTTCCGCATCCTGCTGCCAAATTTAGATACTGTTTTTTCCGGGCGGTAATCCAGTAAATATTCCAGACATTTATTGTACATTCTGAGCCTCCTGCTCCAGGGCACGGTAGTCGACTTTACCGATGGTTGTCCTTGGGAGTCTGTCTATAAATCGATATTCTGCCGGTTGTTCATACGATTTAAAATTTTCCGATACAAATTTTCGAATCTCTTTTTTCAAATTTTCTTTATCTGCATCAGAAACAATAAAAGCAACTAATTTTTGTGTATCAGGTAACCCGCCACTTCCTACAATAGAAACTGCTTGTACTCCCGGGATATTTTCTAACTGTTCTTCCAATAATTTAGGAAATACTTTATGATATAAACATCCTTCAAGGATATTAATCATTCGCTTAATTCGTCCGATAATTGTCAAGAACCCATCTTCATCCATTACTCCAATATCTCCGGTGTGTATCCATAGCTGACCATCTTTGTGTTGTCGTAAAATAGCATTTGTCTCATCAGGATTATTAAAATACCCAGCCATAACAGACGGTGCATAAATACATACTTCTCCTTGTTTGCCACACATAACTTCATCTTCTGTTTCGATTTCAACAATTTTTACGTTAGTGTTGGGAAGGGGAATCCCAACCGTTCCAAAACGCTGTAGGGTTGCACTTCCTGTACAAACAGTTGCAGCTAATTCTGACATACCATAGCCTTGAAAAACATGAGTACTACACCCATGTGTGTCCAGAAAATCGTTAATACCTTTTTCAGTACTAGCCGGAAGCGCCTCTCCGCCGGTAGCCAAAATTTTCAGAAATGAAAAATCCATTTTTTCTGCTTTAGGATGTCCCATTATCGCTTCTAACTGAATAGGCCCCGTCACATAATAATTTGGTTTGTACTTTACGAACATATCTCCCTGATTCATAGGGGAAGGATCTGGAATAAGCACTGTTTTTACACCCATACAGAGAGGTAAATGCAAGCTAACCGTTATTCCAAATGCAATAAACGGAGGTAAACTGTCCATAAAAATATGCTGCCTTACAAATCCCATGTCAGATTTTTCATACTGAAATACAAGTTCATTAATACTTCTGTTTGTTAATACTACCGCCTTGGAAGTTCCGGTAGTTCCGCCCGTATATACCATAGCAACCGGCAAGCTGTCATCCGTTACATCCGCTTTTTTATCATGTAATTCTTTTTGCATGAATGTATTCCAAGTTGAAACTTTTCCACAATCTCTTGGCTGTTTCTTTTTTCTGCTTAACCGATACAATGTTCTCGTCAGGAAATCCATCTCAGTATCAATGGAAAACAGCACTACATCTTTCACACTAGTATCTTTCAATACATCAGAAAATTTTTCATAAATACTATCAACAACAAAATACGCCCGAGAATTTGTCCCTTTTAAAATCTTATTCACTTCTTCCTCACTATTGGTCACATAAATTAGATTAGCTACTGCACCAATTCGACTGAGCGCATATATCAAAACAACCGTCTGAGGCATCGTCAATGTTTGAATAGTAACGATATCTCCCCGCTTAATTCCCAATGCAAGCAGACTATTCTTACATTGCTCTATCATATCGAACATTTTTCGATATGTAATCTTACGTTCAAAGTATACAAGAGCAACATCTTCCAAATGCTCCTTATTATTTTCCCACAGATGTCCAAATATTGTATTTGGTTTTAACTGCTTTTTTATCGCTTCCTCACTATAGTACTTCAGCCACGGCTTATCTATCGATGGATAGCCGGTTAACTTTGTTTCCATTACCCTTTCCTCCTTGTAATACCTTTACATATTTTCTTTCGTGTGCTTACGTCACCGTTAGCACTCTTAACCGTTCCTATGTAGTATCGTTGTTTTTTCGAACTCCACATCAAGCTTTGGATACTCCTCAAGTCGCTCTTTTGTATACACATAAAAGTCTTCTATTGTTATATTTTCACGTTTATCCTGTGCAAATGTCTCCCATGCAGACCAACGCATGGTTGCCATCTCATCCCGTAGTTTTGTTATCATTTCTGCTTTATCATCTTTGTCGGAAGTGTAAATAGCCTTACCTACACTGTATCGACAACTCTTTTTCCCGGTATATTCAAGTGTAATTGGAACGATCGGACAACTTGACTTCTGTGCCAGTTCAATAATCCCCCAATGTAATGGCAACATCGGCTTTTCTGATGTCAGATTCCATGTTGCTTCAGGGAAAATCAAAAGACTTTTCCCTTTTTTCAAAAGTTTAAACATGTTTTTCTTAGCATCATTTTTACTTTCCCGTTGGTCTCGTTTTACCCATATTACACCATTCACAGATAACGCAATACCGTTCGAATCACCGCGTGGTTCATCTCCCGCCAAAACAAACACATGTCTCTTTAATATTGACCACATCATTGGAATGTCATGGATATTGGAATGATTCACCGCAAAGATGACTTGACCTTTTGGAATATCGTGACACTGAAACGCTTCCAAGTTGTAGCGACGTACCATCGGCACAATACGCATATAAATGGGAGAAATTAAGCTACAGAAAAAAATATATAAACTTGATAATTTATAACGTTTTAACTTCTGTTGCATCAACATCTCCTCCACAAAAAAGCATTCTCTTTCCTTGGTACTATTTGATCTAAATGCTGTCGCACTTCTTCCAGTTCTTTCATTTCTTTTGTTCGAAATCTGGTTGCAAGCACGTCCTCTAAGGTGTAGGTCGCCGCCTCACAGTGCATCACATCATTTAAAAACCACTCGGAATAGTTTTCCGGGAAATCCTTTCGCGCATGAATTCCTTCATTTTCCCAAATTATCCATTTTAAATCTGCCAGTGTGTCCCGAAGTAGATTCGTCAACTGATATTTATCATCAACATTTAAACCTTCTGTCGATAAGTTCTTTCCTATTGCCACCACATACCGCTCTCCATACCGTTCGATTGCCATTGGTACAATTTCGGCACCTGTCCAGATTGCCATTTCTGCGGTACCTGCATAAAGCGGCATAACAATTTCGTTCTCTGTAATATTCCATGCTCCTTCCGGATAAATAATCATACTTCCGCCGAACTTTAACAGAGAAATTGCTCTCGCCTTTGCTACCTGTTTGTCTTGTTTATCTTTCGTATCGAAAAAAAATACACCATTTAAATACAGCATAATACCGTCAAGTGTACGATAGATTTCTCTTGCATCAGCCATGAACAGATAGCAAGGCTTTTTGATTGCTTCAAATGCAGCTTCAACATCGTGTGCGCCAATATGTGTACACGCATAAATAACAGGCTTATTCGTCGAAATCCGTTTATCCGAAATCACCTTTACTTCCCGCTTTGCAAACAATCGAATTAAAATCAGTGCCCCTATCAAAAGATAGTGCATCGGTGCTCTCCACCACGAAATTTTTGTTTTTTCTATATCTGCATATTTTTCTATCCGGTACATACGCAAATAAAGTTCCAAATCCCTTTGGCTTAACGTGATATAGTTTTTCAAAAACCGTAATTTTCTCTTTAACATCGCCCTATAATCCTTCTATCAAGCAAAGATGCTTTATACATTTGATTTTCTCACTTTTTTCTTTTTAGTTTTTCTCTCACTCTCTTATTTTCACGCATAATCTTTGGAATATAGACTCACTTATTACTCTCAAAAATCATTTGTCTGATTTTTTCGATATTACTATGTATATAGTAGCTATAAATATAGGATTCGTCAAGAACTTACTTTTTATATAGTATATATTTGAGGTGATACGAATATGGAAAACAAGCTTTATACATTCAACGAATATGGTCAGATTGAAATATGTTTAAAAGACATTATGGAAGAACGTGGTATCTCAAGAAATGCTCTTGCCCGGGCCATAGATACCAGATTCGAAGTCATTAACAAATGGTATCATGGTCACGTAGAAAAAATTGATTCCGATGTACTTGCTCGCATCTGTTATGTGCTAAATTGTTCCCCCGGCGATATCATTCGCTACACAATAACCCCTAAGCAGTAAACTTACCCCGGAACAATTTAAAGCACTGCTTCATTTTCTGGAAACCATATAAAAAAGAACCTTCGGCAAAGATAATTTACTCTTCAGCCGAAGGTTTTCTTCCTTTTCCTAAAACTATTTTAAAAGTACCTTTTACAACGCCAATTTATACAATGCCAACTGATTCAAACTGACTCCCTCATTTTTCGCCTCAATTGCTAAACGTTGATGTAACGATTTTGGTAATCGTACTACAAATTTACCACTATAGTCTCCTACCCTTTCCGGTGTAGGAACCGGCAAACCATATTCCAGTTTCGTTTCCAAATACCCTTCCATTGCCTCATTCAGATTTTCATACAACTCCTCCAGTGTATCGCCTGTACTTTGGCAGCCATCCAACTCCAAGATTCTTCCATAAAAGTAATGACCGCTTTCGTCCTGTATCTCTTGAACCAGTCTTGTGTAAGGCAACTTCATATAATCCTTTGCTTCCATAATGACCTCCTGACTACCTTCCAATTCGGTTTAATATATCCACTACATACACCTTCTTCAATGTTGTGTCCTGCTTAATTGTAATTAAATCTCCCTTTTCTCTGTTTAAATACTGCCTATGACTTCCTTTTTGTCTCACACATTCATCCCCATAAACCTTCAATACTTTATCTGCCTCTTCCATTCGAATCCCATGAGGCTGATAGTGCATCTTCTCAACTATCTTCTCCACACTTGCCACTTTCTATATCTCCTCCTTATAGTATCGTATTTAGTACTACTTTGTCAATACAATTATTCCGTTAATTAGCACATGTAATTAGGGAAACTCGGCAAATCCGCCTATGACTTTACCATCAGAACCTTAGATATAAATATTATATAACAAACTTTATATAACAGACAATACTTTGACATGTAGAAAATCAAGCACGATTTTTGTGAATTTTGCCCTACATCGTCATATTGCTTTCGCAACATGACGATGTGGGGCTGTGAGAAGTGACGCCCGCCCGGACCGGGCCTTCTTTAGCGGTGGCATATCCCCGGAAAAGCATACAGGACCATACCGCACGACTCTGATGGTACATTCTTTTAAGCAGGCAGAAATAGAAGAACCAAGAGCCGACTGTCTGAAGCGGTCGGAAGAAGGAAACATGCAAAAGAGGATGATACGAAAAGCGTCCGTAGGACGCGATTTTAGAAAAGGCAGTGGTCGCCCTCGGAAAACTCAAGTTTTCCAGAGGCGACTACCTCCTTTTCGTAAAAGTGCTTTCGCACTTTCTTCGTATCATCCTCTTATATATACCTCTACCTTCCGACCGCAAGTTTCGGACTTGGTTCTTCTGCTCATGACTGCCGATAAAAGAATGCAGCATCAGCAAGTCGTGCGAGTGTGGTAGCTGTGTTTTTCCGGGGATATGCCACCGCGCTAACAAGAAGTGCCGGTCGGGCAGACCACTCCTCTTGCTAAAACAGAAAACCCGGCAAGCCAAAACCTGCCGGGTGTCCAAAATCTATTAACTTAATCCCACTACAAAGTTACGATTAGATTAACTCAATGATAACTTCCATAGCAGCATCGCCCTTACGCTGACCAATCTTAACGATTCTTGTGTAACCACCGTTACGTCCAGCATACTTAGGTGCGATTTCGTTGAATAACTTATCAGTCATATCAACCTTCTTTGTGTTCTTCTTCTTTCCAGCAGCTTCTGCAGGAACTTCTGTTACGTCGTATAAGAACTTAGCCATCTGCTTTCTAGCGTGGAGTCTGGAAGCGGAATCCTTCTTGATTTCCTTTTCAACTTCGTCGAAAACGGTAACCTTCTTACCATCTACAACTTCCTTTACTCTCTTGCCGTCTTTGTCCTTACGAGCAACCTTAGTCTTTACAGTAACAGTTTCAAAGTTGTCCTTTTCCTTCACTGCTAAAGTAATCATATGCTCAGCGATACTACGAATCTCTTTTGCCTTAGACTCTGTAGTAACAATCTTGCCGTGATATAACAGGTTTGTTACCTGGTTTCTTAACAATGCTTTTCTCTGGCTGGAAGTTCTGCCAAGTTTTCTATAGCCTGCCATTGTCTTACCTCCTACTAATCTTCGCTCGGATTTAATTCTAATCCGAGTTCTTTTAATTTACTCAGTACTTCCTCTAAAGACTTCTTACCAAGGTTACGTACCTTCATCATGTCTTCCGGAGTTCTGTTTGTCAATTCTTCTACCGTATTGATGCCGGCTCTCTTTAAGCAGTTATAAGAACGAACGGAAAGTTCGAGCTCATCAATGCTCATTTCAAGAACCTTTTCTTTTCCTTCATCTTCCTTAGCCGCAATCACTTCCACTCTCTGCGCATTTTCGGATAAGTTAATGAAAGAATCCAAATGTGCACTAAGTACCTTTGCTGCAAGGCTAACCGCCTCATCCGGAGCAAGTGTACCCTTTGTATATACATCCAAAGTCAGCTTATCGAAGTCCGTAATCTGACCAACACGTGTATTTTCTACAGTCAGATTTACACGTTCAACCGGTGTGTAGATAGAATCCACAGCGATTACTCCGATTGGGAGTTCATCGTTCTTATTCTTATCTGCGCTTGCATAACCTCTACCATTGGTAATGATGAGTTCCATGTAAAGCTTGGAATCAGCGCCACCGTTTAATGTTGCAATCACCTGATCCTGATTGATAATTTCAATGTCCGGATCAGCCTTAATATCAGCTGCAGTTACTACGCCTTCGCCCTCAAACTCAATATACGCTGTTTTAGGCTCATTTGTCTCGCTTGTGTTCTTGATAGCCAGGCTCTTGATGTTCATGATAATCTCAGTCACATCTTCCTTAACGCCCGGAATTCCACTGAATTCATGTACTACACCATCAATCTTAACCTGACTGACAGCAGCACCCGGTAAAGAAGAAAGCATAATTCTTCTTAAAGAATTTCCTAACGTTGTGCCGTATCCTCTTTCCAGTGGTTCTACAACAAAACGACCATATTTTTTATCTTCAGATATTTCAGCAATCTCTATTTTTGCCGGTTTAAAATCAAAATCAAACAAAGCGGACCCTCCTTTTTTGGGCAACAGTACAATATTCGCAAATAAATTTCACGATATTGATTCCTGGCAGCATTATATTATTTGGAATATAACTCGACGATAAGTGTTGGGTTTACAGGAACATCAATTACTTCTCTGGTAGGAATTTCCTTAACGGTACCTGTAAGATTCTCGTGATCAGCTTCTAACCAGGATGGAACTGTTCTTCCTTCTGTTACTTCTAAGATATCCTTATATCTCTGTGCGCCCTTGCTCTTAGCCTTTTCGCTGATAGCAATCACGTCGCCAGCCTTTACCTGATAGGAAGGAATGTTTACGCACTTGCCGTTTACTAATACGTGCTTGTGGTCAACAATCTGTCTAGCTTCCTTTCTGGTTCTTCCGTAACCAAGACGGAACATAACATTATCAAGTCTTAACTCAAGGAGAACTAACATGTTATCACCGGTAGTACCTTCCTTGATCTTCTGAGCCTTAGCAAAGTTGTTACGGAAAGGCTTTTCCAATACGCCGTAGATGAACTTTGCTTTCTGCTTTTCTCTTAACTGTAAGCCATATTCGCTTACCTTCTTACCTGCTCTGGCATTGGTTCTGTTGGACTTCTTGTCGATACCGAGAACCTGTGGTTCAATGCCGAGGGATCTACATCTCTTTAAAACTGGACCCATATCTCTAGCCATGATTCATTTACCTCCTTAATTAGACTCTTCTACGCTTTGGTGGTCTACATCCGTTGTGAGGTACTGGAGTAACGTCCTTAATGCTTGTTACTTCGATACCGCATGCCTGAAGGGCACGGATTGCTGCTTCTCTACCGGAACCCGGTCCCTTAACCATAACGTCAACGGACTTTAAGTTGTGTGGAAGAGCAGCCTTTGCTGCTGTCTCAGCTGCCATCTGAGCAGCGTAAGGAGTGGACTTTCTGGATCCTCTAAATCCTAAACCGCCGGCACTTGCCCAGGAAAGAGCATTACCTTCGGCGTCTGTCAGTGTTACAATTGTATTATTGAAAGAAGACTGAATGTGTGCCTGTCCATGGCCGACATTCTTCTTTACATGCTTCTTAGTTGTTTTCTTTGCTGCAACTTTCTTAGCCATTTCGAAACCTCCTATTTATTATTTCTTCTTGTTAGCAACCGTTCTCTTCGGTCCCTTACGTGTTCTGGCGTTTGTCTTAGTCTTCTGACCACGAACAGGGAGACCCTTACGATGACGGATACCACGGTAGCAACCGATTTCCTGAAGTCTCTTAATGTTCAGAGCGATTTCTCTTCTTAAATCACCTTCTACAGTTACAGTTTCATCAATTACATCACGGATTCTTGCTACTTCTTCGTCAGTTAAATCTCTAACACGAGTGTCAGGATTAACGTTTGCCTGAGCAAGAATACGATTGGACGTTACTCTACCGATACCGTAGATGTAAGTAAGTCCGATTTCTACACGTTTCTCTCTTGGTAAGTCTACACCACTAATACGAGCCATGTGTATTGCACCTC